>NZ_JBAGKH010000001.1:0-627476 GCF_036689765.1 Streptomyces poriticola
GCGCACCGAGGAGGTCGAGCTGTCCTGGGAGATCCTCGACCCGATCGAGGAGTACTGGGACGGGCACGGCGCTCCGGCCCGCTACCCGGCCGGGACCTGGGGTCCGGTCGAGGCGGACGACATGCTCGAGCGAGACGGACGGAGCTGGCGCCGGCCATGAAGACCGACCTCACGGACACCACGGCCAGCAAGATCAACAAGGCGCTGGTACAGGGCCGCCGGGCCATCGGCACCCCGGCCATCGGCATGGTCCTCACCCTGGTCATCGTCACGGACGAGGAGAACGCCTACGACGCGCTGAAGGCGGCCGGCGACGCCTCGCACGAGCACCCCTCGCGCACCCTCGTCGTCATCAAGCGGGTCTCCCGCTCCCCCCGGGACCGCACCCGGTCACGGCTGGACGCCGAGGTGCGCCTCGGCGCGGACGCCGGGACCGGCGAGACGGTGGTGCTGCGGTTGCACGGCGAGGTCGTCGAGCACGCCCAGTCGGTGGTGCTGCCGCTGCTGCTGCCGGACGCGCCGGTGGTGGTGTGGTGGCCGGTGAACGCACCGCTGGACCCGGCCAGCGACCCGCTGGGCGCGCTGGCGCAGCGCCGGGTCACCGACACCTACGCCTGCGAGCAGCCGGTGGAGGAGCTGATCGCCCGGGCCGGCAACTACACGCCCGGCGACACCGACCTGTCCTGGACCCGGATCACACCGTGGCGTTCGATGCTGGCGGCGGCACTCGACCAGGTCACCTGCGAGGTGCAGGGCGTCGAGGTGGAGGGCGAGGAGTTCAACCCCAGCTGCGAGCTGCTGGCGATGTGGCTCGCCGACCGGCTCCAGGTGCCCGTCGAGCGGTCGGTGTCCACCGGTCCCGGACTTACGGCGGTACGCCTGGACACGGACTGCGGACCGATCGCCCTCGACCGCGGCGACGGCACCCTGGCCAACCTCTCCATCCAGGGCCAGCCGAACCGCGCGGTGGCGCTCAAGCGGCGGGACACCGCCGAGCTGATCGCGGAGGAGCTGCGCCGGCTGGACCCGGACGACACCTACGCGTCGGCGCTGCGCTACGGCGTGGACCGGCTGAACGGCCCGGCCAAAGGAGCCGGTGGAGACGCCGACCGGGAACCCCTCGCGGTCCCCGCTCCCGTCGAGACGGCTGCGAAAGCTCCCGCGAAGTACGCGGCGCAGGAGACGGCGCCGGTGAGGAAGGCGGCGGCGAAGTGAGCGCACACACTCCCCAGCTGGTGGTGCACCGGGACAAGGAGCTGATGGCCGAGGCCGCCGCGGCCCGGCTGATCACCAAGGTGGTGGACGCCCAGGCCTCCCGCGGCCACGCGTCCGTGGTGCTGACCGGCGGACGCAACGGCAACGGCCTGCTGGCGGCGCTGGCCTCGTCACCGGCCCGGGACGCGGTCGACTGGGGCCGCCTGGACCTGTGGTGGGGCGACGAGCGGTTCCTCCCGGAGGGCGATCCGGACCGCAATGTCACCCAGGCCCGGCAGGCGCTGCTCGACTCGGTGCCGCTGGACCCGGAGCGGGTGCATGCGATGCCGGCGTCGGACGGCCCGTACGGCGCGGACGCGGACGCGGCGGCGGCCTCCTACGCGGAGGCGCTGGCCCGGGCCGCAGGCCCGGAGAACCACGCGGCCGTGCCGACCTTCGACGTCCTGCTCCTCGGCGTCGGCCCGGACACGCATGTCGCCTCGCTCTTCCCCGAACTGCCCGGGGTACGCGAGACCGAGCGCATGGTGGTCGGCGTGCACGGCTCCCCCAAGCCGCCACCGACCCGGGTGACGCTCACTCTCCCGGCGATCCGCGCGGCCCGCGAGGTGTGGCTGCTGGCGGCCGGCGAGGACAAGGCGCGGGCCGCGGCGATCGCCCTCTCCGGCGCGGGGGAGATCCAGGCCCCGGCAGCGGGCGCCCGGGGCCGCGCCCGCACCCTGTGGCTCCTGGACGCGGCAGCGGCGTCCCGACTCCCCCGGGGGCTGTACCCGCCGGCGTCGCCGTAGGAGCTTCTCGCGCACGTCGTTGCTGACGGCGGCGCGGGCTGCCGGGTCCCCGAGGGCGGAGGCCCGGGTCGTCAACGCCCGCCGGGAGCACACGAGGTCTCCGGGCGGGCGGGGGCCTACTTCACCGACCCCGCCATCACCCCCTGCACGAAGTGCCGCTGGAAGGCGAAGAACACGGCCACCGGGACGATGAGGGACAGGAACGCGCCCGGGGCGAGTACGTCGATGTTGCTGCCGAACTGCCGGATCTGGGACTGGAGTTCCACGGTGAGCGGCTGGGCGGAGCTGTCCGCGAACAGCAGCGCGACCAGCATGTCGTTCCACACCCACAGGAACTGGAAGATGGCGAGGCTGGCGATGGCAGGACGGCCCACGGGCAGCACCAGCCGGGTGAAGATCCGCCACTCGCTTCCCCCGTCCATCCGGGCCGCCTCCAGCATCTCCTTCGGTATCTCGGCGAAGTAGTTGCGCAGCAGGAACACGGCGAACGGCAGCCCGTAGGCGACGTGGAAGAGCACCACGCCCGGGATGGTGCCGAACAGGCCGAGCTGGCCGAAGAGTTTGGCCACCGGCAGCAGGCCGATCTGCACGGGTACCACCAGCAGCGCGACGACGACCAGGAAGACCGCGTCCCGGCCGGGGAAGTCCAGCCAGGCGAAGGCGTACCCGGCGAGCGCGGCGACGACCACCACGAGCACCGTGGTCGGCACCGAGATCAGCACGGTGTTCCAGAAGGCCTGGGTGATGCCGGCGTTCTGCAGCAGCGCCGAGTAGTTGTCGAAGGACAGCTGGCCGGGGGCGGCCAGCGCCGTCCACCAGCCGCCCTTCGCGGTGTCCTCGGCGGACCGGAGGGAGGACAGGAACAGCCCGGCCAGCGGGGTCATCCAGACCAGGCCGACCAGCACCAGGAAAGCCTGGACGACTCCGTTGCCCACCCATCTCCTGAGGGCGTTCATCGCTGGCTCCTTCGGAAGCGGCGGACGTTGAAGACCATGGCCGGGACCACCAGCAGCAGGAGCAGTACGCCGAGCGCGCTGCCGAGTCCCTGGTTGTTGCCGCCGCCGAACGACACCAGCCACATCTGTGTCGCGAGCACGGTCGCGTCCTGCTGCACCGGGCCGGGCGCGATGATGTAGACGAGGTCGAAGACCTTCATCACGTTGATCACCAGGGTGACGAAGACGACGGTGAGCACCGGCGCCAGCAGCGGCACGGTGATCTTCCGGAAGATCTGCCACTCGTTGGCGCCGTCCATCCGCGCCGCCTCCAGCGCGTCCCGCGGCAGCGAGGCCAGGCCGGCGCCGATCAGCACCATCGCGAACCCGGTCCAGATCCACAGGTAGGCCCCGATGATCGCCGGGGTGACCAGGGCCGGGCCGAGCCAGGAGACGCCGTCGTACGGCGGGGCGAAGTTCCCCGCGGGGAGTTTCACGGTGTACCCGGCGCCGTCCAGTCCCCCGAAGCGGAAGGAGCCGTCGGCGGCGGTGGTCGTCGTGGCGACCGTCCTGCCGTCGCGCACCGCCTCCACCGTCATCCCGGGGAGCCCGCTCTCCTCCCGGTCGACCGTCCCCTGCTCCCCTCCGCCGCCGGGTGTGAAGTCCAGGTAGACGACACCGCGCAGTTCATCGGCTGCGGCGCCGGCCCGCGCCGCCCCGTAGGCCGGCTCGGCGCCGGACGGCAGGTCGTCCGGGCGTACGCCGACCAGCCCGAGGGACACCGTCCGCCCGGGTGCCGCGTCCGCGCGGTAGGAGCCGTCGGCCTCCTCGGTCAGTCCCTGGCCGTCACGGGGCCGTGCCGTCGGGTAGCCGGAGGTGCCCGCGAAGGCGTCGTGGACACCGACGACGGCCGCGTTGAGCACGCCCTTGTCCGGGTCCTCGTCGTAGGCGAGCCGGAAGATGATGCCCGCGGCCAGGAAGGACACCGCCATCGGCATGAACAGCAGCAGCTTGAAGGCGGTGGCCCAGCGGATCTTCTCGACCAGGACGGCGAGGATCAGTCCGAGTCCGGTCAGCAGGGCGGGGGCCACGACGACCCAGATCGCGGTGTTGCGGATGGCCTTGAGCGTGGCCGGGTCGCGGAACATCTCGGCGTAGTTCTCGCCGCCGACGAACCGGGTCCCGGAGGCGTCGAAGAGGCTGCGCCCGACCGAGAACAGCACCGGGTAGACGACCAGCGCGCCCAGCAGGAGCAGTGCGGGCAGGGCGAAGAGGACGGCGGCGGCCCGCCCGCGCCGGCGGGGACGCCGTGGGCGTCCGGTGCCGGCGGCGGGCGGTCGCGCCTCTTTGAGCAGGGTGGCGGTCATGACCGTCAGTTCCCGTAAGCCTTGGCCGCGGCGGCCTCCAGCTCCGCCGCGGTCGCCTTCGGGTCGGACGGGTCGCGCAGGAAGTCCTGCAGGATCTTCCACTCGCCGGCGCCCTTGGTGCCGCCGAAGGCCGCGGGGGCCTGGTCGGACATGTCGAAGCGGACCGAGTCACCGGCCTGGACCAGGGACTCGGCGGTGGCCCGGGTGACGTCGTCGCCGTAGGAGGCGGCGTCGAGCTTCTGGTTCGGGGAGAGGAAGCCGCCCGCCCCGGCCCACACGGCGGCGGCCTCCGGAGTGGCGAGGTACTCCAGGAGCGCCATTCCGGCCTCGGCGTTCTTGCCGTCCTTGAGGACGACGGCCGCGTCGCCGCCGCTGACCACGGGCGCCTCGCCGCCGTCGACCGCCGGGAACGGGAAGAAGTCGGCGTCCTCGCCGATCGACCTGCCGAACTGGTCCTTGGCGACACCGGCGACGAAGTCGCCCTCGTAGACCATGCCGGCCTCGGGCTCGGGGCCGAACACCTTCTCCACCGAGCCGGGGAAGTCGGTGGTCAGCGCGCCCTTCTGGCCGCCGGCGACGAGCTGCTCGTCCCGGAAGAGCTCGCCGAGCGTGGTGAGCGCCTCGACCACGCTGGCGTCGGTCCACTTCAGCTCGTGGGCGGCGAGGGCGTCGTACTTCTCGGGCCCGGCCTGGGAGAGGTAGACGTTCTCGAACCAGTCGGTGAGGGTCCAGCCGTCCTGTCCGGCGACCGCGAAGGCGGCCAGGCCGGAGTCGGAGACGGTGCGTCCGGCCCTCAGCATCTCGTCGTAGGTCTTCGGCGGCTGCACCCCGGCCTGGGTGAGGGCGTCGGGGCTGTACCAGACGGTCGACTTGTGGGCTGCCTTGAAGTACAGGCCGTAGAGGGTGCCGTCGACGCTGCCGTAGTTCTTCCACACGTTCGCGTAGTTGGCGGACACCGACTTCTGCGTGGTGTCGGACAGCGGCTTGAGCCAGCCGGCCTCGGCGAACTGCTTGAGCACGCCGACCTGCGGGACCATCACCACGTCGGGGGCGTTGCCGCCCTCGATCTTGCTGCCGACGACGGTGGAGACGTTGTCGCCGGTGGAGACGAACTCGGTCTCGGCGCCGGTCTTCTCCGCGAAGGCGTCCAGCACCTTCTGGAAGTTCTCCTGCTCGGCGCCGGACCAGACACCGGCCACGGTGACGGTCTGCCCGCCGAGCGGCTTGTCGCCGCCGCCGGCGCTGACGGGCCCGCCGCCGCAGGCGGTGGCGCCGAGGGCGAGCACGAGGGCGGTGCAGCCGGTGAGCAGGGTGGTACGTCGTCTCATCATCGTTGATGTCCCTTCGGGTGTGGGTTGACGCGGTTCGGAGGTCTGCCGCGGTTCAGGCGTCGGTGATCCACCAGGCCGCGGTGGAGCCGGGCAGTTCCCCGGCCGGGCAGGGGCCGCTGGCCAGCAGCGGGGTACCGGGGACGGGTGCGGTCGTGGCGGCGGTGCCGAAGTTGACGGCGCAGACCAGGCCGTCGCCGCGGACGAACGCGAGGACGTCGGGCGCGCTGTCCAGCCAGCGCAGTGTGCCCTCGCCCAGCTGGGGCAGCTCCGAGCGGAGCTGGAGGCCGTCGCGGTACAGGTGCCAGAAGGAGCGGGTGTCGGCGAGCGCCCGGTCGGTGGCGTACTCGGCGAAGTACTCCGGCTGCGGCAGCCACGGCTTGGCGCTCCCGGCGCCGGAGGTGAAGCCGAACGGGGAGGCCTGCCCGGACCAGGGCAGCGGCACCCGGCAGCCGTCGCGGATCCGGGCCCGGCTGCCGGTGCGGCGGAAGATCGGGTCGGTGAGCACGTCGTCGGGCAGGTCGACGACCTCGGGCAGCCCCAGTTCCTCACCCTGGTAGATGTAGGCGGCACCGGGCAGCGCCAGCATCAGCAGCGCGGCGGCGCGGGCGCGGGCGGCGCCGAGGCCGCTGCCGCCGGGGGCGGGTTCGCCGTACCGGGTGACGGTGCGGACCTGGTCGTGGTTGTTGAGGACCCAGGTGACGGTCGAGCCGGTGCCGGCGATGTCCTGCATGGCCTCGGAGATGACCTTGCGGAAGGCGTCGGGGTCCCAGGGGGCGCCGAGCAGGTCGAAGAAGAACGCCTGGTGGAGCTCGTCGGCGCGGACATAGCGGGCGTGCTCGCGGGCGGAGGGGACGGACACCTCTCCGACGAGCAGGCGTTCGCGGCCGTCGCGGGCGGTGTACTCCTCGCATATCGCGCGCCAGTGGCGCCACACGCCGTGCACCTCGGGCTGGTTCCAGGCGAGCGGGTTGACCGAGTCGCGGGTGCGGGCGTCGGCCTCCGGGTCCGGGGAGTCCGGCAGCTCGGGGTGCTTGAAGAGGCCGGCGGCGACGTCGATGCGGAAGCCGTCGGCGCCCCGGTCGAGCCAGAAGCGGAGTGTCCGGTCGAACTCGGCGGCGACCTCGGGCACGCGCCAGTTCCAGTCCGGCTGCTCCGGCGTGAACATGTGCAGGTACCACTGGCCGGGCCGGCCGTCGGCTTCGGTGACCCGGGTCCAGGCGGGGCCGCCGAACATGGCGTGCCAGTTGTTGGGCGGTTCGGAGCCGTCCGGTCCGCGCCCGTCGGCGAAGTGGAAGCGGGCGCGGGCCGGGCTGCCGGGGCCGTCCGCGAGCGCACGGCGGAACCACGGGTGGTCGCTGGAGCAGTGGTTGGGGACGATGTCCAGCAGGACCCGGATGCCGAGCCGCCGGGCCGCCGCGACCAGCCGGTCGAACTCGGCGAGGTCACCGAAGAGCGGGTCGACGCCGCAGTAGTCGGCGACGTCGTAGCCGTGGTCGTGCTGCGGCGAGGGGTAGAAGGGGCTCAGCCAGATCCCGTCCACGCCGAGCTTGCGCAGGTACGGCAGTCCGGCGCGGACACCGGCGAGATCGCCGACGCCGTCTCCGGTGCTGTCGAGGAAGCTGCGGACGTAGACCTGGTAGATCACCGCGTCCCGCCACCAGTCGTGCGTGTTCACCCGTTGGCCTGTCTGTTCGAGCTGACTGTTATGCATGCATGTTAAGTAGCGGTGTCGCGCGGGTGTCAACGAACAGACAGAAACTACCGGTGAGTTAGGGATGGCAGAGTGGGTGAAATACGGACATTCTGCCCATGAATGAGACTCTGGCGTTACCTAACAGGTAACTAGCGGCGGGAGATCGCCGCCAGCTCCCTCGCCAGCCGCCGCACGGCGCTCTCGGGCGTCTCGTGCCCGGTCATCGCGTCGTGCACGACCGCCTGCACCGCCAGGCTGACCTGGTCGTAGTGCGGGCTCTTGGGGCGCGGCGCGGCGGCCAGCACGCTCTCGCGCAGGGTCGGCAGATAGGGGAAGGCACGGACCAGCTCCGGATCCTCGTACAGGTCGGCCCGCACCGGCGGCAGCGCGCCGCGGGTGAGGACCTGGCGCTGGACGGGCTCGCTGGTGAGGTACGCCAGCAGCCGGGCCGCGGAGTCGGGGTGCCGGGCGTGAGCGCTGACGGCGAGGTTGGAGCCGCCCAGGACGCTCGTCGCGGGGCCGTCGGGGCCGGGCAGCGGTACGGCGCCGACCTTGCCGGCCAGCGGCGAGCCCGGGGCGGAGGCGCCGACGTAGGCGTAGGGCCAGTTGCGCAGGAAGAGCAGGCGGCCGTCCTGGAAGGCCCGCTTGGACTCCTCCTCCTTGTAGGTCAGCGCCGCCTGCGGAATCCAGCCCTCGCGCACCCCGCGCACCAGGAAGCCGATGCCTTCCCGGGCCGCCGCGGAGTCGACCGTGACCCGCTCGCCCTCGTCGCCGAGGATCGAGCCGCCCGCCGAGTAGACGGCCTCGGCGGCGTTGACGGTGAGGCCCTCGTAGGGCAGGAACTGGCCCGCGTAGCCCTCGAGTCCGTGCTTCGGGGCCAGGGTCCGCGCCTGCCGCTCCAGCTCGGCCCAGGTGCGCGGCGGCTCGACGCCCTCGGCGGCGAGGACGTCCTTGCGGTAGAGCAGCAGCCCGGCATTGGTGACGTACGGCACGGCGTACAGCCGGCCGTCGTACGTCGCCGTGTCGACGACCGGGGGCAGGAAACTGCCCAGCGGGAAGCGGTCGCGGGGCAGCGGGCGTATCCAGCCGGCGGCGGCGAACTCCGGGGTCCAGTTGACGTCGATGTTGAGGACGTCGAACCGGTGGCGGTCGCCGTCGCGCAGGTCGGTGGCCATCTGGGCCCGGGTCTCGTCGGCGGAGTCGGGCAGCTCGACGAGGGTGACCCGCTCGTCGGGGTGGGTGCGGTTCCAGCCCTCGAGCAGCGGCCCCAGATAGCCGGTGAGGTCGCCGGCGGTGGCCAGGGTGAGCGGTCCGCGGCCGTCCGCGGAGCCCTCGTGGGCCCGGGCACCGGAGGCGGCATAGCCGGTCATGATCACGACGAGGACGAGGAGGCCCCTTCCGGCGGCACGTATCCACCGCATAGGTTCCTCCCAGTACGACGTCGTACGTTTCGGTGCGCCGGGTGCACGGCGGGCACCGGCACCGGGCTCCGTTGCCCGGACCGAGCCATGTATACCGGTTAGGTATGCGGGATACTAGGGCCTGCGGCACACGACGAGAACAGCATGACGAGAACAGGAGGACCGCCGAGTGCGCCTGCCCCTCCTGGCCCTTCTCGCCCGTGGCCCGGCCCACGGCTACGAGCTGAAGCAGGACCTTGAGCAACTGCTGGGTGCGGCGTACCCTCAGCCGAACGTCGGCCAGATCTATGTCACCCTCGGCCGCCTCGAGAAATCGGGACTGATCGAGGGCGAGGACGTCGAGCAGTCGAGCCGGCCCAACAAGAAGGTCTACCACCTCACCGACGCCGGTCGGGAGGCGCTGCGCGTCTGGTACGAGGAGGCGGCGGACGAGCCGCGGGTGCGGGACGAGTTCTTCATGAAGCTCGCGCTCGCCCCGCAGACCGGTCTCGCCGACCAGATGGCCCTCATCAACCGGCAGCGGCGGCAGTACCTCAACACCATGCGGCAGCTGTCGAAGCTGGCCGCCGCCGAAGACCGGGACAACCGCATCGCACAGCTGCTGATCGAGGGCGCGATGCTGCACCTCCAGGCGGACCTCGACTGGCTGGAACGGTGCCAGGAGGAGCTGGAGGAGCTGGAAGAGCTGGAGGAGCTGCAGTGAGCAAGGTCACCGCTCCCGTGCTGCGCGCCGAGGGCCTGGTCAAGACGCACCACGGCGAGGGCGCGCCCGCGCACGCCGTGCGCGGTGTCGGGCTGGGTGTGCGGCGCGGCGAGTTCGTCGCGGTCACCGGACCGTCCGGGGCCGGCAAGTCGACGCTGCTGCATCTGCTGGGCGGACTGCAGCGGCCGGACGCCGGCCGGATCTGGCTGGACGGCGCGGACACGGACGGCTGGTCCGAGGCACGCTGGGCGGTGGAGCGCAGGAAGCGCATCGGGATCGTCTTCCAGTTCTTCAACCTGGTGTCGAACCTGTCCGTCGCCGACAACGTCGAGCTGCCCGCGCTGCTCGCCGGGGTGCCGCCGAAGCGGGCCCGCGCCGAGCGGGAGGAACTGCTCGCCGAGCTGGGCCTGGCGGGCAAGGAGCGCAGCATGCCCGGTGAGCTGTCCGGCGGCGAGCAGCAGCGCGTCGCCCTGGCCCGGGCGCTGGTCAACCATCCACCGCTGCTGCTGGCCGACGAGCCCGCGGGCAGCCTGGACAGCAGGGGCACCCGCGAGGTGATGCGGCTGCTGTCCCGCTTCCACCGGCGCGGCCAGACGATCCTGCTGGTCACCCATGACGCCCGGCTTGCGAGCTCCGCGGACCGGGTGATCAGCTTCTTCGACGGGCGGATCGCCGACGACGCGGAACTGGACGGCGCCCCGGCGCCGCGCCGCCCCGGCGCCTCCGGGGTGCTGGAGCTGAAGGACTGACATGCCGGTGACGTCGAGGACCGACGTGCCGGGATACGGCCGTCGCGCGCGGAGAGGGTGAGGGACCCGTGCGAGCCGCTCTCCGCTGGGCCCACTCCGATCTGCGCACCCACCGCGGCGAGGCGCTGTTCCTGGTCCTCGCCACCGCGGGCGTCGTCGCCTCGCTGCTGCTGGCCACCGCCCTGTTCGGCTATGCCACCAACCCGTGGCAGCGGGTCTTCACCCAGGCGCACGGCGCCCATGTCTGGCTGCACACCACCCCCGGCGCCGACACCGGGAGGCTGGGCGGGCTGGACGGCGTCGAGTCGGTCGCCGGCCCCTACCCGGCCGCCCCCGCCACCGTCGCCTCCGCCCGCGGCACCCGGGCCTCCGTCGAGCTGCGCGGCACCGCCGACCGGCCCGCCGTGGGCCGCCCGCTGCTCAGCGCCGGTACCTGGCTGGACCCGGCGGCCCCCGACGGCGTGGTGCTGGAGAGCCGGCTGGCCCGCGCCCTGCTGGCCCAGCCCGGCGACGTCCTCACCCTGCCCGGCACGGCCCGTGAACTGACGGTGCTCGGCATCGCCGAGAGCCCCGAGCGCCGCTACCGCCCCGGGGAGCGGCCGGGCCTGGTGTGGGCAGCGCCGTCGGCCGTGCCCGACCCCGGCGGGCAGGTGGTCGGGCTGCGGCTGACCGACCCGGACGACACCGGGTACGCGGTGCAGCGGGCGGTGACCGTGCTGGGCGCCGGGGCGATCGGGCAGGTCGCCACCTGGGAGCAGGCGCGCGCCGAGGCGCAGGGCGACAACCGGCTGCTCGGGCAGGTGCTGGGCCTGTTCGGGCTGGGCGCGCTGCTCGCCGCCGGGCTGGCCGTGCACGGGGCGATCGGCACCCGTATCCGCGGGCATCTGCGGGACATCTCGGTGCTGAAGGCGATCGGGTTCACGCCCGGCCAGGTGGTCCGGGTGTTCCTGTTCCAGCACGTGGCGTATGCGCTGCTGGGCGCGGTGGCCGGTGCCGCGCTCGTGCAGGCCGCGGGCACTCTGGTGCCGGGGCGGCTCGGGGACGCGGTCGGGGTGTGGCAGGGGTTGCCCGGGCACCCCGTCGCACTGCTCGCGGTACCGGCGGGCGCGGTGCTGTTCATCGGGGCGACCACCGGGCTCGCCGCCTGGCGGGCGGGGCGGGTGCCGCCCGTGCCGGTGCCGCGTCCGGCGGCGGCGGGCGGTGGACGGCTGTCCGCGCTGGCCCGGGGGGCGCTCGGGCTGCGGGTGCGGGGACTGCGGGTGCCGGCGCCCGTGGTGCTGGGCTGGCGCACCGCGTTCACCCGGCGTACCCGCTCCCCCGCGACGGTCGCCCGGCTGGCGCTGCCGCTGCTGCTGATCGTGGTGGCGGTGAGCGCCTGGACCACCATCGACCGCTTCCACCGTGACCCCGAGCAGATCGGCCTGCCCGCGGCGCTCACCGTGCGCGCCGAGGCCGGTCTCGGCGACGCGGACGTACGCGCCATGCTGGAGCGCGATCCGCAGGTCGCCGCCGCCTACCCGGGCGTGGAGGTGGCCGCGCTGGTACCGGGCCAGACGGCGACCATCGCCCTGCGCGGCCTGGGCACCCGCGCGGACCCGTATCCGTACGCCCTGGCCGAGGGCCGGGCCGCGCGCGGTCCGGACGAGGCCGTGGCCGGGCAGGGGCTGCTGGACCTGCTGCAGGTGCGGGTCGGCGACTGGGTGCGGATGACCGTGGGCGACCAGCCGCAGATCCTGCACATCGTGGGGCGCAGCATCGAGCCGGAGAACGCCGGGCGGGTGGTGTCGACCTCCCTCGACACCCTCCGCCAGAACGACCCGCGACTCCGCCCCACCCTGCACCAGGTCAGGCTGGCCCCCGGCGCCGATCCGCACGAGGTGGCCGAGCGGCTCGCGGAGACCGGGCAGGGCCGGCTGGACGTACACACCGTGACCAATCCGGCGGACGGGCTGTCGCCGCTGCGCGGGGTGGTCCTCGGGCTGATCGCCGTGCTGGCGCTGATCGGGCTGATCGAGCTGCTCACGGCGATCGGCGGCACGGTCCGCGAGGGCGAACGGGATCTCCTGGCGCTGAGGGCAGTGGGCCTGTCCGCGCGCGAGATCACCGCCGTCACGGTCGTCGCCACCGGTCTGACGGCACTGGCGGCGGTGCTCACCGCCACGGCCGTCGGGCTGCCGCTCGCCCGCCGGCTGATCGACGCCCAGGGCGCCTCCAGCGGCATCGGCGCCGGGATCGCCCGCAGTCCCTCCCCCGTGCTGCTGCTCGCGCTGGGCGCGGGGGCCGTGCTGGGCGCGGCGGCGCTGGCCGCGCTGCCGGCCTCCCGGGCGGCCCGCCGTCGGCTCGCGGACACGCTCGGCGCGGTGGCCTGACCGGACGGCGGAGCCGGGCTGCGGAGGCCGTGGAGGCTCGGAAGGTCAGGGGAAGTACGGGTCGTAGGGGTTCTGCGGGCGCCGGCCCTGCGGCTGCCCGTACGGATTCCCCTGGGGCGGCGGGTAGGGCTGACCGTACGGGTTGCCCTGCGGCGGTGGCGGGTACGCGTACCCGCGCGGCGGCGGGTAGGGCTGACCGTACGGGTTGCCCTGCGGCGGCAGGTACGGGGGTGCCGTCGGCGGGGGCGGGCCCGGGAGCGGCGGCAGGGTCGCCGGGTGGGCCCGCAGCCGGATGCCGTAGCGGCGGCGCAGCCGGCCCGCCTCCAGCAGCGCGATGCCGGTGACCGTGACCGGAGCGCCGAGGATGAAGACGATGCCCAGGGTGAGACCGAGGCCGTGCAGATCTCCGGTGAGCAGGTCGGGGAGGGCCATCAGCCAGGTCGTCACGGTCGCGAGCAGCGGCGGCAGAGAGCGGTGGACACCCGCGGTGCCGAAGAAGTTGCCGGAGACGTGCACCGCCCCGCGGGCCACGAAGACGACCATCCAGAGCGCCAGTGGTCCGAGCAGCAGGATCCACATGCCGGTGGCGGGGGCCGTCTGCAGCAGGAAGACCGTGAGCACGATGCAGCCGACGAAGAGCAGCAGCAGCTTCAGCGAGTTGAGCAGCGGGGTTCGCAGCGCCCGTACGGTGCCGCCACGCCGCCACACCCACAGCATCAGCCCGACCGTGAACGGGGTGATGAGCAGCAGGACGAGGGACGCGGTCAGCATGTTCTCCAGGATCTCCTCGAAGGCGAAACCTCCCTCGACGAAGGTGTAGACGCCGACCGCGGCGATGGTTCCGGCGATCAGCCGGACCCGCTTGAGCTGTTCGACCGACGGATCGACGGATTCCGGGATCCAGGCCGGGTGGAACGCGGCGCGCGCCGCGTGCTTGGGCCGCAGCAGCTCCCTCGCCGACAGCCCTCCGCCCGTCCAACTCCCTGGCGAACCAGTCATGTTGTCCTCCCCCGAGTCACCGCATTCATGATCGCGGCGAGTATAGGGCAGGCCCCGGGGGAGCGGCCCGGCGCGGGTCCGCCGCTCCCCCGTAACCGTGCCGCCGGACGCCTCAGGCCCGGCCGCGCAGCTCCCGGTAGGCCGTGACGAGTGCCCGGGTGGAGGCGTCCAGTCCGGGTACGTCCACGCCCTCGGTCAGCGCCGGCTCCACCCGCTTGGCCAGCACCTTGCCGAGCTCGACGCCCCACTGGTCGAAGGAGTCGATGTTCCACACGGCGCCCTGTACGAACACCTTGTGCTCGTACAGGGCGATCAGCTGGCCGAGGACGGACGGCGTCAGCTCGCGGGCGAGGACGGTGGTCGTCGGGTGGTTGCCCTTGAAGGTCTTGTGCGGCACCAGTTCCTCGGGCACGCCTTCCGCCCGCACCTCGTCCGGGGTCTTGCCGAAGGCGAGTGCCTGCGTCTGGGCGAAGAAGTTGGCCATCAGCAGGTCGTGCTGCGCCTTGAGTTCGTCGCTCAGCTCGGCCACCGGCTCGGCGAAGCCGATGAAGTCGGCCGGGATCAGCTTCGTGCCCTGGTGGATGAGCTGGTAGTAGGCGTGCTGTCCGTTGGTGCCGGGGGTGCCCCACACGACGGGCCCGGTCTGCCAGTCGACCTCGCGGCCGTCCCGGCCGACGTGCTTGCCGTTGGACTCCATGTCGAGCTGCTGGAGATAGGCGGTGAACCGGGACAGGTAGTGCGAGTACGGCAGCACAGCGTGGGACTGGGCGCCGTGGAAGTTGCCGTACCAGATGCCCAGCAGGCCGAGCAGCAGCGGCACGTTGGACTCGGCGGGCGCGGTGCGGAAGTGCTCGTCGACGAGGCGGAAGCCGTCGAGCATCTCGCGGAACCGGTCCGGGCCGACGGCGATCATCAGGGAGAGGCCGATCGCCGAGTCGTAGGAGTAGCGTCCGCCGACCCAGTCCCAGAACTCGAACATGTTGGCGGTGTCGATGCCGAACTCGGAGACCTTCTCCGCGTTGGTCGACAGGGCGACGAAGTGCTTGGCGACGGCGGCCGGGTCACCGAGCGCGTCGAGCAGCCACGTGCGCGCGGAGGTGGCGTTGGTGACGGTCTCGATGGTGGTGAAGGTCTTGGAGGCGATGATGAACAACGTCTCGGCCGGGTCCAGGTCTCGGGTGGCCTCGTGCAGGTCGGCGCCGTCGACGTTGGAGACGAAGCGGACGGTCAGATCGCGGTCGGTGAAGGCGCGCAGCACCTCGTAGGCCATGGCGGGGCCGAGGTCGGAGCCGCCGATGCCGACGTTGACCACGTTCCTGATGCGCTTGCCGGTGTGGCCGGTCCACTCGCCGGAGCGGACCCGGTCGGCGAAGCCGGCCATCTTGTCGAGGACGGCGTGCACCGCGGGTACCACGTTCTCGCCGTCGACCTCGATCACCGCGTCCGCCGGGGCGCGCAGCGCGGTGTGCAGCACTGCCCGGTCCTCGGTGACGTTGATCTTCTCGCCGTGGAACATGGCATCGCGCAGACCGAAGACATCGGTGGCGGCGGCCAGCTCGCGCAGCAGCCGCAGGGTCTCGTCGGTGACGAGGTGCTTGGAGTAGTCGATGTACAGGTCGCCCACGCGGAGGGTGTAGCCGGTGCCGCGGCCCGGTTCGGCGGCGAACAGCTCACGCAGATGCGTGTCGCCGAGTTGCTCGCGGTGCTTGGCCAGCGCGGTCCACTCGGGCGTCTGGTTGAGCCTGGTACGGCCGTCTGCGTTCATGTCGGACTTCAGCCTTCTCTCGTGCCTGTCCCTGCTGCCGGTCCCAACCTAGTTGATCAGGGTGACGGGGATGGGGGACGTGAAGGCGATGGCGCAAACGGCCGCGGCCGGGCCCGGGTGCCCGGCCACCGGTCATCTCCTAGATCTCGCCCCGCAGTTTGGCGAGTGCCTCGGCGAGGATGGCCTCGCCGTCGGCGTCGCTGCGGCGCTCGCGGACATAGGCCAGATGCGTCTTGTAGGGCTCGGTGCGCGGCGGGTCCGGCGGGTTGTCCCGGTCCTGCCCGGCGGGGAAGCCGCAGCGCGGACAGTCCCAGGTCTCGGGAACCTGTGCGTCGCTGGCGAAGCTCGGCTGGGTCTCGTGTCCGTTGGAGCACCAGAAGGAGACGCGCAGACGGGGCGCGGACTCGCCGCGCTCGGCCTCGCCCATCGGCCCCGCCCCGACCCGGCTTCCTCGGATCGCGTTGCCACTTGCCACGGTCGTAACTCCCTGCGTGATGGTGCCGCGAAGCGAGTCGGCGTTCCGCTTCGCTGCGAGCGCCTCAGTCTACGTAAGGCCCAACGCGCGTCCAGTGAGCAGAGTTACCACCGCTCGGACGGCGCAGGCCCCATGATAGGGCCGCGCCTTGCGGCGCGGACCCGAACATGGGGCCTTGCGTAGGGAAGTGCGTGCCGCATCGGCAGCGCGGAGACGCGTGCCGCGCGGGCGGCGCCTGCCTCAGTTGTTCGCCTTGATCAGCAGGCCGAGCACGACGATGCATGCGACCCACATCAGACCGACCACCACGGTGATCCGGTCGAGGTTGCGCTCGGCGACCGAGGAGCCGCCGACGGACGACTGCATGCCGCCACCGAACATGTCGGAGAGGCCGCCGCCCTTCCCCTTGTGCATCAGCACCAGCAGCATCAGCAGCAGGCTGAAGACGATCAGGGTGATCGAGAACCCCAAAACCACGGCTGGACCAACTTCCTCGGACTCTGACGGACGACGGGGGCACGGCGGCAGTGGACCACCATGCCCCCGCAAGGGTACGACGTAACGCCGCCGGCGCATACTCGCCGGTCGACCTGCGGTGCTGCTACTGGTCGCGGAAGCGGACGATCTTGACGAACTCGTCCGCGTCCAGCGAGGCGCCGCCGACCAGGGCACCGTCGATGTCGGCCTGCGCCATGATCTCTGCGACGTTGCCGGACTTGACGGAGCCGCCGTACTGGATGCGGATCTTGTCGGCGACATCCTGCGAGTACAGCTCGGCGATCTTGCCACGGATGGCGGCGCAGACCTCCTGGGCGTCCCCGGCACCGCAGACCTTGCCGGTACCGATGGCCCACACCGGCTCGTAGGCGATCACGATGGTCTCGGCCTGCTCGGCCGTGAGGTCCTTCAGACCGCCCTCGACCTGGGCCAGGGTGTGCGGGACGGCGTTGCCGGCCTCGCGGACCTCCAGCTCCTCGCCGACGCACATGATCGGGGTCAGTCCGTGCTTGTAGGCGGCCTTGACCTTGGCGTTGACGATCTCGTCGGTCTCGGCGTGGTACTGGCGTCGCTCGGAGTGCCCGATCGCCACGTAGGTGCACTTCAGCTTGGACAGCATGGGGCCGGAGATCTCGCCGGTGTAGGCGCCGCCGTCGTGGGCGGAGATGTCCTGGGCACCGTACTTGATCTTGAGCTTGTCCCCGTCGACCAGGGTCTGCACGGAGCGCAGATCGGTGAACGGCGGCAGGACGGCAACCTCGACGGCGTCGTAGTCCTTGTCCGCCAGGGCGAAGGCGAGCTTCTGGACGTGGGCGATGGCCTCGAGGTGGTTGAGGTTCATCTTCCAGTTGCCCGCCATCAGCGGCGTGCGCGTGCTCATGCTTGGTCAGTCCTCCAGTGCGGCGAGGCCGGGGAGCGTCTTGCCCTCGAGGTATTCGAGGGAGGCGCCGCCACCGGTCGAGATGTGGCCGAATGCGTTCTCGTCGAAGCCCAGGGTGCGGACGGCCGCGGCGGAGTCGCCGCCGCCGACCACGGTGAAGCCCGGGGAGTCGAGGAGGGTCTGGGCGACCGCCTTGGTGCCCTCGGCGTAGTCGGGGTGCTCGAAGACGCCCATGGGGCCGTTCCAGAAGACGGTGGCCGCGTCGGCGAGCTTCGAGGCGTACAGCTTGCGGGTCTCTGGACCGATGTCCAGACCCTCCTGATCGGCCGGGATGGCGTCCGCGGCGACGGTGGTGGGGTGCGTGGGGGCCTTGGTCCTCAGGTCGGGGAACTCGGTCGACACCAGCACGTCGACGGGGAGCACCAGCTCGACGCCGTTCTCCTCCGCGCGCTCGATGTACTCGGTGACGGCCGGGATCTGGTCCTCCTGCAGGAGGGAGATGCCGACCTCGTGCCCCTGGGCCTTGAGGAAGGTGTAGGCCATGCCGCCGCCGATGAGCAGCCGGTCGGCCTTGCCCAGCAGCTGGTCGATGACGGCGAGCTTGTCGGAGACCTTGGCGCCGCCGAGGGCGACGACGTAGGGCCGGCTGACGTCCTCGGTGAGCTTCCTGAGGACGCCGACCTCGGTGGCGATGAGGTACCCGGCGTAGTGCGGCAGCCGCTTCGGCAGGTCGAAGACGGAGGCGTGCTTGCGGTGCACCGCGCCGAAGCCGTCGCCCACGTACACGTCGGCGAGGCCGGCCAGCTTGTCGGCGAAGGCGGCGCGCTCGGCGTCGTTCTTGGCGGTCTCGCCGGCGTTGAAGCGCAGGTTCTCGATGACTGCGACCTGACCGTCGGCGAGGTCGGCGACGACGGCCTCGGCGGAAGGGCCGACCGTGTCGTCGGCGAATGCGACGCCGGCGCCGAGCAGCTCACCGAGCCGGGCGGCGGCCGGGGCCAGGGAGAAGGCCGGGTCCGGGGCACCCTCGGGGCGGCCCAGGTGGGAGGCGACGATCACGCGCGCGCCCGCGTCGGCCAGGGCCTTGACGGTGGGCAGCACGGCGCGGATGCGGCCGTCGTCGGTGATGGTGGTGCCGTCCAGCGGCACGTTGAGGTCGGCGCGGACGAAGACACGCTTGCCCGCCACGCCGTCCGTAAGGAGTTCGTCGATCGTCTTCATGCAGGGGCTCCCGGGGCTCTTGATCGCTCGTGATCCTACGAGGGCTGGTGGTGCTGGACGCGAGGCAGGGCCCGGGCAGCGCGTCCCTGCGCCGCCCGAGCCCTATCGCATCGAGATGCCTGCTGTCAGGCGATCAGAGCTGCTCGCCGACGAAGACCGTCAGGTCGACGAGACGGTTGGAGTAACCCCACTCGTTGTCGTACCAGCCGATGACCTTCACGTTCCTGCCCTCCTGGACCATGGTCAGGGAGGAGTCGAAGGTGCAGGAGGCCGGGGCGTTGACGATGTCGGAGGAGACGATCGGGTCCTCGGTGTAGTAGAGGATGCCCTTCAGCTCGCCCTCGGCGGCCTTCTGGAAGGCGGCGTTGATCTCCTCCTTGGTGACCTCGCGGCCGAGCTCCAGGACGAGGTCGGTGACCGAGCCGGTCGGGACCGGGACGCGCATCGCGATGCCGTCCAGCTTGCCCTTGAGCTGCGGCAGCACCAGGGCGGTGGCCTTGGCCGCACCGGTGGTGGTCGGGATGATGTTCTCGGCGGCGGCGCGGGCGCGGCGCAGGTCCTTGTGCGGGAAGTCCAGGATGCGCTGGTCGTTGGTGTACGCGTGCACCGTCGTCATCAGGCCCTTGACGATGCCGAAGTTCTCGTCGAGGACCTTCGCCATCGGCGCCACGCAGTTGGTGGTGCAGGAGGCGTTGGAGATGACGTGGTGCTTCGCCGGGTCGTACTGGTCCTGGTTGACGCCCATCACGATCGTGACGTCCTCGTCCTTGGCCGGAGCCGAGATGAGGACCTTCTTGGCACCGCCGGCGATGTGCTTCTCGGCGTCGGCCTTCTTGGTGAAGATGCCGGTCGACTCGATGACGATGTCGACGCCGAGCTCGCCCCAGGGGATCTCGGCGGGGTTGCGCTCGGCGAGCACCTTGATGGTCCGGTCGCCGACGGTGATGGTGTCCTCGGTGTGCGAGACCTCGTAAGGGAGGCGGCCGAGGATGGTGTCGTACTTCAGCAGGTGAGCGGTGGTCGCGGTGTCACCCAGGTCGTTGACAGCCACGATCTCGATGTCTGCACCCTGCTCCAGCAGCGCGCGGAAGTAGTTACGACCGATGCGGCCGAAGCCGTTGATGCCTACGCGGATCGTCACGAACCGATCTCCTCGTTGGTACGCCGGCCCGATGTGCCGGCGAGCTGTGTTTGGGATGTCCCCGACCGCCTACGACCCTACCTCTCCGAGGCCCCCGGAGTGACATCGAGACGGCCCATACACGGCACGGCGGTCCGTACCCGCCAGTAGGGGTACGGACCGCCCCGGGCGACGGGGCAGATCACCCGATTTCGCTACACTGCGTCGACCCCGGTCGACCGTTCGGTCACTCCTTCAGGGCCCTGAGCGCAGCCCGCACCACGGCCGCCCGGTCGGCCGCCGAGGTGAGGTGCTCCAGTCCGAAACCGAGCAGGACGGTGTCGTCCGTGGTGACGGCTCCGTAGGTGCGGAACAGGACTCCGGTGCGGGTCCAGTCCTTGCGCACGGCCGGGCTGCCCGGGGGCGGTCCGGCCGCCTGCCAGTCCCCCAGCGAGCTCTCGAAGCCCTCGGTGGCCTGTGCCGTGCCGCCGACGACGAGCGCGGTCTCGTCGGCCAGCACACCGCGGCCGCCGGTGCCGGGGTCGGTGACATAGCTGATCGACACCTCGGCGGTGCGCCCGGCGTAGCCGCTCAGGTCGAACTCGACCTGCTGCCAGCCGCCGGAGGCGCCGGTGAGGCCGTGCCATGCACCGCTGGTGCCGGTCGCGGTGCAGCCGTCGGAGGACACGGTCAGATACCGCTCCAGCCACGGGTGCCCCCCGACGTAGAAGCCGGCCTCGCACTGGGTCGGTACCTCGGTGGAGGTGGCGCCGCCCGCCTCGGGCAGCGTGGTCCAGTCGTCGGACCCTGCGGTGCGGGCCTCGACCAGCACATGGTCGTAGCCCTCCTCGGTGTCCCACAGCAGCCGGGTACGCAGAGCGGGCCGCTGATCCGGGGTGACGCCGGTGAGGTCGACGGTGCGGGTCAGGCGCTTGTAGGCGTCGTCGGTGTGCACGGCGGCGGCCATGAAGTCACCCGCATAGGGCCCGTACGGGTTGACGGTCCCGGCGAACTGTCCCGCGCCCCCACTGGCGAACTGCGGGTAGGTGCCGGGGGGCAGTTCGTCCGAGGTGACGCTGTAGGTCCCGGCCCGGTCCAGCGGGTTGCCGGGGGCGTCGCCGAGCGGGCCGCCGGCGCCGTCCAGGGGGCCGGAGCCGGCGAAGCCGGTGGCGCCCGGGGTGGAGGTGCGGGTGTAGGCGCCCAGGTAGTACTGGCTGAAGTCGTTCGACAGGGTGCCGTCGCCGAGGTCGACGCTGCCGCCCGCCTGCTCGCCGGCCTCGATCAGCTTCCCGCCCTCGTTGAGGTGGGCGCGCAGCTGGAGCTGGGTGGCGTTGCCCGGGACGGCCGCGCCCGTGTAGTGGACGACGGTGCCGAAGTGCGAGAGGACACCGAGCGCGTCCGGCGCTCCCCGGGTGGCCACGTCCCACACGACGGCGCGGCGTCCGGCGGCTCTGAGCGCGTCCACGTAGTCCTGTGCCCGGGTGGCCTTGGCGCCCTCCTCGGCGACGACCAGGACGTCGGCGCGCGGCCGTTCGGCGACCGTGTAGGTGAAGTGCTCGCTGGAGACGCGCTTGCCGTACCTGCCGTGTTTCGTCCGGCCGGTGAACCACACCTCGACCTTGTCGCCCGGTTCTCCGTCCTTGACCTTGGCACGGTACTCGTCGAAGTACAGGTTGTCCTCGCCGCCGTAGGTCTCGCCGCCTCGCCAGGGCCTGAGGCGCATGTGGTGCACCCGGCCGCCGTTGACGCGGTACTTCAGCTCCTTGTCGCGGAGCGACTTGCGGACGACGACCGAGACCTCCTGGTCCCCGCCGCGGGAGTACGAGGTGGTGAACTCGGCCGGGGTGAAGTCGGCGGCCTCCAGGCCGGCGGCGGAGGACGGCCGGTCGGGGTGAGCGGCGGACTCGGCGACGGAGAGCGCGAAGGGGACGTTCTTGGCGAACTCCTCCTGGATCAGCTTCTCGTCGTCGGGGAAGGTGAAGATCGACCGGCAGTCGCGCGCCTCCCACGCGTCGTCGGGGTGGGCGTCGGAGACCGTCTGGCAGGTCGACATCTCGGGGGTGAACATCGCCACGCCGTTGACGTTGGCGGCGTGGCCGTCGGTCTCGCCGTTGGTGGTGTACAGCTCCGAGGAGACCTGCGGGCGGTAGCCGGGGACCGCGGAGTTCTCCGGTGTGCCGGCGAGCGCCTCGTAGAGGACGTCGTCCGGGGTGTCGGTGGCGACCTGCCAGCCGACGCCGTAGAGGAGCAGTTCGGCGGCCGAGTGGTAGTTGATGCCGTAGGTGAAGCCGATCCGCTTCTGGAAGGCGTCCAGTGCCCGGGTCTCGGGCTCGGAGCCCGGGGCGTCGCCGCGGTAGGTCTGGCTGCTAGGGCCGGGGGACGAGCCCTCGTCGTCGTATCCCCACTTGTAGGGGAAGTTGCGGTTGAGGTCGACACCGTCGCCGGTGGTGATGGCGCCGTCGCCGTTGACGTCGCGCAGGTTCTTGCGCCACAGCCGGTTGGCGTCGCTCGCGAAGGTGTGGTCGTAGCCGTCGGGGTTGGCCGAGAGCACGAACCACAGTTCGGTGGAGTCGACGATCCGCTTGATCCGCCGGTCCTTGTTGTAGTTGTCCAGGTAGTGGTGGAGCAGCCGCCTGGTCATCTCCGGGGTGATCCACTCGCGCGCGTGCTGGCCGGACATGTAGAGGACGGCGGGCTTGGCGCCGTCCCGGGTCCATCTCGCGTGCCGGGTGAGCTTGACGGCCAGGATGTCCTGGCCCCTGATCGTCCTGCCGATGGAGACGACCTTGGTGAGGCGGGGGTGCTCGCGGGCGGTGCGGAGGATCTCCTGCTGGAGGCCGCCGCGCCCGCTGTAGGGGCGGAAGACGCCGTCGGCGGCGTTCTCGACCCGCTTCTCGGCCTGGGTGGACAGGGTGTGCTCGGTGAGCTCGACGCCCTGTTCCGCCAGCTCGTCGGCCTGCCGGTCGGTGAGCTGGACCTCGACGGTGGCGCTGCCCTGCTCGGGCACCTGCTCACCGAGCTCGTGGCCGTCCTGGCCGGCGGCCAGCAGCAGGGGTACCTGGCGCTGGGTGACGTCGGCGTGGAAGACCTTCACTTCGTCCGCGTCCTGGTGCGGGGACGCAGGAGGAGCCGGTTGTGCCTGGGCTACGGGTGCGAAGCCCGCTCCACCGAGCAGGAGCGCGCCGACGGCGAGGATCGATCTCGCTCTATGTCTCATGAACCCCCCTTGCAGAGGTCCGCCACAGCAGCGAACAGGTTGCCAGGCTCATGACACCTCAAGATCGAGTCAAGAGCGCGACTTCGACACGCGGTCGCCGGTGCCGGTCACCCAGGTGGGCGCCGGAACCGGCGTGTTGACGGGAGCGGTCGGGGGTGTGCGGGCCCTGGGGCGTGGCGTGGGGGCGTGGGGGCGGTGGAGGCAGTGGGACTGGAAGCAGTGGGGGCCGCAGGGCTGTCAGGGTTGCGGGACTGTCAGGTTGCGGGACCACCGGGGTCTCGGCAGCACCGGGGTCTCGGCAGCACCGCCGGGTCACGGCACCGCCGACGCCGAGACGGGGCCGATGCGGCAGGACCGCCGACGTCACGGCACCGGCGACGCCGAGACGGCACCGGCGACGCAGGACCGCCGGGGCGGCCCTCAGCCCGCGAGGTTGTCCGCCAGTTCCTCGGAGAGGTTGGCCTCCGTCCCCGGGACACCGAGGTCGGCGGCGCGCTTGTCGGCCATGGCCAGCAGCCGGCGGATGCGGCCGGCGACGGCGTCCTTGGTCAGCGGCGGGTCGGCAAGCGCGCCCAGCTCCTCCAGGGAGGCCTGCTTGTGCTCCATGCGCAGCCGGCCGGCCGCAGCCAGGTGCTCGGGAACGTCCTCGCCAAGGATCTCCAGCGCACGCTGCACCCGGGCCCCGGCGGCCACCGCGGCGCGGGCCGAGCGGCGCAGGTTGGCGTCGTCGAAGTTGGCGAGCCGGTTGGCGGTGGCGCGGACCTCACGGCGCATCCGCCGCTCCTCCCAGGCCAGCACCGAGTCGTGGGCGCCGAGCCGGGTGAGCAGGGCGCCGATCGCGTCACCGTCGCGGACGACGACCCGGTCCACACCGCGCACTTCACGGGCCTTGGCGGCGATCGACAGCCGGCGGGCGGCGCCGACCAGGGCGAGCGCGGCCTCCGGGCCCGGGCAGGTCACCTCCAGGGAGGAGGAGCGGCCGGGCTCGGTGAGCGAGCCGTGCGCGAGGAAGGCGCCGCGCCAGGCGGCCTCGGCATCGCAGGTGGCCCCGGAGACGACCTGCGGGGGCAGTCCGCGGATCGGCCGGCCCCGGCCGTCGACCAGGCCGGTCTGGCGGGCCAGCTGGTCACCGCCGGCGACGACCCGGACGACGTAGCGCGAGCCGCGCCGAAGGCCGCCCGGGGCCATCACGATCAGCTCGGAGCTGTGACCGAAGATCTCCAGGATGTCCCGCTTGAGCCGACGGGCCGCCATCGAGGTGTCCAGCTCCGCCTCGATCACGATGCGCCCGCTGACCAGGTGAAGGCCGCCGGCGAACCGCAGGACGGCGGAGACCTCCGCCTTTCTGCAGCAGGTCCGGGTGACGGGGAGCCGGGAGATCTCGTCCTTCACCGCTGCCGTCATCGCCATGGGCCGATCCTTCCATGCATCCGAAAAATACGGTCGTACGCGGCGGCCAGCAGCTCCGGGTCGTGCCGCGGGGTCCCGTCGGTCCGGGCCACCGGAGCCAGCTCGACCGCCGCGCCGAACCGCTCGGCGGCGTCGGTCAACGAGTCCCGGTCGGGCACGGCGGCCTCGTCGGCCAGCACCACGTCCAGGGCGAGTTTAGGGGCGTGTCGTCCCAAAACCTCCAAATGACGCTGCGGGGAGAAGCCCTCGGTTTCTCCGGGCTGCGGGGCGAGGTTCAGGGAGAGTACCCGGCGAGCCTTGGTCTCGGTGAGGGCGTCCAGGAGGTCGGGCACCAGCAGGTGCGGGATGACCGAGGAGAACCAGGAGCCCGGGCCGATCACCACCCAGTCCGCGTCGAGGACGGCCTCGACCGCCTCGGGCACGGCGGGCGGGTCGGCGGGCAGCAGATGCACCGACTGCACCTCACCGCGGGTCAGGGCGACCGTCGCCTGGCCGCGGACGGTCCCGACCTCCTCGGCCCGCTCCGGGTCATGGCCCCTGACCAGTGCCTGGAGCTCCAGCGGCACGGCCGACATGGGCAGCACCCGTCCGTGCGCGCCGAGCAGCTTGCCGACCAGGTCCAGCGCCTGGACATGGTCGCCGAGCTGCTCCCACAGGGCGACGATCAGCAGATTCCCGACCGCGTGGCCGTGCATCTCGCCCCGGGACTGGAAGCGGTGCTGGATGACCCTGGCCCAGGTCTGGCCCCAGTCGTCGTCACCGCACAGCGCGGCCAGCGCCTTGCGCAGGTCGCCGGGCGGCAGCACACCCAGTTCGTCGCGGAGCCGGCCGCTGGAGCCACCGTCGTCGGCGACGGTGACGACGGCGGTGAGGTCGCCGGTGATCCGGCGCAGGGCGGCGAGAGAGGCGGACAGGCCCATGCCGCCGCCCAGGGCGACGACCTTGGGCTGGGTGCCGCGGCGGCGCGGCCGGCCGCCGCGGGCCTCGGCGAGCCGGGCGGTGCGGCTGCCGCCGCCCCGGCCGCGGCCCTCGGGCACCACCCGGCGCAGCCTGCTCAGCCGCGGAGTACGTCCGGTCATTCCCGTCCCATGTCCCGGTGGACGACCACCGTCTCCACGCCCTCGGCGGCGAGCCTGGCGGCGAGCTTCTCCGACATGGCCACCGAGCGGTGCTTGCCGCCCGTGCAGCCTACGGCGATCGTCACATAGCGCTTGCCCTCACGGCGGTAGCCCGCGGCAACGAGCTGCAGCAGCTCGGCGTACCGGTCGAGGAACTCCTTGGCACCTGGCTGGTTGAGGACGTAGGCCGACACCTCCTCGCTGAGGCCGGTGAACGGGCGCAGCTCCGGGACCCAGTGCGGATTGGGCAGGAACCGCATGTCCGCGACCAGGTCGGCGTCGACGGGCAGGCCGTACTTGAAGCCGAAGGACATCACGGTGGCCCGCAGCTCCGGCTCCTCCTCGCCCGCGAACCGGGCGTCCATCTTGGCGCGCAGCTCGTGGACGTTGAGACTGGAGGTGTCGATCACCAGGTCGGCGTCGCCGCGCAGCTCGCGCAGCAGCTCGCGCTCGGCGGCGATGCCGTCGACGATCCGGCCGTCGCCCTGCAGGGGGTGCGGGCGGCGCACCGACTCGAACCGGCGGACCAGGGCGTCGTCGGAGGACTCCAGGAAGACGATCCGCCGGGTGACGCCCCGGGCGTCGAGGTCGGCGAGGGACTCGCGCAGGGCGTCGAAGAAGCGGCGGCCACGGACGTCGACGACGACCGCGATCCGGGCCACGTTGCCCTGCGAGCGGGCGCCGAGCTCCACCATGGTGGGGATCAGCGCGGGCGGCAGGTTGTCGACGACGAACCAGCCGAGGTCCTCCAGACACTTCGCGGCCGTCGAGCGGCCCGCCCCGGACATGCCGGAAATGATCACCAGCTCGGGGATGGCCGCCTCGGGCGCCCCTGCCGTGTCCTTGCCCGTACTCACCTGTGCTCCGTCGTCGTGCGTCTGTGCTGCGTCGGCACCCGGCGGGTCGCCGCCGGTCTGCCGGATGGCCGGATCAGGACCGGCCGGCTGATCCGCCCGGCCCTTACGGGTGCCGGCCGGCTGATCCGCCCGGTCCGTACCGGTGCCGGCCGGCTCGTCCGCCGGATCCGGGCCGGTCGGTCGGTACGCCTGGTCCCGCTGGGCTGCGGGCCCGCTGTGGTGCTCGGTCATCTCTCCTGCCCCCGTCGTTCGTCCGCGGAGCCCGCGGGAACGGGCTCCGCCGGGGCCTCGGCCGTCGTCCCGGGCGCCCCGTCGTCCTCTTCCATGATCTCTCCCGTCGCCGTGTTCACGGCGGGAGCGGCCGGCTCCGACCGGGCGAAGGCCGCGAGCACGGTCTCGGCCGTCTTGCGGCCTATGCCGGGGACCTCGCAGATCTGGTCCAGGGTCGCCGACCGCAGCCGCTTCACCGAACCGAAGTGCTTGATCAGTGCCTGCTTGCGGGTCTCGCCGAGGCCGGGCACATCGTCCAGGGGACTCGACCGGAAGCGTTTGGCGCGCTTGGTGCGCTGGTACGTGATCGCGAAGCGGTGGGCCTCGTCACGGACCCGCTGCAGCAGATACAGGCCCTCGCTGGTGCGGGGCAGCACGACCGGGTCGTCCTCACCGGGCAGCCAGACCTCCTCCAGCCGCTTGGCCAGACCGCACACCGCGATGTCGTCGATGCCGAGCTCGTCCAGCGCCCGCTGGGCGGCGGCCACCTGCGGCTGCCCGCCGTCGACGACCACCAGCTGCGGCGGGTAGGCGAAGCGCCTGGGGCGGCCGTCGTCGTCCTTGAGCCCCGGTCCCGTCCCGGCGGCCTCGCCGTCGGGCAGCTCCTCGCCCTCGGCCCACTCGCCGGTCCTCTCCTTCTCGGCGAGATAGCGCCGGAAGCGGCGGGTGATCACCTCGTGCATCGAGCGGACGTCGTCCTGCCCGGCGAATCCTCGGATCTGGAAGCGGCGGTACTCACTCTTGCGGGCGAGGCCGTCCTCGAAGACGACCATGGAGGCCACCACGTCGTCGCCCTGGAGATGCGAGATGTCGTAGCACTCCACGCGCAGCGGGGCGCTGTCCAGGTCCAGGGCGTCGGCGATCTCCTCCAGGGCGCGCGAGCGGGTGGTCAGGTCCGAGGCGCGCTTGGTCTTGTGCAGGGCGAGCGCCTGCTGGGCGTTGCGCTGCACCGTCTCCATCAGGGCCTTCTTGTCGCCGCGCTGCGGGACACGCAGGGACACCGCCGAGCCGCGCCGCCCGGCCAGCCACTCCTGCACGGGATCCACCGGATCGGGCAGCGCCGGGACCAGCACCTCCTTGGGGACTGCGTCACCGCGCTCCTCGCCGTAGAGCTGCTGCAGGGCGTGCTCCACCAGGGCGCCGGTGGTGATCTCCTCGACCTTGTCGGTGACCCAGCCGCGCTGGCCGCGCACCCGTCCGCCGCGGACATGGAAGATCTGGACGGCCGCCTCCAGCTCGTCCTCGGCGACGGCGATCAGATCGGCGTCCGTCGCGTCGGCGAGCACCACGGCGTTCTTCTCCATGGCCTTGCGCAGCGCGCCGATGTCGTCGCGCAGCCGGGCCGCCCGTTCGTACTCCATCTCCTCCGCGGCCTCGCCCATCTGCTTCTCCAGACGGCGCAGATAGGTGCCCGTGCGGCCGGTCATGAAGTCGCAGAACTCCTCGGCGAGCTCCCGGTGGTCCTCGGCGGAGACCCGCTCGACACAGGGCGCGGAGCACTTGCCGATGTAGCCGAGCAGGCACGGGCGGCCGGTGCGCGCGGCGTTCTTGAAGACGCCGGCCGAACAGGTGCGGACGGGGAAGACGCGCAGCAGGAGGTCGACGGTGTCGCGGATGGCCCACGCGTGCGCGTACGGGCCGAAGTAGCGCACGCCCTTCCTCTTGTGGCCGCGCATCACCTGCACGCGCGGGAACTCCTCGTTCATCGTCACCGCGAGGTACGGGTAGCTCTTGTCGTCGCGGTACTTCACGTTGAACCGGGGGTCGTACTCCTTGATCCAGGAGTACTCCAGCTGCAGCGCCTCGACCTCCGTGGACACCACCGTCCACTCCACCGAGGCGGCCGTGGTGACCATGGTGCGGGTGCGCGGGTGCAGGCCCGCCAGGTCCTGGAAGTAGTTCGCCAGGCGCTGGCGCAGGCTCTTCGCCTTTCCGACGTAGATCACCCGACGGTGCTCGTCACGGAACCTGTACACCCCGGGGGAGTCCGGGATCTGTCCCGGACTGGGGCGGTAGCTGGAGGGGTCGGCCATGACTCACACCCTACTGGCGTGGACCGACACTCCGTCGGGCCTGTGGACGGCGCCCCGCGGTGCCCGTCGCCCCTTCCCCGACCGTCCGGTCCCCGGCCCGTGCGATCTCGGCCAGCAGACCGACGCCGTCGCGCCCAAGGTGTTGTCGGGACTAGGTCAACACGCTTCAATGCGGGGGAACTCGGGGCCCTGAACGGCGGCGTGCATGTGAAGACGCCTTTCGCCGTGCCGGGGGGGCGGTACCGGGGCCTGGAGCGTCGAACGGTCTGACCAGCCGTGGTGAACATTCACAGAAAGGCCCCCTGCATGCCGCACGCCACACAGCACGCGGACGTCGCCACCGCGGAGCTCGACTCCGCCCTGCGAGGTGGCCCCTTCCACGTCGCGCTGCGCGCCGCGATCGCCGCGCGCGGGCTGCCGCTGCAGCGTGTGCAGCACCACCTGTCCCGGTACGGGGTGAAGGTGGGCGTCACGAGTCTGAGCTACTGGCAGCAGGGCGCCCGGCGCCCGCAGCGCCCCGAGTCCCTGCGCGCGGTGCGGGCCCTGGAGGAGATCCTGCAGCTGCCCGAGGAGTCGCTGATCCGGCTGCTCGCCGAGTCCGACCCGCACCCGTCCGAGCAGCGGCCCGCGGCCCGCTCCTACCGCGCCCACATGGCGGCCTCGGGCGCCCTGGAGTGGCTGCTGGCCGAGCTGGACCTGCCGCCGGGCGGCGGGGTGCACACCGTCGCGCACCACGAACGGGCCCGGATCGGGCGCCACCGTGAGCTGGCGGGCCGCGAGTCGCACCACATCGTCCGCGCCCACCGTGACGGGGTCGACCGCTTCGTGGCCGTACACCACGGCGACCCGGGGTGTGCGCCGGGCCGGATGACCGTGCACGCGCTGGAGAACTGCCGGACCGGACGCGTCCGGCGGGACCACGAGACCGGGATGCTGGTCGCCGAACTGCTCTTCGACACCCGGCTTCGGGCCGGGGACACCCACCTCTTCCGGTACGGCGTCGAGGACGGCACGGCGGGCGTGTCCCGCGAGTGTGTGCGGGGCTTCGACACGGCGGGCGGGCAGTACGCGCTGCAGGTGCGGTTCGACGCGGCGGCCCTGCCGGTGCGCTGTCACCGGTTCACCCAGCACTCGGCGGCGGCGCCGCGCGGCGGACGTCAGGAGCTGGCGCTCAGCGGACGGCACCACTCCGTGCATCTGGTGGAGGCGCGGGTCCGGTCGGGGATCGTGGGGATCGGCTGGGACTGGGAGTGACCGTGCAGGGGTGAGACAGGTCAGGGAGGAGGCGCGGTCGCTCCACGGGTGCGATGACGGGCCGGGACCCGAGCGGCCTGGTCAGGCCTCCGGGCCGACGACGATCCGGCCGTTGTCGATCTGGACCGGGAGCTCCTTCAGCGGCACCGTGGCGGGGGCGTCCAGCACCTCGCCGGTCGTGGCGTCGAACCGGCTGCCGTGGCAGAAGCAGGTCAGCGTCGTCCTCTCCAGCTTGGTCATGGGGCACCCGGCGTGCGTGCACACCGTGCTGTACGCCTTGAGGGAGCCGTCTGCCGCCCGGCTGACCACCACCTTCTGCTCCCGGTACAGCTTCGCGTCGCCCTGGGCGACCTCCTTCTCGCTCCCGAGGTCGACCGGCTCGGTCAGCCTGCCGGGGTCGGGGCGCTCCCCCGGCGAGCAGGCCGCGGCGCCCACACCGGCGACTGGGGCGACGGCCGCCGAGCGCAGGACGGTGCGACGGCTCGGGGCGGGACGGCCGGGCATGGGGTCTCCACTGGTCAGGGGCTCAGGGGTGATGTGCGGGCTGGTATCGAGCGGTGTACGCCGACGATAGCGAGGGGCCTGGGGAGGACCGAGGGCGGGGCACCGGGCCAAGACGTAGACGTGTGCGCAGACGTGTGCGCAGACGTGTGCGTAAACGCTTGCGCAAGCGTTTACGTCTCACCGCCGGATGGGATACGGTCCGGGCCGGTGGCCCTGCTGGGTCACCCTGGCAGGAGGGAGCGGACCACGCCGATGGCGACCATGGCCGACGTGGCACGGAGTGCAGGAGTCTCCGTGGCGACCGTCTCGCATGTCCTGAACGGCACCCGGCCGGTGCTGCCGCACACCCGCCAGGCGGTCCTGGACGCCGTCGAGGAACTCGGCTACACGCCGAACACGCTCGCCCGCTCCCTGGTGACAGCCCGGACCCGGTCCGTCGGGCTGGCGGTGTCGGCCATCAGCAACCCGTACTTCACGGAGATCCTCCAGGGCGTGGAGACCGCCGCCCTGGAGCACGGGTACGGCCTGCTCGTCGCCGACCCGCACGACGACCCCGCGCACGAGCGCACGGCCGTCCAGCTGCTGCACGAACGCCGGGTGGACGGCATGATCGTCGCGCCCTCGGCGGACCCGGGAGATCTCGTCGGCTATCTGCAACGCCACCGGGTGCCGGCGGTGTTCCTGGACCGGGTCGTGGACGCCGAAGGCGACGACCGCGGCGCCCCGCGCTTCGACCAGGTGTGCGCCGACAGCGCCGAGCCCACGCGGCTGCTGGTCACCCACCTCGCGAGGCTCGGGCACCGCCGGATCGGCCTGGTCGCGGGCCGTACCGGGCTCAGCACGACGCGGGAACGGATCACCGGGTACCGGCACGGGCTCGCGGCGGCCGGGCTGCCGTACGACGAACGGCTCGTGGTGCACGGGGACTCCGAGGCGTCCGGCGGTACCCGGGCGACCGAGGTGCTGCTGTCCCTCGCGGTGCCGCCCACCGCGCTCGTCACCGGCAACAACACCATGACGATCGGTGCGCTGCGCGCCCTGCGCGACCGCCGGCTGTCCGTGCCCGGCGATCTCGCCGTGTGCTGTTTCGACGACTTCGCCTGGGCCGATCTGTTCGAGCCCCGGCTCACCGCGATCGCCCAGCCCAGCAGAGAGATCGGCGCCGAGGCCCTCCGGGTGCTGCTGGAACGGCTCGCCACGCCGGACCGGCCCGCCCGGACTCTGCGGCTGCCCTGCACGTTCGTGCACCGCACGTCCTGCGGCTGCCCCGAGCAGCACCCGTCCGAGCAAGTCCCCGTCAGGGCCGAAGAAGGGACCGTCCCGTGATCGTCGTCGCCGGTGAGGCACTGATCGACCTGGTACCGCAGGGCACGGGCGCCCTCTCCTCCCTGACGCCGGCGCTGGGCGGCGGCCCGTACAACACTGCCGTGGCGCTGGGCCGTCTGGGCTCCTCCACGGCGTTCTGCTCCCGGGTGTCGTCCGACGCCTTCGGCGAGGCGCTGCTGGAGCGGCTGCGGACGAGCGGCGTGGACGTGTCCGGGGTGCAGCGCGGCACCGAGCCCACGACCCTCGCCGTGGCCTCGGTCGACGCCGGCGGCTCGGCCGCGTACTCCTTCTACGTGGACGGCACGGCGGATCGGCTGTTCGCGGCACCGGACGAGCTTCCGTCCGGTACCCGAGCGGTCTCCTTCGGCACCTGCTCGCTGGTGCTGGAGCCCGGGGCGAGCGCGTACGAGCAGCTGATGCGGCGGGCCTCGGCCCAGGGGCTGTTCACGGCGCTGGACCCGAACATCCGGCCCGGACTGATCGCGGACCCGGAACGCTACCGGGCCCGGTTCAGGAGCTGGCTGCCGTCGGTGTCGCTGCTGAAGCTGTCCGCCGAGGACGCCGAGTGGCTGGGCGGCAGCCCCCGTGAGTGGCTGGCCGCGGGACCGGACGCGGTGGTGATCACCCACGGCGGTGCCGGACTGACCGCCTACACCCGGGACGGTGGCGAGTGCACGGTGCCCGGCGAGCGGGTCGATGTGGTCGACACGATCGGTGCCGGCGACACGGTGAACGCCGCCCTGCTGCACGGCCTCGCGGTGCGGGACGCGCTCGGTGCGGGGGCGGCGGGCGTGCTGGGCGCGGAGGGCTGGGCGGGGCTGCTGGGCTTCGCGGCCCGCGCGGCGGCGGTCACCTGCTCGCGCGCGGGCGCGGAGCCGCCGTACGCCCACGAGATGGCGGACTGACATCCCGCCCCGGAGGCATGCGCACGCCGTCCGGGGGCGGCGGGCTCGGTCCATGGAACGGAGGGCCCGCGGCGCGCCGGGGCGGTCTTCGAGGTGGTCCGGAGCGGCGGCCGTGGGATCGTCCGCGGGGAGGTGGCCGATGATGTGCTGCCCCTCGTCGGGGAGCGTGAGCGTCTCCCGCAGCAGCCCCAGCGGGGCAGACTCAGAGTGTCTCAGGCGGTCCGGCCCGGCAGGCGGTTCATGGCGCGGGCAGCGGCCTGACCGGGCCCGTCGGGCCGATCGGGCACCGGGCCTCTGCTCCGCCGGGCGGGGCAGAGGCCCGGTGCCGCCGCGGCGTCAGGTCTTGCTCGCCCGGGTCGCCTTCTTCGCGGCGGCCTTGGTGACCTTGGTGGTCTTCGTGGCCTCGGCCGTCTTGGCGGCGGTGCTGTCGACCGTCTTGGTGGCGGTCTTTCTGGTGGTGGTCCGGGCCGCCACCGTCTTCTTCGCGGCCGTCTTCTTCGCGGCCGTCTTCTTGGCGGTCTGCTTCGCCGGTGCCTTGCGCGGCGCCGGCATCGAGGCCGCGTCGCTGATCCGGTCGGCTCCCAGGATGTCCCGCAGGAACTTGCCGGTGTGGCTGGTCGGGACCGAGGCGACCTCCTCGGGCGTACCCTCGGCGACGACCAGGCCGCCGCCGGCGCCGCCCTCGGGGCCCATGTCGACGATCCAGTCGGCTGTCTTGATCACGTCCAGGTTGTGCTCGATGACGATCACCGTGTTGCCCTTGTCCACCAGGCCGGACAGGACGCTCAGCAGCTTGTTGATGTCCTCGAAGTGCAGTCCGGTGGTCGGCTCGTCGAGGACGTAGACCGTGCGCCCGGTGGAGCGGCGCTGCAGCTCGCTGGCGAGCTTCACGCGCTGCGCCTCACCGCCGGAGAGAGTGGTCGCGGACTGGCCGAGCCTGACGTACCCCAGGCCGACGTCCTTGAGGGTCTTCATATGGCGGGAGATCGCGGGAACCGCCTCGAAGAAGTCCGTGGCCTCCTCGATCGGCATGTTCAGGACGTCGGCGATGGACTTGCCCTTGTAGTGGACCTCCAGGGTCTCGCGGTTGTACCGGGCGCCGTGGCAGACCTCGCACGGGACGTAGACGTCCGGGAGGAAGTTCATCTCGATCTTGATCGTGCCGTCGCCCGCGCAGTTCTCGCAGCGCCCGCCCTTGACGTTGAAGGAGAACCGGCCGGGCAGGTAGCCGCGGACCTTCGCCTCGGTGGTCTCGGCGAACAGCTTGCGGATGTGGTCGAAGACACCGGTGTACGTCGCCGGGTTGGAGCGCGGGGTGCGGCCGATGGGCGACTGGTCGACGTGGACGACCTTGTCGACGAGGTCGTCGCCGTCCACGCGCGTGTGCCGGCCGGGCACGCTGCGCGCGCCGTTCAGCTCGCGCGCCAGGTGTGTGTACAGGATGTCGTTGACCAGCGTGGACTTGCCGGAGCCGGAGACGCCGGTGACGGCGGTGAACACGCCCAGCGGGAAGGACACGTCGATGTCCTGGAGGTTGTTCTCCCTGGCACCGTGCACCGTGAGTCTGCGGCCCGGGTCGTGCGGGCGCCGGATGCCGGGGAGCGGGATGGCCTTCTTGCCGGCGAGATACAGCCCGGTGTGCGAGTCCGCGTTGGCGAGCAGCTCCTCGAGGGAGCCGCTGTGCACCACCTTGCCGCCGTGCTCACCGGCGCCGGGGCCGATGTCGACGATCCAGTCGGCGGTCTTGATGGTGTCCTCGTCGTGCTCGACGACGATGAGGGTGTTGCCCATGTCCCGCAGCCGGACGAGGGTCTCGATCAGCCGGTGGTTGTCGCGCTGGTGCAGGCCGATGGAGGGCTCGTCGAGGACGTACAGGACGCCGACGAGTCCGGAGCCGATCTGCGTGGCCAGGCGGATGCGCTGGGCCTCGCCACCGGAGAGGGTGCCGGCCGCGCGGTTCAGCGAGAGGTAGTCCAGGCCGACGTCGACCAGGAACCGCAGTCGCTCGTTGACCTCCTTCAGCACCCGCTCGGCGATCTTCTTGTCCCGGGCGGTGAGCCTGAGCTCGCCCAGGAAGTCCGCGCAGTCGCTGATGGACATCGCGGAGACCTCTGCGATCGACTTCCCCATGATCGTGACCGCGAGGACGACGGGCTTGAGGCGGGTGCCCGAGCAGCTGGGGCAGGGCACCTCGCGCATATAGCCCTCGAACCGCTCCCGGCTGGCGTCGCTCTCGGCCTCGCTGTGCCGGCGCTTGACGAAGGGGACGGCTCCCTCGAAGGCGGTGGTGTAGCGGCGCTCGCGGCCGTACCGGTTGCGGTAGCGCACCTCGACCTGGGTGCGGTGGCCGTGCAGCAGGGCCTTCCTGGCGCGCTGCGGCAGCCCGCCGAAGGGGATGTCGGTGCGGAAGCCGAGGGCGTCGGCGAGGGCACCGATCAGACGGCCGAAGTAGTCCTTGGTGTGGCCGTGCGACCAGGGGTGGATGGCACCGTCGTCGAGGGACTTGTCCGGATCCGGGACGATCAGCTCGGGGTCGACCTCCATGCGCGTACCGATGCCGGTGCAGTCGGGGCAGGCGCCGAAGGGGGAGTTGAAGGAGAAGGAGCGCGGCTCGAGCTCCTCGAAGGACAGGTCGTCGTACGGGCAGTACAGGTGCTCGGAGTACATGCGCTCGCGCTCGGGGTCGTCCTCGGGGAGGTCGACGAAATCGAGCACCACCATACCGCCGGACAGGCCGAGCGCGGTCTCCACGGAGTCGGTGAGCCGGCGCTTGGCGCTGTCCTTCACGGTGAGGCGGTCGACGACCACCTCGATGGTGTGCTTCTCCTGCTTCTTCAGCGTCGGCGGGTTCGACAGCTGGACGGTCTCGCCGTCCACGCGCGCGCGGGAGTAGCCCTTGGTCTGCAGGTCGGAGAAGAGGTCGACGAACTCGCCCTTGCGCTCGCGCACCAGGGGTGAGAGCACCTGGAAGCGGCTGCCCTCGGGCAGCTCGAGGACCCGGTCGACGATGGCCTGCGGCGACTGGCGCGAGATCGGGCGGGCGCACTCGGGGCAGTGCGGCTTGCCGATGCGGGCGAAGAGCAGGCGCAGGTAGTCGTAGACCTCGGTGATGGTGCCGACCGTGGAGCGCGGGTTGCGCGAGGTCGACTTCTGGTCGATGGAGACCGCCGGGGAGAGGCCCTCGATGAAGTCGACGTCCGGCTTGTCCATCTGGCCGAGGAACTGGCGCGCGTACGAGGAGAGCGACTCCACGTAGCGCCGCTGGCCCTCGGCGAAGATGGTGTCGAAGGCCAGGGAGGACTTGCCCGAACCGGACAGGCCCGTGAAGACGATGAGCGCGTCACGAGGCAGGTCGAGCGACACGTTCTTCAGATTGTGCTCGCGCGCGCCACGGACGATGAGACGGTCGGCCACGCCGGTCCGCACCTTTCTTGAGAGAAGCGACAGGGGCGGGGCCCCCGTCTTTTCTCAGACTAGAGGGAGCCACTGACAACGCCGGTCGGATTCACGGGTTGTCAACAAACCCCGGCCCTCCAGCATGCCCGACGCCGCACTCGACCATATAGCACGCGCATTCGATTTTGGGCGCAGGTCCGACCGCTTCACCCGAAGGTGTGGCTGGGACTAGGGTCAGCACCATGATTGATCACGCTCATGACCTGGCGTCTGTACATGACGCGACCGAGCGGCTGCTCACCGCGGTCGGCAAACTGGACGACGCGGCCGTGGCCGAACCGTCACGGCTGCCGGGCTGGACCCGCGGCCATGTCCTGGCCCACCTCGCCCGCAACGCGGACGCCCTCGTGAACGTCCTCGGGGGCCGCCCCATGTACCCCTCCGCCGAGGCTCGCAACGCCGACATCGAGCGGGACGCCCCGCGCGCCCTGGACGCCCAGCTCGCGGACGTGCGCGAGAGCGCCGCCCGATTCCGGGACGCCGGGGCCGGGCCGGCCGACTGGTCGCGCACGGTGGAGCTGCGCAACGGGGTCACCGACTCGGCGTCCCGGGTGCCGTTCCGGCGGTGGATCGAGGTCGAGCTGCACCACGTGGACCTCGGCATCGGGTACGAGCTGGAGGATCTCCCGGCGGAGTTCACCGAGCGGGAGATCGCGTTCCTGGCGGACCGGTTCGCCGGGCACGCCGATGTGCCGGTCACGCGCCTGACGGACGGCACGCGCGCGTGGAGCACCGGCGGCGGTGCCCAGGGCGGCCCGGTCACCGTCGAGGGTGCGCCCGCCGAGCTGCTCGGCTGGCTCGCCGGACGCCGCGAAGGCACCGCGCTCACCGTGACCGGCGGTTCCCTGCCGACGCTGCCACCGCTGTAGGCGGTCGGCGGTTCCCGGGGCACCGAGCGGGGCTAGGCTGGCCGTCATGACGTACAGCGGAGACGTGACGGTGGGCGGTCCTGCCGACGTGCACGAGCTCAAGGACCTGATGATCACCAAGGTCGCGGTCGGCCCCATGGACAACAACGCCTATCTGCTGCGCTGCCGGGCCACCGACGAGCAGCTGCTGATCGACGCCGCCAACGACGCGGACGCACTGCTCGGAACGATCGGTGACGACGGCATCGCGTCCGTCGTCACCACCCACCGGCACGGCGACCACTGGCAGGCACTCGCCGAGGTGGTCGCCGCCACCGGCGCCCGCACCCACGCCGGCCGGTACGACGCGGAGGGCATCCCCGTGCCGACCGACGTGCTGCTCGACGACGGCGACACCGTCCGGGTGGGGCGTGTGGAGCTCACCGCGCGCCACCTGGTCGGGCACACACCGGGCTCCGTCGCCCTCGTCTACGACGACCCGCACGGGCACCCCCATGTCTTCACCGGGGACTGTCTCTTCCCGGGCGGCGTGGGCAGCACCTTCAAGGATCCGAAGGCGTTCGAGAGCCTGATCCACGACGTCGAGACGAAGATCTTCGACGTCCTTCCGGACGAGACCTGGGTCTACCCCGGCCACGGCCGGGACACCACCCTGGGCGCGGAGCGTCCGCAGCTGCCGGAGTGGCACGCGCGCGGGTGGTGAGTCCCGCGGGCCCGGGACCGGGGCGCGGGCTCAGGTTCCGGCCTGCCCCTCCCCCACGAGGGCCGCGATCCGCTCGACCCCGAACACGTACCCCTGGATCCCGCACCCCGCGATGACGCCGTCGGCGCGCAGCGAGACGTAGGAGTGGTGCCGGAACTCCTCGCGCCGGTGGATGTTGGAGATGTGGACCTCCACCACCGGAAGCCCGTCGCAGGTGTTGAGGGCGTCCAGGATCGCCACGGACGTGTGCGAGTAGGCGGCCGGATTGATCACGATCCCGCTGTGGTGCAGCCGTGCCTCGTGGATCCAGTCCACCAGCTCGCCCTCGTGGTTGGACTGCCGGAAGTCCACCGAGCCGCCGTGCGCCGCGGCGGCCTCGGCGCACATCGCCTCGATGTCGGCGAGGGTGCCGGAGCCGTAGATGTCCCGCTGGCGCTGGCCCAGCAGGTTCAGGTTGGGGCCGTTGAGGATCATGATCGGGGCATTGGCCAGGCTGCGGGGCACGGTTCCTCCGGTCCGTCGGCGGTGCTGCGGCCCGGCGGGACCGCAGCTCGTCCCCGGTCTATCACGGTGCTCCGGCGCGCCCCCGCGCGCCCCGTAACCGGCGATCACCGTGGGTGGTTTGACGCGGCGTGAACGATGCCGATGCGCACCCCGTCAGGACGCCCCAGGCCCCTTCCATGCTGCGGCTCGCCACCGCCTCGCTCGCGGGTACGGCGATCGAGTTCTACGACTTCTTCGTGTACGGGACGGCGGCGGCCCTAGTGCTGGGCCCGCTGTTCTTCCCGACGATCTCGCCGCTGGCGGGGACACTGGCCGCGTTCGCGACGTTCGGAGTCGGTTTCGTGGCCCGACCCCTTGGATCGGTGGTGTTCGGCCACATCGGAGACCGGCGTGGACGGCGTCCGGTCCTCGTCGCCTCGCTGCTGCTGACCGGCGCCTCGACCGTCGCGGTCGGCTGTCTGCCGACGTACGGCGCGATCGGGCCGGCCGCTCCCCTGCTGCTGGTCGCCCTGCGCTTTCTGCAGGGGCTGGGCCTCGGCGGGGAGTGGGGTGGTGCCGTGCTGCTGACCGCCGAGCACGCGCCCGCCGGACGCCGCGGACTGTGGTCGAGCTTTCCCCAGGTCGGGCCCGCGCTCGGGTTTCTGCTCGCCAACGGTGTGGTGCTGGCGCTGTCGGCGGCCCTGTCCGAGGCGCAGTTCATCGCTTGGGGCTGGCGGGTGCCGTTCTGGGTGGCGGGAGTGCTGGCGCTGGTCGGCCTGTGGCTGCGGTCGTCGCTGGCGGAGAGCCCCAGCTTCCTGGGGATCGACGAGCACGCGCGCGTGCCGTTCGCCGAGGTGGTGCGGGAGCACTGGCGGCTGGTCCTGCTGACGGCGGGGGCGCTGTCGGTCGGGTACGCGGTCTTCTACGCCGTGTCCACCTGGTCGCTGGCGTATGCGACGGAGCGGCTGGGCGTGGGCCGCGGCGTGGTGCTGACCTGCATCATGGCGGCGGTGGCGGTGAAGGGTGTGCTGACCCCGCTGGCGGCGCTGCTCGGCGATCGCCTCGGGCGCCGGCCGATGTGTCTGGCCGGGTGCGCGGCCACGGCCCTGTGGATGTTCCCGATGGTGGCGCTGCTGGCCACCGGCGAGCCGTTGCCGATGTTCCTCGGCTTCCTGGGGGCGATGCTCTCGTTCATCACGATGTTCGCGGTGATCGCCGCCTATCTGCCGGAGCTGTACGAGCCCCGGGTGCGCTGCACGGGCGCCGCCGTCGGCTACAACCTCGGCGGGGTGCTCGGCGGGGCGCTCACTCCGATCGTGGCCACGGCGCTGGCCGAGCAGGGCGGCCGGGTGCCGTGGGGGGTGGCCGCCTATCTGACCGCGGTCGCGCTGCTCAGCCTGGGCTGCTTCGCGCTGCTGCCGGAGACCCGCCCGGTACCGGAGCGGGCCGCGGCGGTGGAGCCCGCCTCCGGGTGACGGCTCCCGGACGAACGCTCTACGGGTTGATCGCGAGCTCCAGGTACGCCGCGAACAGGACCAGATGGACACCTCCCTGGAGGGGTGTGGCACGCCCCGGGACGACGGTCAGGGACGCCACGACGACGGTCAGCGCGAGCAGCACCATGTGGGTGGCGCCCAGGCCGAGGACGAGCGGCCCGGAGAGCCAGAGGGAGGCGAGGGCGACCGCGGGGATGGTCAGGCCGATACTGGCCATCGCCGAGCCGAGCGCGAGGTTCAGGCTGGTCTGCACCCGGTCGCGGCGGGCCGACCGCACCGCGGCGATGGTCTCCGGCAGCAGCACGAGCAGGGCGATGATCACACCGACGACGGCGTGGTGCAGCCCGGCCGCCGCCACCCCGTCCTCGATCGTGGGAGACACTCCCTTGGCCAGTCCGACGACGCCGATCAGGGCCAGTCCCAGCAGCCCGAGGCTGAGCAGGGCGGTGCGGGCACTGGGCGCCGCGGCGTGGTCGTCGGCGGTGATGACCTCGCCCTGCCGGGTGATCGGCAGGAAGTAGTCGCGGTGCCGCACGGTCTGGGTCGCGATGAACAGGGCGTAGAGGATCAGCGAGGACAGTGCGGCGAAGGTCAGCTGCACCGTGGAGAACTCCGGGCCGGGTTTGCTGGTGGTGAACGTCGGCAGCACCAGACTGAGCGTGGCCAGGGTGGCGACCGTGGCGAGTGCGGCGCCGGTGCCCTCGGGGTTGAAGACGGCCGTGCCGTGCCGCAGGGAGCCCACGAGCAGGCTGAGGCCGACGACGCCGTTGCAGGTGATCATGACGGCGGCGAAGACCGTGTCCCGGGCCAGGGTGGAGCTCTTGTCGCCGCCGTCCGCCATCAGGGTCACGATGAGGGCGACCTCGATGACGGTGACGGCCACGGCGAGGACCAGTGAGCCGAAGGGTTCGCCGACCCGGTGTGCGACGACCTCGGCGTGGTGGACGGCGGCCAGGACGGCACCGGCGAGGACCAGGGTGGCCACGACGACGACCGGCCCGGGCAGGTCGCGTCCCCAGGTGAACACGAGCAGCACCACCGCGGTCACCGGCACGGCGGTCGTCCACTGCGCCATGAGCGCCCTGGACCGAGTGATCATGCGGTGATCGTCGCAGAGGCCTCGGATTCCCGCACGCCGGTCCGGCGGCGCGAGCGCCGGGTGCGGTGGCCGGCCGGCGCCGTGCACCGCACCCGGCGCTCGAGGGAGTGCGGGGTGCTCCTCGCCGTCAGGCGTCGACGCTGTCCTTCGCGCCGTCGCCGTCCTGCGTGCGCTCCGCCTCGACCGCCGCCTGCCTCCGGGAGGCGCGCAGGCTGGTGATCGTGGTGACGACCAGGACCGAGCAGATCACGCCGAGCGAGACCGGGATGCTGATCACCGGGACGTGGACGCCGGACTCGTGCAGCGCGTGCAGCACCAGCTTGACGCCGATGAAGCCGAGGATGACCGACAGGCCGTACGAGAGGTGCACCAGCTTCTTCAGCAGGCCGCCGATGAGGAAGTACAGCTGCCGCAGACCCATCAGGGCGAAGGCGTTGGCGGTGAAGACGATGTACGGGTCCTGGGTCAGGCCGAAGATCGCCGGGATCGAGTCCAGGGCGAAGAGCACGTCGGTGGTACCGATCGCGAGCATCACGACCAGCATCGGGGTCATGACCCGCTTGCCGTTCTCCTGGATCCACAGCTTGGTGCCGTGGTATCGGTCGGCGACGCCGAAGCGACGCTCGGCGGCCTTGAGGAGCTTGTTCTCCTCGAACTCCTCGTCCTGCTCCTCGGCACGGGCCTCTTGGATGAGCTTCCAGGCGGTCCAGATCAGGAAGGCACCGAACAGGTAGAAGACCCAGGAGAAGTTGGCGATGATCGCGGCGCCGGCGGCGATGAAGACGGCCCGGAGGACCAGGGCTATGAGCACACCGATGAGGAGCACGCGCTGCTGGTACTGCGAGGGCACGGCGAACTTCGCCATGATCAGGACGAAGACGAAGAGGTTGTCCACGCTCAGCGACTTCTCGGTGATGAAGCCCGCGAAGAACTCACCGGCGGGCTGCCCCCCGGCGAAGACCAGCAGTCCGGCCCCGAAGAGACAGGCCAGGGCGATCCAGACGATCGTCCAGATTCCGGCTTCCTTGATCGATACGTCGTGCGGCTTGCGGCCGATGAAGAAATCGACCGCGATCAGGGCGGCAAGGCCCACGATGGTCAGGACCCACAGGGTCGCCGAAACTTCCACTACGCCTCCGGCAGTACGTCACACGGCAGATGTCAGCGTCGTCGCTACCGGAGGTCTCTTCCACCCCGGGTGTCCGGTCGCGTGACGCGCCCGGAAGCCCGCGGGCCGGCGCCCCGGGATCTGGCCTGATCCGTATTGACGGGTACGCCGCAGCAGACAGGGAGTACTCCCCTCCGTACGGACGACAGTACCCCAATCACCAAGAGAAGGTAAAGAGATTCGCAAATAAAGCTCAAAGCGCCCGGTGGCAGGCCTGTGCCGAGTGCGGGACTGCTACCGGTTCCAGGAGCGGCGGGCCTCCGCGACCTGGGTGAGCACCTGCTGGAGCACCTGGCTGCCCGGGGGCACCAGAGGCGGCTCGTACGTCCAGGCGTGCCCGACCCACGGGTCGGCGAGATGGTCGTCGGCCAGCGGGGTCAGGCGCAGCAGCGCACGCCACAGCGGGTCGAGCAGCGGGCCGTAACCGGCGGACTCCTCGCGGTCGGCGACCATCATCAGGTGGACCCCGACGGACGGACCCTCGTCCGCGAGATAGCGCAGCTGGTTGACGGCCCGGTCGTCGAACCCGTGCGGGAACTCGTTGACGATCAGCAGCTGCTGGGCGGTGTCGAGGCCGGGCGGGAGCGAGTCGGCGGCGCCGCCGCGGATCGCCATCTGCATCAGGTCGACGCGCTCGGTGAGCCGAGCCAGCACCTCCGCCACACCCGCGGCGCCGGCCGCGGGCGGGGCGTCGAGCACACCGGTGTGCACCAGTGGCGCGAGCGCCTGTGCACCCGATCCGGCCGGGTCGACGACGCGGACGGTGATCTCGCCGGGCGGGTAGACGGCGAGCAGCCGGGCGGCGTGTGCGACGGCGGTCTCCAGAGCGAGCCGGCGCAGTTCGTGCGAGTCGGCGAAGGACCCGTCCAGCGAGCCGCTCCGTCCGCTGTCGATCCACAGCCCGCGCTCCAGCGGCAGCCGGACCAGCATGGGCACGCGTATCCGCTCGGCCTCGGGCAGGCGCAGATCTCCGAGCCGCAGGGCCATGGGGATCTCCATCGGCAGCCGGTAGCCGTGCCAGACGGGGTTGTCCCAGCGGGCGTAGGCGGGCGGCAGTGCGGGCTCGACCACGTCGGCCTCGGCGGCGAGCTGGGCGAGGTCCCGGTCGAGGGCCTCCCTGGCCCGGTCGACGAGCGCCTCGTGCCGGGTGCGGGCCGCCTCGCGGGCTGCGTCGCCCTGTCCGCCGATGCGGCTGCGCGGGTCGGAGAGCACCTGGTCGAGTTCCTTGTCCATACGGGACTCGGCGAAGTCGACGGCGCTGCGGTAGGCGGCCGTGGTGCGGGCCAGATCCTCGAACATCCCCCAGACCTGGTTGTAGAGCCGCTCGTCCATCGACCAACCGGTCGCGTCGCCCGCGACGGGCTGTGCGGGCTGTCCCGGTGCCGCCGGGGGCGCGGTCGGCGGGGGCGGGGGCGGAGCGGCGTTCTGCCGGCGCGGGTGGCTGTAGTCGACGGGGCTGCCCGAGGCGGGCTCCGGGCCGGCGGGGTCGGCCGACCCCGCACCCGGATAGGCCGACGGGTGCGGGCCGGGCTGCCCCGGCCCGTCGGAGGCTCCGGGGGCGCCGTACGTCGATGCCGGCGTCACCGGCCCGTGGGCGCCCTGCGGTGCGGTGCCGCCGTGTTCCCCGCCGCGGGCCGGGGCGGCGGGCTGCCGGGCCCGGTCGCCGTCCGCGGCGGACGGCGGGGGCGCCGGCACCGAGCGGGCCAGGCCGCGGGCCACCGCCTGGTGGATGCCGGCGGCGAGTGCAGGGGCACCGGGCAGGTCCTGGTCGCCGAACAGGTCGGCGAGGCCGCCCGCGTACCCCTGACCTACGGCACGCACCTTCCACGCGCCCTGCCGACGGTAGAGCTCCAGGGCGACCACGGCGGACTCGGTGTCGAGGCCGGTGAGGGTGAAGCTGGCGATCTCCGTGCCGTCCAGGCCGGTGACGGCGACGAAGGGGGCGGCGACCGCACCGAAGCGGGCCGGGGCGTCGGCGTCGGGCAGGGCGAGCAGCACGGTGACGCGGTGCACGGCGTCCGGCATGGCGTCCAGGTCCACGGCGAGGCGGTGGTCGGCGGCGGCCTGCCGGGAGACCTCCAGGCCGGGCAGGGTGGGTGTGCCCGGGTGGGCCACCCACTCTGCGCCGTGGACCTTGCCCTGCTCGTCGCCGATCGTGGCCGCGGCCACGATCGGGGTGCCGGCCGAGACCCGGATCTCCAGTCGGGCCTGGGAGAGCGGGTGGTTCTGCCCCCGCACCAGCTCGGCCGTCATCGACTTCTCCCCCTGTGTGCGTCTTAGGTCGCTCGTGCGGTGTGCTTGGCGTCCGCCCTACAGGACGGGCAGGATCGCCGGCATCAGGTCCTGGAAGGTGCGGCCGTTGGCCGGGGAGCCGAGGGCCGTCATCGTCCAGCCGGGCCCGGCGCGGTGCACCTTGGCCATGATCTGGGCGGTGTAGGCGCCGCCGCCGGCCAGCGTGTAGCGGGCGAGCTCCTGGCCGTTGGTCTCGTCGACCAGGCGGCAGAAGGCGTTCTGCACCTCCTGGAAGGTCTGTCCCGTGAAGGAGTTCACGGTGAAGACGATCTGGTCGATGTGGACCGGGACGCGCTGCAGGTCGACGAGGATCGCCTCGTCGTCCCCGCCCTGGCCGACACCACCCACCAGGTTGTCACCGGTGTGGCGGACCGAGCCGTCGTCGCTCACCAGGTGGCGGAAGAAGACGACGTCGACCGGCTGCTTGTCGGCGAACAGGACGGCTGAGGCGTCCAGGTCGATCTCCCGCGTCCGGGACCCGAACAGGCCGCGCCGGGGTGCAGCCTGCCAGCCGAGACCCATGCGCACAGACGTCAGGCTGCCGCCGTCGTCCTTCTGCAGACTGATGGCCTGACCCTTGGTCATGTTGACGGTCACGTGCCGATTCCCCTCTCGAACTGTCCCCTGCTGCCGCGCCGCGCGCGGTTGACCAGAACCCTACGCAGCGGCACTGACCATGCCGTACCCCGGTCCGCACTTTGTGTCGGTCTTGCAACACAGCGCGTGCCCGGATCCGTCGTCAGGCCAGACCGGCCTCCCGCATCTGACGCAGCTCCTTCTTCATCTCGGAGACCTCGTCGCGCAGCCGGGCGGCGATCTCGAACTGCAGATCCGCTGCCGCGGCCCGCATCCGGGCCGTCATCTCCTCGATCTGCTCGGCGAGTTCGGCCGCCGGGCGGTCGGTGGGCACCGTCTCCTGGGCGGCCCCGCCCTTGCCTCTGGCGGGCTGGGGGGTCCTGGCACCGTTCGCCGCCTTGCCGCCGAGGGCGGGCACCGGGGTCCTGGCGCCCTTGCCGTCCTTGGACTGGCCGCGGTACCCCGAGCCGAGCAGCTGCTCGGTGTCGATGCCCTCGCGGGCGATCTGCGCGACGATGTCGTTGATCTTCTTGCGCAGCGGCTGGGGGTCGATGCCGTTGGCCGTGTTGAAGGCGATCTGCTTCTCCCGGCGGCGGTTGGTCTCCTCGATGGCCTTCTCCATCGCCGGGGTGATCTTGTCCGCGTACATATGGACCTGTCCGGAGACATTGCGCGCGGCACGGCCGATGGTCTGGATCAGGGAGGTGCCGGAGCGCAGGAAGCCCTCCTTGTCGGCGTCGAGGATGGCCACCAGGGAGACCTCGGGCAGGTCGAGGCCCTCCCGGAGGAGGTTGATGCCGACCAGGACGTCGTACTCACCGGCGCGCAGCTCGCGGAGCAGCTCCACCCGGCGCAGGGTGTCGACGTCGCTGTGCAGATAGCGGACCTGGATGCCCAGTTCCAGGAAGTAGTCCGTGAGGTCCTCGGCCATCTTCTTGGTGAGCGTGGTGACGAGGACCCTTTCGTCCTTCTCGGTGCGGGTGCGGATCTCGTGCACCAGGTCGTCGATCTGGCCCTCGGTGGGCTTGACGACGACCTGCGGGTCGACGAGTCCGGTCGGGCGGATGATCTGCTCGACGACACCGTCGGAGCGGGACAGCTCGTACTGTCCGGGGGTGGCGGACAGGTAGACGGTCTGACCGATGCGTCCCTGGAACTCCTCCCACTTCAGGGGGCGGTTGTCCAGGGCGGAGGGGAGCCGGAAGCCGTGGTCTACGAGAGTGCGCTTGCGGGAGGCGTCGCCCTCGTACATGGCGCCGATCTGCGGCACGGTGACATGCGACTCGTCGATGACGAGGAGGAAGTCGTCGGGGAAGTAGTCCAGCAGGGTGTTGGGCGGGGAGCCCGGCGAGCGGCCGTCGAAGTGCATCGAGTAGTTCTCCACGCCGGAGCAGCTGCCGATCTGGCGGAGCATCTCGATGTCGTAGGTGGTGCGCATCCGCAGTCGCTGGGCCTCCAGCAGCTTGCCCTGGTTCTCCAGTTCGGTGAGCCGCTCGGCCAGTTCCTTCTCGATGTCGTTGACGGCCCGCTCCATACGCTCGGGGCCGGCGACGTAGTGGGAGGCCGGGAAGACGTAGAGCTGCTGGTCGTCGCTGATGATCTCGCCGGTGACCGGGTGCAGGGTGGACAGGGCCTCGATCTCGTCGCCGAACATCTCGATGCGGACCGCGAGCTCCTCGTAGACCGGGAAGATCTCGATGGTGTCGCCGCGGACCCGGAAGGTACCCCGGGTGAAGGCCGTGTCGTTGCGCGCGTACTGGATGTCCACGAAGCGGCGCAGCAGCTCGTCCCGGTCGAACTCGTCACCGACCCGCAGGGGGACCATCCGGTCCACGTACTCCTGCGGCGTGCCCAGGCCGTAGATGCAGGAGACGGAGGCGACCACGACGACGTCCCGGCGGGTGAGCAGGGAGTTCGTCGCGGAGTGGCGCAGCCGCTCGACCTCCTCGTTGATCGAGGAGTCCTTCTCGATGTACGTGTCCGACTGCGGGACGTAGGCCTCGGGCTGGTAGTAGTCGTAGTACGAGACGAAGTACTCGACCGCGTTGTTCGGCAGGAGCTCGCGGAACTCGTTGGCCAGCTGGGCGGCGAGCGTCTTGTTCGGCGCCATCACCAGGGTGGGGCGCTGGAGCTTCTCGATCATCCACGCGGTGGTGGCGGACTTGCCGGTGCCGGTGGCGCCGAGCAGGACGACGTCCTTCTCGCCTGCTTCGATGCGCCGGGCGAGGTCGGCGATGGCCGTGGGCTGGTCGCCGTTGGGCTGGTAGGGGCTGACGACCTCGAAGGGCGCCACCGTGCGTTCGATCTCGGAAACGGGCCGCATGGGTTCCACCGTACGACTCCGCACTGACAACGGGCCGGGGTCAGCGGTTCTGCGGGGTGCGGGAGCGGCGCTGGACGAGGGTGCGACGGGTCCCGGGGGGCGGATGGTGCGCCGTGTGGTGGACCTGCTGGTGGTCCGAGTCCAGCTCCGGGTGGTGCTCCGGGTCGTGGCCGGCGCTCCGGGCGGGTACGCCCGGCTTGCGTTCGGCGGGGGCCCAGGCGGGCTGGCCCTTGACCATCAGGGGGTCGAACAGCACGACGGCGCCGGCGAGCAGCAGGAAGGCGAGCGGTCCGATCAGCATGGGGGCGAGCAGGGCGGCGGCCGACTCGCCCGTGGCGGGCTCGGCCGTCCCGTGCACATGGACGTCGAGCGCGGCCATGCCCGTGTAATGCATGCCGCTGACGGCGAGGCCCATGACGAGGCTGGCGCCCACGCTCCACCGGAACCCCCGGACCTGTCCGGCCGCCCACAGGGCGGCGGTGGCGGCGACCATGGCGATGACGACGGAGGCGGCCACGGTGAGGGTGTCGTATCTCAGCTCCGCGTCGATGCGCATGCTGGCCATGCCCAGGTAGTGCATCGAGGCGATGCCGAGCCCGGTGATGGTGCCGCCGGTGAAGAGGGCGGCACCCTTGGCCCCGCGGTAGCCGACGATGAAGATCCCGATGCCCACCATGACGATGGCCAGGACCAGGCTCGCGAAGGTCATCGCGGTGTCGTAGCGGATCGGCGTGCCGTGGACCGTGAACCCCATCATCGCGATGAAGTGCATGGTCCATATGCCGGAGCCGATCGCCGCCGAGCCGAGGGCGAGCCAGCCGGGACGCCAGGAGTGTGCGACCCGCAGCGACCGGGCGGTACAGCGCAGGCCGAGGGCACCGCCGAGCCAGGCCATGAGGTAGGCCACCACCGGTGTGACGAGCCCGTAGCTGAATCCATCGACCGTGCCCTGCATGCGCGGCTGTCCTTCCGCCCGCTTCCGTCCTGGTTCTTCCTTGTCGTGCACCCCCTCCCAGGACCGTACGAACGGTCAGGGTTGAGGCAGAGAGTATGACTCCCACCGGTTGGGGCGAACGATTCTCCGGCAAAGAATCACGGCTCTGCCCCACTTGTGCACCCTCCGTGAGCGGAGTTGAGCACCTCCATTCAGACCACGGTCATCCCGTACCCCACTGCCGTTGACCCTCTGCTGTCAGAGTTGAGCTCTCCGTGACCGTTCGACGCGAGGAGTACGCATGCACGCGCGCGCAGTTGCCGTCACGACCACCGCGCTCCTGGGGGCCGCCGCCCTGTTGTCCCCCGCCGCCCCGGTCCAGGCCGCCCACAGCGGTGCCGGGCCGACGGTCGTCGCCCACCGGGGAGCCTCCGCATACGCCCCGGAGAACACCCTGGCCGCCGTCGACAAGGCGGCCGAGCTGGGCATCCGCTGGGTGGAGAACGATGTCCAGCGCACCAGGGACGGAGAGCTCGTCGTCCTGCACGACGACAGCCTGAAGCGTACGACGGATGTCGAGGAGGTCTTCCCCGGCCGGGCGCCGTGGAAGGTGAAGGACTTCACGGCAGCCGAGATCGCCAGGCTGGACGCCGGGAGCTGGTTCGGGGACGCCTACGCGGGCGCGCGCGTGCCGACGCTGGAGCAGTTCCTGAACCGGGTCGAGCACCACCACCAGAAGCTGCTGCTGGAGATCAAGAATCCGCAGCTGTATCCGGGCATCGAGCGGCAGACCCTGAAGGTGCTCGCCAACGAGGGCTGGCTCGACCGGCGCCATCTGTCCGGCCGACTGATCGTGCAGAGTTTCAGCGCGGACAGCGTGCGGGCCGTCCACGAGCTGAAGCCGGCCGTGAAGACCGGCTTCCTCGGCACGCCGCCGTTGTCCGCCCTGCCCGCGTACGCGGCGTTCACCGACCAGATCAACCCGCACCACGGCAGCCTCTCGGTGGGCTACGTCTCCGCCGTGCAGGCGTTCACCGGCCCGCACGGCGGGCCGATGGAGGTCTTCACCTGGACGGTCGACGACGCGGACACCGCCCGGCAGGTGGCCGCGTACGGGGTCGACGGCATCATCACCAACAGGCCGGACGTGATCCGGGACGCGGTGCGCCCGGCGGCGGTCCCGGCCGCCCGCTGATCAGGCCGCCCGCCGGGCGGTGTCGGTGGCGGGTCGTACGGTGGGGCTCATGGACAGCCATGGGCAGCATGAGCAGCACGCCGGGCGGGCGGACGCGCGGCAGGACGGCCCGCGCGTCGTGTGGGCGGTCGTCGGGACGGACATCGGTCCGCTGCTACTGGCAGCGACCCGCGAGGGCCTGGTCAACGTCGTGTTCCACGCCACGGACGCGGTGCGCGACCGGGCGCTGCGGCGGCTCGCCTCCCGGCTGGGCGGCGAGCCCGTCGAAGCACCCGCCTCCCCGCTGCTGGCGGAGGTGATACGGCAGGTCGAGGCCTATTTCGCCGGCCGGCGTGACGCCTTCGACCTGCCGCTGGACTGGTCGCTGATCTCCGGGTTCAACCGCGAGGTGCTGCGGGAGCTGGCGTCCGGGGTCCCGTACGGTTCGGTGGTCGGCTACGGGGATCTCGCCGGGCGCGTGGGCCGGCCGGGGGCCTCCCAGGCGGTGGGCCTGGCCATGGCCGCCAATCCGCTGCCGGTGGTGGTGCCGTGTCACCGGGTGGTCGAGAGCGACGGCGGCCTCGGTGGATTCGGAGGCGGCCGGGACACCAAGCGGAAGCTGCTGGCTCTGGAGGGTGTGCTCCCCGAGCCGCTGTTCTGACCCGCTCCCGAGGCAGGCGGTCCGTCCCCGCTGTCAGTCGTAGTGACGGGCCTCGAAGACGTTCCCGTCCGGGTCACGGAAGTAGAAGCTGCGGCGGGCGTTGCCGCGGGCGCCGAAGGAGTCCCGGGAGATCTCCGACATCGGGACGGAGCGTTCCTGCAGCCGGGCGTGGAGGCGGTCGAAGTCGTCCTGCGGCAGGGCGAGGCAGACGTGGTTGACCGGGTGGCCGGAGCTCTCGGTGGCGCCGGGCAGCATCCTCATCCGTTCCGCCATGGTGAGCGGCATGAGGTCGATGATGGATTCCTCGTTGAGCCGGACCGACGGGAACGGCGCCTTCCCTGCTGCGAAGTCGCCGGTCCGCAGCGGCACCAGACCGACCGCCTTCTCGTAGAAGTCGGCCGCGGCGACGGGGTCACGTACCCAGAGAACCACGTGGTCGAGACGTATCGGGTTGTCGGTCATGTCCTCAGGCTGGTGCGCTCCCCGTCCGACCGCAAGTGGTTTGGCGGGGCGCGCTGCCCGCCAGAGATGAGGCAGGACGACTGACAGGAGGCAGGCGTGACACTGGTGGTGTCCGAGGAGGTGCAGGAGGCGCTGGCCGCGCGGCGCCCGGTGGTGGCCCTGGAGTCCACGATCATCGCCCACGGGCTGCCCCGCCCGCGCAGTCTGCAGGTGGCCCGGGAGCTGGAGCGGGCGGTACGGCAGGAGGGCGCGGTTCCGGCGACGATCGCGGTGCTGGACGGGACGCCGTATGTCGGGCTGGCCGAGGAGCAGTTGGAGCGGGTCGCCGACGAGGAGGGCATCCGCAAGCTGGGGCACCGGGATCTGGCTCCGGCGGTGGCCGCCGGCGCGAGCGGCGCGACCACGGTGTCGGCGACCGCGTCGCTGGCGGCCCGCGCCGGTGTGCGGGTGTTCGCGACCGGGGGGCTCGGCGGGGTGCACCGGCAGTGGACGGTGACGCAGGACGAGTCGGCCGACCTGGGGCTGCTGGCGCGCACCCGGATCACCGTGGTGTGCGCTGGGGTGAAGTCCATCCTGGACGTGCCGGCGACGCTGCAGCGGCTGGAGACGCTGGGAGTCGCGGTGGCCGGGTACGGCACGGACCGGTTCCCCGGCTTCTACCTGTCCGACTCCGGGCACGGCGTGGACTGGACGCTGCGGACGCCGGAGCAGGTGGCGGACGTCATGCGGGCCCAGGACACCCTCGGGGGGCCGGAGTCGGCGCTGGTCGTCGCCAATCCGGTGCCCGAGGAGGAGCAGCTCGATCCCGCGCTGCACGCGCGCGTGCTCGACGAGGCGTTGCACGCGTGTGAGGAGCAGGGGGTCACCGGTCAGGCGGTCACTCCGTTCCTGCTCGGGTTCCTGGTGCGGCACACCGACGGGGCGTCGCTGAACGCCAATCTGGCGGCGGTGCGCGGCAATGTGCGGCTCGGGGCGCGGATCGCGGTGTCCTGGGCCCGGCCGTGAGCTCGGCACCGGCCGTGAGCTCGGCACCGGGCGCGAGCTCGGCACCAGGCGCGAGCTCGACACCGGGCGGCGGTGCGCTGCTGGTCGTCGGAGACGTCGTCACGGATGTCGTCGCCCGGCACCGGGGGCCGCTGGCCGTGGGGACGGACACGGCCGCCTCGATCCGCCGGCTGCCCGGCGGGGCGGGCGCCAACGCCGCCTGCTGGGCCGCCTACAGCGGATGCCGGGACGTACGGCTGCTGGGGCGGGTCGGGGCGGACGCGGCGGAGTGGCACGAGCGGGAGCTGGCAGCCCACGGGGTGCGTCCGCTGCTGGTCGTGGACGAGGAGGCGCCGACCGGTACGGTGATCTGCCTGGTCGACGCGGGCGCAGCGGCCGAGCGGACGTTCCTCACGGACAGCGGGGCGTCGCTGCGGCTCGGACCGGGCGACTGGGAGGACGCCCTGCTCGATGGAGTCGCGCGGATGCATCTGTCGGGCTATCTGCTGTTCTCCGAGCCGAGCCGGGCACTGGTGGTCCGTGCCGTCGCGGCGGCACGCGCGCGTGGGGTACCGGTGAGCCTGGATCCCGCCTCGGCGGGCTTTCTCACCGGGTTGGGTGTGGACCGCTTTCTGCCGCTGGTGGACGGCGTGGATCTGCTGCTGCCCAGCCGTGACGAGGCGTGCCTGCTCACCGGGCTGCCCGATGCGGCGGACGCGGCGGCCAAGCTGAGCCGCCAAGTGCCGCTGGTGGTCGTCACCCAGGGCGCGGACGGGGCACTGGTGGCACGCTCCGGTGCCGTCTCCGCCCGGGTCCCGGCTCCTCCGGCGGTGCCGCGGGACAGTACGGGGGCGGGGGACGCCTTCACTGGGTCCTTCCTCGCCGCTCTGCTCGCCGGCGCCGGTCCGCAGGAGGCCGCGGCTCAGGGGTGCAGGGCGGGGGCACTGGCCGTGGCCCGGGTGGGAGGCCGGCCTCCCGGGCCTCCCTGAGTGGCCGGAGGAACCGGAGGAACCGGAGGTCTGCACTCCGCCCCCGCTGTCTCCTCCCTCCGCCGGCCGGTGCCCGGGTTCAGGCCTTGCGCCCCCACGCCGAGACCATCGGGGCGGTCGCCAGGTCCAGCGAACCGGAGGCCACGTTGGCGAGGTGACGGTCGATGTCCTCCTCCGTGGCCAGACCCTCCGTGACGAACTGATCGCGGACCTCGCGGACGGTGGCGGACTCAAGGGCGGCGCAGGCGGGCGAGGCGACCGGGAAGTGCGCGACGGCCTCCACCCGGCGCAGACCGGCCTCGCGGAGCAGCCGCGGGAGCCGGCGGCCGTAGGCGAGCTCACTGCCGCGGTGTCCGAGCAGCTTCCGGTAGCCGTGCCCCAGCCGGTTCGCCAGGTGCTGTTCCGGGCCGTGCTCGTCGGGGCAGAGCAGGGGCTGCAGCGCGGGGTCGGCCTCCTCGACCAGCAGGCGTCCGCCGGGGCGCAGCGCCCTGACCATCGAGAGCAACGCGCGTTCCCGTTCCGGGACCTGGGCGAGGAGGAACCGGGCGTGCACCAGGTCGAAGCCCTCCCCCGGTGGTTCCTGGGCGCCAACGTCGTGCACCCGTACCTCGACCGGAGGGCGGGCGGCCCGGGCGAGGCCCGAGGTGTCGAGGTCCGTGGCGAGGACCCGTCCGGTGGGGCCCACCTTCTTGGCCAGCCAGGTCACCACGGAGGTGCCGCCGGCACCCACCTCCCAGCAGTGCCAGCCGGGCCCTGCTCCGAGCGCTGCGAGATACCGGAACGTCGTGGGGTCGAAGAGCGCGGCGGAGGCGTCGAGGACGGCGGGGGCATCGAGGGGGAGCGCGGCGCCGCGGCGTTCCGCCGTCCCGGTCGGCGGCCGGTGGTCGAGGAGATTTCCGTCGGTTCGCGTCATGCCGCAATCATCCCAGTTGTCCGGCTTGCCGGAAGCGGGCGACGCTCCGGGAGCGCAAGCCGCGCCGTTCATCATCAGCAACCAGAGCGGAATATTCCGTTCCCACAGGTCGCTACGCCGCTGCCGCCCGCCTGGCAGACTGGCGCGCCACGGCGCAGAGAGCGCCGCGCGAGGGAAGCCAGGGGAAGCCACGCGAGGAGATCCGGATGTCCATGGGCGGGAATCTGCGGAAGGTCAGCCTCCGCAGGGTAGGCGGCCTCCGCAAGGTGGCCCGGCTGGCCCGGCGGCGCCCGCGCGTCGACCTGAGCCACCCGGCCCGGTCCCCGCTGGGCTCCTCCGTGGTGAGCTGCGTGACCTACCGGGAGGGTGCGCGCACCGGGACCCGGACGGGCGGCGATCCGGTCGATGCCGTCGAGCAGGTGCGCAAACAGGGCGACGGCTTCGTCTGGCTCGGCCTGCACGAGCCGACGGACGACGAGTTCGCGGGCATCGCGGACCTGTTCGACCTGCATCCGCTGGCGGTCGAGGACGCGATCGAAGCCCGTCAGCGGCCGAAGCTGGAGCGGTACGACGCAACGCTCTTCGCGGTGTTCAAGACGGTCGTCCACATCGACCACGAGGAAGTGACCACCACGAGCGAGGTGGTGAGCACCGGCGAGATCATGGTGTTCGTCGGGCGGGACTTCGTGGTCACCGTCCGGCACGGACGGCACGGTTCGCTCGGCCCGCTGCGCGAGGAGCTGGAGGCCGACCCGCAGCAGCTCGCCAAGGGCCCGTCGGCGGTGCTGCATGCGATCGCGGACCATGTCGTCGACGACTTCCTGACCGCCATCGACGCTGTGCAGGCGGACATCGACCGGGTCGAGTCGGAGGTGTTCGTGGAGAACGGCGCGCGGGTCGACCCGGGACGGATCTACCAGCTCAAGCGGGAACTGCTCGAGCTGAAACGGGCGGTGGTCCCCCTCGGCCGGCCGCTGGAGGAGCTCGCCACCCGCCCGATCCGGGTGATCGCCCCGGAGACACAGGCCTACTTCCGGGACGTCTCCGACCATCTGCTGCGCGCCGTCGAGCAGATCGCCGCGTTCGACGAGCTGCTCAACTCGATACTCCAGGCACACCTCGCCCAGGTCACGGTCGCGCAGAACGCCGACATGCGGAAGATAACGGCCTGGGCGGCGATCATCGCCGTCCCGACCATGGTGTGCGGGGTGTACGGCATGAACTTCGACCACATGCCGGAGCTGGGCTGGCGCTACGGCTATGGGCTGGTGACAGGGGTCATATCCATCGCCTGCCTGGCGCTCTACCGGGGCTTCCGCCGCAACGGCTGGCTCTGAGGACCCGGCGCCGCCGAGGCACCCGACGTCACAACAGCGGGGGCTCTGACGGCTGGGGCGCTCCATGGTCTGTGACGGTTCCGGGGCCCCGAGGGCGGCGAGCGCCCCGCGTAGCGCCGGGAGAGGCGAGGAGCGACGGGACCGGTCAGCCGTTCACCCGGCCGTTCCACGCCGGATGCCGCGGATCGTCGGCACGCACCAGGACGTCTGCGGTTCCGGCGGGGTCGGTGTCGTGGGTGTAGCGCTCGAACGCGGGCAGGGTCCAGTGCTCGTCCTCGGGGGTGCGCCGGCGCAGGGCTCCCGGGCCGAGCAGGAGATGCACGCTCAAGTCGAAGGGGAACCAGTGACGCAGGAGGAAGGGACCGTGCAGCAGCAGAAGACCACCGGGAGGCAGGGGGACACGCGGGCTGCGGGTGGCGCGGTCGGTGACGGGGTCCCACAGGTCCGGCAGGACACGTCCGTCACCGCCGGCTTCGAGTGGGCCGAAGACCTCGCGCCACAGAGCGCCGGTGTCGTACCAGCCGTCGTAGTAGGAGTCCACGTCCCGGTGCCCGTACTCCAGTCGGAGCGACGCCGGGCGCAGAAAGCCCTGCGTACCCACGACCAGGGATGGGCGTCCGCGTACCCGCAGCGCCCGACAGACCCGCCCGGCCAGATCGCCGGGGCGGGCGGCCGGGGCCCCGTCGAAGGCGATGCGCGGCCAGGGGCTGCCGTCGGCCGGCTCGATGTCGAGCAGGCGCTCGGCCAGCAGGTCGCCGAGCCGGTCCCAGGTGATCGGTTCCAGTCGCACAGCGCCCATGATGCGTCAGCCGCCCCGGCAGGCGCGGCGGCGGGTGACTCCGGGCGGAGGCGAACCGCGGTGCACCGAAGGGAGGGGCAAGTCATGGGCGGTCCGGGGGAAATGGGGGACAGCGGCCCGGGGGCGACGGGGAACAACGGTGCCATGGCTCCGGTCGTCTACCGGCCCGTCAAGCGGCGGCACTGCGCGGCGTGCCGCCGTGGGCCACTGCCGCTGCTCGTCCTGGAGGGGGGCACCCCGCGCTGTCTCGACTGCGCGGATCTCGGGCATCTGGTGTATCTGCCGCGCGGGGACACCGCGCTGACCCGCAGATCGCGGGAGGAGAGCACACTGTCGGTGGTGGTCGTGCGGTTCCACCGGCGCCGGGGCAGATACGAGCGGCAGGGCGTGCTGGTGGAGGAGGACGCGCTCGTCCGGGCCGAGCAACGCTGCCTGGCGGACGCGGAGGCGCGGCGGCGGCGCCGGGTGCGGGACGCGGCGCGGCGCGCGGCGCAGGACCTGCGTTTCACGGAGGCGTTCGCGGCGGAGATACAGCGGCTGTTCCCCGGGTGCCCGGAGGACAGGGCCCGGGCCGTCGCGGCGCACGCCTCGGTGCGGGGCAGCGGCCGGGTGGGCCGCAGCGCGGCGGGGCGGGCTCTCGCCGAGACCGCGGTGACCTCGGCGGTCGTGGCGTCGGTGCGGCATCTGGACACGCCGTACGACCGGCTGCTGATGAGCGGCGTGCCCCGGCACGAGGCGCGGCGGCGGATCGCTGCGGAGGTGGAGTCCGTGCTGCGCGGCTGGGCGGTGGGACGGCACGGCCGGTAGGCCCCCGGCGCGCCCGGGGAGATCGGCTGGACGCCCGCGTATGCGGACGCGCCGCTCGGCGATGGTGCCGCGGCGGCAGCCGGGCTTGGCTGTGAGGTGACGAGGCGAGGGGACGCGGTGAAGGGACGACGGGCGGTTCCGGGCGGAGCCCGAACCGATGACGGCGGGAGCTGAGACGAGATGATCGACGGACCGTTTGCCGTGCTGACGGTGGCCGGGGTGCTCGGCACGGGGTTGGTGGCCGGGGTCTTCGCCGGCTTCTCGACGTTCGTCGTGCGCGGGCTGGGCGCGCTGCCGCCCGCGCAGGGCGTGGCGGCGATGCAGGCGATCAATGTGGCCGCCGTGCGGCCGGCCTTCATGGCCCTGTTCCTGGGATCGGCGGCCCTGTGCGCGGCGATCGCCGCGGCGACTCTGGTCGTGTGGCCGGACGAGGAGGCCGCGGTGGAGCTGCTGCTGGGCAGCGCGCTGTATCTGTTCGGTTCGTTCGGGCTGACCGTGGTCGCGAACGTTCCCCGCAACAACGCGCTGGAGCGGCTGGAGCCGGGCGGTGCCGAGGCGGAGGCGTACTGGCCGGCGTACCTGCGCGAGTGGACGGCGTGGAACCATGTGCGCACGGTCGCGTCGGCCGCCGCTGCCCTGGCCTACGTGCTCGCCCTCATCTGAGAAGACCGGCAGCCACCGGGGAGACCGACAGCGACCTGGAGACCGGCAGCGACCAGGGAAACCGGCAACCGCCCGAGCGGGCCGGCAGCCCGCCGCAGGCGGGAGACTGCATCCGGGGCCGACCGGACGTATCGTGGCCGGAGGAGTGGCGTCCGACGGCGCACGGCCCGTCGGCGCGCATGCAAGGAAGACGGCCATGGCCGATCCCAAGGGTTTCCTGACGACGCCCCGCGAGGAGTGGCCGCGCAGACCGGTCGGGGAGCGGGTGCGGGACTGGGACGAGGTGTACGTCCCGGGAGCGCTGCTGCCGATCGTCAGCAGGCAGGCCGACCGCTGCATGGACTGCGGGATCCCCTTCTGCCACGAGGCCTGTCCGCTCGGCAACCTGATCCCGGAGTGGAACGACCTGGTCTCCCGGGAGGACTGGCGGGCGGCGAGCGACCGGCTGCACGCCACGAACAACTTCCCGGAGTTCACCGGCCGGTTGTGCCCGGCGCCGTGCGAGGCCGGGTGTGTCCTGGCGATCAACCAGCCGGCGGTGACCATCAAGAACGTGGAGTGTGCCATCGCCGACCGGGCCTGGGAAGAGGGCTTCATCCCGCCGCGGCCACCGGACCGGCTGTCCGGGAGAACGGTGGCCGTGATCGGCTCGGGCCCGACCGGGCTCGCCGCGGCCCAGCAGCTGACCCGGGCGGGGCACACGGTCGCGGTGTACGAGAGGGACGACCGGATCGGCGGGCTGATGCGGTACGGCATCCCCGAGTTCAAGATGGAGAAGCGGCATCTGGAGCGGCGCATCGAGCAGATGCGGGCCGAGGGGACGAGGTTCCGTACCTCGACCACGGTCGGGCGGGACATCGGCGCCGCCGAGCTGCGCACCCGCTACGACGCCGTGGTGATCGCCACCGGCGCCACGGCATGGCGGGAACTCCCGGTGCCGGGACGGGAGCTGACCGGGGTTCATCAGGCGATGGAGTATCTGCCGCTGGCCAACCGGGTGTGCGAGGGCGACCTCGCGGCCTCCCCGCTGTCGGCGGCCGCCCTGCACGTCGTGATCGTCGGCGGCGGGGACACGGGCGCCGACTGTCTGGGTACCGCGGTACGGGAGGGCGCCGCGTCCGTGACCCAGCTGGACATCTATGCGCAGCCGGGCACCGAGCGCGACGACGAGAGGGAGCCCTGGCCGACGTACCCCAAGCTGTACCGGCTGTCGGCGGCGCACGAGGAGGCGCGGGAGCTGCGGTCCGCGCCGGCGGCAGACGCGGACGCACGCCTGTTCGCGGCCTCCACGCTCCGGCTCACCGGCGACGCGGACGGGCATGTGCGCCGGCTGCATCTGGTGGGGGTGGACGCGGGGCGCCGCCCGCTGCCGGGCAGCGAGCGGGCCCTCCCCGCCGATCTGGTGCTGCTCGCCCTCGGTTTCTCCGGGCCGGACCGCACCGACGGAATCGTCGACCAGCTGGGGCTGGAGCTGGAGCCGCGCGGGACGATCGCGCGGGACGCGGCCTTCGCAACCAACGTCCCCGGCGTGTTCGCCGCGGGCGATGCCGCGCGCGGACAGTCGCTCATCGTCTGGGCGATCGCGGAGGGGCGGGCGGTGGCGGCGGCCGTCGACCGCCGTCTGACGGGCGGCACGACGCGTCTGCCGGCACCGATCGGACCGTACGACCGCCCGATGACGGCCTGAGCGTCTCGGACGCGCCTCGGGGCCGGGTCGGATCGGGACGTCGGACACCGGATGACCGTCGGACACCGGATGACCGTCGGACACGGGATATCGGAACAGCGGACACGTGACGTGACCGAAGGTGGGGCTTCGGTCACGTGGTGTATCAGTGGGGGTATCAGCGAATTAGCAACAAGCCCGCGGTAGGGGCGTCAGGACAGCAGGAAATCCGCCTCCCCCGCCTTCGCGCCCTCTATGAAGGCGGTCATCTCGTCGGTGGTGTAGATCAGCGCGGGTCCATCGGGGTCGGTGGACTGCCGGACGGCGATCCGGCCGTCGGCGAGCTTCATCGCCTCCAGACAGTTGCCCCCGTTGCCGCCGCTCCACGGCTTGTGCCAGCCCTCGCTGCCCAGTTCCCTCGCGGGCATGCCGTTGTAGATGCGCTTCCCGCGGATGTGCGGCTGGGGCTGGGAGGTCATGCCATCCATTCACAGCTCCTTGCGGAGATCTCGGAGGATCTCCTTCGTGCGTTGTGCCGTAGCGGCCTGCGCCGCCATGCGGTCCATGACCTCGAGGTGGGTCGCCACCTCGGGGCGCGCGTCCAGGTAGACGGCGCCGGTCAGGTACTCGCTGTAGACCATGTCCGGCAGTTCCGGCATGGCGAATCGGAACAGCACGAAGGGCCCGTACGTGCCGGGGTGCGGCCCATGGGCGAACGGGGCTACCTGAAGCGTCACATGGGGCAGCTTCGCGGCGTCGAGCAACCGGTCGATCTGTGCGCGCATCACCTCCGGACCACCGACCGGGCGGCGCAGCACGGTCTCGTCCATGACGACCCACAGCCGGGGGGCGTCCTCACGGGTGAGCAGTTCCTGCCGCTGCATGCGCAGGGCGACGTGGCGCTCGATGTCGTCGGGGTGGGTCTGGCCGACGGCCCCCGACCTCAGCACCCCGCGCGCATAGTCCTCGGTCTGCAGCAGTCCGGGCACGAAGTGGGGTTCGTAGGAGCGGATGAGGGCGGCCGCGCCCTCCAGGCTGACGTACATGGAGAACCAGCCGGGCAGGATGTCGTGGAACCGCTGCCACCACCCGGGCCTGTTGGCCTCCTCCGCCAGCTGCACGAAGGCGTCGGCCTCCTCGTCGCCGACGCCGTACGCCTTCAGCAGCAACTGCAGATACGGGATCTTCAGCGCGACCTCGGCCATCTCCATGCGCCGGATCGTGGCCGGGGCGACGCGAAGGACCCGGGCCGCCTCCTCGCGCTTGAGTCCGGCGCGTTCCCGCAGGTCGAGCAGGCGTCGGCCGAGCACGACCTGGCCGACCGTCGGCGCGGACCGCGGTTCGCTCACCGCTCCTCCCTCCTCGCAGGTTCCCTGAGTCCCGTACGGCGCACCCGGACAGCCCGGCGGCGCCATTCGAAGATCTTTTCGAAGATCTGGGCAGATCTCCGGTGATCCGAAGTGGCGCCGCTCGACGTGCTGTTGCGAGCAGTGTGCCATGCCCTCTCGGGCCATCACACTGCACTCTGCAATTTTCAGAGTGACACTTGCCAAGTGTTCACGGCGGGGAGATAGTGGCAAGCGTGATTCCGTCCCCGCCCTTAGGAACAGACGCCGCGGCACCCCACGGCCTCGGTGTCGCCTCGGGAGCCGGTCCCTCAGGGACGGCTGCCGAGCGCCGGTTCCGCTTCGAGCTGGCCGCGCACCCGGGTTCCCCCGCACAGGCCAGACGTCTGACGCGGGCCCGGCTGACCGGCTGGGCCGTGTGCGAGGACACCTGCGACACCGCCGCCCTGGTCGTCTCCGAGCTGGTCACCAACGCGATCGTGCACACCGCGAGCCGGCACATAGTGTGCGAGCTGCACGACGGTGACGAGCTGGTGCGTATAGCCGTCCGTGACGAGGGGTGCGCTCCCGGTCAGCCAGAGGCGTCCACAGACAGCCGCCCCGAGGACGAGAACGGCCGCGGACTGCTGCTGGTCGAGTCCATGTGCCATGCCTGGGGTGCCCATGAGCACGGCCCGGGGCTGCTGGTCTGGGCCGATCTGCCGCGCAAGGCCGACACCCCGCGCGACCCGTCCGAGCCTCGTAACGACCTGGGCTGGGGCGCCCGCCCCAAGCCGGTCCCGTCCGAGGGCGGCCCGGACGACGAGCCCGGGACACCGACGCAGGCCCGTCCGCCGGCGCCCCCCGCTCAGGCGCATGGGCCCGGCAGCACCCGGGCGCACGGCCACGGCCCAGGTCACGGCCACGGACTCGGCCACGGACTCGGCCCCGGCCATCATCGGGCGCAGACACGGACGCACCGCAGGACGGGGGGCGTATGGCTGTGAGGACCCCGTCCGGCGCCACGGCACTCGGCCTGGACACCCTGGTCCGTCTCCAGCGCGGTCGGCGCACCCCGGGCACCCTGCGCCGACTGCCCGTCCCGGAGGGCATGTCCGCACCACTGGGCTGCGACGCGGTCGCGGTACCCGCCCGGCTCGGCCCGCTGGTGCTGCCCCGGCTGCCCCGCGTCGGCTGTGTCTACGCCGACGAGGCGCAGTGGTGGTGGATCGTCCCCTCCGACTCGGACTACGCCCTGGAGTGGCCTGCGCCCGCGCGCTACGCCACCGGTGCGGTCCTCCCCGGCCCCCCGGGGTCCCCGGACGTCCCGGGTCTCATCCACTGCCCGGACGACACGGTTCCGTACACTCCGCCGATCCCGCTCTACCTGGCCCTGTGCCGGGTCACGGGTACGCCCCCGACCTGGTCGCGTCCGGTCAGCGCGTAACCCTCCCACCCGCCGCACTCCCACGCGCAGCCGACCCCACGCACAGCCGACCCGAGCACAGCCCGTCAACGCACAGCCGTGGACGCACAGCCCGTCGACACGATGCCCACCGGCATGCAGCCCACCGACGCACAGCCGCCCACGCAGGTCCGAGCCCCTCGCGCACCCCTGCACCCCCACGCGGCCTTTCGCCCCTCTCACCCCCCTTCCGGCGCTCAGCGGCCGGATGTGCGCCCGTGCGCTTCCGCCTCCCCTCTGCACGCCCTGCCCCGAGGGATCCGCCCCGGCGATAGTGGCCGTTCGTGCGCCGCGGGCCCAGGTCCACGGCCGGGATCGCAGGAGGTCGACGGTGCGGAGGAAGCGCGTCGCGGAACCGGCCGGGGTGTCGGAGTCCGAGCGGCTGCTGTTCGGTGGGCCGCTGCGCTACGACATGGGCTGGAACCAGCACGCCGACGCCTTCCTGGAGCTGGGCTTCCGGGCCATGCTGCGCCGGCTGCCGTCCCTGCTGGCCGCCAGCTTCCGCCTCGCCCGGCAGGCGGACCGGCGGGCGGCACGCACCGTACTGGCCTCCGAGGTGGGCCGGGGTGTGGCGCAGGCGGTGAGTCTGCTCGCGGTCAACAGCGTGCTGGGGCGACTGATGGCCGGCGGCCAGATCGAACAGCGGCTGCGCGACGCACTGCCCGCGCTGGTGACGCTGGGTGTGCTGATGCTGGTCGGGGCGCTGCTGCGGGCGGCCACGACGTATGCCACGGGACGGCTGGAGCCCAAGGTGGAGCGGGTGGCCACGGAGCGCTATCTGGAGCGGGCGGCAGCGGTGGAGCTGGCCGCGATCGAGGACCACGCCTTCCACAAGCTGCTGGACACCGCCCAGTACGGCGCCGCCTCAGCCCGCCGGATGATCATGTTCGGTACTCGCGTGGTGAATGCGGTGATCTCGCTCGTCGCGGCGGCCGGGGTGCTGACGGTGCTGCACCCGGTGCTGCTGCCGCTGCTGGTGACCATGACGCTGCCGAGCGCCTGGAGCGCGCTGACCCTGGCCCGGCGCCGGTACGAGTCGTTCCACACCTGGGTGCAGCACTCCCGCGCCGGGCAGCTGCTCAGCCGGCTGCTCATCGAGCCGGAGGCCGCCCCGGAGATCCGGGTGCACGGGATGGGCGGGTTCCTGCTGCGCCACTTCCGGGTGATGTCGGAGACGGCCGAGGCCGAGCAGGCCCGGCTGGCCCGGCTGGCGGCCCGTACCGGCCTGATCGCGGCGGCCTGGACAGGGCTGGCGACCGCGGCGACGTATGCGACGCTCGGCGGGCTGCTGCTGGGCGGGGCGATGGCGCTGTCGGTGGCCGGCACCGCCGTGATCGCCGTGCGAACCGGCTCGCAGAGCCTGGAGTCGCTGGTGGTGGAGGTGAACGCGCTGCACGAAGAGGCGCTGTTCGTCGGCGATCTGGAACGGCTGTCTGCGGAGGCGGCCGAACGGGCGATCCCGGTGGGCGGTGCGGCGCTGCCCGAGGCGCCGCGGGAGATCCGGTTCGAGAACGTCACGTTCCGCTATCCGGGCGAGGCCGCCCGGCCCGCCCTCGACGACGTCTCGCTCACCCTCCCGCTGGGGCGGATCGTGGCCCTCGTGGGCGAGAACGGCTCGGGCAAGACGACCCTGGTCAAGCTGCTGGCCGGGCTGTACACCCCGGACCGGGGCCGGATCATGTGGGACAGGGTGGACGCCGCCACGGCGGACCGGCGGGCGCTGGCCGAGCGTATCGCGATGGTGGCCCAGGACTTCAAGCGCTGGCCCTTCACCGCCCGGGTGAACATCGCCGTCGGCCGCAGCTCCGCCCCGCTGAACGACGCGCATGTCGCCGACGCGATCGCCGAGGCCGGCGCCGGGGAGGTGGTCGCGGACCTGCCCCGCGGCCTGGACACGCTGCTGGCCCGCGACTTCAGCGGCGGCCATCAGCTCTCCGGCGGGCAGTGGCAGCGGCTGGGGATCGCCCGCGCCGCCTACCGGCGGGGCAGCATCCTGGTGGTGGACGAGCCGACTGCGGCCCTGGACGCACGGGCGGAGCTGGAGATCTTCGACAAGATCCGGGCGCTGGCGAGCAACGGGCAGACGGTGGTGCTGATCACTCACCGGCTGGCGTCGGTGCGCCATGCGGACCTGGTACACGTACTGGACCAGGGCCGGCTGGTGGAGTCCGGGACACCGGACGAGCTGCTCGCCTCCGGCGGGGTCTACGCTGAGCTGTACTCGCTCCAGGCGGAGCAGTTCTCCAGGGCGCCGGTGCCCGCCCCGAAGGCGGGCTGAACCACGGCTCAGGCCGCGGCGTCACCGGACGCGTCGCCGCTGCGCACGATCACCAGGAAGGTGTCCGTCGCAAGGTCCATGACCACCTCGGCGGGCAAGCCCTCGGCGCGCCGCGCGTGAGCGAACTCCTCCGCCGGCCAGGAGCCGCGCGGCCCGCCGGCGGGAAAGCGTTCGAGCACCGTTCGCCCGTTCACCTTGCACCTCCCTGTAGCGCTGTACTCGTAGAGTCAAACGCCAACCATGAGGTGAACGCCTCGCCAAGTGACCGGACTGAGACGTAGTTGACACTCGTTCACCGTATTCGGTGAGGAGCACCTCGGCCGTTCGGCCTTTCGGCCGCGTTTCGCCCTCCGGCCCCCCTGCGGCCGTTCGCGGCCGTTCGCGGCCGTTCGCGGCCGTTCGCTCACTCCTCTGATTCCGGGTTGTCAGGTGTCGTACGCCTGGATGCGCCGTCCGTGGCTGCGGTCGGTGAGGGCGGGCAACCGCTCCCCCAACTCCCTTACGACCGCGGGGACGTCCAGGGTGAGCAGTTGCCGGTCCCGCATGAGCACCCGGCCGTCGACGATGGTGGTGCGGACGTCGGAGGATCGGGCGCTGTGCACGAGGGTCGCGGCGAGGTCGTGGACCGGCTGGGTGTGCGGGCCGGTGAGGTCCACCAGCACGATGTCGGCCCGGCGTCCCGGGGCGATGCTGCCGACGGCGTCCCCCAGCCCGACGGCGCGGGCGCTCTGCAGCGTGGCGTGGTGCAGTGCCTGACGGGAGGTCAGCCAGCGGGGGTCGCCCTCGGCCGACTTCTGGACGAGGGCGGTGAGGGCCATCGCCTCCCACACGTCGAGGGAGTTGTTGGATGCGGCCCCGTCCGTGGCGAGCCCGACGGGGACACCGATGTCGCGCAGGGCGCGGACGGGCGTGGTGGTGGGCCAGGCGAACTTGAGGTAGCCGCGGGGCGCGGAGGCCACCGCCGTACTCCCGTTCGCCCGCGCCAGGACCGGCAGGTCGCGCTCGACGATGCCGGTGCCGTGCGCGATGAGCACGTCGGCGCCGAGGATCCCGGTGCGTTCCAGGATCTCGACGGGAGTGGCGCCGTGCCGGTCGAGGCTCGCGTCGGTCTGGTCGCGGTTCTCGGCGGCGTGCACATGCACCGGCAGACCGTGCTCGCGGGCGAGACCGGCGGTGGCGGCGAGATCGGCGTCGGTCACGGTGTAGGGCGCGTGCGGGGCGAGCGCGGTGGTGATCCGGCCGCCGGCGGCACCCCTGTGCCGCAGCGCGAACTCCAGGGACCGCTCCCTCCCTCGGGAGCCCTGGGAGGAGAAGTACGTCTCGCCGAGCAGCGCCCGCATCCCGCACTCGGCGACGACGGCGGCGACCGCGTCCATGTGGAAGTAGTGGTCGGCGAAGCAGGTCACGCCGGCCCGGATCATCTCGGCGCAGGCGAGTCGTGCCCCCAGCGTCACGTCCCGTTCCGTGAGGTTGGACTCCACGGGCCAGACGACGTCGTTGAACCACTCCTCGGTCGGCAGGTCCTCGGCGAGCCCGCGCAGCGCGACCATCGGGGCGTGCGTATGGCAGTTGACCAGTCCGGGCACGGCCACCTGGCCGCGGGCGTCGATGCGTTCGGCGACGGGCCGCCCCTCGGCGCCCTCCGCGCTGGTCACGGCCTCGATGACACCGTCGCGGACGAGCACGGCGGCGTCCTCGCGGAAGACGATCCGCTCCTGCTCGTCATGGAGCAGGACGGTGCATCCGGTGATGAGGAGATCGGCGGCATCGGGATCGGCGGGTTGCGTCATGACGCCAACGTAGCCGCGCCGGTCTCCTGTCCGCCGGGGTCCGAACGGGGCAGGCGTCCGCCACCGCGGCGGTCTCGGTGGGGCCGGGCTTCCAGGGCGGCCGGGCCGTAGGGGGGTACGGCATCGCGTCCTGGGATGGTCGTCGGCCGCCGGGGACCACCGGTGCTCGCCGCGCGCCTGCTCGGGCAGCCTGCTCGGGCAGCCTGCTCGGGCAGTCTGCACGGGCAGTCTGCACGGCACCGAGCCGACGGCCCCTGCTTCCAGCGCGAGTTGCCGGACGGTCCGGTGAGGGGTGATCAGCGGTCAGCACGGTCGGGGCGGGCGGCTCGGGCGCCCTCCATCGCCCCGCCGAGCAGTGACTCGGCTTGCACGACAGCCCGGGCGAGGGCGCCGGGATCCGGATCCAGGCCCGCCAGCAGCCCATCGACGTCCCCGAGCCCGGCCCGTCCGACCAGCCCCTTCTCGTTGGTGACCCACTCCCCGCGCGCCGCCAGCACCGCGTGTGCCGTCTGCGTGGTGGCGAGGGCGACGGCACCCGCCACCTGCGTGAGCGCGCCCCTGGGGGCGTGCCCGGCCCGGGCGTAACCGAGGGTGGCGGTGGCCATGCCGTACCAGCGTCCGGGGGCGGTGCGGCGCAGCGCCCCCGGGTAGCAGGGGCGGGGCAGCACGCCGCGGAGCACCTCGTTGATCGCCAGCTCGGCGACGAGCAGGTACGTGGGGATGCCCGCGAGGTGGAACATCAGCGGCTCCACGCGGAAGCGGCCCTGCGCCGCCTCCGCCAGCTCGCGCTCGACGACGTCCAGATCCCGGTAATGCACGTCGACCCGGCGTCCGTCGATCGTCAGCCAGGCGCCCCCGTTGAAGACGCCGCCGCCCCAGCCGCCGAGCTCGAAGACCTCGCCCTCCCAGCCGACGTCGCGGAGCGCGGCCGGGTCGAAGGCGCCCCGGTAGTAGACCGCCATGTCCCAGTCGCTGTCGGGCCTGTGGGTGCCCTGGGCTCGGGAGCCGCCGAGGGTGACCGCGCGGACGGCGGGCAGAGCGGCGAGGCGGTCGGTGGTGGCGTCGAGGAAGGCCTGGTCGGTGCCGGCGGGCATGGGACGGCTCCTGACGGGTCGTGGGCTCGGTGTGCCTACGCGGCACCCTTGGCGTACCTGTCCGTCGCGGCGACGAGCAGATCGGTCACGCCCGGCGCCGCGGCGTCGTGGCCGGCGTCGTCCACGAGCCGCAGCTCGCTCGCCGGCCAGGCATGGTGCAGCCGCCAGACCGTGCCGAGGAGGTTGCCGGGGTCGAGGCTGCCCTGGACCAGGGTGCCGGGGATGTCCGCGAGCAGGTGGGCGTCGCGCAGCAGCACGCCCTCGTCGTTGCCCTCGCCCAGGAAGTGGCCGTGGCCCCAGTAGTGGGTCACCGTGCGGGCGAAGCCCATACGGAAGACGGGGTCCTCGTAGCGGGGCACCGAGCGGGGCGGAGCCGACGCGACGGCCGTCTCCCAGTCGGTCCAGGCACGTGCCGCCCGCTCCCGCGCCGCCGGGTCGGGCGACTCCAGCAGACGGCTGTAGGCGGCGGCGAGATTGCCACTGCCCGCACGCGCGTCCTCCGGGAGCTCGGCGAGGAACCGTGCGAACGCCGCCGGGAAGAGCCGGCCCAGTCCCCTGGTCATCAGGGTGACCTCGGGGTTCGAGCCGGTCGCCACCGCGGTGAGCACCAGCTCCGTCACGGCGTCGGGGTGCGTCTGCGCGTAGCGCAGCCCGAGCACCGATCCCCAGGACACGCCCCACACCAGCCAGCGGTCGATCCCCAGGTGTCGGCGCAGCAGCTCCAGGTCGGCCAGCAGGTGCGCCGTGGTGTTGACGCTCATGTCGGTGTCGTACGCGCTCGCGTGCGGGGTGGAGCGCCCGCAGCCGCGCTGGTCGAGCAGCACGATCCGGTAGGCGGCCGGGTCGAAGTAGCGGCGGAAGGCCGGGCTCGCGCCGGAGCCGGGCCCGCCGTGCAGCACCACCGCCGGTCTGCCGCGCGGGTTGCCGCAGGTCTCCCAGTGGATCCGGTTGCCGTCGCCGACGTCGAGCTTGCCCGCGTCGTACGGCTCGATCTCCGGGTACAGGCCCATCCGCGCACCCTAGCGCCGGGTGCATGGCCCGGTCATCTTCATTTCCTGGGGTCCTGGGGTTCCGGTTTCTCGGGTTCCGGTTCCTGGGGGTCCGGTTCCTGGGGGTCCGCGGAATCCGCGGGTGCGACGGGCGTGACGGAGGTGACGGAGGTGACGGGAGAGGCGGACGTGGCGGGTCCGGGTGCATCGGATCTGGTCAGCAGTCCCGCCGTCCGCGCCGCCTCGCCCAGCACCTCGCGGAGCATCTCGGGGGTGAGCCGGCCGGTGAACGTGTTGCGCTGGCTGACGTGGAAGCACCCGAAGAGCTCCAGCCCGTCCAGGGCGACGCGCTCGCCGTGGGCGAAGGCGGGCCGCGGTCCGGGCACGGTCCAGCCCGCCTCGGCGAACGCGGGCAGCGACGCCTGCCAGCCGAAGGCCCCGAGCACGACCACGGCCCGCAGGGTCGGCCGCAGCAGGCGCAGCTCCTGCACCAGCCAGGACCGACAGGTGTCCCGCTCGCCCGGGGTCGGTCTGTTGGCGGGCGGGGCACAGTGCACCGGGGCGGTGATGCGCACACCGTGCAGTTCCAGGCCGTCGTCGGCGGAGACGGCGGTGGGCTGCGAGGCGAGGCCCACGTCGTACAGCGCCCGGTACAGGACGTCTCCGGAGCGGTCGCCGGTGAACATCCGGCCCGTGCGGTTCCCGCCGTGGGCCGCCGGGGCGAGCCCGACGATCAGCAACCGGGCGTCCGGCGGCCCGAAGCCGGGCACGGGCCGGCCCCAGTACGTCCATTCGCTGAAAGCGGCCCGCTTCGTGCGGGCCACTTCCTCCCGCCAGTCGACCAGCCGGGGGCAGGCCCGGCAGTCGGCGATCCGACGGTCGAGGCCGGCAAGGCCGGCCGGAGAGGCCCGGCCGGCCGGGTCAGCCGGGTCAGCCGGGTCAGCCGGGTCGGAGCTTTCCATGACTCCACCGTAGAGCGGATGTGCGGGGAGCTAAGGTCGTGGGCATGGCTTCCGAGCGTGACGAGGACAGGAACGGCGAGGCGGGCGTGGTGGGCGGCGTTCGGTCCACCGCCGGGGAGCCCGGACGCCCGGCCGGCCGCACTGCTGCGCAGACCTCCGGGCAGACCGCCGCACAGGCCCCCGAGCAGGCCCCTGGGCAGCGGGCCGGGAGGGCCGCCGGGCAGGCCGTCGATCCGAAGGTGGCCGCCGCGATCGCCGCCGCCGAGGCGGCCGGGCCGAAGAGCGGCGAGACCGTCCGCGTCGACAGCTGGATCTGGGCGGTCCGCCTGGTCAAGACCCGGTCCCTGGGTGCTACCGCCTGCCGGGGCGGTCACGTCCGGGTCAACGGCGAGCGGGTGAAGCCCGCACACTCCCTGCGCGTCGGCGACGAGGTGCGCCTGCGGCACGAGGGCCGGGAGCGGATCGTCGTCGTCAAGCGGCTGATCCGCAAGCGGGTCGGTGCTCCGGTGGCCGCCCAGTGCTATGTCGACAACTCCCCGCCGCCCCCGCCCCGCGACGCCGTCGCCCCCGCCGGCATCCGTGACCGTGGCACCGGCCGCCCGACCAAGCGCGACCGCCGCGAGCTGGAGCGGCTGCGCGGGCTGGGCGGCCTCGGCACGCCCGGTGGACCGGGCGGGCAGAGTGGACCGGGCGGGCAGAGTGGACCGGGCGGGCAGGGTGGACCGGGCGGGCAGAGTGGACCGGGCGGCTCGGGTGGCGGACGCGGCGGTCGGCCCCGGCCGGGCCGCTGACCGCACGGCCTGGGGTACCGGGTACCGGGTACCGGGTGGCAGTACGGGACGGCGGTACCGGGTGGTGGTTCCGGGTCAGCCACGTCGGCGGACGAGCCGCAGCAGCTCCGTGCTGTGCCGGCGCCGTGCCCGGGCGACGAGGACGAGCGGCACCAGCAGGATCAGCGGCGTCGCGGCGTTCTGCCCGTCGAAGACGGCGAGCTGGACGACGAAGGCGCCCACCATCATCGCGCTCAGGCCGATCGCCGCCACCGACTGCAGCACCGGGATCAACAGGGCGACCGCCCCGGCGAGTTCCAGCAGCCCGACGGCGTACATCCCCGCGCTGCCCCAGCCCATGGCGTCGAAGATCTCGGTCGCCGACGAGTGGGCGATCAGCTTGGGCAGGGCGCTGGCGATCCCGAAGAACAGCGCGAGCAGTACCTGCAGCCCGCGCAGGGCGATACGGGCCGGCCGGCCCGGCCCTGCAGCCGACTCGGCGACGACGGTGGCGGCGGTGCCGGCGGCGGTAGCCGTGGGGGCGGAGGGGACGGTGTGCTCGGGCATGGAGGTCTCCTGGGGAAGCGGGGCGTGGGCGGTGCGTGGATCGGTCGTGGTGTGGACCGCCTCGCCGTCCCGAACTCATCGCTGCCGCAGGAGAAATGCGCCACCGGTGCCCGCCGCTCCTCGGCGCGTCCGCCTGGGGCGGCAGGGACGTGCGTGAAGAGGTACGTTTCCCTCAGGAGCGGTGATCGGGATGCGTACGGGCAGTGAACCGGCGACCGCGCGCAGTGCGCTGCGGGCGCGCCTCTGGCTGAGCGTGTGGGGGCTGGTGTGGGCGGCCTTCGGGATGGCCGCGTTCGCGATCGTCGGGCGGCCCGGCTGGGCCATCGCCTGCGGGGTGCTGTGGCTGATCGTCACGACCGACCTGGTCGTCGTGGTGCGGCATCTGCGTCAGGGGCCCCACTACCAGCCGGGACGTGACATCCCGCCGTACCGCCCAGTGCAGGACGGCCCGTATCGGCCCCCTCCTGACTCTCCGTACCGCCCTCCCCCCAGGGCCCCGTACCGCTCCCCTCCGGACTCCCCGCACGGCCGCGGTCCCGACGCGCCGCCCGGGGACCGCTCCGCTCCCTGAGAGTGTGGGAGCCAGCGGTCCGGCGCCCCGTCAGACGTCGAAGCGCGCCCGGCGCAGGTACTGCGGGTTGGGGTCGAGGGCGGCGGCCAGCCGGAAGTGGCGGACGGCCTGGTCGGCGCGGCCCTGGCGCTCATAGGTGCGGGCCAGCGCGAAGTGCGCGAACGCGTTGTCCGGCTCGCGCTCCAGTACGACGGTGAACTCCAGCTCGGCGGGCCGCAGTTGCGCCGCCGCGAAGAAGGCACGGGCGCGCAGCAGGCGCGCGGCGGTGTTCTCGGGGTGGGCGGCGATGACACTGTCCAGCAACTTCACCGCGCCCCGCGGGTCCCGCGCCGCGAGCAACTGCTCGGCTGCGCGGTAGTCGATGACGTCCGTCTCCGGCGTACGTCCGTGGAATCCGCTGGTTTCGGGCACGGCTGAGTCCTTCCCTCACTGGACGGGTTCAACGCCCGCGCGAGGAGCGCTATTCCTGGAGTGACCGGGACGGCCGGGACGGCCGGGACGTTCAGCGGGGCTGGTGCGCCCTGCGGACCAGTTCGGCCCACACGTCCTTCACCCGGCGCTGCAGCTGGGGCAGCGGTACGTCGTTGTCGATGACGATGTCCGCGATCTCCCGGCGCTGTTCGCGGGTCGCCTGGGCGGCCATGCGGGCGTTGGCGTCCTCCTCCGTCATCCCGCGGAGCCGGACGAGCCGGTCGAGCTGGGTGGCCGGGTCGGCGTCGACGACCACGACGACGTCGTAGAGGGGGGCCAGGCCGTTCTCGGTGAGCAGCGGGACGTCGTGCACGACGACGGCGTCCTCGGCGGCGGCCTCCTCCAGCTCGCGGGAGCGGGCGCCGACGAGGGGATGGACGATCGAGTTCAGCACGCCCAGCTTCTCCGGGTCGGCGAACACGATCGAGCCGAGCCTGGGCCGGTCCAGGCTGCCGTCCTCGGCGAGCACGTCTTCGCCGAACGCCTCCACCACCGCGGCCAGCCCCGGCGTCCCGGTCGAGACGACCTCGCGTGCGATGCGGTCCGCGTCGATCAGTACGGCGCCGCACTCGGCGAGCAGCCGCGACACCTCGCTCTTGCCGGCACCGATGCCGCCGGTCAGCCCCACGGACAACATGGCCGCGCCTCCACCTCACAAACCCCGCTGGAGCGGGGACAACTTGCCGACTCCGATATCGCCGGTCAGGCCCACCGGATCACCTCCGCGTCGGCGGAGACCGGTCAGGCGCGGCTGCCCGGCAGCCTATCGGATCAGCTGTCGCCTTCCCGCTCCGCCAGGAAGCGTTCGAACTCGCGGCCGATCTCGTCGGCCGACGGGATCTCCAGCGGCTCGGCGAGCATGTTGCCCCGGGTCTCGGAGCCCGCGGCGGCGTCGTACTGGTGCTCAAGACCCTGGACGAGCGCGGTGAGTTCCTCGTCTCCCTCCTGGATCTGCCGGTCGATCTCCAGCTGGGTGCGGTACGCGTCGGTGCGCAGCGAGTGCGCGATGCCGGGCAGGACCAGGCCGGTCGCGGCCGTGATCGCCTCCAGGACGGTCAGCGCCGCGTCCGGGTAGGCGGAGCGGGCGATGTAGTGCGGCACGTGCGCGGCGACACCGAGGACGTCGTGTCCGGCCTGCAGCAGCCGGTACTCGACGAGCGCTTCGGCGCTGCCGGGCACCTGGGCCTCCTCGAAGGGGCTGCGGTGTCCCGGAACGAGGTCGGTGCGGTTGCCGTGCGGGGTGATGCCGACGGGGCGGGTGTGCGGGACGCCCATCGGGATGCCGTGGAAGTTCACGGACAGGCGGACACCGAGCCGCTCGACGATCTCCTTGACGGCGGCGGCGAAGCGCTCCCACTCGACGTCCGGCTCGGGACCGGACAGCAGCAGGAAGGGCGCCCCGGTGGCGTCCTGGACCAGCCGCACCTCGAGGGTGGGCTCCTCGTACGCGGTCCAGCGGTCCCGCTTGAACGTCAGCAGCGGACGCCGGGCCCGGTAGTCCACGAGCCGGTCGTGGTCGAACCGGGCGACGACCTGGTGGGGCAGCGAGCCCAGCACCTGGTCGACGATCTGGTCGCCGGTCTCACCGGCGTCGATGTAGCCGTCGAAGTGGTAGAGCATGACGAGCCCGGCCGACTCCTGGGCCAGCGCCATGTCGACGACGGCCAGGCCCTTCGGCTCCCATGCGTACAAACCCTGCGGATCAGGCACAGTGACCGCTCCTCCTCGTGTCCGTACACAACAACGGCCGTGGCGGCACGGGCATTCCCGGAGGAGGGGGGAGGTGAGCGCACCTTCGGGGCGCGGGGAACCGCGCGGCGAGCCCCCGCCGGCCCGCGGCCGGTCAACCGGCGCATCCGGGCAGACACCGAGGGGCCGCACCTCGAAAGGTGCGGCCCCTCGGCTATGGCCTAAGCCTCAGCGGCAGTGCTCAGCTCTGGCCGCCGGCCAGCTTCTCGCGCAGCGCCGCCAGCGCCTCGTCCGAGGCCAGGGCGCCGGAGTTGTCGCCGCCCTCGGAGGAGTACGAACCGCCGCCGGACGCGGCCGGAGCGGCGGCCTCGCCACCCTCGGCAGCGGCCTGGGCGTCCGCCTCGCGGGACTTGATGACCTGCGCCTGGTGCTGCTCGAAGCGCTGCTGCGCCTCGGCGTACTGGCGCTCCCACTCCTCGCGCTGCTTCTCGTAGCCCTCGAGCCAGTCGTTGGTCTCGGGGTCGAAGCCCTCGGGGTAGATGTAGTTGCCCTGGTCGTCGTAGGAAGCGGCCATGCCGTACAGGGTCGGGTCGAACTCGACCGCCGTCGGGTCGGCACCGAAGGACTCGTTGGCCTGCTTCAGCGAGAGGCTGATGCGGCGGCGCTCGAGGTCGATGTCGATGACCTTGACGAAGATCTCGTCGTTGACCTGGACGACCTGCTCCGGGATCTCCACGTGGCGCTCGGCCAGCTCGGAGATGTGGACCAGACCCTCGATGCCCTCGTCGACGCGGACGAACGCACCGAACGGAACCAGCTTCGTGACCTTGCCGGGCACGACCTGGCCGATCTGGTGAGTGCGGGCGAACTGCTGCCACGGGTCTTCCTGGGTCGCCTTCAGCGACAGGGAGACACGCTCGCGGTCCATGTCGACGTCGAGGACCTCGACGGTGACTTCCTGGCCCACCTCGACGACCTCGGACGGGTGGTCGATGTGCTTCCAGGACAGCTCGGAGACGTGGACCAGACCGTCGACGCCACCCAGGTCCACGAAGGCACCGAAGTTGACGATCGAGGAGACGACGCCGGAACGGACCTGACCCTTCTGGAGGGTGGTGAGGAACGTCTGGCGGACCTCGGACTGGGTCTGCTCCAGCCAGGCACGGCGGGACAGGACCACGTTGTTGCGGTTCTTGTCCAGCTCGATGATCTTGGCCTCGAGCTCCTTGCCGACGTACGGCTGGAGGTCGCGGACGCGGCGCATCTCGACCAGGGAGGCCGGGAGGAAGCCGCGGAGGCCGATGTCGAGGATGAGGCCACCCTTGACGACCTCGATGACGGTACCGGTGACGATGCCGTCCTCTTCCTTGATCTTCTCGATGGTGCCCCAGGCACGCTCGTACTGGGCGCGCTTCTTCGAGAGGATCAGGCGGCCTTCCTTGTCCTCCTTCTGGAGGACCAGGGCCTCGATCTCGTCACCGACGGCGACGACCTCGTTCGGGTCGACGTCGTGCTTGATCGAGAGCTCTCGGCTCGGGATGACACCTTCGGTCTTGTAACCGATGTCGAGCAGGACCTCGTCCCGGTCGACCTTCACGATGACGCCGTCGACGATGTCGCCGTCGTTGAAGTACTTGATCGTCTCGTCGATCGCTGCGAGGAAGGCTTCCTCGTTACCGATGTCGTTGACCGCTACCTGCGGGGTGGTGGCGGTGGTCTCGGTGCTGCTCGTCATGTGGGAAAGGGCTCCGGTACGGACATTGAAGTCGTAGGTACTGCTTACGCCGGGAGCCCGTTTCGCTCTGCAGAAGCCGGACAGCCAAGGAAGCGCCCCACCGATAGGTGGCGGCGCCTCGACAACCGAGGGGACATACAACAGATGCGAGCGCAGCCTGCTCCGTCTGAGGCGCGCAGGCCCGCAGCGCAACTTGTAGCATACGGGGGCAGCCGGGCAGGGTCAATGCGCGAAGCCGCACACCCGGGGCGGATCGCCGCATTCCCGGCACCAGAAACGTCTGCCGAGGCCATGCACCCCCGTGTCGTCCGCTCGCGTGTCGCACGGGACGGGCTGGACGGCAGAGTACGACGAGGGAGCCGATCATCCAAGAGCCCGAAGGTCCCGAACCGGAGGCCACCCGCCGTGACGCCGGGGTCGCGGAGAGCGCCCGCGCCAACCGGGGCTGGTGGGACCGCAACGCGGACGAGTACCAGGTCGAGCACGGCACCTTCCTCGGCGACGACCGCTTCGTGTGGGGCCCGGAGGGGCTGGACGAGGTGGAGGCCGAGCTGCTCGGCCCGCCGGAGGAGCTGAAGGGCCGGGACGTGCTGGAGCTCGGCGCCGGTGCCGCGCAGTGTGCGCGCTGGCTGGCCGCCCAGGGGGCCCGGCCGGTCGCCCTGGACCTCTCGCACCGCCAGTTGCAGCACGCGCTGCGGATCGGCGGGTCGTTCCCCCTGGTGTGCGCCGACGCGGGTGCGCTGCCCTTCGCGGACGGCTCCTTCGACCTGGCCTGCTCGGCGTACGGGGCGCTGCCGTTCGTCGCCGACCCGCGGCTGGTGCTGCGCGAGGTGCACCGGGTGCTGCGGCCGGGCGGGCGGCTGGTGTTCTCCGTGTCGCACCCGATCCGCTGGGCGTTCCCCGACGAGCCGGGCCCGGAGGGGCTGAGCGTCTCCGGGTCCTACTTCGACCGCACGCCGTACGTCGAGCAGGACGAGCAGGGCCGCGCGGTGTACGTCGAGCACCACCGGACGCTCGGCGACCGGGTCCGGGACGTGGTGGCTTCGGGCTTCCGGCTGGTAGACCTCGTCGAGCCGGAGTGGCCGGCCTGGAACACCTCCGAGTGGGGCGGGTGGTCGCCGCTGCGCGGGAGCCTCGTCCCGGGCACGGCGATCTTCGTGTGCGTACGGGACTGAACGCGTGATCCGTCACGACGCGCTGGAGTCCCTGCCCGTGCGCGGTGCGCTGCCCGCGCTGCACCGCGCCCTGGCGGGGCACGGCACCGCCGTACTGGTGGCCCCGCCGGGTACCGGCAAGACGACGCTGGTCCCGCTGGAGCTGGCCGGGCTGACCGGACCGGCCGACGAGAGACGCACCGCGCGCGTGGTGGTGGCCGAGCCCCGGCGGATCGCCGCGCGCGCGGCGGCTCGGCGGATGGCGTGGCTGCTGGGCGAGGAGCCCGGCGGGAGCGTCGGGTACACGGTGCGCGGCGAGCGGGTCGCCGGGCGTCACACGCGCGTGGAGGTCGTCACCACCGGTGTGCTGCTCCAGCGGCTGCAGCGCGACCAGGAGCTGGCCGGGGTCGACGCGGTGGTGCTCGACGAGTGCCACGAACGGCACCTGGACGCGGACACCGCGGCGGCGTTCCTGTGGGACGTGCGCGAGGCGCTGCGGCCGGAGCTGCGGCTGGTCGCCGCGTCGGCGACGACGGACGCGGAGGGCTGGGCCCGGCTGCTGGGCGGGGCGCCCGTGGTCGAGGCGGAGGGCGTCTGCCATCCGGTCGAGGCGGTGTGGGCGCCGCCGCCCCGTTCCGTCCGGCCGCCGCACGGGATGCGGGTGGACCCGGTGCTGCTGACGCACGTGGCGTCGGTGGTGCGGAGGGCGCTGGCCGAGCAGCCGGGGGACGTGCTGTGCTTCCTGCCCGGGGTCGGCGAGATCGCGCGGGTGGCCGGGCAGCTCGGCGCGCTGGACGGCGTGGACGTGCTCCAGGTGCACGGGCGGGCGCCGGCCGCGGTGCAGGACGCGGTGCTGGTGCCCGGTGTGCGGCGGCGGGTGGTGCTGGCGACCTCGGTGGCCGAGTCGTCGCTGACGGTTCCCGGGGTGCGGGTGGTCGTCGACTCGGGGCTGGCGCGGGAGCCGCGGGTGGACCACGCGCGCGGGCTGAGCGCGCTGACGACGGTACGGGCCTCGCAGGCGGCGGGGCGGCAGCGGGCGGGCCGGGCCGGGCGGGAGGCGCCGGGCACGGTGTACCGCTGCTGGGCGGAGGCCGAGAACGCCCGCCTGCCGCGTTTTCCGGCGCCCGAGATCAAGGTCGCCGACCTGACCGCGTTCGCGCTCCAGACCGCCTGCTGGGGCGACCCCGACGCCTCCGGGCTGGCGCTGCTGGACCCGCCGCCGGGCGGCGCGATGACGGCGGCACGCGAGGTGCTGTCGGCGATCGGTGCGGTGGACGCCGCGGGGCGGGCCACGGACCGTGGGGTCCGGCTGGCGCGGCTCGGCGTGCATCCCCGGCTGGGGAGGGCCCTGCTGGACGGCGGTGACTCCGGACGCGTCGCCGAGGTGGTCGCGCTGCTGAGCGAGGAGCCGCCGCGCGCGTACGGCGACGATCTCGCCGCAGCTCTGCGGACCGCCCGGCGCGGCGGCGACGCCTACGCGGGCCGCTGGCGGACCGAGGCCCGCAGGCTACGGGCCGCTGCGCCGGGCGACGGCGGCGTGCCCCGGGTGACCGGTTCGCCCGGGGCCGGTTCGCCCGCACGGGTGGAGAACGCCGCTTCGGCCACGACCGCCCGGTCCGGAAACGCGCACACGGGCGGCGGGCGTACGGCCGGGCGGCCGACGGCCGGAGGTGCCGACGGCCGAGCGGAGCGCGAGACGACAGGTACCGGAGGCCCACGGAGCGTCGGACCGGTGACCGGTGACGGCACCGTCCCGACCGACACCGGTGCGTCCGCACCGGAGAGCGACACACCGTCGGCAACGGCCGGTGACACCGCTGCCGCGGCCCGCGCCGCGGACGGTGCCGTGCAGGAAGAGACTGCCCGCGGCGGGGCGGCACACCGGCCGGCAGCCCCCGCCGGGAGAACCGGGGCCCGTGACCCCCGGGGCACAGCCACAGGTGGCAGAGCCGGACAGGAGCGGCGCGACGGCGGCGACGCCGCATACGACGGGCGCGCCGACGGGCCTGGCACCGGCGGCGGGGTGGCGGCGCGGGTGGCTCTCGGGGGCGAGGAGCGGGGGGTCGGGGTGGTGGCGGCGCTGGCGTTTCCCGAGCGGATGGCGCGCCTGGACGGCGGTTCGTACCTCATGGTGTCCGGCACTCGGGCCGAGCTGCCGGACGGATCGGCGCTGCGCGGGGCGCCGTGGATCGCGGTGGCCGTGGCGGACCGGCCGATCGGCAGGGGGCACGCGCGGGTGCGGCTCGGAGCGGCTGTCGACGAGGAGATCGCGCGCCTCGCGGCAGGCACGCTGCTGACCGAGACGGAGGAGGTCCGCTGGGCGGACGGCGACGTGGTGGCCCGGCGGGTGGAGCGGCTCGGCGCCGTCGAGCTGGCGGTGCGCCCTCTGGGCGACGCCGACCCCGGCCTCGTCCGCGACGCGCTGCTGGACGGGCTGCGGCAGGAGGGGATCGGGCTGCTGCGCTGGTCGGCCGGGGCGGCCCTGCTGCGGCAGCGGCTCGCCTTTCTGCGGCATCACCGGGGCGACCCCTGGCCGGACGTCTCCGACACCGCGCTGCACGCGCGCGTGGACGAGTGGCTGGAGCCGGAGCTGGGGCGCGCCCGGCGCCGTGCCGATCTGTCGCGGATCGACGCCGGGCAGGCTCTGGCGCGGCTGCTGCCCTGGTCCACCGGGGAGGCGGCGCGGCTGGACGAGCTCGCCCCCGAGCGGATCACCGTACCGAGCGGGTCCGGAATCCGGATCGACTACTCGGAGCCCGGGCAACCGGTGCTGGCGGTGAAGCTCCAGGAGATGTTCGGGCTCCAGAGGTCGCCGGAGATCGCCGGGGTGCCGCTGCTCGTCCATCTCCTCTCCCCCGCCGGACGCCCGGCCGCGGTCACCGCCGATCTGGCGTCCTTCTGGCGGGACGGCTACCGGAGCGTGCGGGCGGAGCTGCGCGGCCGGTATCCAAGGCATCCGTGGCCCGAGGACCCGGCGGCGGCCGAGCCGACCCGGCACACCAACGCCCGGCTCAGGCGGTGACCGGCTCCTCGCCCGGGTCGCGGGCGGCTGCGGCCCGTCGGCCGGTGCGGCGGCTGCGCGTCTCCAGCCAGAGGGCGAGCCCGAGCAGCAGCACACCCAGCACCGGCAGGCCCCAGGGCAGGTACGAGGTGAGCAGCAGCACGAAGAGGCGGTTGCGCTCGACCAGGTCGACGGTGTGGCGGATGTAGTCCTCGCGCATCTTGACGTGCCCGGCGAACGCCGTGACCTTGTCACGGTCACCGAGCAGTGCGCCGCCGCGCAGTTCCTCGCGGTGGATCTCCTCGCCGTAGACGGGCGCTCCGGTGAGCGGTTCCACCCAGAACCGGCGGACCGTGGTGTACCAGCGGGTGGTGCCGGTCTCGGCGACGGCCTCGGCGGTGAGGCCCTCGACGGGCAGCGCCTCGGGGAACTCCACCTCGGTCCAGGGGATGGTCTGCTCGAAGTAGTAGACCTCCAGTCCGCGGAAGTCGCGGGTCCCCTTGTAGTGGATGGGGGCGGTCACCCGCGCCTGGGCGTCGAAGTACTCGTAGTCCCGCTTCTCGGTCAGGAACGGCCATTTGAACTCCAGGCCCTGCCGGCGCACCGGGTCGCCGTCCACCATCTCCCCGTCGGCGTGGACGGGTTCCTGGGTGTGGGCGTCGAAGATGTAGCGCTCGGGGATCTTGGAGACCATTTCGCCGTCGGGCCCCTGGACGTAGGAGAGCGCGTCCCAGACGACCACGTCGCGGTCGGTCGTCCGCTCGATCCGCTCCGAGGCCTCCACGTTGCCGCGCAGGGTCTGCACGATGGTGACCTCGGGGACCTGCCGGGCCCGCATGGTGCTGTAGTCGAGGAGGGTGGCGTCCTTCGCGACCAGCACCATCTCCTGGTACTGGTGGGCGGGGACCTTGGCCAGGCGCGGGAAGGCGTACCAGCGCAGCAGCGGGGACAGGGCCGCGCAGAACACGGCGCAGGCGAGCAGGACCAGAGCGGCCTTGCGGCGCATGGCGGCCTCCCTCCGGACGGCGGGGTTCAGGGGTTCACGGATGCGCGGGCACCGTGGTCAGCAACGGTTCCGGGGATGTCCCACCGCTGGGGGTGCCCAGGGCGGTGAGCGCGAGGACCAGGGCGAGCGCGGCGGCGAGACCGGTCGCGGCGGCGATCAGGGCACGCATGCGGACCTCCCGGCGGAGTCGTCCCGGCGGCAGAAATCTGACACAACGTCAGATATGGCTGGTCCGGGCACCGTAGCAACGGGCGCGCGAGATGAGAACAGCTCGCGCACACGGCGGCGGCGCCCCTCCCGGTGGAGGAGCGCCGCCGTCGTCGCGCGTGTGGTCCGGGTCCTATGCGCCGGGGCTGCCGGAGGCGCCGGAGGAGGGAGTCGACGACCCGGCCGGGGCGGACGGGCCGGTCGAGCCGGAAGGGCTCGACGGGGTGGCCGAGGGGGTGGCCGAGGGGTCGGGCGTCGCGGACGGGTCGGGTGTGGCCGAGGGCTCGTCCGACCGCACGGTGAGCGGGACGTTGAGCGTCGCACCACCCGCGGTGGTGATGCGGAGCATGAATGTACCGCTGGTGTCGTCCGCGTGGAGGGCGGGCAGCGTCAGCATGCCCTCGGCGTCGGTCCGCAGCCCTTCGAGGGTGCGTACGGCCTCGCCGTCGTCGCCCTCGAAGTAGGGGCCCGCGTCGCTCTCGGCCGGGTCGAGCACGGAGGTGATGAGGGTGGCGGTGACGGCCACCCGGCCCGCGGCGGCGCCCCGGTACGTGGCCTTCAGCTCGACCCGCTCGGCGAAGGTGCCGCCCGGTGTACAGGTCAGCTCGGCGGTGCCGGTGCGGGTCACCGCGTCGGCGACGCGCTGGGTGACGGCGGCCTTGTAGACGAGGGCGGGGACGTCCCGGCCGACGACGGTGGCGCGGACGACGAAGGTGCCCGTCTTCTCACCGGCGCGCAGCGCGGGCGCGTCGGCCACGCCGGAGGCGTCGGTGGCCACCGTGGCGACGCTCTCGCCGCCCTCGAAGACGGCGTCGGTGTCGCCGACGACGGTGAAGCGGATCCGCACCTTGCCGACGGCCTTGCCGTCCGCGGTCTCGGCGCGGGCGCTGATCCGCTGCGCGAAGACGTCCCCGGCCCGCGTGGTGAGCTGCGCGGTGCCGGCGTGCTCCAGGTGGTCCACGGTGTCGGTCGGGGTGGGGGGCTTCTGGGCCGTCGGCGGTGTCGGGGACGGGTTCGGGCCGGGGCTCTGCGGGCCGCTGTCCGTTCCCGTTCCGGCGCCGTCTCCGCCGGCGCCGCCGCTGGGCTTGTCCTTCGGCGGGGCCGTGTCCTCGGGCGTGGTGGTCACGGGCGGGGTAGTTCCGGGCGGGGTGGTCCCGGGCGGGGTGGTCCCGGGCGGGGTGGTGGTCCGCGGCGGCGTGGGGGACGGGCTCGTCCGGCCGGCGCCGTCGTCGCTGCGGCCCTCGGGCAGGGTGCCGGTGCCGTCGGGGATCTCGTGGGTGCTCTTGCGGTAGTACTCCAGCCAGGACAGGACCGTGTGGAGATAGTCCTGCGAGTGGTTGTAGCTGAGGATGGCGCGCTTGAGGTCGGCCTGGACGGACAGGTCCCAGCCGAAGCGGCACAGGTAGTGCCCGGCGGCGAGCGCGGCGTCGTAGACGTTGTTGGGGTCCTTCACACCGTCGCCGCTGCCGTCCCGGCCCGCCCAGGCCCAGGTGGACGGGATGAACTGCATCGGGCCGACGGCGTTGTCGTACGCGCTGTTGCCGTCGTAGACGCCGTTGTCGGTGTCCCTGATGAGCGCGAAGCCGTTGCCGTCGAGCTGGGGGCCGATGATCGGGCTGGTGGTGGTGCCGTGGGCGTCCACCCGGCCGCCCCGGGCGTGCCCGGACTCGACCTTGCCGATGGCGGCGAGGAGTTGCCAGGGCAGGTTGCAGGCCGGCTTGGCCGAGCGCAGCGCCGCCTCAGCCTTCTTGTAGGCGTCGAGGACGGTGGCGGGGATGCCGGCCTCGGTCGGGCCCTTGGAGACGGGCGTGCCCAGGGTCGGCGAGGGGTTCGGGCTGTTGAGCGGCGGCAGGTCCGTGTAGTACGGCGAGTTGCCGGTCGCGCTGCCCTCGGGATCGGACTCCGGCGAGGGGGTGGTGTCGGCCGTGGTCCGTCTGCCGTCGGCGTCGACCGTGACGTCCGGAGCCTGGGACGCGGACAGGGCCGCGACCGCGACCGCCGCAACGGTGGTGGTGACCGCGCCCTTGCGCAGCCGCCTGCCGAATTGCGCCGCCATAGAGTGAACCCCTCCCGTGGACGCGGTGTGCGTCCCTCTCCGTCTGCCGTCGCCTTGGTGTGACGATCAGCCGCCGCCGGTTGCGCCCGTGGTGTGACGAGTGCGACGGTCGCCGGTTCGACCGGTACGGTGGCCCAGGCGACCCTACGACAACTTCCTTTGCACCGGCACCGCTTCCTGACCGATTTTCACCAATTGGCCACGTAGGGTGCTGCGTCGGCCGGTCGCTGTCCGGCAGGAGGACCCCTTGCCCTTCACTCTCAGCCATGCGGCCGCTGTGCTGCCCGCCCTGCGGGCGGACGGAACGGGCCGCGGCCGGCTCGTCCCTGCCGCGCTCGTGGCGGGGTCGTTCGCGCCCGACATGACCTACTACGTGGCGAGTGCAATGTCCGGGGCGATGGAGTTCGGGACGTTCACGCATGCGTTCCCGGGCGTCCTCACCGTCGATGTGCTGATCGCCTGGGCGCTGGTGGGGCTCTGGCTGGTGGTGCGCGAACCGCTGGTGGCCCTGCTGCCGCGGCGCGGCCAGGGGCGTACGGCAGCATTGCTGCGCTGCGGTACGCCACGCGCGCGCGTGCGGCCGTCGCTGGTGGGCTGGTGGTACGTCTCGGCGGCGCTGGGGGCGCTGACCCATGTCGTGTGGGACGCCTTCACCCACCTCGACCGGTGGGGGATCCGGATGCTCCCCGTGCTGGGCGACGAGCTCGCGGGAGCGCCGGTGTACTGGTATCTCCAGTACGGCGGTTCGGCGGTCGCCGCGGTGGTGCTCGCCGTGTTCCTGACGCGGGCTCTGCGGCGGGTTCCCCCGGCCTCCGGGGCGGTGGGCGTCCCGGTGCTGACGGTGCGGGACCGGTGGTGGGCCGCTGCGGTGATCGGCGGCGGCGCGGTGGCCGGCGCGGTGCACCGGGCGACACGCTGGTGGGACTACTGGGGGTCGGTCGCCGAGCCGTGGGAGCTGATCCCGACGGTGTGCTTCGGGGCGGGCGCGGGGATCGCCCCGGGGCTGGTGCTGTATGCCGTGGCGGTCAGGGTGCGGCGTCCGGTCCCCCCGGCGCCCGGCGCCCCCGGCTCCGTGGGTGCGGAGGGCGGCCGGCCGGTGGCCCGCTGACGGCATCGGCGGCGATGAACACGGTGAAGCTCCGGGCCGGGTGCGGCCGCGGGAGCAGGGTGAGGGCGAGCGCCAGATAGCCGCGGGCGAGGTCGGCCCATACGCGCCGCCCAGGTGTCTCACGGGTGGTGAGGCGGGCGGCGGACGGACCCCGGTGGGCGAGTCCGCGGTGGAGGCCGGCCGTCACCTGGCGCACCGCCGTCGCGAGGGTGGCAGGGACACGGGCGGTGCTGGCGCCCAGCGCGAAGGCCGGGACCGGCGGGAGTGGCACGCAGGCGGGTCCGTATCCGCCGGCCCACGGCGGTGCCGTCCGGTGGTGGAGCATGCGTATACCCATGCCCGCATCGTCAGGGCAGCCGGGAGCACGGGCTTGTCCACGGGGTCCACGCGGGTGACCGGTCCTACGCCCGGAGGACGGGAGGCCGCACTTCCCGGGCGGCGCCCGGCCCGGAGCGGATCCGGGAGCGCACCCTCCGGGCGGCCCCTGGCCCACCGGCAGGGCCACCGCGGGAACGCACTCTGCGCGGGAACGCACTCCGCCGGGAGCGGTGCCCCCGGGGGGACGCACCCCGGAACACCACCCGACCCACCGCGGCGCCACCCCAGAAACACACCCCGCCGGGAGCCACACCCCGGAGCACGCACCCGGAACGCCACCCGACCCGCCGCCCTGGATGCTCCCTCGAGAGCCCCTCGCAGCCCCACCGGGCTCGGTCCGCCGGGAACACCGCCACCACAGCACGCACCGACCAGCACACCGCGGCCGGCCGGCGACAACGCCGGTGGCAGAGCCGGAGCCAGCACACGCTCTCCGCCCCCGCCGAGAGGCCCAGCGCCAGAACACGCTCTCCGCACCACGCCGCAGCCGCCGAGCGAGACACCGCAGGAGCGGGCGTCCTGGACGGGGTCGGCCCTCCCGGGGGAGCCGGGCGGGAGCATGCTTCCCCGGTCACGGCCTGCACCGGGCGGCGCCCCTCCGACACCTCGGGCGGACCCCCTCCTCAGCGCCCGGCCGCCCCGGGTCGGTCCCGACCGCGGCGGGGCCGGCCCACCCTTCCGCGAAACGCCGGAGGCTAGTGCGCTGCCGACTCCCAGTCCGGGCCCGCGCCCACCGAGACGCCCAGGGGGACCCGGAGGGTCACGGCGGAGGCCATCTCGCGGCGGACCAGGTCCTCCGCCGCCCCGCGCTCGCCGGGGGCGATCTCCAGGACGATCTCGTCGTGGACCTGCAGGAGCATGCGGGAGGCGAGGCCCGCCTCGCGCAGGGCGCGGTCGACGTTGAGCATAGCGATCTTGACGATGTCCGCGGCGGTGCCCTGGATGGGTGCGTTGAGGGCCATCCGCTCGGCCGCCTCGCGGCGCTGGCGGTTGTCGCTGTTGAGATCGGGCAGATAGCGGCGGCGGCCGAAGAGCGTCGCCGTGTAGCCCGTCGCTCGTGCCTCGTCGACGACCCGGCGCAGATAGTCCCGGACGCCGCCGAACCGCTCGAAGTAGGCGTCCATCAGGCCGCGGGCCTCGGCCGCCTCGATGCCCAGCTGCTGGGAGAGACCGAAGGCCGACAGACCGTACGCCAGGCCGTAGGACATTGCCTTGATCTTGCGGCGCATCTCCGCGTCCACGGCCGCGGGCTCCACGGAGAACACCTGCGCGGCGGCGGTGGTGTGCAGGTCCTCGCCGGAGCCGAACGCCTCGATCAGGCCCTCGTCCTCGGAGAGATGGGCCATCACCCGCAGCTCGATCTGGCTGTAGTCCGCCGTGATCAGGCTCTCGAAGCCCTCGCCGACCACGAAACCGCGGCGGATCGCCCGGCCCTCGTCGGTGCGCACCGGGATGTTCTGCAGGTTCGGATCGGTGGAGGAGAGCCGGCCGGTCGCGGCGACCGTCTGGTTGAACGTGGTGTGGATCCGCCCGTCCGCGGCGATCGTCTTGATCAGGCCCTCGACGGTGACCCGGAGCTTGGCCTGCTCACGGTGGCGGAGCATGATCACCGGGAGTTCGTTGTCCGTCTGGGTCGCCAGCCAGGCCAGCGCGTCTGCGTCCGTCGTGTAGCCGGTCTTGGTCTTCTTCGTCTTGGGCAGGTTCAGCTCGCCGAAGAGGACCTCCTGGAGCTGCTTGGGAGAACCCAGGTTGAACTCCCGCCCGGCCGCCGCGTGCGCCTCCTTCACCGCCTGCTGCACGGCTCCCGCGAACATCTGCTCCATGGCCTGCAGATGCTCCCGGCCGGCCGCGATGCCGTGCCGTTCCATGCGGGCCAGCAGCGCCGAGGTGGGCAGCTCCACGTCGCGCAGCAGCTCCGCCGCGCCGACCTCCTGGAGCCGGCCCTCGAAGGCCTCGCCGAGGTCGAGGACGGCGCGGGCCTGCACCATCAGCGCCTCCGCCTCGGCGCCGTCGTCCGCGCCGAAGGCGAGCTGGCCGTCGGCCGCGGCGGCCGGGCCCAGCTCACGGTGGAGATACTCCAGGGACAGCGCGTCCAGGTCGAAGGAGCGCCGGCCCGGCTTGACCAGGTAGGCGGCGAGCGCGGTGTCCATGCCGACACCGGCGATCCGCCAGCCGTGCTCGGCGAAGACCCGCATCGCACCCTTGGCGTTGTGGAACACCTTCGGCCGGTCCGCGTCGGCCAGCCAGACCGTCCAGGCCGTCTCGTCGGCCTCGTCGAGCTGGGCGGGGTCGAACCAGGCGGCCTTCCCGTCGGGCCCGGCGAGCGCGATCTCGGTGACCGAACCGGTGCCCAGCGCCCAGGTGTCGACCGTGGCGACGCCGAGGATCCCGGTGCCGTGCTCGGCGAGCCAGCCGGCCAGCTCGCCGGTGCCCAGCACCGACCCGTCCAGCTGCACCCCGTCCCCGGAGACCGGGGTGGTCTCGGCCTCCTCCGCGCCGGGGTCGACGGCGAAGAGCCGCTCGCGCAGGGAGGGGTTGCGGATCTCCAGGGTGTCCAGGACCATCGCGACGCCCTTGCGGTCGTACGCGGCGCGCTCCAGGTCGGCGACCGTCTTCGGCAGCTCCACCCGGCGCTCCAGCTCGGTGAGCCGGCGGTTGAGCTTGACAGCCTCCAGGTGATCGCGGAGATTCTGCCCGGCCTTGCCCTTGACCTCCTCGACCCGCTCGACCAGCTCGGCGAACGAACCGAACTGGTTGATCCACTTCGCCGCGGTCTTCTCGCCGACGCCGGGAATGCCCGGCAGGTTGTCCGACGGGTCGCCGCGCAGCGCCGCGAAGTCGGGGTACTGGGCGGGGGTCAGCCCGTACTTCTCGAGGACCTTCTCCGGGGTGAAACGGGTCAGCTCGGAGACGCCCTTGGTGGGGTACAGCACGGTGGTGTGCTCGCTGACCAGCTGGAAGGAGTCCCGGTCGCCGGTGACGATCAGCACCTCGAAGCCCTCGGCCTCGGCCTGGGTGGCGAGGGTGGCGATCACGTCGTCCGCCTCGAACCCCTCCACCGCGAAGCGGGAGACGTGCATCGCGTCGAGGAGCTCGGAGATCAGCTCGACCTGGCCCTTGAACTCGTCCGGGGTCTTGGAGCGGTTCGCCTTGTACTCCGTGAACTCCTCGGAGCGCCAGGTCTTGCGCGAGACGTCGAACGCCACCGCGAAATGCGTGGGCTCCTCGTCACGCAGCGTGTTGGCCAGCATCGAGGCGAAGCCGTAGATCGCGTTGGTCGGCTGGCCGGTCGCGGTGGTGAAATTCTCCGCGGGCAGCGCGAAGAACGCTCGGTAGGCCAGCGAGTGCCCGTCCATGAGCATCAGGCGCGGGCGGCTGCCGCCGGAGGGGGTGTCGGTCTTCTTCGGTGCTGTCTCTGCCACGTCCCCGATCCTGCCACGAGCCACTGACACTCGGCCCCGCCCGCACCCGCCGCACCGCCCTGCCCGCGCCCCGGCCCGCCCGGGCGTCCGTCGATGTCGGTGGCCCGTGGGAGGATCGGAGACCTGCCTCACACGTGTACACGAAGGGGAGTGCGCGATGGCCACCAAGCCGCCCAAGAGTGACCCGGTCCAGGACGCGCCGCAGGTCGCGGAGGTGCAGCACACCGCGGCGGGACTGCCGGCCATCGGCCACACCCTGCGCGCCGCCCGGCGCCAGATGGGCGTGAAGCGCACCGCGCTGACCCTGCTCAGCGTCAACCAGAAGGACGGCTTCGACTGCCCCGGCTGCGCCTGGCCGGAGCCGGAGCACCGGCACGCCGCGGAGTTCTGCGAGAACGGCGCGAAGGCGGTCGCCGAGGAGGCCACTCTGCGCCGGGTCACTCCGGAGTTCTTCGCCGCGCACTCCGTGGCCGGCCTCGCCGGGCGCAGCGGCTACTGGCTGGGCCAGCAGGGCCGGCTCACGCACCCGATGTACCTGCCCGAGGGCGGCACCCACTACGAGCCGGTCACCTGGGAGCGCGCCTTCGGCATCGTCGCCGAGGAGATCGGCGCCCTGGACTCCCCCGACGAGGCCGTCTTCTACACCTCCGGGCGTACCAGCAACGAGGCCGCGTTCCTCTACCAGCTCTTCGCACGCCGGCTGGGCACCAACAACCTGCCGGACTGCTCCAACATGTGCCACGAGTCGTCCGGCTCGGCGCTGTCCGAGACGATCGGCGTCGGCAAGGGCAGTGTGCTCCTGGAGGACCTGCACCGCGCCGACCTGATCATCGTCGCCGGGCAGAACCCGGGCACCAACCACCCGCGGATGCTCTCCGCCCTGGAGCAGGCCAAGGCCGGCGGCGCGAGGATCATCAGCGTCAACCCGCTGCCCGAGGCCGGGCTGGAGCGGTTCAAGAACCCGCAGACCGCCCGGGGTCTGACCACCGGCACCGCGCTGACCGACCTGTTCCTGCAGATCCGCATCGGCGGCGACCAGGCCCTCTTCCGGCTGCTGAACAAGCTGGTCATCGAGACCGAGGGCGCGGTCGACGCGGCCTTCGTCGGCGAGCACACGCACGGCTACGAGGAGTTCGCGGCCGCCGCGCGCGCCGCCGACTGGGACGCCACCCTCGCGGCGACCGGCCTCACCCGCGCGGAGATCGAGCAGGCGCTGCGCATGGTGCTCGGCTCACGGCGCACCATCGTGTGCTGGGCGATGGGCCTCACCCAGCACAAGCACGCCGTGCCCACCATCCGCGAGGTGGTCAACTTCCTGCTGCTGCGTGGCAACATCGGCCGTCCGGGCGCCGGCGTCTGCCCGGTGCGCGGCCACTCCAACGTGCAGGGCGACCGCACCATGGGCATCTTCGAGCGGCCCGCGCCCGCCTTCCTGGACGCCCTCGAGAAGGAGTTCGGCTTCGCCCCGCCGCGCGCGCACGGTTACGACGTCGTACGGGCGATCCGGGCGCTGCGCGACGGGGAGGCGAAGGTCTTCTTCGCGATGGGCGGCAACTTCGTCTCCGCCTCCCCGGACACGGAGGTCACCGAGGCGGCCATGCGGCGCGCCCGCCTCACCGTGCATGTGTCGACGAAGCTGAACCGCTCGCACACCGTCACCGGCGCCCGGGCGCTGATCCTGCCGACCCTGGGCCGCACCGAGCGCGATCTGCAGGCGGGCGGCGAGCAGTTCGTCACCGTCGAGGACTCCATGGGCATGGTGCACGCCTCGCGCGGGCGGCTGCGCCCCGCGAGTGACCACCTGCTGTCCGAACCTGCCATCGTGTGCCGACTGGCCCGCCGGGTGCTGGGCGCGGACAGCACCGTGCCGTGGGAGGAGTTCGAGAGGGACTACGGGGCCGTCCGCGACCGCATCGCGCGCGTGGTCCCCGGGTTCGAGGACTTCAACGCCCGCGTGGCCCGCCCCGGCGGATTCACCCTCCCGCACGCCCCGCGCGACGAGCGCCGCTTCCCGACCGCCACCGGCAAGGCCCACTTCACCGCCGCCCCGGTGGAGTACCCCGAGCTGCCCGAGGGCCGGCTGCTGCTGCAGACGCTGCGCTCGCACGACCAGTACAACACCACGGTCTACGGCCTGGACGACCGCTATCGCGGGATCCGCAGCGGCCGCCGGGTGGTCCTGGTCAACCCGGAGGACGCCGACCGGCTCGGGGTCCGGGACGGCAGCCACGTCGACCTGGTCGGCGAGTGGAAGGACGGTGTGGAGCGGCGGGCCGCGGGCTTCCGGGTCGTGCACTACCCGACGGCCCGCGGCTGCGCCGCCGCCTACTACCCGGAGACCAACGTGCTCGTGCCGCTGGACGCCACCGCGGACACCAGCAACACCCCGGCCAGCAAGTCCGTCGTCGTGCGTCTGGAACAATCGGCGACCGACTGAGCGTTCGCTCAGTGAACGACGGACGACGAACGACAACCGCGAACGGAGCCGGTCCCATGGGCGAGCAGCAGCACGTGAAGTTCCCGCAGGAGGTCATAGACGAGTACGCCGCGCTCGGCGTGGACCTGCCCGCGCTGTTCTCCGCCGGACACCTGGGGATGCGGATGGGCGTCCAGATCCTGGAGGCGTCGGCCGAGCGCGTCGTCGGCACCATGCCGGTCGAGGGCAACACCCAGCCGTACGGGCTGCTGCACGGCGGGGCCTCGGCGGTGCTCGCCGAGACGCTCGGCTCGGTGGGCTCGATGCTGCACGGCGGCGTCTCCAAGATCGCCGTAGGGGTCGACCTGAACTGCACCCACCACCGCGGCGTCCGCTCCGGCATGGTGACCGGCGTGGCCACGCCCGTGCACCGGGGCCGGTCCACGGCGACCTACGAGATCGTCATCAGCGACGAGCAGGACCGGCGTGTGTGCAGCGCCCGGCTGACCTGCCTGCTGCGCGACGTCAACCCCGGCGACGCCGCCCCGGCCAGCCCGGCCGGCTGAGTACCGGCGGATCCTGCGCAGGTCCATTGCCCCCGGCCCCCCGGCGCTCTAGCGTCGGGGCATGGGACGGCAGGGGGGCCTCCGCCGGGGTGCGCCGGCGCCACTACGGGAACCGCCGACCGGCGCCGCGGAGAACGGCCGCCTCGGACCCGGAAGCGGCGGTCCCGCTTCCGCGGAGTCCGGGGAAGCCCAGCACCGGATCCCGGACACCCCGCGCGAGCACGGGCCGGCCCGTCCGAGCACCGGCCCGGGACCGTGAACGGCGTCGGCCCGCTCGAACCGGGCGAGGGCACACAGGCACGGGACGGAGCGACTCCCCTCCGGCCGCGCGGGCGCCTCGAGCAGCACCTCCGCCGACACCGCCGGGCGGCCGTCGCGACGGCCGCCACCGCCGCCGTGCTGGCCGGCGGCGGCCATCTCTACGCGACCCGGCCGCAGCCGGAGCCACCCGCCCCGCCGCCGTACCCCGCACAGGCCGTATCCGTCGAGTACCTGGGCCCGGATCCGGCGGGCGGCGGCACACCGGCAGACGGCTTCCGGTTCGCGGTACGGCTGACCGTTCGCTCCGGCCCGCCGGTCACCCTGACCCGCCTCGGACAGCCCTCTCCCGGACTGTCGGTGACGTCGGAGCCCGCGGCACCTTTCCCGACAAAGCGAGATTCACCCCGCAAGATCACCGTCACGCTCCGGGTGACGGAATGCGGAAAAGCACCACGGAACGCCGGACTCCCTTTCCTCGATGTAACGCTGCGTAATACGCGCGCAATCCAGGTCCACAGTTACATCCTCGGAGACCGCTATGCGCAGGACCTCTCCGAGGCCGTACGCACCGCCTGTGACAACGATTCCGTGTAATCACCAAAACCCGCGAGACACCTGAACACACTCGGATGGATCCTGTGAACGCAGTCGGGCGGACCCTGCAGGTTCTCACCATGCGGACAGGGCGAATCGGCCGGAATTCAGCCCTTCTTCCCAGCCAGTACCGCTCTGCAATACCCCGTGTCATAACAAGAGCGTCACAGCCTCCGTCAGACCCTCCTCCACGTTCCCCACACACGCTTAGAGTCACGGCCAGTCACCGCGCCGTCGGATTGTCACCTCCGCCCAGCGCTCGGACTCGGCCGTCTCCACAGGGAAACGGCTGTGCCAGGGGAAAGGACTGATCGTGCGTCAACGTTCGCTCATCGCCATCACCGCCGCGCTGGCGGCGGGAGCACTCACCCTCACCGCCTGCGGCTCGCGCGACGACAACGGCGGTGGCTCGGACTCCGGGAACGGCGGCGGCACCACCGTGGTCATCGGCGTCGACGCCCCGCTGACCGGCGACCTGTCGGCGCTGGGCCTCGGCATCAAGAACTCCGTGGACCTCGCGGCCAAGACCGCCAACAAGGAGAAGTACGTCGAGGGCGTCACCTTCGAGATACAGGCGCTCGACGACCAGGCGCAACCCTCCCTCGGCCAGCAGAACGCCTCCAAGCTCGTCGCGGACGACAAGGTCGTCGGCGTCGTCGGCCCGCTCAACTCCAACATCGCCGAGGCGATGCAGAAGGTGTTCAGCGAGGCCGACCTCGTCCAGGTCTCGCCGGCCAACACCAACCCGGCGCTCTCCCAGGGCGTCAACTGGCAGACCAAGAAGGAACGGCCCTTCAAGTCGTACTTCCGCACCGCGACCACGGACGCCGTCCAGGGCCCGTTCGCCGCCCAGTACGTCTACAACGACTCCAAGAAGCGCAAGGTCTTCGTCATCGACGACAAGAAGACCTACGGCGCCGGCCTCGCCGCCACCTTCACCGAGGAGTTCAAGAAGCTCGGCGGTGAGGTCGTCGGCACCGAGCACATCAACCCGGACACCAAGGACTTCTCCGCGGTCGCCACCAAGGTCAAGAACTCCGGCGCCGACGCCGTCTACTACGGCGGCGAATACCCGCAGGCCGGCCCGCTCAGCAAGCAGATCAAGGCGGCCGGCGCCAAGATCCCGCTCATCGGCGGCGACGGCATCTACAGCGCCGACTTCATCAAGCTCGCCGGCGCCAGCGGCACCGGTGACCTGGCCACTTCCGTCGGCGCACCGGTCGAGGAACTCCCCTCCGCCAAGGAATTCGTCGCCAACTACAAGGCGGGCGGCTACAAGGAGGACTACGAGGCCTACGGCGGCTACTCCTACGACTCGGCCTGGGCGATCATCGAGGCCGTCAAGAAGGTCGTCGAGGACAACGACGGGAAGCTCCCGGAGAACCCCCGCGCCAAGATCACCGAGGCGATGCAGAACGTCTCCTTCGACGGAGTGACCGGAAAGGTCGCCTTCGACGAGTTCGGTGACGCCACCAACAAGCAACTCACCGTGTACGCAGTCGAGAACGGGGCCTGGAACGACGTCAAGTCGGGCACCCTCACCGGCTGACCAGGGCCACATCACACCCGCACCACCGAAGAGCCGCGCGGGGCGCTGTTCCACTGGCGCCCCGCGCGCTCTCGCTTCCGGCCGCATCCGGCCACATCCGTCGACTCATCGACTCGACTCGTCTCGGAGGACATGCGGTGAACGAACTGCCGCAGCAGCTGGTCAACGGCCTGCTACTGGGATCCATGTACGGGCTGGTCGCCATCGGCTACACAATGGTCTACGGCATTGTCCAGCTCATCAACTTCGCCCACGGCGAGATCTTCATGACCGGCGCCTTCGGCGCACTCACGGTCTACCTCTACATCCTGCCCGACGGCACCTCCATGGTCATCGCCCTGCCTCTGATGCTGCTCGGCGCAATGATCGTCTCCTGCACCGTCGCCGTCGGGGCGGAACGGTTCGCCTACCGCCCGCTGCGCGGCGCGCCCCGCCTCGCCCCCCTCATCACCGCGATCGGCCTCTCCCTCGCGCTCCAGCAGGCCGTCTGGGCCTGGTACCCCGAGGCCAAGTCCGCCCGCCGCTTCCCCCAGATCGACGGCGGCCCGTTCCACATCGGCAACGTCACCATCCAGACCGGCGACATCTTCCTGCTCACCGCCGCCCCCATCAGCATGGCCGTCCTCGCCTACTTCGTGATGCGCACCCGCACCGGACGCGGCATGCAGGCCACCGCCCAGGATCCCGACACCGCCAAGCTCATGGGCGTCAACACCGACCGCATCATCGTGATCGCGTTCGCCCTCGGCGCCGTCTTCGCCGCCGTCGGCGGTGTCGCCTACGGCCTCAAGTACGGCCAGATCGACTTCAAGATGGGCTTCATCCTCGGCCTGAAGGCCTTCACCGCGGCCGTCCTCGGCGGCATCGGCAACATCTACGGCGCCATGATCGGCGGCGTCGTGCTCGGCGTCGCCGAAACCCTCGCCACCGCCTACATCGCCGACATCCCCGGCATGGACCAGTTCGGCAGCCAGTCCTGGGCCGACGTCTGGGCCTTCATCCTCCTCATCCTCGTGCTGCTGTTCAGGCCCCAGGGCCTGCTCGGCGAACGCGTTGCGGACAGGGCGTGACACCGATGACCACACAGACCACCACTCCCGAGACCGCGGAGACGCCGACCACCGGCCCGGCCACCGGACTCGTCGCCCTGCCGCCCCACCTGGGACGCGCCCTCGCCACCGCAGGCGGCGCCCTCGCCGCCGTCTCCACCTTCCTCGCCTGGACCTGGACCGGCGCCTTCCCCGGCAACCTCACCGTCTACGGCTACCCCGGCGGCCTGCAGGTCCTGGTCCTCATCGGCGGCGCCCTCACCACCCTCCTCGGCCTGTCCACCTACGGCGTCAAGGGCCTGCGCTGGCTCACCCCCGCAGGGGGCGACGCGGCCCTCAAGCTCGCCGCCCTGGCCACCTTCGCCACCACCTGGTACACGATCCTCGCGATCAGCTTCCAGCTCGGCGGACTGGTCAACCTCGAACCCGGCGGCTACATCGCCGCCCTGGTCACCCTCGCCGCCCTGCTCGGCGCGCTCGCCCTGCCCTTCCAGCGCCCCGAACCCGACCCCGTCGACCCCGACGACACCGGCTGGGAGCAGTACAAGCACCGCCTCGCCCACGGCTGGCAGACCCTCAGAGCCACCTTCAGCGCCGGCGCCCCGCGCCCCGTGCGCACCCTCCCCTCCTACGCCGAGATCCTCATCATCGTCGGCATCCTGGCCCTGTGCCTGACCGTCTTCACCTACGGCATCGGCACCGAGTACGACGAACTCTTCGTCGGTTTCCTGATCACCGCGGGCTTCTGCTTCGCCGCCCTCAACAAGGCCGGCCTCATCGCCCAGGCCACCCAGATCACCGCCCGCCACCAGAACATCACCATCTGCGGCGCATTCCTCGCCGCCGCGTTGTTCCCCTTCACCCAGACCGACGACCAGTACGCCACCATCGGCGTCTACATCCTCATCTTCGCCACCGTCGCCCTGGGCCTGAACATCGTCGTCGGCCTCGCCGGCCTCCTCGACCTCGGCTACGTCGCCTTCCTCGGCGTCGGCGCATACGCCGCCTCGCTGGTCTCCGGATCCCCCACCTCGCCCTTCGACGTCCATCTGCCCTTCTGGGCCGCCGTCCTGGTCGGCGCCGCCGCCTCGCTCGTCTTCGGCGTCCTCATCGGCGCCCCCACCCTGCGACTGCGCGGCGACTACCTCGCCATCGTCACCCTCGGCTTCGGCGAGATCTTCCGCATCACGGCCAACAACCTCGACGGCACCTCGGGCCCCGACCTCACCAACGGATCCAACGGCATCTCCTCCATCCCGGATCTGCACATCCTCGGATTCGACCTCGGCGCCCGCCACGACATCGCCGGCTTCAGCATCGGCCGCTTCGCCAACTACTTCTTCCTGATGCTGATCATCACCGCCGTCGTCGTCCTCGTCTTCCGGCGCAGCGGAGACTCCCGCATCGGCCGCGCCTGGGTCGCCGTCCGCGAGGACGAGACCGCCGCCCAGGCCATGGGCATCAACGGCTTCCGGGTCAAGCTCGTCGCCTTCGCCGTCGGCGCCGCCCTCGCCGGCCTGGCCGGCACCGTCCAGGCCCACGTCACCTACGTCGTCACCCCCGAGCAGTACCTCTTCGCCGGCACCACCCCGCCCAACTCCGCCTTCCTGCTCGCCGCGGTCGTACTCGGCGGCATGGGTACCATCGGCGGCCCGCTCCTCGGCGCGGCACTGCTCTTCCTGATCCCCAACAAACTCCAGTTCCTCGGCGACTTCCAGCTCCTCGCCTTCGGACTCGCACTCGTCCTCCTGATGCGCTTCCGCCCCGAAGGGCTCATCCCCAACCGCCGCCGACGACTGGAATTCCACGAAGAGGCCGAAGCGCCCGCAGTCCTCGGCAAGACAGGGGCCTGACCACCATGACCACCGACACCACCACCAAGGACACCGCCCCGGGTGCCACCGACCCCGGCCGAACCGTCCTCGACGCACGCGGCGTGACCATGCGCTTCGGCGGCCTCACCGCCGTACGCGGCGTCGACCTCACCGTCAACAGCGGCGAGATCGTCGGCCTCATCGGACCCAACGGCGCCGGCAAGACCACCTTCTTCAACTGCCTCACCGGCCTCTACATCCCCACCGAGGGCGAGGTCCGCTTCAAGGACAAGGTCCTGCCGCCCAAGTCCTTCAAGGTCACCGCCGCCGGCATCGCCCGCACCTTCCAGAACATCCGGCTCTTCGCCAACATGACCGTGCTGGAGAACGTCCTCGTCGGACGGCACACCCGCACCAAGGAAGGCTTCTGGTCCGCCGTCCTGCGCGGCCCCGGCTTCCACCGTGCCGAGGCCACCTCGCGCGAACGCGCCATGGAACTCCTGGAGTTCGTCGGACTCGCCGCCAAGGCCGACCATGTCGCCCGCAACCTCCCCTACGGCGAACAGCGCAAGCTGGAGATCGCCCGCGCGCTGGCCAGCGAACCGGGACTGCTCCTCCTGGACGAGCCCACCGCCGGCATGAACCCCCAGGAGACCCGGGCCACCGAGGAACTGGTCCTCGCCATCCGCGACAAGGGCATCGCCGTGCTCGTCATCGAGCACGACATGCGCTTCATCTTCAACCTCTGCGACCGCGTCGCCGTCCTCGTCCAGGGCGAGAAACTCGTCGAGGGCGACCCCGCCACCGTCCAGGGCGACGACCGCGTCGTCGCCGCCTACCTCGGCGAACCCTTCGAGAACGCCCCCGGCGCCGAGGAGGTCGCCGAGGTCGAGGCGGCCGAGGCACACGCCCACGCCGCCGACCCCGACGCCGTGGACGGCGCGGACGCTGCGGACGGCGCGGACAGTGCGCCGAGCGAGACGAGCGGGGTGGACGAGGCGCGCCAGGAGAACCCGGACGAGGCGCGCCGGGAGAACGAGGAGAACGACCGATGACCGCCCTGCTCGAGGTCGAGGACCTCCGCGTCGCCTACGGCAAGATCGAGGCCGTCAAGGGCATCAGCTTCAGCGTCGAAGCCGGTGAAGTCGTCACCCTCATCGGCACCAACGGCGCCGGCAAGACCACGACCCTCCGGACCCTGTCCGGTCTGCTGAAGCCGGTCGGCGGCCAGATCCGGTTCAACGGCAAGTCGCTCAAGAAGACCGCCGCCCACCAGATCGTCTCCCTCGGACTCGCCCACTCCCCCGAGGGACGGCACATCTTCCCGCGCATGACCATCGAGGACAATCTGCGCCTCGGCGCGTTCCTGCGCAGCGACCGGGCCGGCATCGACAAGGACATCAAACGCGCCTACGACCTCTTCCCCATCCTCGGGGAACGCAGGAAGCAGGCCGCGGGCACCCTCTCCGGCGGCGAACAGCAGATGCTCGCCATGGGCCGCGCCCTGATGTCCCAGCCCAAGCTGCTCATGCTCGACGAGCCCTCCATGGGCCTCTCCCCGATCATGATGCAGAAGATCATGGCCACCATCGCCGAGCTCAAGGCCCAGGGCACCACCATTCTGCTGGTCGAGCAGAACGCCCAGGCCGCCCTGTCCCTCGCCGACCACGGCCATGTGATGGAGGTCGGCAACATCGTCCTCTCCGGCACCGGCCAGGACCTCCTCCACGACGAGTCGGTCCGCAAGGCCTACCTCGGCGAGGACTGAGCCCACCACCACCCGTACACCGACGAGGCCCGCGCCCCTGCACCACACAGGGAACGCGGGCCTCGCCCGTGTGCGCTGCCCGTGACTCAGCCCTTGGACGCCTTCTTCTCCTCGGAGTCCTCGATGACCGCCTCGGCCACCTGCTGCATCGACATCCGGCGGTCCATCGACGTCTTCTGGATCCACCGGAACGCCGCCGGCTCGGTCAGCCCGTACTCCGTCTGCAGGATCGACTTCGCCCGGTCGACCAGCTTCCGCGTCTCCAGCCGCTGCGAGAGGTCGGCGACCTCCTTCTCCAGCTCCTTGAGCTCCGTGAACCGCGAGACCGCCATCTCGATCGCCGGAACGACATCGCTCTTGCTGAACGGCTTCACCAGATACGCCATGGCCCCCGCGTCCCGGGCCCGGTCGACCAGGTCCCGCTGTGAGAACGCGGTCAGCATCAGCACCGGGGCGATGCGCTCCTCGGCGATCTTCTCGGCCGCGGAGATGCCGTCCAGCTTGGGCATCTTCACGTCGAGGATCACCAGATCGGGGCGGTGCTCCCGGGCCAGCTCGACGGCCTGCTCACCGTCGCCGGCCTCGCCGACGACGGTGTACCCCTCCTCCTGCAGCATCTCTTTCAGGTCGAGCCGGATGAGCGCCTCGTCCTCGGCGATGACGACACGGGTCGTCAGCGGAGGCACGTGCGACTTGTCGTCATCGGGCGCGTCTACGGGCTGGGGCGACTCGGGGGCGGTCACGTGGGCTCCTCGTTCAGGGGCAGGCAGGTACTGCTCCCAAGAGCGTACCTAGCTGCTGTAAGGTAGTTCGCACGGAGAGAAGGGAAACCTTCAATTCCTTGGCCCCGGTAGCCCAACCGGCAGTAGGCAATGGTCTCAAACACCATACAGTGTGGGTTCGAGTCCCACCCGGGGCACTTTTCCTTCGAATCGAAGGTCTCCGAACAAAAGTGGATGTCCACATTCTCGTGAACATCCGCTTTTGGTGCGCACCGTCACGGTCAGTCACGCAAACACGGTCAGTCACACAAAGTGGCCGTAGGCAATTCCATGGCGCTGCAGTGCGGCAGCAGGCCCTCACACTGCTGCGCGGCGGGGCGAAGAACGCCGACCGGTGACCGTCATGGACACCCACGTAAGCCCCGAACACTGACCGACTGCGACAGCTACCGCGGCCCGTCACCTTCCCCGATGTGGTGCACCCGCACCAGGTTCGTGGTGCCCGACACCCCGGGCGGGGAACCGGCCGTGATGACGACGACGTCGCCGCGTTCGCAGCGCCCGTATTCCAGGAGCAGCTCGTCTACCTGGCGGACCATCGCGTCGGTCGAGTCGGCATGCGGGCCGAGAAAGGTTTCCACTCCCCAGGTCAGGCTCAGCTGGGAGCGGGTGGCCGGCTCCGGGGTGAAGGCGAGCAGGGGGATCGGGGAGCGGTAGCGGGAGAGGCGGCGGGCGGTGTCGCCGGACTGGGTGAAGGCGACCAGGAACCTGGCGCCGAGGAAGTCGCCGGTCTCCGCGGCGGCGCGGGCGACGGCCCCGCCCTGGGTGCGGGGTTTGTTGCGTTCGGTGAGCGGGGGCAGGCCCTTGGCGAGGATGTCCTCCTCCGCCGCTTCGACGATCTTGGCCATGGTGGCGACGGTCTCGACCGGGTGCTTGCCCACGCTGGTCTCGCCGGAGAGCATCACCGCGTCGGTGCCGTCGATGACCGCGTTGGCGACGTCGCTGGCCTCCGCACGGGTGGGGCGGGAGTTCTCGATCATCGAGTCGAGCATCTGGGTGGCGACGATGACCGGCTTGGCGTTGCGCCTGGCCAGCTTGACGGCGCGTTTCTGGACGATCGGGACCTGTTCCAGCGGCATTTCGACGCCGAGGTCGCCGCGGGCGACCATGATGCCGTCGAAGGCGGCGACGATGTCGTCGATGTTCTGGACGGCCTGGGGTTTCTCGACCTTGGCGATGACGGGGAGGCGGCGGCCCTCCTCGTCCATGATGCGGTGGACGTCGTCGATGTCCCGGCCGGTGCGGACGAAGGAGAGGGCGATGACGTCGAAGCCGGTGCGCAGCGCCCAGCGCAGGTCGTCCTCGTCCTTCTTGGACAGGGCGGGGACGGAGACGGCGACGCCGGGGAGGTTCAGTCCCTTGTGGTCGGAGACCATGCCGCCCTCGACGACGGTCGTGCGGACGCGCGGGCCGTCGACCTCCGTCACCTCCAGGCAGACCCTGCCGTCGTCGACGAGGATGCGTTCGCCGGGGGTGACGTCGTCGGCGAGGCCGGCGTAGGTGGTGCCGCAGGTGTCGCGGTCGCCCTCGACGCCTTCCTCGACGGAGATGGTGAAGGTGTCGCCGCGTTCGAGGAGTACGGGGCCTTCGGCGAAGCGGCCGAGTCTGATCTTCGGGCCCTGAAGGTCGGCGAGGAGGCCGACGCTGTGGCCGGTCTCGTCGGAGGCCTTGCGGACGCGTCGGTAGCGCTCCTCGTGTTCGGCGTGGCCGCCGTGGCTGAGGTTGAACCGGGCGACGTCCATTCCGGCGTCGACCAGTGCCTTGATCTGGTCGTACGAATCGGTGGCGGGCCCAAGAGTACAGACGATCTTCGCTCGGCGCATGGGTCGAGCCTATGTCTTACCCGTGGGTAGAGAATTGGCCGTGTATGACTACTCAACAACCGTTGGGTGAAGCACTGTCGACAAGTGTTGAATTGTGCGGCCGAGTGCTCTGATGAGCAGCCCACGCGGATATTCGGTTGCGTTTTCGGAATTCGGCCGGGGATTCCCGCTCCGGGCTGTCAGAGGGTGGGCGGCAGCATGGTGAAGCGTGCGTCGACTGCCGCGTGGACGTGCTGGCGCTGGGGCTCGAGGTCGAGCGGGGAGGCGGCTGCGGCGGCGGTCTCCTCGGGTGCTGCGGCGAAGGAGGCGTGGCGCCAGCGGCCCGGGGGGCGGGGGTGGTCCGTGCCGGTGTCGGTGAGTTCGAGGAGGGCCGCGAGGGTGGTGCCGAGTGCTTCGGCGTACTCCCGGGCGCGCTGTACGGCTTCCCGTACCGCCTGCCCGCGGGCCTGGCGGTGGGCCGGTGAGTCGGGGCGCAGGGTCCACCAGGGGCCGTCGACGCGGGTGAGGTCGAGGTCGGCGAGCCGGGTGGTGAGTTCACCGAGGGCGGTGAAGTCGGTGAGTTCGGCGGTGAGGTGGACGGTGCCGTGGTAGGTGCGGACGCGTTCGCCGCGGCCGTGCCGGGTGAGTTCGGGGGTGAGGGTGAAGGCTCCGGTCTCGGTGCGGGCGACGGCGTCGCCGTAGGACTTGATCAGGTCGAGGGCGGTGGTGTTGCGGCGGGTGAGGTCGTCGAGGGCGGTGCGGCGGTCGCGTCCGCGGGCGTTCACGGTGATGCCGATGCGGGCGATGTCGGGGTCGACCTCGAGGCGTGCTTCGCCGCGGACGGTGATGTGGGGGGTGTCGGCTGCGGGCCCCGGCGGTGTGGTCATGGGTCCACTGTGTCACCGACGCCCGCGGCGTGTCCCCGTGTCGCCGGCGGGTGCGTCGCCGGCCGATGCGTGGCGGCCGATGCGTCGTCAACCGGCCTACGGGGCCTCAGATCCCGTCGGCGAGCGGGGTGAGTGCCCTGGGCTCGCGGGCGGTGGGGACGCGGGGCGGGCGGGGTTCGAGGCCGAAGGTGGTGAAGGCGGTGCGCTCGGGCAGCGGATAGGGCTGCTTGCCGGTGATGTCGTTGAGGATGGTGGCGGCACGCCAGGCGGCGAGGCCGAGGTCGGGGGTGCCGACGCCGTGGGTGTGGGCCTCGGCGTTCTGGACGTAGATCTGGCAGCCGGAGCCGGTGACGGAGGGGTCGAGGACGAGGCGGAAGTGCTCGTCGATGCGGGGGCGTTCGCGGCTGTCGCGGCGGATGTAGGGGTCGAGTCCGGCGAGGATGCGGTCGACGGGGCGTTCGCGGTAGCCGGTGGCGAGGACGACGGCGTCGGTGGTGAGGCGGCTGCGGGTGTTCTGCTCGGAGTGTTCGAGGTGGAGTTCGACCTTGGTGGTGGCGATGCGGCCGGCGGTGCGGACGTGGACGCCGGGGGTGAGGACGGTGTCGGGCCAGCCGCCGTGGAGGGTGCGGCGGTACAGCTCGTCGTGGATGGCGGCGAGGGTGTCGGCGTCGATGCCCTTGTGGAGTTGCCACTGGGAGCCGAGCAGGCGGTCGCGGACGGGTTCGGCGAGGGTGTGGAAGTAGCGGGTGTAGTCGGGGGTGAAGTGTTCGAGGCCGAGTTTGGAGTACTCCATGGGGGCGAGGGCCTGGGTGCGGCCGAGCCAGTGGAGCCGTTCGCGGCCGGCGGGGCGGTGGCGGAGCAGGTCGAGGAAGACCTCGGCGCCGGACTGGCCGGTGCCGACGACGGTGACGTGACCGGCGGTGCGGAGGGTGTCGCGGTGCTCGAGGTAGTCGGCGGCGTGCAGGACGGGAACGCCGGGGGTGTCGGCGAGGGGGCGCAGCGGTTCGGGGACGTACGGTTCGGTGCCGATGCCGAGGACGAGGGTGCGCGTGTGGGTGCGGCCGAGGGCCTCGGCTTCGCCGTCGGCGTCGAGTTGGGTGTGGTCGACCTCGAACACGTCGCGTTCGGGGTTGAAGCGGACGGCGTCGACCTGGTGGCCGAAGTGGAGGGCGGGGAGGTGGCCGGCGACCCAGCGGCAGTAGGCGTCGTACTCGGCGCGCTGGATGTGGAAGCGCTCGGCGAAGTAGAAGGGGAAGAGGCGGTCGCGGTCCTTGAGGTAGTTGAGGAAGGTCCAGGGGCTGGCGGGGTCGGCGAGGGTGACCAGGTCGGCGAGGAAGGGGACCTGGATGCGGGTGCCGTCGATGAGCAGGCCGGGGTGCCAGTGGAAGGCGGGGCGCTGGTCGTAGAAGACGGTGTCGAGGTGGGCGAGGGGATGGGCGAGGGCGGCGAGGGAGAGGTTGAAGGGGCCGATGCCGATGCCGACGAGGTCGCGGGGGCTGTCGGCGTCGCGGGATGCGGGGGTGGGGCCGGCGGTCGGGGGGGTCATCGGGGGGTGTGTCCTTCCACGGTGGTGAGCAGCCTGGCCAGGTCGTCGGGCCGGGTGCGGGGGTTGAGGAGGGTGGCCTTGAGCCAGAGCCGGCCGTCGGGGCGGGCGCGGCCGAGGACCGCGCGGCCCTCGGTGAGGAGGGTGCGGCGGAGGGCTGCGACGGCGGGGTCGGGGGCGCCGGTGGGCCGGAACAGCACGGTGCTGAGGGTGGGCGGGGCGTAGAGGGTGAGGCGGGGGTGTGCGTCGATGCGGGCGGCGAGGTGGCGGGCCTGGTCGCAGACCTGGTCGACGAGGGCGCCGAGGCCGCGCCGTCCGAGGGTCCGGAGCGTGACGGCGATCTTGAGGATGTCCGGGCGCCGGCTGGTGTGCAGGGACCGGCCGAGCAGGTCCGGCAGGCCCGCGTCGGTGTCGTCGTCGGCGTTGAGGTAGTCGGCGTGGTGGTGCAGGGGGGCGAGGTCGGCGGGGTCGTGGACGGTGAGGAGGCCGGCGGGGATCGGCTGCCAGCCGAGTTTGTGCAGGTCGAGGGCGATGGTGTGAGCGCGGTCGAGGCCGGCGAGCTTGGTGCGGTGGCGGTCGCTGAAGAGCAGGCCTGCGCCGTAGGCGGCGTCGATGTGGAGGCGGGCGCCGTGGGTGCGGCAGCGGTCGGCGATGTCCGGCAGCGGGTCGATGAGGCCGGCGTCGGTGGTGCCGGCGGTGGCGGCGACGAGGTGCGGGCCGGGGCTGTCGGTGAGGGCCTGGTCGAGCGCGGCGGGGTCGAGGGTGCCGGCGGGGGCGGGTACGGCGAGGGGCTCGGGCAGGCCGAGCAGCCAGGCGGCACGGGGCAGGGAGTGGTGCGCGTTGGTGCCGTGCACGAGCCGGACGGCGGGGCCGTGGAGTTCGCGGGCGAGGAGCAGGGCGAGTTGGTTGGACTCGGTGGCGCCGGTGGTGACGAGGGCGTCGGCGGCCCCGGCGAGGTGGGCGAGGGCGCGGGCGACGGCGGTTTCGAGTGCGGTGGCGGACGGGGCCTGGTCCCAGGAGTCGAGGGAGGGGTTGAGGATGCTTGCGGCGAGGTCCGCGGCGGTGGCGACGGCGAGGGGCGGGCTGTGCAGATGGGCGGCGCACAGCGGGTGGGCGGGGTCGGCGGCGCCGGCGGCGAGGGCGGTGACGAGGGTGTGCAGGGCGTGGGGATCGCCGTGCTCGGGCAGGGGGTCGCCGAGTGCGGTGCGCAGGCGGGCGGTGACGGCGTCGGGGCCGCCGGCCGGGAGGGGGCCCCGGCGGGCGCGGGTGCCGGTGTGCAGGGCGTCGAGGACGGTGTCGAGCAACGGCCGCAGGGCCCGGGGGCCTCGGGGGCCGGAGGCGAGGGGCGGCGGTGTGCTCATGGGCTGGCCTCCGGGGCGCGGGGAGGGTTCCAGCGTGTACGCGGTGATGTGCGCGCGCCCGGAAAGCCGGCTGAACGGAACCCGAAAGGGGGTACTCCCTGCGGGGCAGGCGGGTCCGGCCCCGGCGGCGCCACCGGCCGCGGGCCGCCGTCCGCGGTCCCTCCGAATCAGGGCCCGGAAGCCACACCGGCGACGGGCAGCGGAACAGCACGGCGTCTCCGCCAGGACAGGCCCCGGAAGCGACGGCACCGGCCACGCCGACGGATCAACGGCCGACGACGACCACGAACCCACGAACCACGCCGCGACGAGCCGGAGCAGCACACCCCGCACAACCGGCCACGCCCACGGCGGGACACGCACCCCACCCCCGGAAACAGCACCCGCGCCCCCACCAGGACAGGCCCCGGAAGCGACAGCACCGGCCACGGACCGCGAATCAGTACCCGTGCCCCCACCAAGTCAGGACCCGACGGCGACACCGACCACGGAGCGCGCAACGGTACCCGCGCCCCGCCAGGACGGCCCCCGCAGGGCGGCACCACCGGCCGCACCTGCGGATCAGCCGCTGAACGGCTCGCAGACCCGCCGGACCGGGCGGCGGGCCGGAGCAGCAGCGTGCGGTACCCGGCCGCGGTGCCCGCGGCGGGATGTCGGCCGCACATCCGCGGAACAGCGCCCGCGGCCCGCGTCGAGACAGGCCCCGGATGCGGCACCGGCCGCGCGACCGCGGGGCGACCTCCCGGCGCGGCGCAGGCCGCGAGCCCGGTCACCCGCCGCCGAACCCACCGCAGCGACCGCATTCCCTGCCGGTCAGGCCCCCGGAAGCGGCATCAGCCAACGCACCCGCGGAGCAGCAGCCCCCACCCCCGCCGGTCAGGGCGCCGGAGGCTGCTCCGGCCACGGGCCGTGGAATGGGGTGGGACCCGCGCCACCGCCGGGGCAGGACCCGACGGCGGCACCGGCCGCGCACCCGCGGATCAGTGGCCGGCGGTGTCGCGGACCCGTAGGGCTCGGGCCAGGTCGTCGAGCTGGTCGGCGAGTTTGCGGCGCAGTGCGGGGATGGGGTCGGCCTGGTCGAGGCATTCCCGGCCGAGCCGGAGGGTGTCGGTGTCGACGGCGTGGGCGGGGAAGGCCCAGCGTCCGGCGGCGTCGGCGATGGCGGGGCCGCGGCGTGCTGCGACGGCGACCGCGGCAGGGTAGTAGCGGGGCACGTAGTCGCGTAGGAGGTCGGCCTGCTCGGGGTGCCAGAAGCCCTGGGCGGTGGCGGTGAACAGGTAGTTCGACAGGTCGGCCCGGTCGTCGTCGGTGAACATGGCGTCCCAGGCACGGGCCTTGGCACCGGGGTCGGGCAGGGCGGCGCGGCAGCGGGCGGCGCCTTCCTGGCCGGTGGCGCTGGGGTCGCGGTCGAGTTCGGCGGCGATGGTCGGCTCGTCGGTGGCGCCGAGGACGGCGAGCCGGGTGAGGATGCGCCAGCGCAGCTCGGGGTCGAGTTCGGGGCCGCCGGGCACGGTGCCGTCGGCGAGCCAGGCGGCGATGGCGTCGGGCTGGGCGGCGGTGTCGATGCGGTGGCGTACGGCGATCAGCCGCAGGCCGGGGTGGTCGCCGTCCTCGGTGCGGCGGATGAGGTCGCGGCACAGGTCGGTGAGGGTGGCCAGGGCGGTGGGCCGCTGCTCGGGGGGAAGGTAGCGGTCGGTGATCTGGCCGGTGGCGAAGGCGAGGACGCCCTGGACGAGGGCGAGGTCGCGTTCGTGCGGGAGGTGGGTGCGGGCGGCGTCGAGGTAGGCGGTGGGGGCGAGTTCGCCGTCGCGCACGGCGTCGCGCAGGGCGTTCCAGACGACGGCGCGGGTGAGCGGGTCGGGCAGCCCGGCCAGATGGGTGCGGGCGGTGGTGAGGGAGTCGGGGTCGAAGCGGACCTTGGCGTAGCTGAGGTCACCGTCGTTGGCGAGCAGCAGGGCAGCGGGCTTGCCGATGGGGTGGGGTTCGGTCCGGGGCAGGTCGAGGTCGAGGCGCTCGCGCAGGGTGAGGCGGCCTTCGTCGGTGAGGTCGTGGTCGTAGACGCCGACGGTGATGCGGTGGGGGCGGCTGCCGGTGCGGTCGACGGTGAGGGTGCGGGTGCCGTTCTCGCCGCGGGTGACGCGGGGGGTGAGGGTGTCGACTCCGGTGGTGCGCAGCCAGGCGTCGGCCCAGGCGTGGACGTCGCGGTCGGTGGCGGCGGCGAGGGAGTCGATGAAGTCGGCGAGGTTGGCGTTGGCGAACCTGTGCCGGTCGAAGTGGGTGTTGATGCCGGCGAGGAAGTCCTTCTCGCCGAGCCAGGCGACGAGCTGCCGTAGCGCGGAGGCGCCCTTGGCGTAGGAGATGCCGTCGAAGTTGAGCAGCGCGGAGGCGGTGTCGGGGACGTGTTCGGGGGCGACGGGGTGGGTGGAGGGGCGCTGGTCGGCGTCGTATCCCCAGGGTTTGCGGGTGACGCCGAAGTCGGTCCAGGTGTCGCCGAAGCGGGTGGCCTCGGCGCAGGTCTGGTAGCCCATGTACTCGGCGAAGGACTCGTTGAGCCAGATGTCGTCCCACCAGCTGAGGGTGACGAGGTCGCCGAACCACATGTGGGCCATCTCGTGGGCGATGACCATGGCACGGGTCTGCCGCTCGGTGTCGGTGACGGCGGAGCGGAAGACGAAGTCGTCGCGGAAGGTGACCAGTCCGGGGTTCTCCATGGCGCCGGCGTTGAACTCGGGGACGAAGGCCTGGTCGTAGGAGTCGAAGGGGTAGGGCTCGGTGAACTTCTCGTGGTAGCGGTCGTAGAGGGCGCGGGTGGTGTCGAGGAGTTCGTCGGCGTCGGCGTCGAGGTGGGGGGCGAGGGAGCGGCGGCAGTGGATGCCGAAGGGCAGGCCTCGGTGTTCGGTGCGTACCGAGTGCCAGGGTCCGGCGGCGACGGCGACGAGGTAGGTGGAGATCGGCGGGGTGGTGGCGGCGGTCCAGTGGCCGTCGCCGGTGTGCTCGGTGACGCCGTTGGCGAGGACGGTCCAGCCGGCCGGGGCCTGGACGGTGAGGTCGAAGACGGCCTTGAGGTCGGGCTGGTCGAAGGCGGCGAAGACGCGCTGGACGTCGTCGAGGAACAGCTGGGTGTAGACGTAGGTCTCGCCGTCGGTGGGGTCGGTGAACCGGTGCATGCCCTCGCCGGTGCGGGAGTAGCGCATCGTGGCGTGGAGGTGGAGTTCGTGCTCGCCGGGGGCGAGGTTCTTCAGCGGCAGCCGGTTGTCGTCGAGGGTGTCGGGGTCGAGGGGCTGTCCGTCGAGGGTGACGTCGCGCAGCTCGGCGGGCTTGACCTCGACGAAGGTGTCCGTGGCGTTCTGGTCGCCGCGGACGGTGAACCGGACGGTGGTCCGGGAGTCGAAGGTCTCGTCCCCACCGGTCAGATCCAGGGCGATCGTGTAGTGGTGAACGTCGAGGAGCCGGGCACGGGTCTGCGCTTCGTCGCGCGTCAGTACGGACATGCAGGCCATGCTGCCTGATGGCGCGGGAAGGACACAGGGGCGAGGCGGTACACGGTTTTTGTCCGGCGCGGGCGCCGGGGTGCGCACCCCGGCGCGGTGCATACGGTGTGACACCGGCCGTGCACGATCGGTGTCACACGGTCTGGTGTCAGTCGGGGACCGGGGTGGTGGAACCGCTGGGGGAGTCCCCGGTGCCGGAGCCGTTGCCGGTGTCCTCGGCGATCCGCTCGTGGTGCCGGATGACCTCGGCGACGATGAAGTTCAGGAACTTCTCGGCGAACGCCGGGTCGAGCTTGGCGTTCTCGGCGAGGGTGCGCAGCCGGGCGATCTGGCTGGCCTCGCGGGCCGGGTCGGCGGGCGGCAGCTGGTGCCGGGCCTTGAGGTGGCCGACCTGCTGGGTGCATTTGAAGCGCTCGGCGAGCATGTGGATGACGGCGGCGTCGATGTTGTCGATGCTGTTGCGCAGCCGGGCGAGCTCCTCGCGCACGGCGGGGTCGACGGCGTCGGTTCCGGTGCCGGTGTTGCTGGTGGTCATGGGGGCTCACCCTACGGGCCGGGCGGCCGGGTTCCGCAGGTCGTCTCACGACTCGGCGGTGGTCCCGGAGCAGTGGTGGAAGTGGCTGGCCTCGCGCCCGCCGGGCACTCCCCCGGCGCGGAGCCGCTCCCGGTCGGGGCGGTTCCGGCCCGCCGGCCCGGGGGCTCGGGGAAGGTGACGGAGTGCTTCCGTTCGGTCACGGCCCGGATTCTGCCAGGGGCGGGGTGCGGGCGCCGTACGGTTTTCGGGCGGGTGAGGCGGGCCGGTTCGCGTCGGCCGCCGTACAGTGGGACTCGGGTTCAGGGCGTCTTGGGGGTTGGGGCGTGGCGAACGGCGGACCGGTCGAGCACGGTTTCCCACATCTGGAGACGGTGCGGGAGGCCATCACCGCGCTGTACAAGCGGTTGTCGTACGACACGGTCATGACGTTCTCGGCCAGCGTGGCCCCGGCCGATGTGGCGTTCTGCGACACCGACGACCTGTATCTGGGGGCGCAGCGGGTGGCGCGGGAGCTGGTGCGGCACTACCGGCTGCCGGATGCCCGGCTGATCGTCTCCTTCCGGGAGATGACGCATGCGGCCCATGTCGAACTGGCCGAGGGCCCGGAGTACTTCGTCGAGCTGAACGACCGTTTCCGGGCGCATCGCCGGGACATCGGGGCGGCTCTGGCGCACGAGGTGATGCATGTCTATCTGCACCGGCTGGGGCTGTCTTTCCCGGGTACCCGTGCCAACGAGATCCTGACCGACACGGCGACGACGTATCTGGGTGCGGGATGGCTGCTGCTGGACGCGTTCCGGGAGGACTCGGCGACGTCGCAGAAGCTGGGGTATCTGACGCCGGAGGAGTTCGGGTATGTGCTGGCCAAGCGGGCGGTGCTGTTCGGCGAGGATCCGTCGGTGTGGTTCACCAGTCCGCAGGCGTACACGGCGTATGTGAAGGGCAGGGCGCGGGCGCGGCGGGACGAGCAGCAGCCTCCGCTGACGGCGGCCGGCTGGGCCGGGCGGCGCCGCTATGCCCGGGACCGGCGTCATGCGCAGGACCATCGTGCCCCGGTGCCGGCTGCGGGCACGGGGTATGCGTTCACCCCGGACGGGCAGGGTCCGCTGCGGGTGTCGTTCCCGTGTCCGACGTGCCATCAGCGGATCCGGGTTCCGGTGCGGGGGCGGGTGCGGGCGCGGTGCGGGCTGTGCCGGACGGTGCTGGAGTGCGATACCTAGGGTTCCGCGGGTGGCGTCCGTCTACCGGACGATGCCCTGCGCCCGTGCGGCCGACAGCCACTGCGGGAACTCGGCGACCAGGCGGTCGTAGAGGTCCGTGTCGGAGACGTTGCGCGGGTCCTCGCCGGCGTGGAAGAAGCCGGCGTTGTCGATGACCCGCTTCGCGGGCACGGGCAGGTCGTCGAGCCGGCGCAGGAAGTCGAACTGTCTGCTGTCCGGGTCGCCGAAGCCGATGAACTGCCAGAACATCGGCAGCCGGGCGGCCTTGCAGAGGTACTTCTCCGCGGCGGGCCGGTTGATGGGGCCGCCGTCGGTCTGGAAGACCACCAGGGCGGGTTCGGTGGTGCCGCTGTCGAGGTAGTGGTCGATGACGGCGTCCATGGCGAGGTGGTAGCTGGTCCTGCCCATATGGCCGAGGCCGGCCACGATCGCGTCGATCCTTCCCTGGTGGGTGGTGAGGGCGATGTCGGTGACGGCGTCGATGCCGGTGGAGAAGAAGACGACCGGCACGGTGCCGTCGTCGTCGAGGTGTGCGGACAGGCTCAGGACGCGGTCGGCGAGCGCCTGTACGCTGCCGTCCCTGTAGTACGGCCGCATGGAGCCGGAGTAGTCGACCACCAGGTAGACGGCGGCCCGCAGCCCGTCCAGGCCGTGCTCGGTGAGTGACGCCCCGGCGCTCTTGTAGAGGCTGACCAGGGCGGGCGCGGTCTCCCGCACCTTGTCGAGACTGATCGCGGCCATGCGGACTTCCCCCCGTCGTACGGCAGAGCCGGATGCCGAGGGTACGGCACGGCGGGACCCGCCTCCCCGCCCGTCCACCGTCGTTGGTTATCGTCCACCGTCGTTCGTTATTTTGTTCGCCGCCGCCCCACCGGCTCGCTCACCTGTCCGTTCCCTTCCTCCCGAGGAGCCGGCTGTGGATTCCGAGTCCACCGTCACGACCTGCTACCGCCACCCCAGGGTGGAGTGCTATGTCCGCTGCACGCGCTGCGACCGTCATATCTGCCCCGACTGCATGCGCGAGGCGGCGGTGGGTCATCACTGCCCGGAGTGTGTGAAGGAGGGGGCGAAGTCGGTCCGCCGGGCCCGGACCATCGTCGGCGGCCGGATCTCGGCCACGCCCGTGGTGACGTACGTGCTGGTCGCGCTGAACCTGCTGGTCTACGCGGCCGAGGTGGTGCGCCCGGAGATCGTGGACCGGTTCGAGATGCTGGGCGCGCGGCTGGTCGGGCCGGACGGTCTGCACTATGTGTACGAGTCCGGGCTGCCCGCGGGCTTCCACGCGGAAGGGCTGGTCACCGGCGAGTGGGAGAGGCTGCTCACGGGTGCCTTTCTGCATCTGCAGCCGACCGAGGGCACGTTCGGTCTGCTGCACATCGTGATGAACATGGCCGCGCTGTGGCAGCTGGGCCGGGTGGTGGAGCCGATGCTCGGCCGGGCCCGGTATCTCGTCCTGTATCTGCTGGCGTCGCTGGGCGGCTCGGTGCTGGTGCTGCTGCTGGACGACCCGGGGCAGGCCACGGTCGGCGCGTCGGGCGGGATCTTCGGGCTGGGGGCGGCGTACTACGTCCTGGCCCGCCGGGTGGGCGCCGACATGGGGCAGGTCAACCGCTTCATGGCGCTGCTGCTGGTCTGGCTGCTGCTCTCCGCGGGGCTGACCTCCTGGCAGGCGCATGTCGGCGGGCTGCTGACGGGCGGCGCGGCGGCGCTCGCGCTCGCCCACGCGCCCCGCGGCCGGTGGCAGCTCCCGGTGCAGGCGGCGGTGCTGCTGGTGCTGCTGATGGTGGCCGTGGGGGCGGCGGTGGCGAGGGTGTCCGAGCTGGCGGGCGGAGGGGTGCCGCTGTGAGCCGCAAGGGTGTGCTGTTCCTGGTGGCGGTGCCGGTGGTCGCCACGGCCGGGGTGTACTTCCTGCCGCCGCTGGGCTCCGGCGATCCGCCGGCCTCTCCTCCGCTCTCCGCGGACCGGTCGCCGGGCCGGTCGGGAGACCAGTCGGCGGGCCGGTCGGCACGCGAGGAGGCCAAGGACCGCGCCGAGCAGGAGCGCGCGGCGGACGACGCACGGATCGCCGCTCAGCCGCCGGGGCTGGCCGCTCCGGAGAAGAAGGAGCTGGCGCAGCGGCTGGTGGCGAGCGCCGAGAGCTCCACGCTCGACTGGCGCAGCCTCTACGGCAGCATCGAGGACCACGGAGACGGCCAGGGCTACACCGCCGGCATCATCGGCTTCTGCACCGGCACGCACGATCTGCTGATGCTGGTGGAGCGCTACAGCCAGGCGCATCCCGGCAACGGTCTGGAGCGCTATCTGCCCGCGCTGCGCAAGGTGGACGGCACGGACTCGCACGCGGGCCTGGACCCGGACTTCACCGCGGCCTGGCGGGCGGAGGCGGAGCGGCCGGAGTTCCGCAGGGCGCAGCAGGAGGAGCGCGACCGGGTCTACTTCGGGCCGTCGGTGCGGCTGGCCAAGCTGGACGGGCTGAGCACGCTCGGGCAGTTCGTCTACTACGACGCGATGGTGTTCCACGGACCGGACACGGGGGCGGACGGCTTCTACGGGCTGCGGGAGCGTGCGCTCCAGCAGGCGAGGACGCCGGCCGCGGGCGGCTCGGAGCGGGAGTTCCTGGAGGCCTTCCTCGATGTGCGCCGGAAGGCGATGAAGGCGAAGCGGCCGGACGTGGACACCTCCCGCGTCGACACCGTACAGCGGCGGTTCCTGGCGGCCGGGAACACGGGGCTGGACACGCCGCTGGTGTGGGAGATGTACGGGGAGACGTTCCGGGTGCCCTGAGCAGGTCGGGCGAGGTCCGCTGCGGTTCGGCAGCGCCCTGGAGGGGCGCGGGGAACTGTGCGACCGGCCACGACGTCGCCGCAGACGGGCGGCGGCACAGCGCGGCACTTCCGGCGGAGCACTCAGCCGCGGGCGCGGGGGCCGGCGCGGATCAGCAAAGGCGACGGCGCCTGCCCGTCCGGTCGGGGACAGGGGCAGGCGCCGTCTGTGTTCCGCACGCCTTTGTACGGGACGTCTGTGCGGGCGGCGGTCAGACCGCCAGTGCCCGGTCGGTCGGGCGGATCGGGGCCGGCAGGTCGCTGGCGCCGGTCAGGAAGCGGTCCACCCCGCGGGCGGCCGAGCGGCCCTCGGCGATCGCCCACACGATGAGCGACTGGCCGCGGCCGGCGTCACCGGCGACGAAGACGCCCGGGACGTTGGTCTGGAAATCGCCGTCGCGAGCGATGTTACCCCGCGCGTCGAGGTCCAGACCGAACTGGTCCACCAGGCCGTTCTCCCGGTCCGGTCCGGTGAAGCCCATGGCGAGGGTGACCAGCTGGGCCGGGATCTTGCGCTCGGTGCCCGGCTTCGGGGTCAGCTTGCCGTCGACGAACTCCACCTCGGTCAGGTGCAGCCACTGCACATTGCCGTCCTCGTCGCCCTCGAAGTGGGTGGTGGAGACGGAGTAGACCCGCTCGCCGCCCTCCTCGTGCGCCGAGGTGACCTTGTAGAGCATCGGGAAGGTCGGCCACGGCTGGCGCAGCGCGTCCCGCTCGTCGTTCGGCCGGGGCATGATCTCCAGCTGGGTGACGGAGGCCGCGCCCTGGCGGTGGGCGGTACCCACGCAGTCGGCGCCGGTGTCGCCGCCGCCGATGACGACGACGTGCTTGCCCTCGGCGCTGATCGGCGGCGCGACGTAGTCGCCCTCCTGGACCTTGTTGGCCAGCGGCAGGTACTCCATCGCCTGGTGGATGCCGCTGAGCTCGCGGCCGGGGACCGGCAGGTCGCGGGCGGTGGTGGCGCCGACGGCCAGGACCACGGCGTCGTACCGCTTCTTCAGGTCGGTCGCCTTGAGGTCGCGGCCGATCTCGACGCCGGTGCGGAAGCGGGTGCCCTCGGCGCGCATCTGCTCGATACGGCGGTTGATGTGCCGCTTCTCCATCTTGAACTCGGGGATGCCGTAGCGGAGCAGGCCGCCGACGCGGTCGGCGCGCTCGTAGACGGCGACGGTGTGGCCGGCCCGGGTCAGCTGCTGGGCGGCGGCCAGCCCGGCCGGGCCGGAGCCGATGACGGCGACGGTCTTGCCGGACAGGCGCTCGGGGATCTGCGGGGCGACGTCGCCCGTCTCCCACGCCTTGTCGATGATCGAGACCTCGACGTTCTTGATGGTGACCGCCGGCTGGTTGATGCCGAGCACGCACGCCGACTCGCACGGGGCGGGGCAGAGCCGGCCCGTGAACTCGGGGAAGTTGTTGGTGGCGTGCAGCCGCTCGCTCGCGGCGCCCCAGTCCTCGCGGTAGGCGTAGTCGTTCCACTCGGGGATCAGGTTCCCCAGCGGGCAGCCGTTGTGGCAGAACGGGATACCGCAGTCCATGCACCGGCCGGCCTGCTTGCTGATGATCGGCAGCAGGGAGCCGGGGACGTAGACCTCGTTCCAGTCCCGGACCCGCTCGTCGACGGGACGGGACTTGGCGACCTCGCGGCCGTGGTTCAGAAAGCCCTTCGGGTCAGCCATTGATCGCCGCCTCCATCATCTTCTCGTGGGTCTCGGACTCGGAGAGACCGGCTCGCTCGGCGGCGTCCTTGGCGGCGAGCACTGCCTTGTAGGTGCTGGGGATGATCTTGCTGAAGCGCTCCACGGCCGTGTCCCACTCGGCGAGCAGCTTCTCGGCGACGGTGGAGCCCGTCTCCTCGTGGTGCCGGCGCACGACGCCCTGCAGCCACTGCCGGTCGGTGTCGTCCAGCGCCTCCACTGCGGCCAGGTTGCCGGCGTTGACGTTGTCCCGGTCGAGGTCGATGACGTACGCGATGCCGCCCGACATGCCGGCCGCGAAGTTGCGCCCGGTCTCGCCGAGGACGACCGCGTGACCACCGGTCATGTACTCGCAGCCGTGGTCACCCACACCCTCGGAGACGACCGTGGCGCCGGAGTTGCGGACACAGAACCGCTCACCGACCTTGCCGCGCAGGAACATCTCGCCGCCGGTGGCGCCGTAGGCGAGGGTGTTGCCGGCGATGACGCTGTACTCGGCGAGGTGGTCGGCACCGCGGTCCGGGCGGACCACGATCCGGCCGCCGGACAGGCCCTTGCCGACGTAGTCGTTGGCGTCGCCCTCCAGGCGCAGCGTGACACCGCGCGGCACGAAGGCGCCGAAGGACTGGCCGGCGGAGCCGGTGAAGGTGATGTCGATGGTGTCGTCGGGCAGGCCCGCGCCGCCGAACTTCTTGGTCACCTCGTGGCCGAGCATGGTGCCGACGGTGCGGTTGATGTTGCGGATGGCGACCTGGGCGCGGACCGGCTGCGCCTCGGCGGCGCCGGCGGCGGCGAGCGCGTCGGCGGCGAGCTTGATCAGCTCGTTGTCGAGCGCCTTCTCCAGGCCGTGGTCCTGCTCGACCAGCTGGTGGCGCACCGCGCCCTCGGGCAGCTCGGGCACGTGGAACAGCGGCTCCAGGTCCAGGCCCTGCGCCTTCCAGTGGTCGATGGCGCGGGTGACGTCGAGCGCCTCGGCGTGGCCGACGGCCTCGTCGATGGAGCGGAAGCCCAGTTCGGCGAGGAGCTCGCGGACCTCCTCGGCGATGAACCGGAAGAAGTTGACGACGTACTCGGCCTTGCCGGAGTAGCGGTCACGGAGCGTCGGGTTCTGGGTGGCGATGCCGACCGGACAGGTGTCCAGGTGGCACACGCGCATCATGACGCAGCCGGAGACCACGAGCGGCGCGGTGGCGAAACCGAACTCCTCGGCGCCGAGCAGCGCGGCGATGACCACGTCGCGGCCGGTCTTGAGCTGGCCGTCGGTCTGCACCACGATCCGGTCGCGCAGACCGTTGAGCAGCAGCGTCTGCTGGGTCTCGGCCAGGCCGAGCTCCCAGGGGCCGCCCGCGTGCTTGAGCGACGTCAGCGGGGAGGCGCCGGTGCCGCCGTCGTGGCCGGAGATGAGGACGACGTCCGCGTGGGCCTTGGACACGCCCGCGGCGACCGTGCCGACGCCGACCTCGGAGACCAGCTTGACGTGGATGCGGGCCTGCGGGTTGGCGTTCTTCAGGTCGTGGATCAGCTGGGCCAGATCCTCGATGGAGTAGATGTCGTGGTGCGGCGGCGGGGAGATGAGCCCCACGCCCGGGGTGGAGTGCCGGGTCTTGGCCACCCACGGGTAGACCTTGTGGCCGGGCAGCTGGCCGCCCTCGCCGGGCTTGGCGCCCTGGGCCATCTTGATCTGGATGTCGTCCGAGTTGACCAGGTACTCGCTGGTGACGCCGAAGCGGCCGGAGGCGACCTGCTTGATCGACGACCGTCGCGCCGGGTCGTACAGCCGCTCGGGGTCCTCGCCGCCCTCACCGGTGTTGGACTTGCCGCCCAGCTGGTTCATGGCGATGGCGAGGGTCTCGTGCGCCTCCCGGGAGATGGAGCCGTACGACATGGCGCCGGTGGAGAACCGCTTGACGATCTCGGAGACCGGCTCGACCTCGTCGACGGAGATCGGCTCGCGGTCGCTCCTGAAGCCGAACAGGCCGCGGAGCGTCATCAGCCGCTCGGACTGCTCGTTCACGCGCTCGGTGTACTGCTTGAAGATGCCGTACTCGCCGGCGCGGGTGGAGTGCTGGAGCCGGAAGACCGTCTCCGGGTCGAACAGGTGGGGCTCGCCCTCGCGGCGCCACTGGTACTCGCCGCCGATCTCCAGCGCACGGTGCGCGGGAGCGATGCCGGAGGCGGGGTAGGCCTTGGCGTGGCGGGCGGCGACCTCCTTGGCGACGACGTCGATGCCGACACCGCCGATCTTGGTGGTGGTGCCGTTGAAGTACTTCTCCACGAAGCGCTCGTCGAGGCCGACGGCCTCGAAGACCTGGGCGCCGCGGTAGGAGGCGACGGTGGAGATGCCCATCTTGGACATCACCTTGAGCACGCCCTTGCCGAGCGCCTTGATCAGGTTCCGGATCGCCGTCTCGGGCTCGCTGCCGGGCAGGAAGGTGCCGGCCCGGACCAGGTCCTCGACGGACTCCATCGCCAGGTAGGGGTTGACGGCGGCGGCGCCGTAACCGATGAGCAGGGCGACGTGGTGGACCTCGCGGACGTCGCCGGCCTCGACCAGCAGACCCACCTGGGTGCGCTGCTTGGTGCGGATGAGGTGGTGGTGGACGGCCGCGGTGAGCAGCAGCGACGGGATCGGGGCGTGCTCGGCGTCGGAGTGCCGGTCGGACAGGACGATCAGCCGGGCGCCGTTCTCGATGGCGGCGTCGGCCTCGGCGCAGACCTCCTCGATCCGGTCGGCCAGTGCGTCGCCGCCTCCGTGCACCCGGTACAGACCGGAGAGGGTGGCGGCCTTGAAGCCGGGCATGTCGCCGTCGGCGTTGATGTGGATGAGCTTGGCCAGCTCGTCGTTGTCGATGACCGGGAAGGGCAGCACGACGCTGCGGCAGGAGGCGGCGGTCGGGTCCAGCAGGTTGCCCTGCGGGCCCAGCGAGGAGCGCAGCGAGGTGACCAGTTCCTCGCGGATGGCGTCCAGCGGCGGGTTGGTGACCTGCGCGAACAGCTGGGTGAAGTAGTCGAAGAGCAGACGCGGGCGGTCGGAGAGCGCGGCGATCGGCGAGTCGGTGCCCATGGAGCCGATCGGCTCGGCGCCGGCCTTGGCCATCGGTGCGAGGAGGACGCGCAGCTCCTCCTCGGTGTAGCCGAAGGTCTGCTGGCGGCGGGTGACCGAGGCGTGGGTGTGGACGATGTGCTCGCGCTCGGGCAGGTCGCCGAGCTCGATCTCGCCGGCCTCCAGCCATTCGGCGTAGGGCTGCTCGGCGGCGAGCTGCGCCTTGATCTCGTCGTCCTCGATGATGCGGTGCTCGGCGGTGTCCACGAGGAACATGCGGCCGGGCTGCAGCCGGCCCTTGCGGACCACCTTGGCGGGGTCGATGTCGAGAACGCCGACCTCGGAGCCGAGGACGACGAGGCCGTCGTCGGTGACCCAGTAGCGGCCGGGGCGCAGGCCGTTGCGGTCCAGGACGGCGCCGACCTGGATGCCGTCGGTGAAGGTGACGCAGGCGGGGCCGTCCCAGGGCTCCATCATCGTGGAGTGGTACTGGTAGAAGGCGCGCCGCGCGGGGTCCATGGAGTCGTGGTTCTCCCACGCCTCGGGGATCATCATCAGCACCGAGTGCGGCAGCGAACGGCCGCCCAGGTGCAGCAGCTCCAGGACCTCGTCGAAGGAGGCGGAGTCGGAGGCGTCGGGGGTGCAGACCGGGAAGACCCGCTCCAGCTGCTGCTCGGAGGAGCCGAACAGGTCGGAGACGAGCTGCGACTCGCGCGCCACCATCCAGTTCCGGTTGCCCTTGACCGTGTTGATCTCGCCGTTGTGGGCGACGAAGCGGTACGGGTGGGCCAGCGGCCAGGACGGGAAGGTGTTGGTGGAGAACCGGGAGTGAACCAGCGCGATCGCGGAGGCGAAGCGGCGGTCGGACAGGTCCGGGAAGAACGGCTCGAGCTGGCCCGTGGTGAGCATGCCCTTGTAGACGATGGTCCGCGCGGACAGCGACGGGAAGTAGACACCCGCCTCGCGCTCGGCGCGCTTGCGCAGCACGAACGCCTTGCGGTCCAGGGCGATGTCCTCGGACGCGCCGTCGGCCACGAAGATCTGGCGGAAGACCGGCATCGTGGAGCGGGCGGTGGCACCGAGCAGCTGCGGGGCGACGGGGACCTCGCGCCAGCCGAGAACGGTCAGCCCCTCCTCGGACGCGATCGTCTCGATGGCCGAGACGGCGTCGTCGGTGCCGTCCTCCGGCAGGAAGGCGATGCCGACGGCGTACGCCCCGGCCTCGGGCAGGTCGAATCCCGCGACCTCGCGCAGGAACACGTCGGGGACCTGGGAGAGGATGCCGGCGCCGTCACCCGAGTCCGGCTCGGAGCCGGTGGCGCCGCGGTGCTCCAGGTTGCGCAGCACGGTCAGGGCCTGATCGACCAGGGTGTGGGACGCCTCGCCGGTGAGGGTGGCGACGAAGCCGACGCCGCAGGCGTCGTGCTCGTTGCGGGGGTCGTACATACCCTGCGCAGCAGGGCGAGCATCCATGAACGACCAGTTCACGCGGTCGCTCGTGGAGTGCTGGGACGGCTGGCGCGGCGTACGCATCGGCTCTCCCGTCGTCGTCAGGTGGCATGTGCAGGTGCCGAGGGACGACGTTGGCCCTCTGCGTGTGTCAGCAAAATTTCGTGCAGGCTACATGATGGAGCGGTTCTCGGGAAGCGGATACTCCGTCCCAGCATGCGGACGCCACACGGGGTTCGGGCTGGGTACCGCGCCCGGCGGCGGAAGCTGTGGGGGCCCGCCGGACAGATCGATGTCCGGTCCGGCCCGGGAGGCGGGGCGGGCTTCGTCGCCCGTCCCGCGGACGCGCGGCGAGCCTCATTGCTCACAGCGCTTACGGCTCATGCCCGGTGGTCACGCACTCGAAACCAGCGAGTAACGGCTACTTATGCAGTCCCTTGCATATGTTCGGGCCCGGCTATCCTAGGGCCGTTCCGAACAGCGTGCCCAGGGCGTACGTCACACCGGCCGCCGCACCGCCCAGCGCGAGCTGCCGAAGCCCGCTGTACCACCAGCTCCGTGCGGTCACCCTGGCCACCACGGCACCGCACAGGAACAGCCCGGCGAGCGCCAGCAGCACCGCGGGCCACAGCGCGCTCGCCCCGAGCAGATAGGGCAGCACGGGGACCAGGGCACCCAGCGCGAAGGACCCGAACGACGACACGGCCGCGACGGTGGGCGAGGGGAGATCGCCGGGGTCTATGCCGAGCTCCTCGCGGGCGTGGATCTCCAGGGCCTGCTCGGGGTCGTGCGAGAGCTGCCGGGCCACCTCGCGGGCGAGCCCGGGCTCGACACCGCGCGACTGGTAGAGCGCGGCCAGCTCCGCCTCCTCGTCCTTGGGGTGCTTGCGCAGCTCGCGGCGCTCCACGTCCAGCTCCGCCTCGACGAGCTCGCGCTGCGAGGCGACGGAGGTGTACTCGCCCGCGGCCATGGAGAAGGCGCCGGCGGCCAGGCCGGCCAGGCCGCTGAGCACGATCGCCTGCTGACCGACGGCGCCACCCGCGACGCCGGTCATCAGGGCGAGGTTGGAGACCAGTCCATCCATCGCGCCGAACACCGCGGGGCGCAGCCAGCCGCCGTTGACATCGCGGTGGGTGTGGTTGTCGCGGTGCGCGTCGTGCAGTGCCGCTTCGGTCTCGATGATGGCCACGGAAACCCCTCTTTGGACTGAATCCAACTTTCTACATTGACAAATGTACGCCTCTCACCGCGCGCTCGCCAGCAAGGAAAGGCTGCGCTTACCTGCGGTTTTACCTTTGATCGCTCATCCGTGCGAGGTTCTGCGCATATGTCGACCGGGTGACACTGCGGCCGGTGAGGCTGCGGCGGACCGTGCACCGGGGACAGTTCCGCAAAGGGAGAGGAGAGGCCGCATGACACGGACGCCGACCGCCTGCATTCCCCCGGTGCCCGCGCCCGACGACGCCGCTGAACTCCGTGACCGGGCACGCGGCGCGCTCCTCGGACTGGCCGTCGGAGACGCCCTCGGGGCGCCGGCCGAGAATCTGAAGCCCTCCGAGATCCGGGCCCGCTGGGGCCGGATCACCGGGTTCGTGGCCCAGCGGCCGTGCGGCACGGACGACACCGAGTACGCGATCTTCTCCGGGCTGCTGGTGGCCCGGCACGGCTCCGCGCTCACCCCGGCCCACGTGGAGGCGGCCTGGCACGAGTGGATCGCGGACCGCGAGGAGGGGCCGTTCCGCGGCGCGGGCTTCAGCGAACGCGGCACGCTGGAGAACCTGCGCCGGGGTCTGGCCGCCCCCATCTCCGCCCAGCACCGGCACGCCTGGAGCGACGGACTGGCCATGCGCGCCGCCCCCTACGGCGTCTTCGCCGCGGGCCGGCCCGCGGAGGCGGCCAGGCTGGTCGCGATCGACGGCTCGGTCAGCCACGACGGCGAGGGCATCTACGGCGGCCAGGCGGTGGCGGCGGGTGTCGCCGCGGCGATGGCGGGCGCGCCGCCGACCGCGGTCGTGGCCTCCGCGCTCGCCGTCGTCCCCGACGACTCCTGGACGGCGCGGTGCCTGCGCCGGGCGATAACGGCCGCCCACCGCGGCGAGCGGGCCGTGCGCCGGGCGGTGGTCATCGGCGGCTACCCGTGGACCGACCTGGCGCCCGAGGCGGTCGCCCTCGCCTTCGGCGCCTACGCGGCGGCGGACGGGGAGTTCACCGATGCCGTCCTGACGGCCGTGAACATGGGCCGCGACGCCGACACGACCGCGGCGGTGGCCGGCGCCCTGGCCGGTGCCGGCCAGGGCGCCGGCGCCGTCCCGGCGGAGTGGGCCCGGGTCATCGGCCCGGCCCGCGGCAGCTGTCTGCCGGCGATGGCCGGCCACCATGTCCTGGAGGTGGCCGACCTGCTGGTCCCCCGGACCGGGCCGGAGCCCGCCCCGTGAGGCCCCCGGGCCCCTGGGACGAGGGCACACCGCACACCTCCCTCGCACCGGCGGCGGAGCCCGCGACCACGTCCACGGCCGAGGCGCGAGTCGCGGTCAGCACCGCCCCCGCGCCCGAAGCCCCGCCCGCCGCGGCAGACGCACTTGTCGACGGGGCCGCACCCGCCGACGGCGCTCTCCGCCCACCGGGGCCACCCGCACCCGGCGGCGGGAGCCGCACGGGCGCCGCGGGCGGGAAGACCACACAGGGCGATGCCGAGGCCGGCTCCCCCACCGCACCACCGGAGGCGACCCGCATCGAGGGCATGCTCCTCGGCCTGGCCGCGGGCGACGCCGCCGGCTGGCCCGCCGCCCGGCACCGGGCCGCACGGATGCCGGAGTGGACCCGTCGGCTCACCCGTGAGCTGGACACCTTCGCCGAGCAGAACGCGACCACCACCCTGCCCGTCCCGATCGCCCTGAACCAGCCCCCCGAGCCGCTGCGCCTCGGCCCCTCCGACGACGCCGAGTGGGCGGCGTTCGCGGCGGAGGCGGTGCTGCGCGCCGGCGACGACGGGGCGCTCGGCGACCTCAGCCGGGAACGCCGCACCCGGGCCGCCATCGACCTCACCTGGAACGCCGTCGCCGCCGAGATCGCCGCCGCCACCGAGCGCGCCCCGGAGACGGAGTCGGCGGTGCTCCCGCCGCGCGCCCGTATCTCCGTCCGGGCCGGCCTCGGCAACCTCGCCACCGGCCTGCGCCCGCCCGCCACCGGCCACGACAACCCGCACCACTTCGACGACGCGGCCTGCGTCCGTGCCTGTGTCCTCGCCGTCGCCCACCCCGGCGACCCGCGGGGCGCCGCCGGCCTCGCCGAGTTCGACGCCCGGTACACCCAGGACGGCGACGGCGTGCACGGCGCCCGGGCGATGGCCGCGGCGGTCGCCTGCGCCCTCGACGGCGCCGATGTGCACGCCTGTGTGACCGCCGCGCTCGCCGAACTGCCCGAGGAGACGGAGATCGGCCGCAACGCCCGGCAGGCCCTGGTCCTGGCGGCCGCCGCCGACAGCACCTTCGCGCTGGTCCCGCTGCTCGAGCACCAGATCGTCGACCACGTCTACAGCTACGGCATCGCCGCCGCCGAGACCGTCCCGGTCGCCCTCGCCCTGGCCATCGCCGCCGACGGCCGGATCGCCCAGGCGGTACCGGCCGCGGCCTGTCTGTCCCGGGTCGCCGACTCCGCCCCGGCGCTGGCCGGCGCCCTGACCGGAGCGCTCGGCGGAGCCGCCGCGGTCCCGGCGTCCTGGCGGGACGCGTGCCGCACCCTCTCCGGCTGCGTCCTGCCCCGGCTCACCGGCACGGACCTGGTCGAACTCGCCGGCCTCCTCGAGGCCGCCCGGCCGCCCCGACCCGGGGAACGACCGGCACACCCGCCTCCCGGGACGGACCGCCCGGAGCACGGCCCGACCGAAGGATGCGACACATGCCCGCCACCACAGCAGGACTGGACGAGCGGATCACCGGAGCCCTGGTAGGCGCGGCGGTCGGCGACGCGCTCGGGGGTCCGGTCGAGGGCTACTCCCCCGAGCAGATCGCCGAACGCCACGGCGGCCGGATCCACGGCATCGTCGGCCCCTGGCACGGCGACGCCTGGCGCACCGCCCGCCCGATCGCCCCGTACCACAAGGGCGACGGTCACGTCACCGACGACACCCTGATGACCCACGCACTGGTCCGGGTGTACGCCACGGTCCGCGACCATCTCGACGCCTACGCGATCGCCGACCACCTGGTGCCCGACCTGATGACCCACCCGCGGTGGATCCCGGAGCTCCAGGCCGAGGCGCTCCCGCTACAGCGGATCTTCCTCGCCGAGAAATGGCTGGTGGCCCGGCTCCACTACGGCCATGCCGACCCCCGCGAGGCGGGGACCGGCAACATCGTCAACTGCGGTGCCGCGATGTACATGGCCCCGGTCGGCCTGGTCAACGCCGCCGACCCCGCGGGCGCGTACGCCGAGGCGCTCGACATCGCCGGGGCGCACCAGTCCTCGTACGGCCGTGAGGCGGCCGGCGTCCTCGCGGCGGCCGTGGCGGCGGCGTGCGCACCCGGCGCCACCCCGGACTCGGTCGTGACGGCCGGCCTGGCCCTGGCCAAGGACGGCACCCGGGAGGCGGTCGAACGGGTCTGCGAGGTCGCCGCCCGGCACTCGGACTTCGAGTCGGCGCTCGGACCGCTGCGCGAGGCGGTGGCCCCCTTCGACACGGTGGGCCCCGACTACCGGTCCCCGTCGCTGGGCGCCCGACGCCCGTCCCGGCTGCACGCGATCGAGGAGCTCCCGGTCGCGCTCGGCATGCTGCTGGTGGCCGGCGGCGACTACCGGCACGCGGTGCTCGGCGCGGTCAACTACGGCCGGGACTGCGACTCGATCGCCACCATGGCGGGCGCACTCGCCGGGGCACTGGGCTCGGCCGTGCCGGAGGACTGGGCCAAGGCGGTGTCCGAGGCGAGCCGGCTGGACCTGTGGCGCCCGGCCGCGGACCTGGCCGGGGTGACCCGGGAGATCTTCGCCCGGGACGTGCGCCGGCGCCGCGCGCACGAGGAGGCGTTCACCGCGATGGGAGGCGGACCGGAGTGCTCCGACTGACCTGGGTCCAGCCCGAGGACCTGCTCGGCCACGAACTGCGCCAGGCGGCCCAGGACGGCCGCGAGCCCTCGGCGATCGCGGCCCGCTGGGCGGCGGCGGGCGGCGGCGAGGCACCACCCCGCTCGGGCGCGTCCCCCCAGCCGCCCTCCCGCTACCTGCGGCTGCTGGCGGCCGACCTGCTCGAAGAACTCGCCGACCTGCCCAGCCCCCTGGCGGACGCAGAGCCCACCGACCTGGCCCGGATCAGGGCCCTGTGTCCGGACTGGCCCGACCAACGCCCTGCGGGCACCCCTCCGGCGCGGGCTCGCGGGGAGGGCCGCCCCCCGGCCCCCGCCCCGGCCCGTCTGGAAGCCGCCTGGCTGGGCCGGGCCGCGGGCTGCCTGCTGGGCAAACCCGTCGAGAAGCTCCCCCTCACCGGCATCCGCGCCCTGGCCCGGGCCACCGGTAACTGGCCGCTGACCACGTACTTCACCGCCCGCGGCGTCCCCGCCGACCTCGCCGCGGCCTACCCCTGGAACCGCCGCTCGGCGGCGACCAGCCTCGCCGAGCACATCGACGGCATGCCCGAGGACGACGACCTCGACTACCCCGTGCTCAACCTGCTGCTCCTGCAGCGCCACGGCCGGACGTTCACCACGTGCGACGTGGCCCGCGTCTGGCTCGACGAGCTGCCCGCCGGCCGCACCTTCACCGCCGAGCGCGTCGCCTACCGCAACCTCCTCAGCGGCCTGGAGCCCCCGCACACCGCCCGCCACCGCAACCCCTTCCGGGAGTGGATCGGCGCCCTGATCCGCGCGGACGTGCACGGCTGGACCAACCCCGGCGACCCCGGGGCCGCCGCCGCCCAGGCCCACCGGGACGCCACCCTCACGCACACCGCCAACGGCGTCTACGCCGCCATGTTCACGGCGGCGGTGATCGCCACCGCCGCAGCCGGCACCCAGGACGTGCACGCCTGCCTCGCCGCCGGCCTGACCGTCGTACCGCCCGCGTCCCGCCTCGCCCGCGCCGTCCGCGAGGCTGTGGAACTGGCCGCGGCGCACGCCGACTTCGACACGGTCGTGGACGCGCTGCACGCCCGCCACCGCGACCACCACTGGGTGCACGCCGTCCCCAACACGGCGCTGATCGCCGCCGCCCTCACCCACGCCGACGGCGATTTCACCGGCTCGGTCTGCCGTGCCGTGTCCGGCGGCTGGGACACCGACTCCGACGGCGCGACCGCCGGCAGCGTCGCCGGGCTGCTGGCCGGCTCCCCCGCCGCCCTGCCCGACCGCTGGACGGCCCCGCTCAAGAACCGGCTGTCCACCTCGGTCGCGGACTTCGACGGCACCGGCTTCGACGCCCTCGCCCAGCTCACCCACCGGGAGGCCGCACGCCCATGACCGACACCGCCGACACGACCGCGCCCGCCGGCACGACCGCACCCGCGGCCCCGCTCGAAGGAGTGCGCGTCCTCGATCTCGCGACCCTGTTCGCCGGGCCGCTCGCCGCCACCCTGCTCGGCGACTTCGGTGCCGAGGTGGTCAAGGTCGAGCACCCCGACCGGCCCGACCCGTCCCGGGGCCACGGCCCGGCCAAGGACGGGGTGGGCCTGTGGTGGAAGCTGCTCGGCCGCAACAAGCGCACCATCACCCTGGACCTGTCCAAGCCCGGCGGCCGGGACACACTGCTGCGGCTGGCCGCCGGCGCGGACGTCGTCGTCGAGAACTTCCGGCCCGGCACACTGGAGCGGTGGGGCCTGGGCTGGGCGGAACTGCACGAGATCAACCCCCGGCTGGTGCTCGCCCGGGTCACCGGCTTCGGGCAGTTCGGCCCGTACGCGCACCGGCCCGGCTTCGGCACCCTCGCCGAGGCGATGAGCGGCTTCGCCGCGATGACCGGCGAGCCGGACGCGCCGCCGACCCTGCCGCCGTTCGGGCTCGCCGACTCCATCGCCGGGCTGACCACGGCGTACGCGGTGCTGACCGCGCTCGCCGCCCGGGACCGCACCGGCGAGGGACAGGTCGTCGACATGGCGATCATCGAGCCGATCCTGACCGTGCTGGGACCGCAGCCGATCTGGTACGACCAGCTCGGCCATGTCCAGCCGCGCACCGGCAACCGCTCCCAGAACAACGCCCCCCGCAACACCTACCGCACCGCCGACGGGACCTGGGTCGCCGTGTCGACCTCGGCCCAGTCGGTCGCCGAGCGGGTACTGCGGCTGGTGGGCCGCCCCGAGCTGATCGACGAACCGTGGTTCGCCACCGGCCACGGCCGGGCCCGGCACGCCGAGGTGCTGGACGAGGCGGTCGGCGGCTGGATCGCCCGGCACGGACGCGCCGAGGTGCTGGCCGCGTTCGAGGAGGCCGAGGCGGCGGTGGCCCCGGTGCAGGACGTACGGGACGTGATGACCGACCCGCAGTACCGGGCGCTGGACACCGTCACCACCGTCGACGACCCCGAGCTGGGCCCGCTGCGGATGCAGAACGTCCTCTTCCGGCTCTCCGCGACGCCGGGCGCGATCCGCTGGGCGGGCCGCCCGCACGGCGCGGACACCGAGGAGGTGCTCACCGAGCTGGGCCTGACCCCGGGGGACCTGAAGCTGCTGCGCGAGGAGGGCGCCGTATGACAGCACCCGCGTTGACCTGGCTGTACGCCCCCGGCGACCGACCGCGGGTGGTCGCCAAGGCGCTGGCGTCGGGCGCCGACGTGGTGGTGGTCGACCTGGAGGACGCGGTCGCCCCGGACCGCAAGGAGTACGCCCGCGCCGCCACCGCCGAGCTGCTCGGCGAGCCCCAGCCGGTGCCGGTGCACGTCCGCGTCAACGCCCTGGACGGCCCGCTCGCGGCCGCGGATCTGAAGGCCGTGGCCCAGCTGCCCGGACTGTACGGGCTCAGGCTGCCCAAGGTGAGCTCGGCCGAACAGATCCTGCATGTCGCCGAGGCCACCGGCGGTCCCCCGCTGTACGCGCTGCTGGAGTCGGCGCTGGGCATCGAGCGGGCCCACCCGATCGCCGCCGCGCATCCCTGTCTGCGCGGTGTCGCGATCGGCGAGGCGGACCTCCGCGCCGACCTGGGCGTACTGGGCGACACCGGCCTCGACTGGTGCCGCTCACGGGTGGTGGTGGCGGCGCGGGCGGCGGGCCTGGTCCCGCCGACGCAGTCGGTGCATGGGGACATCCGGGACCTGGAGGGCCTCGCCGCGTCCTGCGCCCACGGGCGCGCCCTGGGCTTCCTCGGACGGGCCGCGATCCATCCGCGCCAGCTGCCGATCATCGAACGGGCCTACCTGCCGACCGAGCGGGAGCTGGAGGACGCGGAGATGATCGTGAAGGCGGCGTCGGCCCAGCCGGGCGCCCAGGCGCTGCCGGACGGGCGGTTCGTGGACGCGGCGGTGGTGGCGACGGCGCAGCGCACGCTGGCACTGGCCGGCCGCCGGGTCTGAGCACGACGAGGGCGCCCCCGGAACGGATCCGGGGCGCCCTCCTGGTGCCTGCGGGGACCGGTCAGCCCTTCTTGCCGACCCCGCAGGTCAGCCCTTCTTGGCCGACCCCGCACCGTCCGTGACGTCGTCGCCGGACCCGTCACCGGACTTGGCGCCGGCGTCATCGCCCTCGGCATCGCCGTCGCCGACGGATCCGGCCCCGCCGTCCTCGGCGGCCGTTCCGTCCCGGTCGCCGTCGGCTGCGTCCTCGCCTGCCTCGCCTGCCTCGCCTGTCCCGGCACCGGACGCCGCGTCGGGCCCGGAGCCGGATCCGGCGGCGGAGTCCGAGCCGGACTCCGAGCCCGACTCCGACTCGGGGTCCGTGCCGGCGTCGGAGGCGTCGCCGGTGCCGGACGCGTCGCCGGAGGCCTCCGCCGCGGGCTCGACCACGGCCTCCCGGCCGGGCCGCTTCTTCGCCGACACGACGATGTAGGCCACCGCCAGCAGGAGGACCAGCAGCGCGGTCCAGTTGTTCAGCCGCAGGCCGAGGATGTGGTGGGCGTCGTCGACGCGCAGGTACTCGATCCAGAAGCGGCCCGCGCAGTAGGCCGCCACGTACAGGGCGAAGGCCCGGCCGTGGCCCAGCTTGAACCGGCGGTCGGCCCAGATCACCAGCACCGCGACGCCGATGCACCACAGGGACTCGTACAGGAACGTCGGGTGGTAGGTGCCGGGGATCCTGCCGTCCGCGGACGAGGTGATCTCCACCGCCCAGGGCAGGTCGGTGGCCCTGCCGTACAGCTCCTGGTTGAACCAGTTCCCCCAGCGGCCGATGGCCTGGGCGACGGCGATGCCGGGGGCCACGGCGTCGGCGTACGCGGGCAGCGGGATGCCGCGGCGGCGGCAGCCGATCCAGGCGCCCAGCGCACCGAAGGCGATGGCGCCCCAGATACCGAGGCCGCCCTCCCAGATCTTGAAGGCGTCGACCCAGTCACGGCCCTCGCTGAAGTACAGCTGGTAGTCCGTGATCACGTGGTAGAGCCGGCCGCCGATCAGGCCGAAGGGAACGGCCCAGACCGCGATGTCGGCCACCGTGCCGACCCGCCCGCCGCGGGCGACCCAGCGCCTGCCGCCGAGCCAGACGGCGACGAAGACACCGATGATGATGCAGAACGCATAGCCGCGCAGCGGAACGGGGCCGAGGTACAGCACCCCGCGCGACGGGCTGGGAATGTAGGCAAGTTCCATGGCAGGGTCGACGCTACCGTGCCGGGCCGGACCCGCGCCGGGCAGCCCGGCTACGGGTCCATAACGTACTGCCGGACGGTCACTGGTTGGCTTCCTCCACCAGCTGCTTCAGCTTGGCGGGGGTCATGCTGCGGTCCTGGTAGATGTTGGTGCCGTCGAGCAGGACGGTGGGGGTGCCGCTGAAGCCGCCGCTGCGGAAGGCCTCGTTCGACTTCTCGACCCAGCCGTCGTGGGTGCCCTCCTCTACGCACTCCCGGAACGCCTGCGTGTCCAGGCCCTCGACCTTGCCGGCCAGCTCGAACAGCGTGGCGTCCTGGGCGTAGGCGTCGTCGGTCTCCGCCGGCTGGTTCTCGAACAGCACGTCGTGGTACGGCACGAACTTCCCGGCGTCCTGGGCGCAGGCCGCGGCGTTGGCCGCGTTGGCCGAGCCGGTGCCGCCCATGTTGCCGTCGATGATCGTGGCCAGGTGGTACTCGACCTTGAGCTGTCCGGCGTCGGTCAGCTCGTGGATCACGGGGCTGTAGGCCTGCTCGAAGGACTTGCAGGCGGGGCAGCGGAAGTCCTCCCAGATCGTGAGCGTCGACCTGGCGCTCTCCTCGCCGACCGGGATCGCGAGGCTGTCCTCGCCCTGTGCCCCCGAGGGCGCGACGACCGGGCCGGACGCCTCGCCGTCGTCCCCTCCGGTGCCCGCCGCGATCACGCCGATGACCGCGGCGAGCCCCAGGACACCGACCACGGCCGCGCCCACGATCAGCCCGCGTCGTCGCTTCTCGGCGCGATTCTGCTTCGCCCGCTCGGCCGCCAGCCGCTCCCGGGCGCTGCGCTTTCCGTCACGATTCTTCTCGCTCACACCCCGCAGAACGAACCGGGGAGGCGCACCGCGCCTCCCCGGCACCAGGTCCACCCGTACGAGGGATCCGTACGACCGGCCCGCAGATGTGGCTCCGTGTCGGGCCCGGTGTCACGCCTGTCCGCGCACGCCCCGTGCCAGCTCCCCGGCGAGCTCCCGGACGCCCGCCAGGCCCGCGGCGTGGTCGGGCGCGTCCAGCATGCGCTTGACGAAGGCGGAGCCGACGATCACGCCGTCGGCGAAGCCGGCGACCTCCGACGCCTGGACGGCGTCGGAGACCCCGAGCCCGACGCAGACCGGCAGGTCGGTGGTGGCACGGGTGCGCCGCACCAGGTCCTCGGCCTGCGAGCTGACCGTCTCCCGGGTGCCCGTGACGCCCATCAGGGAGGCGGCGTAGACGAAGCCGCTGCCCGCCGCGGTGATCTCCGCGAGCCGCGCGTCCCTGCTGCTGGGCGCGACGACGAAGACGGTGGCGAGCCCGTGCTTCTCGGCGTGCTCCCGCCACAGCGCGGACTCCTGGACCGGCAGGTCGGGCAGGATGCATCCGGCGCCGCCGGCCTCGGCCAGCTCGGTGGTGAACCGCTCGACGCCGTAGCGGTCGACGGGGTTCCAGTAGGTCATGACGAGGATCGGCTTGCCGGTGGCCGCGTGGGCCTCGCGGACCGTGCGCAGCACGTCCGCGATCCGCACCCCGCCGCGCAGGGCGATGTCGTCGGCGGTCTGGATGACCGGACCGTCCAGGACGGGGTCGCTGTGCGGCAGGCCGACCTCGACGATGTCGGCGCCGCCGTCCAGGGCCGCCCGGACCGCGTCGATGCCGCCGTCCACGGTCGGGAACCCGGCCGGCAGGTAGGCGACGAGGGCGGAGCGTCCCTCGGCCCTGGCCGCGGCGAGGGTGTCGCTCAGCAGCTGTACGTTCCCGCTCACTTGGCGTCTCCCTCGATCTCTGCGGTGCCGGCGGCGTCCTCGGCGACCCGGGCGTCGGTGTCGTACAGGCCGAAGTAGCGGGCGGCGGTGTCCATGTCCTTGTCGCCGCGGCCGGAGAGGTTGACGACGATCAGCCCGTCCCTGCCGAGCTCCCGGCCGACCTCCAGGGCTCCGGCCAGGGCGTGGGCGCTCTCGATCGCCGGGATGATGCCCTCGGTGCGGGACAGCAGGCGCAGCGCCCGCATGGCCGCGTCGTCGGTGACCGCGCGGTACTCGCCGCGGCCGGTGTCCTTCAGATAGGAGTGCTCCGGCCCGATGCCCGGGTAGTCGAGCCCGGCCGAGATCGAGTACGGCTCGGTGATCTGTCCCTCGTCGTCCTGGAGGACGTAGGAGCGGGAGCCGTGCAGGATGCCGGGCTCGCCCGCGGTGAGCGTGGCCGCGTGCTCGCCGGTGTCGATGCCGTGCCCGGCGGGCTCGCAGCCGACGAGGCGGACGGCCTCGTCCGGGATGAAGGCGTGGAACAGGCCGATGGCGTTGGAGCCGCCGCCGACGCAGGCGATCGCGGCGTCCGGGAGCCGTCCGGCGCGCTCCAGCAGCTGGCGGCGGGTCTCGACGCCGATGACGCGGTGGAAGTCGCGGACCATCGCCGGGAAGGGGTGCGGGCCGGCGACGGTGCCGAAGAGGTAGTGGGTGTGGTCGACGTTGGCGACCCAGTCGCGGAACGCCTCGTTGATGGCGTCCTTCAGGGTGCGGCTGCCGGACTTCACGGCGATGACCTCGGCACCGAGCATGCGCATCCGGGCCACGTTGAGGGCCTGCCGCTCGGTGTCGATCTCGCCCATGTAGATGGTGCAGTCCAGGCCGAACAGGGCGCAGGCGGTGGCGGTGGCGACGCCGTGCTGGCCGGCGCCGGTCTCGGCGATGACGCGGGTCTTGCCCATGCGCTTGGTCAGCAGGGCCTGGCCGAGGACGTTGTTGATCTTGTGGGAGCCGGTGTGGTTGAGGTCCTCGCGCTTGAGGAAGACCCGGGCGCCGCCCGCCTCCGCGGCGAACCGGGGGACCTCGGTGAGCGCCGAGGGACGGCCCGTGTAGTTGACGAGCAGGTCGTCGAGCTCGCGGGCGAACTCGGGGTCGTGCTTGGCCTTGTCGTACTCGACGGCCACCTCGTCCACGGCGGCGACGAGGGCCTCAGGGATGAACTTGCCGCCGAACGCGCCGAAGTAGCCCTCGGCGCTGGGGACCCGGCCCTCCGGGTCGGGGATGAAGAAGTTGCTGGGCATGCGAAAGCCTCACGGTGAGTGTCTGGTGGGCACTGATAGCCGTGGGGGCGGGTTTCCGGGCGGCGCGGGCCCGTTCGGGCTGATCGCGCAGATCCCCGCGCCCCTTTCGGGGCAGGGGCCGCCGGTCGGTCACGGGCCCGTGTGGCTGCTCGTGCCCGCGCGGCGGTAGCCGCAGATCCATCGGAGTCCCGCGCCCCTATGGGGCGCGCTGCCATCGGCGGCCGTTGACCTGACCCGGCTCGTCGCCGATCACGTACCGCACTCGCCGTCCGTGCACCCTGCGCGCGGGGGCGCGGCAGCCCCGGGGCCGGCAGCCGCGCGCGAGGCGGGCGTACGGGTCCCGGGGGGTCAGGGTGAGCGGAAGCGTCATCGGGGCAAGCCTAGCGGGGGATCAGCCTCGGCCGTGCCGCAGCGCCGGGTGGGCGCCCGCGGCGACCAGGTCAGCGACGGCGGCCTTGGGGTTGCCGCCGGTGACCAGGGACTCGCCGACCAGGACGGCGTCGGCGCCCTGGTTGGCGTAGGCGATCAGGTCGTGCGGGCCGCGGACGCCGGACTCGGCGACCTTGACGATGCTCGCGGGGATCTCCGGGGCGACCCGCTCGAAGGTGCCCCGGTCGACCTCGAGGGTCTTCAGATTGCGGGCGTTGACACCGATCACCTTGGCGCCGGCGTCCACCGCGCGGTCGACCTCCTCCTCGTCGTGCACCTCGACGAGTGGGGTCAGGCCGATGGACTCGGCGCGCTCGACGAGGGACTCCAGGGCGGACTGCTCCAGGGCAGCGACGATCAGCAGCGCCAGGTCGGCTCCGTAGGCCCGGGCCTCCCAGAGCTGGTACGAGGTGACGATGAAGTCCTTGCGCAGCACCGGGATGTCCACGCGCGCGCGGACCGCCTCCAGGTCGGCGAGCGAGCCGCCGAAGCGGCGCTGTTCGGTGAGGACCGAGATGACGGCCGCTCCGCCCGCCTCGTAGTCCGCGGCGAGCCCGGCGGGGTCGGCGATGGCGGCCAGCGCGCCCTTGGACGGGCTGGAGCGCTTGACCTCGCAGATGACCTTGACGCCTTCACCGCGCAGGGCGGCCACCCCGTCCTTGGCGGCGGGAGCCTGGGCCGCGCGCTCCTTGAGCTCGTCGAGGCTGACGCGCGCCTGCCGCTCCGCGAGGTCGGCACGGACTCCGTCGATGATCTCGTCGAGCACACTCACGCGAGCGGCCCCCTTCCTGACGGTGTAAACCGGTGGTCACTGCGATGGTATCCGCAGCCGGGCGAAGGCCTCGCATCCGGTTGACGCCGGTCCCACCACCTGGACGTTCCTCCGATGATCAAGGGTGCAGCCAGCCTCCGAACGGAAGGTTCCGGACAACGGTGAAGACCAGCAGCAACGCGCCCAGAGTCCAGGTGAGGACCGGGCCGGGCGCGATCCCGACGGGCCGGCCGCGGGCGGCCCGGACCACCCAGACGGTCCACAGCACGGTGAAGGCCAGATAGCCCAGCACGGCCGGCGCGTTGGCCTGAAGAGCGGTGGTCAGATCACCGTGCACGAAGGCGTGGGCGCTGCGCAGCCCGCCGCAGCCGGGGCAGTAGACGCCGGTGAACTGCAGCAGCGGGCAGGCGGGGTAGTGGCCGGGTTCGCCCGGGTCCACGGCCCCGACGTAGGCGAAGGCCCCGGCGACGGCGGCCAGCACTCCGGCCGGGGCGGCCAGCCGGGCGGCGAGGCCGGCGCGGACGGGCGGCGTCGGAGCGGTGGCCGGGGCGGTGTTGTTCCGGTGATCGACGTCCACGCGTGCATTGTGCCCGCTGGGGGCCGGACGCGCGCGGGGGGCGGTTCCGGCACTCGGCATGCCGGAACCGCCCCCGGGGGACGTGGTCAAGGGCTCAGCCCTCGACGCCCGCCGGCCTGCGCTCGTTCGCGGTCGAGTGCACCGGGTGGACGTCCTTCGGCTGGCCGAGGCCCATCATGCGCATGATGGCGCCGACGACACCGCCGAGGAGGGTGATGACCAAGCCGGCCCAGAAGCCGTACGGCTGGTCCATCACCATGAACGCGCCCGCGACGCAGAAACCGATGAAGGCGATGATGACACCGGTCCAGGCGGCCGGGGTGTGACCGTGGCTGCTGCCCGCCATTGCTTGCTCCTCGTTGCTGTGTACGTGTCTGAGCAGGACGCTCGTGGTCATTGTCCCGCACGGGTACGTCCGGCGGGAGCGGGGGTGCCGACGCGCGTGTGGCCCGTGTGCCGGGCGTGGTCCGCCGGCGGCCCGAAGGTGCGTGAGGACATGGACGACCGGCTGTTCGGCGCCGCATCGGGCGGGGCCGTCCCGCGGCCCTTGCGGAGGGGCGCTCAGGCGCCGGTCGGGTCCTCGCCGCGGTCGAGGGCCTTCCACAGGTCCTCGGGGCGGTCGGGGTCCGCGGCCGGGGCGGCGGTGCGGCGGGGCCGGGCCGCGCCGACGCGCTCGTAGCGGCCGGACATCGCGGGCCACAGCCGGCCGTAGCGCAGGGCGAGCAGGCCGGCCAGCAGGATCAGGGCACCGGCCGCGGCGGCCACGTACGGCCACGCGGTGTGGCTGAGGGCGTGCACGGTGGCCGAGGTGTCGCCGGCGACGGCCGCGGCCTTCTCGTCGAGCGCCGAGCTGTCGGAGGCGCCCAGCAGGGCCGCGGTGACCGTCCCGGCGCCGCACAGCGCGAGCAGCCCGGCCACGGCGAGCCGCCCGGCGCGGCGGACCGCGAAGACGGCGACGAGCGCGGCCAGGCCCACTACGGCGAGCGCCGCGGGCAGCCCCGTGACATCGCTGCCCTGGGCGGTGAGCGGGAAGTCGCCGCCGGCCACCGTCGCGGTGCCGGACGACCACTGCTGCCGGCTGGACAGCAGGGCGACGGCCGCCCCCAGCGCGCCGCTGAGCAGGGCGAGGGCGAGGCTGCGGCGGCCGGCCCGGGAGGGGCGCGGGGCCTGGGCGGGTGGGTGAGGTACGGCAGTCACGTACTCCACTATCACCCGAACCCCGGGCGAACGGTCACCCGGGGCGGCTCCGGCGGACGTGAGAAGCGCCCTACTCGCCCAGCCGGTTGGCGGTGTGCACCGCGCGCAGCACCGCCGCCGCCTTGTTCCGGCACTCGTCGTCCTCGGCGACCGGGTCGGAGTCGGCGACGATACCGGCGCCCGCCTGCACGTAGGCCGTGCCGTCGCGCAGCAGCGCGGTGCGGATGGCGATGGCGGTGTCGGAGTCACCCGCGAAGTCGAGGTAGCCGACGCAGCCGCCGTACAGGCCGCGGCGGGAGGGCTCGAGCTCGTCGATGATCTGCATGGCGCGCGGCTTGGGCGCTCCGGAGAGGGTGCCGGCCGGGAAGCAGGCGGTGAGCACGTCGAAGGCGGTGCGGCCGGTCGAGACCCGCCCGGTGACCGTGGAGACGATGTGCATGACGTGCGAGTACCGCTCGATGGACATGAAGTCGACGACCTCCACCGAGCCGGGTTCGCAGACCCGCCCCAGGTCGTTGCGGCCGAGGTCGACGAGCATCAGGTGCTCGGCGCGCTCCTTGGGGTCGGCGAGGAGCTCGTCGGCGAGGGCCTGGTCCTCCTGCGGGGTGGCGCCGCGGTGCCGGGTGCCGGCGATGGGGTGCAGCATGGCCTGTCCGTCCGCGACCTTGACCAGGGCCTCCGGCGAGGAGCCCACGACGTCGAAGCCGTCGAAGCGGAACAGGTACATGTAGGGGGACGGGTTGGTGGCCCGCAGCACCCGGTAGACGTCCAGCGCGCTCGCTGTGCACGGCGTCTCGAACCGCTGGGAGGGGACGACCTGGAAGGCCTCGCCCGCCCGGATGCGCTCCTTGATGTCCTCCACGGCGTCCCGGAAGTCGGGGCCGCCCCACAGGGCGGTGTGGTCGGGCAGTTCGGAGGGCGGGAGCACGGCCGGCGGCTGCGCGACCGCGCGCGTGAGGTCGGCCTCCATCGCGTCCAGCCGGGCGACGGCGTCCGCGTGTGCCTCGTCCGCACCTGTGGCGAGGTCGTTGTGGTTGATCGCGTTGGCGATCAGCAGGACCGAACCCTCCCAGTGGTCCATCACGGCGAGGTCGCTGGTGAGCAGCATGGTCAGCTCGGGGAGCCGGAGGTCGTCGCGGTCGCCGGGGCCGATCTTCTCGAGCCTGCGCACGATGTCGTAGCCGAGGTAGCCGACCATGCCGCCGGTGAAGGGCGGCATGCCGTCCTGGTGGGGGGTGTGCAGGGCCTCGATGGTGGCGCGCAGGGCGGCGAGCGGGTCACCGTCCACGGGGACGCCGACGGGCGGTTCGCCGAGCCAGTGGGCCTGTCCGTCGCGCTCGGTGAGCGTGGCCGCGGACCGGACGCCCACGAAGGAGTAGCGGGACCACGACCGGCCGTTCTCGGCGGACTCCAGCAGGAAGGTGCCGGGGCGCTCGGCGGCGAGCTTGCGGTACAGCGCGACCGGGGTGTCCCCGTCGGCGAGGAGCTTGCGGGTGACGGGGATGACCCGCCGGTCGGTGGCGAGCTTGCGGAACGTCTCGAGGTCCATGTCCGCCGACCCTACTGATCCCCGGCCGGTGCACCGGAACCGGAACCGTCGTCCTCGAGCAGCACGTCGGCGTCGAAGCAGGTGCGGGCGCCGGTGTGGCAGGCGGCGCCGACCTGGTCGACCTTGACGAGCACGGTGTCGGCGTCGCAGTCCAGGGCGACCGACCTCACCCGCTGGAAGTGCCCGGAGGTGTCGCCCTTGACCCAGTACTCCCCGCGGCTGCGCGACCAGTAGGTGCAGCGGCCGGTGGTCAGGGTGCGGTGCAGCGCCTCGTCGTCCATCCAGCCGAGCATCAGCACCTCCCCGGTGTCGTACTGCTGGGCGATGGCGGGCAGCAGACCGTCGGGGCTGCGCTTCAGGCGTGCCGCGATCTGCGGGTCGAGGCCGCTGGGCCGGGGGGCGGTGCTGGTCATGCCGACCATTGTGCCGCGCCCGGGCGGCGCGCCCCGGCCGCGTTTCACTGGGCGGACGGCAGCGGCGGCCGTAGGCTGGCTCCATGTCGACTTTCGCCAAGCGTGAACGACTTCTGCTCGCCGATCTGTTGGAGACGGCCGGCCCGGACGCCGCCACCCTGTGCGAGGGCTGGCAGACCCGTGACCTGGCCGCGCACGTGGTGGTCCGCGAGCGCCGGCCGGACGCCGCCGGGGGCACGCTGATCAAGCAGCTGGCGCCGCGGCTGGACCGGGTGATGGAGGAGTACACCGCGAAGCCGTACGAGGAGCTGATCCAGCTGATCCGTACCGGCCCGCCGCGGTTCTCGCCCTTCTCCCTGAAGCAGGTGGACGAGGCGGCGAACACGGTCGAGTTCTACGTCCACACCGAGGACGTCCGGCGTGCGCAGGAAGAGTGGACGCCGCGGGAGCTGGACCCGGTCTTCCAGGACGCCCTGTGGTCCCGGCTGGAGCGCACCGCCCGGCTGATGGGCCGCGGTGTCCGGACCGGGCTGGTGCTGCGCCGCCCGGACGGCCAGACGGCGGTCGCCCAGCGCGGCGCACCGGTGGTCACGGCGACCGGCGAGCCGTCGGAGCTGCTGCTGTTCGTGTTCGGCCGGCAGAGCGCGGCGAAGGTGGAGCTGGAGGGTGACGCGGACGCGATCGCCAAGCTCCGGGAGGCGAAGCAGCTCGGTATCTGACCGCCGGGCCCGCACCGGCTATCCCGGCAGCTCGGCCCTCCGCAGGGCCGGGGCGCACAGGGCGACGAGGCCGCTGAGCCCGCAGACGGCGGCGCTCGCGGCGAACACCGGGCCGGTGCCCCACACGCCGATCGCGGCGGCGCGCAGCGGCATGCCGAGCGGGGCGACCCCGAGGCTGACGAGGCCGGCGACGGCGGTGACCCGGCCCAGGTGGGCGGGTGTCGCGTGGGTCTGCAGCAGGGCCCCGCACAGCGCCCCGCTGAGCCCCGTCAGCAGCCCGGCGAGCGCGAAGGCGGCGGCCGGTCCGGCGACGGCGATGCCGAGGCCGCCGAGCGGCGCGCCCACCACACTCGCGAACCGGACGGCGAGGCCGCGCATGCCCTGGACCCGGGCGAGCTGCGCCTTGCCGGTGATCCGGGGCGGCAGGGCACCGACGGCGGGCAGGAAGACGGCGTCGACGGTGCCGAAGACGAGGGCGAGCACAACCCGCAGGCGTGATCACTGCCGCGTTCACCACGGAGGAGGGCGTATCGCACTAGCGAACGGGGTGCCCCGCCTCCCGCAGAGTGTCCTTGACCTGGCCGATGCGCAGATCGCCGAAGTGGAAGACGGAGGCGGCCAGCACCGCGTCCGCGCCGGAGGCGATGGCGGGCGGGAAGTCGGCGAGCTTGCCGGCGCCGCCGGAGGCGATGACCGGGACGGTGACGTGTCTCCGTACCGCCGCGATCATCTCCAGGTCGTAGCCGTCCTTGGTGCCGTCCGCGTCCATCGAGTTGAGCAGGATCTCGCCGGCGCCCAGCTCGGCCGCCCGGTGGGCCCACTCGACGGCGTCGATGCCGGTGCCGCGCCGGCCGCCGTGGGTGGTGACCTCGAAGCCGCCGGAGGGGGTGCGCCGGGCGTCGACCGACAGCACCAGCACCTGGCGGCCGAAGCGCTCGGCGATCTCGCGGATCAGTTCGGGGCGTGCGATGGCCGCCGTGTTGACGCCGACCTTGTCCGCCCCGGCGCGCAGCAGCTTGTCGACGTCCTCGGGCGTGCGGACGCCGCCGCCCACGGTGAGCGGGATGAACACCTGCTCGGCGGTGCGGCGCACCACGTCGTAGGTGGTCTCGCGGTTGCCGGAGGAGGCGGTGATGTCCAGGAAGGTCAGCTCGTCGGCGCCTTCGGCGTCGTACACCTTGGCCATCTCGACGGGGTCGCCGGCGTCGCGCAGGTTCTCGAAGTTGACGCCCTTGACGACCCGGCCGCCGTCCACGTCCAGGCAGGGGATGACTCGGACCGCCAGGGTCATGACTTGTGCTCCTCCGGGCCGGCTGAGGCCCTGTGACGCCCTCTTACGGCTCTCTGAATGCTTCTGGTTCGATGCATGCTTCTACTTCGACCTCGACCAGGATGCGCGGGTCGACGAAACCCTCCACCACCAGGAGGGTGCTCACCGGGCGCACCGCGTCGAAGATCTCCTTGTGGGCCCGGCCCACCTCGTCCACGTCCCGCTGATGCGTCAGGAACATCCGGGTCCGGATCACCGACTCGACGCCCAGCCCGAACTCACCGATCGCCTCGAGGGCGGAGGTGAAGGCCACCTTGGCCTGCTCGTAGGGGTCGCCCTCGCCGTACAGCACCCGCCCCTTGAACGACGTGGTGCCGCCCACCAGTACCCGGTCGCCCGCCGCGACGGCGCGTGCGAAGCCGAAGGACTCCTCCCAGGGGCTTCCGCTCTGCACCCGCCGTACGGCTCCGGACGTCATGACGACACAGCCTCCAGGGCTTCCTCCAGGGTGAACGCCTTCGCGTACAGCGCCTTCCCGACGATGGCGCCCTCCACACCGAGCGGCACCAGGCCGGCCAGCGCCCGCAGGTCGTCCAGGGAGGACACACCGCCGGAGGCCACCACCGGGCGGTCGGTCGCCGCGCAGACGTTCTTCAGCAGTTCGAGGTTGGGGCCCTGCAGGGTGCCGTCCTTGGCGATGTCGGTGACCACGTACCGGGCGCAGCCCTCCCGGTCGAGGCGCTCCAGCGTCTCGTAGAGGTCGCCGCCGTCGCGGGTCCAGCCCCGGCCGCGCAGCGTGGTGCCGCGGACGTCGAGGCCCACCGCGATCCTGTCGCCGTGCCGGGCGATGACCTCGGCGACCCACTCGGGGGTCTCCAAGGCTGCCGTGCCGAGGTTGACGCGGGTGCAGCCGGTGGCGAGCGCGGCGGCGAGGGTGTCGTCGTCGCGGATGCCGCCGGACAGCTCCACCTTGATGTGCAGCTCCGCCATGCGCTCCGCGACCTCGGCGATCAGCTCGCGGTTGTTCCCGGTGCCGAAGGCGGCGTCCAGGTCGACCAGGTGCAGCCACTCGGCGCCGGCCCGCTGCCAGGCGAGGGCGGCCTCGAGCGGGGAGCCGTAGGAGGTCTCGGTACCGGACTCGCCGTGCACCAGGCGGACGGCCTGGCCGTCGCGGACGTCGACGGCGGGGAGGAGTTCGAGCGTGCTCATCTCTACAGGGTCTCGATCCAGTTGGTGAGGAGCTGGGCTCCGGCGTCGCCGGACTTCTCGGGGTGGAACTGGGTGGCCCACAGGGCGCCGTTCTCCACAGCGGCCACGAACGGCTCGCCGTGCGTGGACCAGGTGACCTTGGGGGCCGCGATCAGCGGGTTGTGCGACTCCAGGGTCCAGTCGTGGACGGCGTAGGAGTGCACGAAGTAGAAGCGGGCGTCCGCGTCCAGCCCGGCGAACAGCTCGGAGCCGGCCGGTGCGTCCACGGTGTTCCAGCCCATGTGGGGCACGACGTCGGCCTTGAGCGGGCCGACGGTGCCGGGCCACTCGTCCAGGCCCTCGGCCTCCACACCGTGCTCGATACCGCGGGCGAACAGGATCTGCATGCCGACGCAGATGCCCATCACCGGGCGTCCGCCGGACAGCCGGCGGTCGACGACCCAGTCGCCGCGGGCCTCGCGCAGGCCCTTCATGCAGGCGGCGAAGGCGCCGACGCCGGGCACCAGCAGCCCGTCGGCGTTCATCGCCCTGTCGAAGTCGCGCGTTATCTCGACCTGGGCGCCCGCGCGCGCGAGGGCTCGCTCGGCGGAGCGCACATTGCCGAAGCCGTAGTCGAAGACGACGACGCTCTTGGTGCTCAATTCCACACCTCCAGCCTGAGGACGCCCGCGAGCAGACACATCCCGGCGCCGATCGAGAGCAGCACGATCAGGCTCTTGGGCATCTGCTGCTTGGCGAAGGAGATGATCCCGCCGATCAGGAACAGACCGACGACGATCAGGAGAGTAGACAGACCGTTCATGGCGTTACAGCGCGCCCTTCGTGGACGGCAGGATGCCCGCGGCGCGCGGGTCCCGCTCGGACGCGTACCGAAGGGCCCGGGCCAGCGCCTTGAACTGGCACTCCACGATGTGGTGGGCGTTGCGCCCGTACGGCACGTGCACGTGCAGGGCGATCTGTGCCTGGGCGACGAAGGACTCCAGGATGTGCCGGGTCATGGTGGTGTCGTACTCGCCGATCATCGGCGCCATCTTCTCCGGCTCGGTGTGCACCAGGTAGGGGCGGCCGGAGAGGTCGACGGTGACCTGGGCGAGGGACTCGTCCAGCGGGACCGTGCAGTTGCCGAAGCGGTAGATGCCCACCTTGTCTCCGAGGGCCTGCTTGAAGGCGGCGCCCAGCGCGAGGGCGGTGTCCTCGATGGTGTGGTGGGAGTCGATGTGCAGGTCGCCGTCGGTCTTCACGGTCAGGTCGAACAGCCCGTGCCGGCCGAGCTGGTCGAGCATGTGGTCGTAGAAGCCGACGCCGGTGGCGATGTCTGTCTTCCCGGTGCCGTCGAGGTCGATCTCGACCAGGACGGATGTCTCCTTGGTCGTCCGCTCGATCCTGCCGACACGCCCTTCGCGAGTCATGCGCTCTGCTCCTTCTTCAACTCACGTACCGCGTCGAGGAACGCGTCGTTCTCGGCCGGCGTCCCGGCGGTGACCCGCAGCCACCCCGGTACGCCGTTGTCCCGGACCAGGACGCCCCGGTCGAGGATCTGCTGCCAGGCCTCGTGGGCGCCGTTCACCCCGGGGAACCGCCCGAACTGCACGAAGTTCGCGTCGGACTCCGTGACGTCGTAGCCGGCGGCGCGCAGTTCGCGCACCAGCCGGTCGCGCTCGGCCTTCAGCTGCTCGACATAGCCGAGCAGCGTGCCGGTGTGCTCCAGGGCGGCCAGGGCGGTCGCCTGGGTGACGGCCGAGAGGTGGTACGGCAGCCGGACGAGCTGGACGGCGTCCACGACGGCCGGGTGCGCGGCGAGATAGCCGAGGCGCAGGCCGGCGGCGCCGAAGGCCTTCGACATCGTGCGGGAGATCACCAGGTTCGGGCGTCCGTCCAGCAGTGCCAGCAGCGAGTCGCCGTGGCTGAACTCGACGTACGCCTCGTCCACGACCACCATGGACGGCTTCGCCGCCTGTGCGGCCTCGTACAGCGCGAGGACGGTCTCACGCGGAACCGCGTTGCCCGTGGGGTTGTTGGGGGTGGTGATGAAGACGACGTCCGGGCGGTTCTCGGCGATGGTCTTCTCGGCCGCCGGGAGGTCGATCGTGAAGTCGTCGTTGCGGGGTCCGGAGATCCAGCCCGTGCCGGTGCCGCGGGCGATCAGGGCGTGCATCGAGTAGGACGGCTCGAAGCCGATCGCGGTCCGGCCCGGCCCGCCGAAGGTCTGCAGCAGCTGCTGGATGACCTCGTTGGAGCCGTTGGCGGCCCAGACGTTGGCAAGACCCACTCCGTGACCGGAGGTCCGGGTCAGGTACTCGGCGAGCTTGGTGCGCAGCTCGACGGCGTCCCGGTCCGGGTAGCGGTTGAGGGTCCGGGCCGCCTCGCGGACCCGCTCGGCGATCCGCTCGACCAGCGGTTCGGGCAGCGGGTAGGGGTTCTCGTTGGTGTTCAGCCGTACGGGGACGTCCAGCTGGGGCGCGCCGTAGGGGGACTTGCCGCGCAGCTCGTCCCGTACGGGGAGATCGTCGATACGGGTCACTTGCCCTCGGGAACCTTCCAATCGAACCGTGCCTTGATCGCCGCGCCGTGCGCGGGCAGGTCCTCCGCCTCGGCCAGCGTCACCACGTGGTGCGCGACCTCGGCCAGCGCGTCCTTCGTGTAGTCGACGACGTGGATGCCGCGCAGGAAGGACTGGACGGACAGGCCCGAGGAGTGGCAGGCGCAGCCGCCGGTGGGCAGGACGTGGTTGGAGCCGGCCGCGTAGTCGCCGAGGGAGACCGGCGCCCAGGGGCCGACGAAGACCGCGCCCGCGTTCGTGACGCGGTCGGCGATCGCGGCGGCGTCGGCGGTCTGGATCTCCAGGTGCTCGGCACCGTAGGCGTCGACCACCCGCAGGCCCTCCGGCACGCCGTCGACCAGCACGATCGCGGACTGCCTGCCCTTGAGGGCGGGGACGATCCGGTCGTCGACGTGCTTGGTGGCGGCGACCTGGGGCTCCAGCTCCCGCTCGACCGCGTCCGCGAGCGCCACGGAGTCGGTGACCAGCACGGCCGCGGCCAGCGGGTCGTGCTCGGCCTGGCTGATCAGGTCGGAGGCGATGTGCACCGGGTCGGCCGTGGCGTCCGCCAGGATCGCGATCTCGGTCGGGCCCGCCTCGGCGTCGATGCCGATCTTGCCGGTGAAGTAGCGCTTGGCCGCGGCGACCCAGATGTTGCCGGGGCCGGTGACCATGTTGGCGGGCGGGCAGGACTCGGTGCCGTACGCGAACATCGCGACCGCCGTCGCGCCACCGGCGGCGTACACCTCGTCGACGCCGAGCAGCGCGCACGCGGCGAGGATCGTCGGGTGCGGCAGGCCGTCGAACTCGGCCTGGGCGGGCGAGGCGAGCGCGACGGACCCGACGCCGGCCTCCTGCGCGGGCACGACGTTCATGACCACGGAGGACGGGTAGACCGAGCGGCCGCCCGGCGCGTACAGGCCGACGCGCTCGACCGGCACCCACTTCTCGGTGACCGAGCCGCCGGGCACGACGTGGGTGGTGTGGGTGGAGCGGCGCTGCTCGCGGTGGACGAGACGGGCGCGGCGGATGGACTCCTCCAGGGCCGCGCGGACGGCCGGGTCCAGCCCGGCGAGGGCCCGGGTGAGCGCCTCGGCCGGAACCCGGACCCGGTCCAGCCGCACGCCGTCGAACTGCTCCGTGAAGTCGATCAGCGCCGCGTCGCCCCGATGATGCACGGCCTCGCAGATCGGGCGCACCTTCTCCAGGGCGGCCGCGACGTCGAAGTCGGCTCGGGGCAGCAGGTCACGCAGGGCGGGGCCCTCGGGGAGGGCGTCGCCGCGCAGATCGATTCGGGAGATCACGGAACCAATTCTCGCAGACCCGCGTCCGGCGCCGTGCGCGCGTATCAATGGCTGATACAGACGCGGCCCGAGCACCGGAAGATCCCCTTCACGTTCGGTGTTCGACCCGTCACCCGAGGGGCAGAACAGGTGTACGGGGATACGGGGTGGTACGGACCGGCGCGGGTCCGGCAGCGATCGCCCGGGAGGGACGGGAGGGAGTGGAGACCGTGACCGAGGGGGCCGGCCTGCGGGCCGGGGAGCTGCCGGACGACCTGACCGCCGCCGAGGCCGGTATGCGGCAGGCCTTCCGCAACGGCACCGTCTACGACCTGACCAGCGGGGACGGAGCGGTCGACGATCCGCACGGCGGGCATCCGTGGGGCCCGGAGCGGACCGTGCGGGCCCGCGTCGTGTGCTGGCTGCTGCTGGACGGGCCGCCGGCGTTCGCCGGGCGGGTCTCCGCGCTGAAGCTGGCCGGTGTGCTGATCAGCGGCACCGTGGAGCTGGCGGGCGGCACAGTGGTGCCCTACGTCGAGCTGCGCGGCTGCCGGTTCGAGCGGGAGGTCCTGCTGCCAGAGGCCCGGTTCTCCACCGTGCGGCTGGTGGACTGCTCGGTGCCGCGGCTGGAGGCGGCCCGGATCCATACCGAGGGCGATCTGCATCTGCCGCGCTGCCGGTTCCACCGGGGCGTGCGGCTGACCGACGCGCACATCGGCACCGACCTGCTGCTCAACCAGGCGGTGGCGCACCGGGACCGCAGCGGGCGGGCCATAGCGGCGGACGGTCTGACCGTCGGCCAGGACCTGCAGGCGGAGATGCTGGAGTCGCACGGCGAGCTGAGTCTGCGCAGCGCCGCGGTCGGCGTCTCGCTGAGTTTGCGCGGCGCGCGGCTGCACAATCCACGCGCGCGGCTCGCGCTGAACGCCCCGCAGCTCACCGTCGGGCGCACCCTGTATCTGACCCCGGCGGGCGTCGGCAACCCGCTGCTGCGGGGCACCACCCCGGCGCAGGGCACGCGGATCCAGCGGTTCGAGTGCCGGGGCGGGGTGCGGCTGGACGACGGCCGGTTCGGCGACGCGCTCGACCTGGAGCGGGCCCGGTTCGTCCTCGGCGAGGAGCAGGAGCTGTCGCTGCGCCGGGTGCAGACACCCGAGCTGCGCTTTCTCGGCGAGCGGCCGGAGCGGGGCCGGGTGGTGCTGTCCGGGGCGAAGGTGGTCAACCTGATGGACCGGGCGGACAGCTGGCCCGGCCCGGGGCGGCTGCACATGGGCGGCTTCGCCTACGAAAACCTGGTGCCGCGCGGGCCGTTCCCGCTGACCGAGCGGCTGCGCTGGGTGACCGCCGCCACCGCCGAGTACAACCCGGAGCCGTATGAGCGGCTCGCCGCCGTGCTGCGGGCCGGCGGGGAGGACGAGGACGCCCGTGAGGTGCTGCTCGCCAAGCAGCGCCGGCGCCGGGAGAGCCTGCCGGTCGCCGCCAAGCTGTGGGGCTATGCGCAGGACTGGACGGTCGCGTACGGCTACCGGCCGGGCCGGGCCGCGGTGTGGATGGCGGTGCTGTGGGCGGCCGGGTCGGTCGCCTTCGGACAGGCCGAGCCGGTGCCGCTGAAGAGCGACGAGCATCCGGCCTGGAACCCCGCGCTGTTCGCCCTGGATCTGCTGCTGCCGGTGATCGAGCTGGGCCAGGTCGGCCACTGGCAGCTGCGCGGCGCCTGGCAGTGGCTGGCTGCGACGCTGATCCTGCTGGGCTGGGTCCTGGCGACGACGGTGGCGGCGGGGGCGACGCGGCTGCTGCGGCGCGGGTGAGTACGACAACCGGGCGGCCGTGGCGGGGCGGGGCGGGGCAGCACGGCCACGCCCGCCCCGGCCGTCCGTCCGTCGCCGTCCCCGGCCCGCCGTCCGCCGCCCGCGGTCCCGCCCGGTCCGCCCGCGCCGCAACGCCGGGCACGGGGCCCGGGAGGCACTAGCCGCGAGCCCCACGCACCACCACGCACCACCACCCGGCAGAACATCCCCCGTCCACCGTCCCCGCCCATCGCCCCGGTTCCACCTGCGCCATAGCCCCGGACACAGGGCCCGAAGGCATCAGCCGCGAACCTCACGCCCCCACGCACCACCACCCGGCAGCACATCCCCGTCCACCGTCCGCGCTCAGCCGTCCGCCGTCGCCGTCCGCTCTCCCCGTCCGCAGTCCCAGTCCCGGTCGGCCTGCTCGCGCCGCAGCGCCGGGCACGGCGCCCGGGGCGCGAGTGCAGGGCGCGCCGCAACGACGTACCGGTGCCGGGAGGACGTCTGCCGTCCGCCTTCCCCGCGCCCGACCCCGGTCCGCAGCGGTCCGTGGTCCGTGGTCCCTGGTCCGTCGTCCGTCGTCCGTCGTCCGTCGTCCGTCGTCCGTCGTCCGTCGCAGGACCGTACTCTGTTGGGCGGCGCCGGTCGTGCCCGCATCGCGCCCGACGGGTGCCTGCACTCCCCGGGTAGCCGTCATCCGCCCAGGGCCCGCCTCCGCCCCGGTCCGGCACCACCAGGGACCCGCCTCCGCCAGTGACTGCGCATCAGCCGGTCGCTCATCCGTCCACGATCCAGCCCCGCCGGGGGCCGGGACCAGTCCGGGACCTCCGAGGGGCGGCACCGCCCGGGCGGATGGCGCAAGTGGAGTGTCCTTCACCTTTTACCGTGGCTTTGCCGAGGCGCGTACAACTTTCCGGAGGTTCCGTGCGCGCCCTGGCGCGGCCGCAACCTGCGGACTTTCAATGGTCGACACCATGGCTCGGCTGCGCGCGTTCCTCCGTACGGCCCGGGTGCGCGGGGCGGCTGCGCGCCCGGGCACCGGGTCCTGCGCACGCGACGAGGTGCTGCTCGACGCGCCCGACGACCGGCTCGGCCCGGCGCTGGTCGGGGCGGCCGACGGCGCCTACGGACCGGCGTCCGCACTGCTCGCGGGCACCCGCGAGCGCGCCGAGTGGGACCGCCGCGACCGCTACGCGGCCTGGCTGGCGGCGTTCGCACGCTCACGCAGCGAGTGGCTGAAGGCCTGGCTCACCGCTGCCCCGTGCGACCCGGACGCGCTGCTGGTCGCCGCCGGGCTGGCGGTGGACCTGCGCTGGGACTCGCCGGCCCGCGCCGAACTGCTGGGCCAGGCGGATCCGGCGGTGCGTGCGGCGGCCGAGGGCGGCGGGCACGACCCGGTGCCGTGGCGGATCGCGCTGGACTCGGCGCGCGGCAGACGGGCCGGGCACACCGAGTTCGCGGAACTGTGGGCCGAGGCGGTGCGCCGCGCCCCGCACCACTACGGCTGCCATGTCGCCGCGCTGAAGTACCTGGCCACCGCCTCGCCGGGCGCCCACCGCGAGTGCCTCGACTTCGCCGAGACGGCCGCGCGGGACGCGCCGGAGGGCGCCCAGGTCCGGGCGCTGCCGTTGCGGGCGGCGTTCGCGTGCCTGACCGCGGGCGGTCCGGCTGCGATCGCCCGTCGGCGGCTGGATGCGGCGGCCGACCTGGCGGTGACGCTGTCGGCCGGGTATCCGGAGGCCGACCCGTGGCCGGCCGAGCTGCGCAATCTGCTGGCCTACGTCCTGGTGCGCCTGGAGCGGTGGCCGGAGGCGCTGGAGCAGTTGCGGCTGACCGGTCCGTACGTCACCTCCTTCCCCTGGGACCGGGGGGTGGAGGACCCGCTCGCGCGGTTCCTCCAGGTGCGCGAGGGAGTGCGGGCGGCGGCCGCCCACGGGACCCCGCCGAGGGGCCTCGGCCTACCGGCACGTGGGCACGGTGGTCGCGTCCGCTCCGGCGACCATTAGGCTTCTCCGTCGTGACCACCGTCCGCCTCCCGCTCTTCCCCCTGAACTCAGTGCTGTTCCCGGGGCTGGTGCTCCCGCTCAACGTCTTCGAGGAGCGCTATCGCGCCATGATGCGCGAGTTGCTGAAAACGCCCGAGGACGAGCCGCGCCGGTTCGCCGTAGTGGCGATCCGCGACGGCCACGAGGTGGCGCCCAGCGCCCCCGGGATGCCCGACCCGACCGCGGTGCCCGAGCGCGGCCCGGCCGCCGGGTTCGGCCCCGATCCCCTCCGCGCGTTCCACAAGGTCGGCTGCATCGCGGACGCGGCGACCGTCCGGGAGCGGTCCGACGGCACCTTCGAGGTGCTGGCGACGGGGACGACGCGGGTGCGGCTGCTGTCGGTGGACGCCTCCGGACCGTTCCTCACCGCCGAGCTCGAGCCGCTGCCGGAGGAACCCGGCGACGAGGCGGGTGCGCTGGCCGAGGGCGTGCTGCGGGCCTTCCGGCAGTACCAGAAGCGGCTGGCCGGGGCGCGGGAGCGGTCGCTGTCGACCGGCACGGACCTCCCGGACGAGCCGGGCGTGGTCTCGTATCTGGTGGCCGCCGCGATGGTGCTGGACACGCCGACCAAGCAGCGTCTGCTGCAGGCCCCGGACACCGCCTCGCGCCTGCGCGACGAGCTGAGACTGCTGCGCAGCGAGACGGCCGTGATCCGTACGCTTCCGTCGTTGCCGGCGTCCGACCTGACGCGCGGCCCGACCAGTCTGAACTGACCCGAGCCCGGGACCGGGCGGAACGAGGAACAGGGCCCCGATGGCGAAGAAGGCGAAGAAGCAGCAGCCGGGCGGGACCCCGGCGACCGTCGCGCTCGCGGCGGCCGGGGTGACGTACACCGTGCACACCTACGACCACGACCCCGCCCACCCCTCCTACGGCGAGGAGGCGGCCGAGGCGATGGGGGTGTCGCCGGAGCGGGTGTTCAAGACCCTGGTCGCGGACGTCGACGGGACGCCGACCGTGGCGGTGGTGCCGGTCGCGGGCCAGCTGGACCTGAAGGCGCTGGCGGCGGCGGTCGGCGGCAAGCGCGCCGTGATGGCCGATCCCGCGCTCGCCGAACGCACCACGGGCTACGTCCGCGGCGGGATCTCCCCGCTCGGCCAGCGCAGACGGCTGCGGACCGTGCTGGACGACTCCGCACCGGCGCATCACACGATCTGCGTCTCGGCGGGCCGCCGGGGCCTGGAGGTGGAACTGTCGCCGGACGACCTCGCCGAGCTCACGGGCGCGGTGCTCGCCCCGATCGGCCGCGCCTGACCCCTCGACGGGCGCCCCTTCCTCGGTTAAGCAGAAGGGGCATGTCGAAGCGAACACGCAAACGCCGGTGGCGGATCAGAAAGGGACGCGCGAACCACGGACGGCGCCCGGCGTAGGACCGTCGGGCGGACGGGGCCCGGCCCGGGCCCGACGCTGTCCCGGCGCTATACGGACGTCCCCCCGTACGGGCCCTGCTGGTGCGGGGGGTACGGCTGGTACGGGTCCGGGTCCCGCGGTCCGAACAGCCCGGTGAGCCCCAGGTGGACGACGAGTGCGGCCACCGGCCACGCCAGCAGTGCACCCTTGGTGCCGAGCTTCAGCGGCGCCGAGAACGTCACGCCCTCGCCCACCTCGCGGGCGTGGGCGATCACATCCTGCGCGGGACCGAGCCAGACCCCGACCCGCCAGGCCAGCAGGGACCCGAGCAGCGCCCCGGCGCACACCCCCACCACCAGCGGCACTCCGCCGCGCCGCCGCGCCGCGAAGACGGCCAGCGCGGTCAGCGCCCCGAAGCCCAGCGCGAGCAGTGTGAACGTTCCGTCCACGCCGACCGACTGCTCGCCCTCGGAGTCCTTGAGATAGACCACCCAGCTGTCGTCGACCACGTCACCGACCAGCGGCACCCGCGGGGCCAGCCACCACCACAGCACCCCGAGCAGCACTCCCGAGAGCGCCACCGCCACCATGGTCACGGCGGCTTCGCGCACTTCGGTCTTCATCCCGGGACCGTCCTGTTCTCCGAGCCGGTCGTCCCCTGCACCCGTCGCATGGGCACCGACCGGCGGCGGCACCGGACGGCCTCGGTACGACGCGTGCGCCGAGGAGTTCTCGTGGGGCGGGGGAGGCGGAGTCAGCGGTGCGGTCACCCTGCCATCGTGCCAGGCCCGCCGAAGGGGCGCGTCACCGGACGGCGGCCCGGCGGTACGCCCAGGTGGCCACGGCCAGCGAGACCACGCCGACCGCCCCGCACACCGCGAGGTCGCCGAGGACCAGCGCCCAGTCGGGCCCCGGTTCGAAGGTGCGCGCCAGTGCCTCCACGCCGTAGGTGGACGGCAGCAGGTCGCGCGCGAACCGCACCGCCTCCGGCATCCGCTCGGCCGGCAGCACCCCGAGCAGCAGCGCCGCGGACATGCCGAGCTGGCCGAGGAGCGTGGCCAGCTCCGGGCGGGGTGCGAGCAGGCCGAGAGCCGCACCCAGGCCGGCCAGCGCGGCACCGGCCAGCGGGATCACCGCGGCCAGCACCCACAGGTGCGTGAGCGGCAGCCCGAACAGCACACAGCCGAACACGGCGGTCACCACCGTGCCGGGAACGGTGAAGGACGCGTAGGCGCCCGCCGCGCCCAGCACCACCGCGGCCGGCGGCACCGGCAGGGTGGCGTAGTGGTCGAGGCCGCCGCTGGCCCGCAGCTGGCCGAAGTACTGGGCGAGCAGGTTCAGCGCGACGAACGCCACGACGAGCACCGACGAGCCGGCGACCACGGCCTGCGCCTCCCCGCCGCCGTCCACCACCCCGCGCATCAGAATCATGATCCCGATCGACTGGAACGTGGCCACGAACAGCAGCGGGATCCGTGCGACCCGCGCCCGGGACAGCTGCGCCCGGTAGACGGCCACCAGGGACGGCCACACCCGGGCGCGCGGCCCCAGCTCGGCGGCGCCGACGGCGCTCTTCTCGGCGTCCAGGACACCGCCCGGCAGGACATCGGCGGATACGGCACTCACGTCGCGCTGCTCCTCTTCGCTGCGGCGGTCGCCCTGGGGTTACGTACGGACACGGAGGACGGTTCTCTCACGACGCGCGGGGCGCTCGTGGCGCGGTCCGTCGCGGGGTGCGGCCCGCCGCCGCCCGCGATGCGCGGCTTCCGCGGCATACGCGGGAACACCCGAGGACGGGCCGCTCCCGCCGTACGCGACGGCAGCACCGTGGGCGGCTCCTCCAGTGGGTACGGCGCTCCCGTCGTGCGTGGGATCACCGCCATGCGCGGGATCACCGCCGTGCGTGAGGATCCCGCCGTGCGTGAGGATCCCGCCGTGGCGGATTGTCTCCTGGTGCGTGTCGTCAAGCCCTCACCAGCCCCTGCCGTGCGGCGCCGCCCAGGGCCAGGTACACGTCCTCCAGGCTGGGCGTGGCCAGCGTGAAGTCGTCCAGGGCGGCGAAGGCTGCTCCGCCGGTGACGGTGGCGACGACCGCGCGGGCCTCCTCGGGCGCGAGCCGCAGCGTCCAGCGGCGGCCCGACTCGACGATGCGGTCGCGCAGCGCGGCGACCTCGGGGACGTGCACCGGGGCGGACTCCCGCCACACCAGGTCGACGCGGATCTCGCCGGCCACCCGTTCCTTGAGCCCGGTCGGGGTGTCGCAGGCGATCACCCGGCCGCGGTCCAGGACGGCGACCCGGTCGAGCACGGTCTCGGCCTCGATGACGTTGTGGGTGACCAGCAGCACGGTGGTGCGGCGCTCGGCCCGCCGCCGGTCGACGGCGGCCCACACCGCGCGCCGGGCGACCGGGTCCATGCCGGTGGTCGGCTCGTCGAGGACGAGCAGCGGGCGCTCCCCCACCAGCGCGGCGGCGACGCAGGCGAGCCGCCGCTGCCCGCCGGAGAGCTTCTTCAGCGGCCGGCCGGCGATCGGCGTCAGACCGAGCTCGTCCAGGACGGTGTCCCGCTCGGCTCGGGCCTCCCGGGCGTCCAGGCCGCGCAGCCGTCCGGTGGTCTCGGCGGCGAGGGACACGGTCAGCTCGTCCAGGGCGGTGGACTCCTGGCCGAGATAGGCGAGGATGCGGGAGGCGCGCTCGGGGTGGCGCACGATGTCGTGGCCGAGGATCTCCACACTGCCGGCATCGGGCCGCATCAGCCCGGTCAGCTGGCGCACCAGGGTGGACTTGCCGGCGCCGTTGGGTCCGAGCAGCCCGAAGATCTCGCCACGCCGAACGCTCAGCGTCACCTCGTCGGTGGCCCGGACCGCGGGCGCCGGGGGTGTGCCGCGCCGGCCGCGCACCGCCGGGTAGGTCTTGGTCAGTCCGCGCACGACGCACACGGTCTCGTCACCGGGACGAAACGTCTGTGCCGCGCGCGTACTCACAAGGGACGAGAGTACGGGGTCCGCCGTACGGCGCTGCCCTCGGGTCGGCCCATATGCGCCGATTCGACGGGCGGTCCTCACTCGTGCCCGGAGCCGGGTGCTGGACCCGTGGAACCGGGTGCGGAGCCCGCGGAGCCCTGTTCGGCGGCCGTGCCCACGCCGATCTCGCGCCAGAAGCCCGCGCGGATGGCGTACCGGTCGTGCTCGTCGATCTGGTCGTCCTTGTGCGCCAGCAGGCCGAAGCGGGCGGCGTAGCGCAGCAGCTCCCCGTCGATGCGGTGCGGGACCCGCGGATACATCCCGGAAAGTTTCTGCAGCTGGCCCTGGTCGCCGAGGCGCGCCACCCAGCGGCGGGCGAAGACCTGCCCCACCTCGTACGGGTCGCCGCCGACGGTGGTGATGTCCTCCTCGCGGTCGGCCCACCGCTGCTCGGCGGTGGTCAGCTGGGCCAGCGTCGGCATGGAGGCGGCCTCGGCGGGCTCGGCGGCGGGACGGTCCACCCAGCCCTTGTCGGAGGACCAGCGCAGGGTGGCGGTCGGCGGTTGGGCGGGCTGGCTGCCGGGGCCGCGCAGGGCGGCCAGATCCTTGGGGGTGGGGACCCCTTTGGCAGCCGGGCCGCGGTCCTCGGCGCCGTTGCGGGCAGCGGCGGGCGCAGGCGGGTGCGGCTGCTCCTGGGCGGTCCGCTCGGCCGCGCCGGCGAGTGCGGACTCGGGCAGCGGTGCGGAGAGGATCGCGGCGATCTCCGGCCGGGGGACGGGCGGGGGTGCACAGGGGCCGGCCAGTTCCTTGGCGCGGACGGCCTTGGTGATCCAGGTACGGTCCAGCACCCGCCGCTCGTCGGCCTCGGCGACCAGGTCCTCGGACTGGTTGTAGTCGCCGTCGGCGGCCTGAACGGCCCACAGATGGACGGCGACGCCGTGCTCCTTGGCCGCCATCATGCCGGGCAGCAGATCGCCGTCGCCGGTGACCAGCACGATGTCGGAGCAGGCGCGGTTGCGGGCCAGCTCGGTCAGTTCGGCGTGCATGGCGGCGTCCACGCCCTTCTGCGCCCAGCGGCCGTCGCTGCGGGTGAGGGCGCCCAGCCGGACGGTGACCCGGGGCATCACACGCAGCCGGCGGTGCTCCGGCTGCGGGACGCGGTCGGGTGCGCCGTCGAACCAGTAGATGCGCAGCAGGGGCCGCTGGGTGTCCGACTCGGCGCGTTCCCGCAACCCCTGGATGAGGGCGGCGTGGTCGACGTGAATGCGGGACCGCGAGGGCTCGCCGGCGAGGAGACTGGCGGCGGCCCCCAGCAGATACCCGGCGTCCACCAGGACGATGCAGCGGTCCACGCGATCCACCCTCTTTCCGGGAGGTTTGCTTCAGGCTTCCTTCGAGTCTGCCCGACCGCGCGGGGGTTAACGGTCGGAACTCGATCTTCGGCGTGGCGTGTGTGGTCCGGACGGCCCGAGAGAACCCCGTCACGGACGGTAATTGTCCGACATGCGTTCTTTGTTCGCCTATGTGAATCTGGTCCCGGCCCTGGCCCCTAGATCCCCCACAGGAGGCAGATCACCATGGCCAAGAACAAGAACCGTGAACGTAAGCAGCCCCAGGCCCAGCGTGCCTCGCAGGCGGCCCGCCCCTCGTCGATGGAGCAGGACGAGCAGCAGGCCCAGACCACGCTGATGCCCGGCGACGCCGCCCCGCGCGGCAAGCGCCAGAAGCGCTTCGGTCACAACTGACGGCCTGACGGGGGCCGTCACGGCCGGACAGCCCCGGACACGGACAGGCCGAGGGGCGCGCCCGATCCCGGGCGCGCCCCTCTCGCGTGCTCGTGCGCTCGTGGGGCCCGCCCCCGTGCGCTGCGCGTCAGCCGGCCAGGCAGGACGGGCCGAGCAGCACCTTCAGATCACCGAAGAGGGCCGGATCGGGCTTCACCCGGTGCCGGTCCAGGCGCAGCACGGTCGTCCTGGTCGGGCCCTGGAGCCGGATCCGGACCTCGCTGTCGCCCTTGTGGTGGGTGAGGATCTCGCCGAGGCGGCTGACCATGGGCGGGGTGACCCTGGTCGCCGAGATGGTGAGCACCACCGGCGCGTTGGTCCCGGCGTTGGACAGGTCGGGGACCATCAACTCCATCGCGACCAGCCGGGGCACGTCCTCGCGCTTGTCCAGCCGGCCCTTGACGAACACCACGGCGTCCTCGACGAGTTGCGTCGACACCAGTTGGTACGTCGCCGGGAAGAACATGCACTCGATGGAGCCGGCGAGGTCCTCGACCGTGGCGATGGCCCAGGCGTTGCCCTGCTTGGTCATCTTCCGCTGCAGGCCGGAGATGATGCCGCCGATGGTGACCACCGCGCCGTCGCCGAAGTCGCCGCCGGTGAGCTGCGAGATACCGGCGTCGGCCTTGTCGGCCAGGACGTGCTCCAGCCCGAACAGCGGGTGGTCGGAGACGTACAGGCCGAGCATCTCCCGCTCCTGGGCGAGGAGATAGGTCTTGTCCCACTCCTCGTCGGAGAACTGCACGTCCAGGCCGAAGCCCGGCTCACCGCCGCCGTCGTCGCCGCCGCCCATGCCGCCGAAGAGGTCGAACTGGCCCTCGGCCTCCTTGCGCTTGACCGCGACCACGTTGTCGATCATCGGTTCGTACTGGGCGGTCAGGCCCTTGCGGGTGTGGCCCATCTCGTCGAAGGCGCCGGCCTTGATCAGCGATTCGGTGGTGCGCTTGTTGCAGACCACCGCCTCCACCTTGTCCAGGTAGTCGGGGAAGGAGGCGTACTTCCCCTTGGCCTTGCGGCCCCGGATGATCGCCTCCACCACGTTGGTGCCCACGTTGCGCACGGCGGAGAGGCCGAAGAGGATCACGTCGTCGCCCTGCGCGGCGAAGTTCGACATCGACTCGTTGACGTTCGGCGGGAGCACCTTGATGCCCATGCGGCGGCACTCGTTGAGATAGACGGCCGACTTGTCCTTGTCGTCCTTGACCGAGGTGAGCAGGGCGGCCATGTACTCGGCGGGGTGGTTGGCCTTCAGGTACGCGGTCCAGTACGAGACCAGTCCGTACGCCGCGGAGTGCGCCTTGTTGAACGCGTAGCCGGCGAACGGGACCAGCACGTCCCACAGTGCCTGGATCGCCTCGTCGCTGTAGCCGTTCTTCCGGGCGCCGCCCTGGAAGATGACGAAGTTCTTCTCGAGCTCCTCGGGCTTCTTCTTGCCCATCACGCGGCGGAGGATGTCGGCCTCGCCGAGCGAGTACCCGGCGATGATCTGGGCGGCCTTCTGCACCTGCTCCTGATAGACGATCAGGCCGTAGGTGACGTCCAGGACCTCTGTGAGGGGCTCCTCCAGCTCCTTGTGGATCGGGGTGATCTCCTGCTGGCCGTTCTTGCGCAGGGCGTAGTTGATGTGCGAGTTCATGCCCATCGGGCCCGGGCGGTAGAGGGCCGAGACGGCGGAGATGTCCTCGAAGTTGTCGGGCTTCATCATGCGCAGCAGGGAGCGCATGGGGCCGCCGTCGAACTGGAAGACGCCCAGGGTGTCGCCGCGCTGGAGCAGCTCGAAGGTCTTGGGGTCGTCCAGCGGGAGGCTGAGGAGATCGATGTCGATCCCCTTGTTGGACTTCACCATCTTGACGGCGTCGTCCATGATCGTGAGGTTGCGCAGGCCCAGGAAGTCCATCTTGAGCAGGCCGAGCGACTCGCAGCTCGGGTAGTCCCACTGGGTGATGGTGACGTTGTCCGTGTGCCTGACCCACACCGGGACGTGCTCGGTGATGGTCTCGCTGGACATGATCACGCCGGCGGCGTGCACGCCCATCTGCCGGACCAGGCCCTCGACGCCCTTGGCGGTGTCGATGACCTTCTTCACGTCCGGCTCGCTCTCGTACATCGACCGGACCTCGCCCGCCTCCGAGTACCGGGGGTGCTCGGGGTTGGTGATGCCGTCGAGGTTGATGCCCTTGCCGAGGACGTCGGCGGGCATCGCCTTGGTGATGCGGTCGCCCATCGCGTACGGGTAGCCCAGCACGCGCGCGGAGTCCTTGATCGCGTTCTTGGCCTTGATGGTTCCGTAGGTGCCGATCATGGCGACCTTGTCGGCGCCGTACTTCTCGGTGACGTAGCGGATCACCTCGACGCGCCGGCGCTCGTCGAAGTCGATGTCGACATCGGGCATGGAGACGCGCTCGGGGTTGAGGAACCGCTCGAAGATCAGGCCGTGCGGGATGGGGTCGAGGTCGGTGATGCCCAGGGCGTACGCCACGATCGAGCCGGCCGCCGAGCCACGGCCGGGGCCGACCGCGATGCCGTTCTTCTTGGCCCACATGATGAAGTCGGCGACCACGAGGAAGTAGCCCGGGAACCCCATCTGGATGATGACGTCCATCTCGTACTCGGCCTGCCTGCGGCGGTCCTCGGGGACACTGCCCGAGAAGCGGCGCTCCATGCCGCGGCGGACCTCCTCCTGGAACCAGGTGACCTCGGTGTAGCCGTCGGGGATGTCGAACTTCGGCATGAGGTCGCGCTTCTCGAACATGCCGGTGGTGTCGACCATCTCGGCCACCAGCCGGGTGTTGGCGCAGCCCTCCTGCCAGGCGTCCGAGGAGTCGATGGCGTACATCTCGTCCGTGGACTTCAGGTAGTAGCCGGTGCCGTCGAACTTGAAGCGGTCGGGGTCGGAGAGGTTCTTGCCGGTCTGGATGCACAGCAGGGCGTCGTGGGCGGTCGCCTCGTGCGCGTAGGTGTAGTGCGAGTCGTTGGTGACCAGCGGGGGGATGCCGAGCTTGCGGCCGATCTCGAGCAGTCCGTCGCGGACGCGGTGCTCGATGTCGATGCCGTGGTCCATCAGCTCCAGGAAGTAGCGGTCCTTGCCGAAGATGTCCTGGTAGTCGGCGGCTGCCTGCAGGGCCTCGTCGAAGTGGCCGAGGCGCAGCCGGGTCTGTACCTCGCCGGAGGGGCAGCCGGTGGAGGCGACGATGCCCTCGGACCACTGCGCGATGGTCTCCTTGTCCATCCGGGGCCACTTCTGCAGCCAGCCCTCGGCATAGGCGTCCGAGGAGAGCCGGAAGAGGTTGTGCAGGCCGGTCCGGTTCACCGCCCACATCGTCTTGTGCGTGTAGCCACCGGAGCCGGAGACGTCGTCCCGCTTCTGGTGCGGCTGGCCCCACTGGATCTTGCGCTTGTTGCGCCGGGACTCGGGGGCGACGTAGGCCTCGATGCCGATGATCGGGGTGACGCCGGCCTTCTGCGCGGAGTGGAAGAAGTCGTACGCCCCGTGGAGGTTGCCGTGGTCGGACATGGCGATGTGCGTCATGCCCATCTCGTTGCAGGCGTCGAACATGTCCTTCAGCCGCGCGGCACCGTCCAGCAGCGAGTACTGGGTGTGGACGTGCAGGTGCGTGAACGGCGGTTTCGACACGTTCGGCCTCCTGGGGAAACTGTGGGCGACGGGTAGTGGTCAGTCCGGGGGGACGGCCTCGAAGTCTATGCCTCGGCACTGACACTCCGGGGGCTTGTCCGCGTACCTTCCCGGGAGGGTCGCGGGCACTTTCCGCGCACCGTCGAACGTTGGTCCGAGTGGAGGCCCGCTCCACCTCACGCACCCGTCCAGCACCACCCGCACCAGGAGGCACCCAGCGATGCCGGTCCCGCAGCTCAGCGACGAGCACCGCGGCGAGGAGATCCTCGCCGTCCTCGACACCGCCTTCGGCGAGCTCCTGGCCGCCGACCCGGCCGCGTTCCGCGTGAAGTTCCGGAGGATGGCGGCCTCGCCCTTCGCGTTCTACCGGGGCACGGCGTCCCTCTTCTACCACGACCTGGACCCGGACCGGCGCGGCGGGCCGTACCTGGACGAGCGGACCAGCCGGGTGTGGATCCACGGCGATCTCCACGCGGAGAACTTCGGCACGTACATGGACTCCACCGGCCGCCTGATCTTCAATGTCAACGACTTCGACGAGGCCTACGTCGGCCCCTTCACCTGGGACCTCAAGCGCTTCGCGGCCTCCGTGGCGCTGATCGGGTACGCCAAGGCGCTCTCCGACGAGCAGATCACCGAGCTGGTGCGGATCTACGCGGGCGCGTACCGCGAGCGCGTCCACGCCCTGGCCACCGGTGCCAAGAGCGACGAGGTGCCGCCGTTCTCCCTGGACACCGCCCAGGGCCCGCTGCTGGGCGCGCTGCGCACGGCCCGCTCGCTGACCCGCTTCGGGCTGCTGGACTCGATGACGGAGATCCGCGACTTCGAGCGCCGCTTCGCGGCCGGCGGCGGCTCCATCGAGCTGGACGCGGCCACCCGGTACAAGGTGCTGGCGGCCTTCGACGGCTATCTGGAGACGCTTCCGGAGTCGTCCCTGGCCCGCCCGGACTCCTACCGCGTCAAGGACGTCGTCGGCCGGCGCGGCATCGGCATCGGCTCCGCCGGGCTCCCGTCGTACAACATCCTCCTGGAGGGCAACAGCGACGCCCTGGAGAACGACGTGGTGATCTACATCAAGCAGGCCCAGACCCCGGCGGTCTCCCGGCACCTCACCGACCAGGCGATCCGCGACTACTTCCAGCACGAGGGCCACCGCACGGTGATCTCCCAGCGCGCCCTGCAGGCGCACGCCGACCCGTGGCTGGGCTGGACCGAGCTGGACGGCGCGGGTCAGCTGGCCGCCGAGGTGTCGCCGTACGCGGTCGACCTGGACTGGAGCGACATCGACGACCCGGAGGAGATCGCCGAGGTCGTCGCCGACCTGGGCCGGGCCACGGCCGCGATGCACGCGGCGGCCGACACCACCTCCGGCGAGTCCCTGGTGCCGTTCTCCACCGAGCGCGCCATCGACGCGGCCATCGCCGCCGACGAGGACGGCTTCGCCCCGCTGCTGGTCGACTTCGCCCACGGCTACGGGGCACGCGCGCGTGCGGACCACCAGATCTTCGTCGACCTGTTCCGCAACGGCCGGATTCCGGGTCTGTAACGTCGGCCACGCACAGGAACCCTTTAGAGGTCTTTTACGGGCCTCCGTGACACACTCTCTCTTCGGTATGGACATATCCCGGACCCCGCTCAGAGCCGTACGCGCGGCGCTGTTCACGGCACTGGTCGTGACGCTCAGCGCCGCGTCGCACGTGCTGCTGTCCGGGGTCCCGCTGCCGCTGGCCACGGTCGCCGTCGTCGTCGCCCCCGTGTTCCTGCTCGCCTACGCCCTGGCGGGTCGCGAGCGCTCCTTCGGGCGGATCGCCGCCCTGCTGATCCCGCTGGAGCTGGCCGCCGACACGGTCTTCACCACCGGCCAGCACGTCTGCTACGGCCGGGCCGGCGGCCCCGTCGCGGGCCCGCTGCGCTCCGTCGGCCTCGATGTGCTGTGCGGCGACGGCACGGGCGTCCACGCGGGCGTCACCGCCCCCTTCGCCCGGGTGACCGGCGCCGAGACAGACCGGCTCGCCGCGCTGCTCGCCGAGGCCGATCCCGGTACGGCCTGGCTGCTGCTCGCCGCCCACATCGGCGTCGGGCTGCTGGCCGCGGCCTGGCTGGGCCGGGGTGAGCGGGCGCTGGCCCAGCTGCTGCGGGCGGTCGCCGCGACCACCTTCCGGCCGCTGCTGCTCGCGGTCGCGGCGGTCGCCACGGGGCCGGCCCCGGCGGTCCGCCGTCCGGTCCGGCCGGTCCGCCGCACCGCCACCGCCCGCGACCGGATCCTCATCCACTCCCTGGGACGCCGGGGACCACCGCGCCCGGCCGCCGCGGCCGCCTTCGGGTGACCCACCGAGCGCGACACGTCCCCCTATTCGACCTTCCGCACACCCCGGTGTGCACGTCCCACGGAGATCCTCACCATGAGCAAGCGAAACAGCCAGGCGGCGAAGACGGCGGCGCGCGAGCGGCTGCGCCAGGAGCGCGAGCGCCAGGCCAAGCGCGACAAGGCCAGGCGGCAGATCATCGTCGCCGGCTCGGTCGTCGGCGTCCTCGCCCTGGCCGGCGGCATCGGCTACGCGGTCGTCCAGGCGAGCAAGCCCACGGGCTGGGAGAAGGCCGCCGAGGCCGAGGTGGTCGCCCCGGCCAACACCTCCGGCAAGAACGGCAGCACCGTCCTCCTCGGTGACTCCGAGACCGACAACGTGGTCCACCTCTACGAGGACCCGCGCTGCCCCGCCTGCGCCTCCTTCGAGCAGACCGTCGGCGAGAGCGTCAACAAGGGCATGGAGGACGGCACGTACAAGCTGTCCTTCACGATCGGCACCTTCCTGGACAACAACCTCGGCGGCGAGGGCTCCAAGAACGCGCTCAGCGCTCTCGGTGCCGCGCTGAACGTCAGCCCCGAGGCGTTCATCGACTACAAGGAAGCGCTGTACTCCGCGGAGCACCACCCCTCGGAGTCGACCGACGAGTTCGCCAAGGACGACTACCTGATCAAGGTGGCGAACACGGTGGACGCCCTCAAGGACAACAAGAAGTTCCAGGACGCGGTGGAGAACGGCACCTACGACGCCTGGGCGATGCGGATGAGCCAGTCCTTCCAGGACACCAAGGACGTCGAGTCGACGCCGACTCTCAAGATCAACGACAAGGTGATCAAGAACCCGGGCACCGTCGCCGAGTGGGAGAAGGCACTCAAGGACGAGGGCGTCACCAAGTGATCCCCCTCGGACGGTGACGCCGTAGCGAAGCACGGCACAAGAGCGGGCGAATTTTTGCGAGTTCGCCCGCTCTCAGGTCATACCGATCAGTAACATGATCGTTCGTGACCAGTCGATACAGATCATCAGAGAGAGCCCATCCGGCCAACTCCGTTCCCCCCAGCCGCCGTTCGGTCGTCAAGGCCGCGGCGGCCACTGCTGTGCTGGCCGCACCGCTCGCCGGTGCGCTGCCCGCCAACGCCGCCTCCGCGGCCCCGGCCTTCCTGCACGGTGTCGCCTCCGGCGACCCGCTGCCCGACGGTATCCTGCTGTGGACCCGCGTGACGCCCACGCCGGAGGCCATACCGGGCTCCGGTACCGGGCCGGACACCGAGGTCGGCTGGGCCGTCGCCACCGACAAGGCGTTCACCCGCGTCGTCGCCCGAGGGGCCGTCACCGCGACCGCCGACGCCGACCACACCGTCAAGGCCGATGTGCGCGGCCTGGCACCCGCCACGGACTACTTCTTCCGCTTCTCCGCCGGCGGCACCGACTCCCCCGTCGGCCGCACCCGCACCGCGCCCGCCGCCGACGCCGACGTGGCGGGCCTGCGCTTCGGAGTGGTCTCCTGCTCCAACTGGGAGGCCGGCCACTTCTCCGCGTACCGGCATCTCGCGGACCGCGGCGACCTGGACGCCTGGCTGCACCTGGGTGACTACATCTACGAGTACCCCACCGGCAACTACGGCACCCGCGGCACCGTCGTCCGCCCCACCGAGCCCGCCCACGAGATCCTCACCCTCGCCGACTACCGCGTCCGGCACGCCCACTACAAGACCGACCCCGATCTGCAGGCGCTGCACGCGGCGGCGCCCGCCATCACGATCTGGGACGACCACGAGATCGCCAACGACAGCTGGTCGGGCGGCGCCGAGAACCACACCGAGGGTGCCGAGGGCACCTGGGCGGACCGTCAGAGTGCCGCCAAGCGGGCCTACTTCGAGTGGATGCCGGTCCGCCCGGCCATCGCCGGCACCACCTACCGCAGGCTCCGCTTCGGCAGGCTCGCCGACCTGTCGCTGCTGGACCTGCGCTCCTACCGCTCCCAGCAGGTCGGCATCGGCAACGGAGACGTCGACGACCCGGACCGCACCCTCACCGGCCGGGCCCAGCTGGACTGGCTGAAGGCAGGCCTCGCCTCGTCCGACACCACCTGGCGGCTGGTCGGCAACTCGGTGATGATCTCGCCGTTCGCCGTCGGCTCGCTCCCCGCCGAGCTGCTCAAGCCGCTCGCCGGACTGCTCGGGCTGCCGAAGGAGGGCCTGGCCCTCAACACCGACCAGTGGGACGGCTACACGGACGACCGCCGTGAGCTGCTGGACCATCTCAAGGCGCACGCCATCGGCAACACGGTCTTCCTCACCGGCGACATCCACATGGCCTGGGCCAACGATGTGCCGTTCAAGGCCGGTACATACCCGCTGTCCCGCTCGGCCGCCACCGAGTTCGTGGTCACCTCGGTGTCCTCCGACAACCTCGACGACCTGGTGAAGGCGCCCGAGGGCCTGATCTCCGCGGTCGCCTCGCCGGTCATCCGCGCGGCCAACCGGCACGTCCACTGGGTCGACACCGACCGCCACGGCTACGGCGTACTGGACGTCACCGCCGAGCGGGCGCAGATGGACTACTACGTGCTGTCCGACAAGACGGACCGGGACGCGTCCTCGTCCTGGGCCCGCTCCTACCGCACCCGCAGCGGCACGCAGAAGGTGGAGCGCACCTACCGCCCGGTCTGAGGCCGCTCCTCCCGATCAAGGGAGTCCCCCTCCAGGGAGTCCCGCTCCAGGGAGTCCAGGAAGCCGAGTGCCACCCGCCAGGTGGCCTCGGCGGCCTCCGCGTCATGGTCCGGCAGGTCGGGGTCGGTGAAGAGATGGCCGGCCCCGGGGTATCTGAACACCTCGACATCGGCCCCGGCCCGGCCCATCTGCAGATACCAGGCGCTCAGCCAGTCGTCGGTCTCGAAGGCGTCGGGCTCGGCGACATGCAGCTGGACGGGCAGGTCGTCCACCGAGGCGTTGTGCGCGATGTCCGAGGTGCCGTGGAGCAGCAGCAGGCCGCGCGCCCGGTGGTCGCCGAGGGCCAGGGTCTGCGCGATCGAGGCGCCGAGCGAGAACCCGGCGTACACCAGACCGCGTTCCGAGTAGGGGGCGGCGGCGAGCACCGCGCGCTTGAGCAGCTCCTCCCGGCCGACCTGCTCGTGGAACTCCATGCCCTCCTCCACCGTGCCGAACGTCCGGCCCTCGAAGAGGTCCGGGGTCCACACCTGGTGACCGGCGTCACGCAGCCGGTCGGCGGCCTGCCGGACCGCGGGCCGAAGGCCGTACGTCGAGTGGAAGAGTACGATGTCCATGAGGCCATCGTGCCAGCCGCGTCTGACAACGCGAGCCCCACCCCAGGCCGCTATGTCCGCAATGTCACATGTTCAGCGGCGCCGGTGCCGGTTACGTTCGAAGGATGGAGACCATACTCCGCCCGCTGACCGTGGTCGGCGGCTCGGTCGTACTGACGCTGCTCATCGGCTGGGCCACCGACCTGTTGCTGCGCAAGGCGGACGCACGCCATCCGGAGACGCCCCTGTGGGGACTGCTGCGCCGGGCCCGCGTCCCGTACCAGCTCGCGCTCTGCGCGGCGCTGCTGCGGGCCAGCTATGTCGAGGCCGGGCTGTTCCCCGACCACCGCACCGCCATCGGCCGGACGCTCACGCTGGTGCTGATCGGCTCGGTGGCCTGGCTGGTCGTCCGGATCGCCTCGGCCGTCGTGGAGACCTCCTACTCCCGCTACGCCCAGGCCAACGCCGACCGCGACCCGGCCCGGGTGCGGCGGGTGCGCACCCAGGTGACGCTGATCATGCGGGTGGTGTCCGCCGTCGTCGGCGTGGTGGCGGTGGCCGCGATGCTGCTGACGTTCCCGGAGATGCGCGCGGCCGGTGCCTCGCTGCTGGCCTCCGCCGGCATCCTCGGCATCGTCGCCGGTGTCGCCGCGCAGTCCACCCTCGGCAATCTGTTCGCCGGGCTGACGATCGCCTTCGGCGACCTGGTGCGGATCGGGGACACCGTGGTGGTGGACGGTGAGTGGGGCTCCGTCGAGGAGATCACCCTGACCTTCCTGACCGTGCGCACCTGGGACGAGCGCCGGATCACCATGCCGGTGTCGTACTTCACCTCCAAGCCGTTCGAGAACTGGTCGCGGGGCGGTCCGCAGATGACCGGCACCGTCTTCTGGCATCTGGACCACTCGGCCCCGCTGGACGAGATGCGCGAGCGGCTCCGGGACATCGTGCGCGAGTGCCCGGCCTGGGACGGGCGGGCCCAGAGTCTGTGCGTCACGGACACCACTCCGACCACCATGCAGGTGCGGGCCCTGGTGACCGCGAAGGACGCCGACGACGTCTGGACGGTCCGGATCCGGGTGCGCGAGGAGATGCTGCGGTGGCTGGCCGCCGAGCACCCCTACGCGCTGCCCCGGGTCAACGCGGCGGACGCGGTCCTGCCGCCGGGCCGCGACGACGGCGGCACGCCCCCGCTCGACCGGGGCGGCCGGCCCGCGCCCGGCCCGGGTGACCGGCCCGTCCTCGACCAGGGCGACCGGTCCGCACTCGACAAGGCGGTGCGCCGCTTCCCGGACCAGCCGGCGAAGGGCCTCTGACCGCCGGCGGGTCCGGCGATCGGCCCGCGCAGGCCCCGGCAGTACCAGGGACACAGGGACGGCGGTGCCGACGGCGTCCAGGGCCGGCGCCCCCGTAAGGCTCGGTGATCACCGGGCAGGTCTCGGGCTCGCCATGTCACCCGCCCGCCGGTGCGTTCGGCAGCGGCGGCCACAGTGTGCGGCGCATCGCGCGGTGCGGCATGCCCGCGTCGGCGAACTCCGGTCCGTACGCCACGTAGCCGAGTCTCTCGTAGAAGGCCAGTGCGTGGGTCTGTGCATGCAGGTCGACGGCGGCGAGCCCGCGTGCGCGTGCCGCGTCCTCGATCGCCCGCACCAGCGCGGCACCCACGCCCAGCCCCCGGGCGGCGGCGGTGACGGCGAGCCGCCCGAGAGACCCGACGGCCGGGTCACCTCCGGTTCTGGCCGCGGACGCCGCCCCGTGCAGCAGCCGGCCGGTGCCCAGCGGCACCCCGTCCGCCCGGACCGCCAGGACGTGCACGGCGGCGGCGTCGTGGGCGTCGTACTCGATCTCCTCGGGGACGCCCTGCTCGGCGACGAACACGTCCTTGCGGACGGCGAAGCACGCCTCACGGTCGGCGGGGTCCTCGGCGACCCGCACCTCGTAGGCCCCGGCGCTCATCCGTAGGTCTCCTCCCGGACCCGGTCCAGGGCCTGCTGGAGGTCCTCGGGGTAGTCGCTGGTGTACTCCACCCAGTCGCCGCTGCCGGGGTGCTCGAAGCCGAGGCGGACGGCGTGCAGCCACTGGCGGGTGATGCGCAGCCGCTTGGCGAGCGTGGGGTCGGCGCCGTAGGTCAGGTCGCCGACGCAGGGGTGGCGGTGGGCGGCCATGTGGACGCGGATCTGATGGGTGCGGCCGGTCTCCAGCTTCACGTCCAGCAGGGAGGCGGCGCGGAAGGCCTCGACCAGGTCGTAGTGGGTCACGGAGGGCTTGCCGTCGGCGGTGACCGCCCACTTGTAGTCGTGGTTCGGGTGCCGGCCGATGGGGGCGTCGATGGTGCCGCTGGTGGGGTCGGGGTGGCCCTGGACGAGGGTGTGGTAGCGCTTGTCGACCGTGCGCTCCTTGAACTGGCGCTTGAGCGAGGTGTACGCCCGCTCCGACTTGGCGACCGCCATCAGACCGGAGGTGCCCACGTCCAGGCGGTGCACGATGCCCTGCCGCTCGGCGGCGCCGGACGTCGAGATGCGGTACCCGGCGGCGGCCAGTCCGCCGATCACGGTCGGCCCGGACCAGCCCGGTGACGGGTGGGCGGCGACGCCGACCGGCTTGACGATCACGACGACGTCCTCGTCGTCGTGGACGATCTCCATGCCCTCGACCGGTTCGGCCACCACCTGCACCGGCGCGGGCGCCTGCGGCATCTCGACCTCCAGCCAGGCGCCGCCGCGGACCCGCTCGGACTTGCCGACCACCGATCCGTCGACCTGCACCTTGCCCGCCGCGGCAAGCTCCGCGGCCTTGGTACGGGAGAAGCCGAACATGCGGGAGATGGCGGCGTCGACGCGCTCGCCCTCCAGGCCGTCGGGCACGGGCAGGGTACGGATCTCGGGAAGCGTGCTCACCCGTCGAGTATGCCGGACGGGTCCGACAGCGCCGCACGGGCGGTCGTCGGGCCCGGCGGTCGCCCGCCGGTGACCCCGCGGTCAGTCCTTGTGGACGGTGCCGTCGGGGTCGAGGCCCCTGAAGGACAGCAGCACGATCAGGATGCCGCCGCAGACGATCGCCGAATCGGCGAGGTTGAACACGGCGAAGTGCTTGGGCGCGATGAAGTCGACGACGGCGCCCTCGAAGACGCCGGGCGAACGGAAGATCCGGTCGGTGAGGTTGCCCAACGCGCCACCGAGCAGCAGGCCCAGCGCGATGGCCCAGGGCAGGCTGTACAGCTTGCGGGCCAGCCGGGCGATCACGACGATCACCACCGCAGCGATCGCCGTGAAGATCACGGTGAATGCCTCGCCGAAACCGAAGGCGGCGCCCGCGTTGCGGATCGCCTCGAACTTCAGCCAGTCGCCGATGATCTCGATCGGCTCGTGGTGCTCCAGCTCCGCCACCACGATCATCTTGCTGATCAGGTCCAGGGCGTAGGCGAACCCGGCGACCGCGAAGAGCACGGCGATACGGCGCTTGCCCCGGGGCCGCTCGGCCGTGCCGTCGGCGACGTCCGCGCCCTCGGGGCCGTCCGGGGCCGCACGGCCGGCCGGATCGCCGGGCTCACCGCCCTCGGCGCCGGTGCCGGTCGCTTCGGCCGTGGGCTCGCCGGCCGCGGCCGGTGCCTCGTCGGCGTCCGGCCGCCGCTGCCCGTCCCCGGCCGCGCCCGGGGTGTCCGGCGTACCGATGATGCGCTCCGCCTCTGCCACGTGAGTCCCTCAACCTAGGTACCTGACTGAGGACGAGGGTACGGCACGCCTTCCACCCCGCACTCCCGCAGGCAGGCATCCGTGGCCGGGCCGGTCAGTAGCGGCGCTCCTGCTTCTGCTTGCAGGCCACACACAGGGTGGCCCGCGGAAATGCCTGCATCCGAGCCTTCCCGATGGGGTTGCCGCAGTTCTCGCAGAGCCCGTAGGTGCCCGCGTCCAGCCGCTCCAGCGCACGCTCGGTCTGGATGACCATCTCGCGGGCGTTGGCGGCGAGCGCCAGCTCGTGCTCGCGCGTGATGTTCTTGGAGCCGGTGTCGGCCTCGTCGTGGCCCGCGCCGTCCCCGGAGTCCCGCATCAGGCCGGCCAGCGACCGCTCGGAGGAGTCGATCTCGGCGCGCAGCCGGGCCCCCTCGGACTGCAGCTCACCGCGCGCCGCCTCGACCTCTTCCGGGGTCCACGGGTCCTCACCGGGGCGCACCGCGAGGTCGCCGGGCTCCGCCGCGGTGCCTCGCGCCTTCGGAACGGCGGTCTTGGCCGCCGTGGCCGTGCCAGGAGTCTTCTTCGCAACCACGTCCGTGGCTCCCGTCTGCTCCGCGGCCTGCGCCGCGCCCACCTTCTTGGCCCTGCTCTTCCGACCCGCCGCCTTCGCGGCGACACGCTGCTCACCGGCCCCGGCGGCGACCGCCTGCCCGGCCGCGGCCGTCTCCCCGGGCGTTCTCTTGGCCCGGGCCTTACCCCCGGACGCCTTCTCGGCCGGGGCCTTCACCCCGGGTGCCTCTCTGACCGCAGCCTCCTCCGCGGGCGCATCCGTGACCGCAGCCTCCTCCCCGGGTGCGTTCCTGGCCGCAGCCTTCTCCCCGCGTGCCTTCGCCGCTGTCTTCTTCGCCGCGGGCTTCTTCGCTTCGCTCTCCTCCGCCGCGGTCTTCGCCTTCGCGGCCTTGGCCGAGGTCTGCTCCGGGGCTGTCCTCTTCGCCGCGGTCCCCTCCCCTGCCGTCTGCGCCGCCAGGGCCTTCTCCCCGGCCGCCTTCCTCGCCGGGGCCTTCCTCGGCGCGGTCTTCTCCCCTGCTGCTGCTTTGGTGGGCGCGGCCTTCTCCGCTGCTGCCCTCTTGGCCGCCGCCTTCTTCACCGCGGCCTTCTTGGCTGCGGTCTCCGCCGACTTCTTCTCCGGAGCCCGCTGAGCGGCCGCCTTCCTGGCGGCTGGTTTCGCGGCCGACCGCTTCCCGGCAGCGGCCTTCTCGGCCGTCGTCTTCTTGGTGACCGCCTCCTCGGCCGGTGTCGTCCCTGCGGTTGCCTTCTTGGCCGCCGGCCCCTTGGCGCCCGGCGTCTCCGTGCTCCTCGCGACGGTCGTCCTCTCGGCTGCGACCTTCCTGGCCACGGCCTTCTCCTCCGCGGACTTCCTGGCGGCGGCCTTCTTCGCGGTGGACGTCCCGGCCGTCACCGGCCCGGACGTCGCGCTCCCCGCCGCGCGCGACCGCGCAGAACCCGCCGTCCCCGCCGTCGTGACCTTCGTGGCCGTCTTCTTCCCGGAGGGCACCGCCGCGGAGCCCATGGCCTTCCTGCCGCCCACCCCCTTGTCGGAGGCGCGGGCACGGGTGGGCCTGCCGGACGCCGACTGCTGTACGGCGGTCTTCTTCGCCACCATGCCGCGGCCCCTTCACATATTGTGATCTTGCGCGCGAATCGTGCTGGGACGATAAATCGACTCGAGTCCCGCGGCAACGGGGCACACCGCCCGATTCGCTCGCCTCGCGCACGCCGCGCGGCCAACCTGCATCCGTTGTGCCCAGCTCCCCGCCGGGTAATCCGCCGAGCTCCACCACCCGGATCCCGCGGACCCGCGCCGCGCCATTCGGGGCACGGCACGCCGTGCGGCGCCCGGAGCCGGGCGGGCGGGAAAAACCTGTCGGCCGCTGTCCGTCCGGCGCCGTACACTGGGCGGAGCGAAAAGCGTGGATGGGGACGAGTAGCGGCGTAGGCAGCCCAGAGCGACCCGGGGACGGTGGAAGCCCGGGGGCGAGCGCGACGTGAAGATCACCCCGGAGCCGCCGGAAGAAAGCCGCGGAGGACCCTCCGCAGCGAGTAGAACCGGCCTCGCGACCCCAATGAGGGGGCTCACCGGCGCACCCGCCGCACCGGGAGCCAAGGAGGGTGGTACCGCGGGAGCACTGCTCTCGTCCCTCCGACGGAAGGCAGCACGTCCGCCGGAGGAAGCCCGTTGAATCCGCAGCCGCAGTACCGCCAGGTGCCCGCCCAGGTCGATCTGCCCGCGCTCGAGCACGCGGTGCTCGACTTCTGGCGCGAGCAGAAGATCTTCGCCAAGAGCCTCGACCAGTCCGCAGGCCGCCCCGAGTGGGTGTTCTACGAGGGTCCGCCCACCGCCAACGGCATGCCGGGCGCCCACCACATCGAGGCCCGCGTCTTCAAGGACGTCTTCCCCCGCTTCCGCACCATGCGCGGCTACCACGTGGCCCGCAAGGCCGGCTGGGACTGCCACGGCCTGCCGGTGGAGCTGGCGGTGGAGAAGGAGCTGGGCTTCTCCGGCAAGAAGGACATCGAGGCCTTCGGCATCGCCGAGTTCAACGCCAAGTGCCGCGAGTCGGTGCTCCGCCACACCGACGCCTTCGCGGAGCTGACGACCCGCATGGGCTACTGGGTCGACCTCGACGAGGCGTACGTGACGATGGAGCCCGAGTACATCGAGTCCGTCTGGTGGTCGCTGAAGGAGATCTTCAACAAGGGGCTGCTGGTCCAGGACCACCGCGTCGCCCCCTGGTGCCCCCGCTGCGGCACCGGCCTGTCCGACCACGAGCTGGCCCAGGGCTACGAGACGGTCGTCGACCCGTCCGTGTACGTCCGCCTCCCGCTGACCTCCGGCCCGCTGGCCGGCGAGGCCGCACTGCTGGTGTGGACGACCACGCCCTGGACGCTGGTGTCCAACACCGCCGTGGCCGCCCACCCCGAGGTGACCTACGTCGTCGCCACGAACGGGGAGCAGAAGCTCCTCGTCGCCGAGCCGCTGGTCGCCAAGGCGCTCGGCGAGGAGTGGGAGACCACCGGCCAGACCTTCACGGGTGCCGAGATGGAGCGCTGGACCTACCAGCGCCCGTTCGAGCTCGTGGAGTTCCCCGCCGAGGCCCACTTCGTGGTCAACGCCGACTACGTCACCACCGAGGACGGCACCGGTCTGGTCCACCAGTCCCCCGCCTTCGGTGAGGACGACCTCAAGGTCTGCCGCTCCTACGGCCTGCCGGTGGTCAACCCGGTCCGCCCGGACGGCACCTTCGCCGAGGACGTCCCGCTGGTCGGCGGCGTGTTCTTCAAGAAGGCGGACGAACAGCTCACCGCCGACCTGGACGCGCGCGGGCTGCTGTTCCGGCACACCCCGTACGAGCACAGCTACCCGCACTGCTGGCGCTGCCACACCGCACTGCTCTACTACGCGCAGCCGTCCTGGTACATCCGCACCACGGCCGTCAAGGACCGTCTCCTCGAGGAGAACGAGAAGACCAACTGGTTCCCGGACACGGTCAAGCACGGCCGGTTCGGTGACTGGCTGAACAACAACGTCGACTGGGCGCTGTCCCGCAACCGCTACTGGGGCACCCCGCTGCCCATCTGGCGCTGCGAGGACGGTCACCTCACCTGCGTCGGCTCCCGCGCCGAGCTGACCGGGCTGACCGGCACCGACCAGTCCGACCTGGACCCGCACCGCCCGTACATCGACGACGTCACCTTCGGCTGCCCCGAGTGCGGCGGGACGGCCACCCGCGTGCCGGAGGTCATCGACGCCTGGTACGACTCCGGCTCCATGCCGTTCGCGCAGTGGGGCTACCCGTACAAGAACAAGGAGCTGTTCGAGTCCCGCTACCCGGCGCAGTTCATCAGCGAGGCCATCGACCAGACACGCGGATGGTTCTACACGCTCATGGCCGTCGGCACCCTCGTCTTCGACAAGTCGTCGTACGAGAACGTCGTCTGCCTGGGCCACATCCTCGCCGAGGACGGCCGCAAGATGTCCAAGCACCTGGGCAACATCCTGCAGCCGATCCCGCTCATGGACCAGCACGGCGCCGACGCGGTCCGCTGGTTCATGGCGGCCGGCGGCTCCCCCTGGGCGGCCCGCCGGGTCGGCCACGGCACCATCCAGGAGGTCGTCCGCAAGACCCTCCTCACCTACTGGAACACCGTCGCCTTCCAGGCGTTGTACGCCCGCACCTCGGGCTGGGCGCCCAGCGGGGCCGACCCTGCCCCGGCCGACCGCCCGCTGCTGGACCGCTGGCTGCTGTCCGAGCTGCACGCGCTCACCGACCAGGTCACCCGGTCGCTGGACGCCTACGACACCCAGCGCGCAGGCAAGCTGCTGTCCGCGTTCGTCGACGACCTGTCGAACTGGTACGTGCGCCGCTCCCGGCGCCGGTTCTGGCAGGGTGACAAGGCGGCGCTGCGCACCCTGCACGAGGTCGTCGAGACGGTCACCAAGCTGATGGCCCCGCTGACCCCGTTCATCACCGAGCGAGTCTGGCAGGACCTGGTCGTGCCGGTCACCCCCGGCGCTCCGGAGTCGGTGCACCTGTCCTCCTGGCCGGAGGCGGACCTCACCGCCATCGACCCGGAGCTGTCGAGACAGATGGTGCTGGTGCGCCGCCTGGTGGAGCTGGGCCGCGCCACACGTGCGGAGTCGGGCGTCAAGACCCGCCAGCCGCTGAGGCGCGCGCTGATCGCGGCGGCAGGCTTCGACAGGCTCTCTCCCGAGCTGCACACGCAGATCACCGAAGAGCTGAACGTCGAGTCGCTGGCGTCGCTCAGCGAGGTCGGCGGCAGCCTGGTCGACACCACCGCCAAGGCCAACTTCCGCGCGCTCGGCAAGCGGTTCGGCAAGCGGGTCCAGGACGTGGCCAGGGCGATCGCCGGTGCCGACGCCGCGGCGCTCTCCCTCGCCCTGCGCGACGGCACGGCGTCGGTGGAGGTCGACGGCGAGACGATCACCCTCGCCCCGGACGAGGTCATCATCACCGAGACCCCGCGCGAGGGCTGGTCGGTGGCGTCGGACTCGGGCGCCACGGTCGCGCTGGACCTGGAGATCACGGAGGAGCTGCGCCGCGCGGGCCTGGCCCGGGACGCGATCCGCCTGATCCAGGAGGCCCGCAAGAACAGCGGTCTCGATGTCGCGGATCGCATCGCGCTGCGCTGGACGGCGACCGACCCGGCGGTGAACGCCGCGCTGACCGACCACTCGGCGCTGATCGCCGACGAGGTCCTCGCGACGGACTTCGCGCGGGGCGAGGCGGACGACACCTACGGCGGCTCGTTCACCGACGAGCCGCTGACCCTGACCTTCCGCCTCCGCAAGGCGTAGCCCACAGGGACAGCCCCGAGGGCCCGGCTCTCCCCCTGGAGGCCGGGCCCTCGGGGCTGTTGCGACCCGCCGACCCGGCGTCGGCAGGGTACCTCCCTCCAGTGGGTGCGCCACCGTCGCCCGCCGGCACGCCTTCCCGCGGACGGACGGCAGCACAAGGGCGGGCCCCGGGTGTGAAACCCGGGGCCCGCCCTGAACGCTGCCGACGGCTACGCCGTATTACACCTCAGTTGTCGTCCTCGTCGATCAGGAACCCGCGCATCGGCGAGGGAGCCTGCCCCATCGGCGACGGTCCCTGCGGACGCACCGGCGCCATCGGCTGGGTCATCGCCGGGGACATCTGCTGCTGGCCGCCGCCGTAGGACGGACCGGACGACGACTGGCCCGGACCGCTGCCCATCGACTGGTTGCCGCCGTAGGACGGGGAGCTCGCACCGGCCGGGGCCATCGAGGGCGCCGGGGACGGCGGGAGCGAGGCGGTCGCGGGCGTGCGCGGCGGGGCCAGCGAGTCGTCGGCCTGGGTCTCCAGCTGGCGCAGCTGCGACTCCAGGTAGGACTTCAGCCGCGTACGGTACTCGCGCTCGAAACCGCGCAGATCCTCGACCTTGCGCTCCAGCGTGGCGCGGGCGGACTCCAGGGAGCCCATCGCGACGCGGTGCTTCTCCTGCGCGTCCCGCTCCAGGGCGTCGGCCTTGGCACGGGCGTCGCGCTCGAGGCCCTCGGCACGCGAACGCGCCTCACCGACGATCTTGTTGGCCTCGGAACGGGCCTCGGCGATCGCCTGGTCGGCGGTCTGCTGGGCCAGCGAGAGAACCCGCGCGGCGCTGTCGCCGCCGGGGCCGCCCTGTCCGGGCAGGCCACCCGGACCACCGGGACCCTGCGGGCCGCCCATGGGGCCGCCCATCGGACCGGGACCCATCTGGCCCTGCATCGGACCCGGGCCCTGGCCCATCGGCCCCGGACCCTGGCCCATCGGGCCGGGACCCTGCGGGCCGCCCTGACCGCCGGGGCCGGCGGGCAGCTGCGGGGCGCCGCTCGGCAGCTGCGGCGGGCCACCCATGGGGCCGCCGTGCTGCTGCGGCGGGCCCGATATCCCGGCGGGCACCGGAGCGCCCGGACCTCGCATGCCCTGCTGAGGCATACCACCCTGCTGAGCCATGCCACCCTGCTGAGGCATGCCGCCCTGCTGTCCCTGCTGCGGCCCGTCCTGCTGCTCCGGGGGCCCCTTGCGCATGTTCTGCTGGTTCTGCGCGGCCGCGCGCGTGGCGGCGGCCAGCTTGGCGCGCAGGTCCTCGTTCTCGCGGAGCAGACGGGTCAGCTCGGCTTCGACCTCGTCGAGGAAGGCATCGACCTCGTCCTCGTCATAGCCTTCTCGGAGGCGGACGGTCGTGAACTGCTTGTTCCGCACGTCCTCGGGGGTCAACGGCATCTCTTCACCTCAACGTTGTCGTCGGCATTCGGCAAGCCCGTAGTTCTCTCATCGCTCACAGCCGGCTCACGATCGAGATCAGGATGTAGACGATGATGATCAGGACGAAGAAGGACAGGTCGAGCGCCACGCCCCCGAGACGCAGCGGCGGGATGAACCGCCGCAGAAGCTTCAGCGGTGGATCGGTGACAGTGTAGGTGGCCTCCAGAACGACCACCATCGCCTTGCCGGGTTGCCACGAGCGGGCGAACTGGAAGACGTAGTCCATGACCAACCGGAAGATGAGCACGATGAGGAAGCACATCAGCGCGATGTACACGACATCCAGAAACACGCTCATGATCTGTGCTTCCCTCTCCCCTGATCCTTCTTCTGGACCGGCTCCCCGATCCGCGCTCTCACCGGTGGTGCGTCTCAGCTCTGGTTGAAGAACCCGCCCTCTGCGATGCGGGCCTTGTCCTCCGCCGTGACATCGACGTTAGCAGGAGACAACAGGAACACCTTCTGCGTCACCCGCTCGATACTGCCGTGAAGACCAAACACCAAACCGGCCGCAAAGTCGACAAGTCGCTTCGCATCTGTGTCATCCATCTCAGTGAGATTCATGATCACCGGAGTGCCCTCGCGGAAGTGTTCCCCGATGGTACGGGCCTCGTTGTAGGTCCGGGGGTGAAGTGTGGTGATCCGGTAGGGCTCTCGTTCGGACACGACCTTGGGCATGATGACCGGTGCGCTCTTTTCCAGGCTTGCGCGTTCTTGTGTGATGGATGCCACGGGTGCGATACGCGCCGGACGCCCGGGTTCCGCGGTCAGCGACGCGGATCGGGACACCGGCTCGCGCGGTGCGTGAGAGGGCATGACCCGTACCTCTTCGTCCCTTTGGGACTGATGTGCACCATGTGCACCGTGGGACTGATGCGGCGGCTCGTGACGGCGGTGGTCCCGCTCGGGCTCCGGGTCCAGCTCCGGTTCGAAGTCGTCGTCGGGGTCGAACCCCCGGCCGTCGTACCCATCGTCCTCCACGAGGCCGAGGTAGACCGCCATCTTGCGCATCGCGCCGGCCATGCTCTGAGTCCTCCGCTCTGTGGTGGATCGGCTGACGACTGCCAACTGCCTGCGATCCACGAGGTCGTTGCGTCCGCCTTTCGACGGTAATGACCATATTTTCTGCTGTGGTCCGACTTCTTGGCGACGTTACCCGAGCCTGGGGCGGACTCCGAGTACCGCGGTGCCGACGCGCACATGTGTCGCTCCGGCCGCCACGGCCTGTTCGAGGTCCGTACTCATCCCTGCAGAGACCATGTTCGCAGCAGGATGGGTTCGGCGCAGGTCGGTCGACAAATCCACGAGGTGCTCGAACGCCGCCTGTTGGCGCCCCGCGTACTCCCCGCTCAGCGGAGCCACTGTCATCAGTCCGCCGAGCCGCAGCCCCGGCGATCCGGCGACGAGGTCGGCCAGCTCTTCGATTCCGCCGGGCGCCACGCCTCCGCGCTCCCCCCGGCCGCTCACCGAGGCGTCGAGGGCGACCTGGATCAGGCAGCCGACCTCGCGTCCGGCCCGCACGGCCTCCTTGGACAGAGTTGTGACAAGCCTGGAACGATCCACGGACTGCACGACATCGGCATAACCGACCACACTGCGCACCTTGTTGGTCTGCAACTGACCGACAAAATGCCAGGAAAGGGGCAGATCCGAGCAGGCTGCGGCTTTGGGGGCGGCGTCCTGGTCCCGGTTCTCGGCGACGTGCCGCACCCCGAGCTCGGCGAGCATCCGCACGTCGTCGGCCGGGTAGGTCTTGGTGACCACGATCAGGGTCACGTCCTCGCGGGCGCGTCCCGCCGCCGCACAGGCGGCGGTGATCCGCTCCTCCACCTTCGCCAGGTTTCCGGCGAGTTCGTCCTTACGGTCCGTCATGCCCCATCAGTCCAGCCAGACATAGCCCGCGAGCCGCCCGGTGGTGCGGTCGCGGCGGTACGAGAAGTGGTCCTCCGACTCCAGCGTGCACACCGGGGAATGCGCCCGGTCGCGCACGCCGAGGCGCATCAGCTGCGCGTGCACCCCGGCGGTCACATCGACCGCGGGTGTGCCCCAGCTCGTCTCCGCGTACGCCGCCGGCTCGACGGCGGCCACCTCGGCGCGCATCCGCTCCGGCACCTCGTAGCACCGGCCGCACACGGCGGGTCCGGTGCGGGCGGTGATCCGGGCGGGGTCGGCGCCGAGTTCCACCATGGTGCGTACGGCGGCGGGGACGACGCCGGCGGCCATGCCGGGCCGGCCCGCGTGGGCCGCCGCGGCGATGCCGGCGACGGGGTCGGCGAGCAGGACGGGTACGCAGTCCGCGGTGAGCACCGCGAGGGCGAGCCCCCGCTCGGCGGTGACGACCGCGTCGACCCGCGGGGCCGGGCGCTCGCCCCAGGGTCCGTCGACCACGGCGGCATCCGCTCCGTGCACCTGGTTCATCCAGACCACCCGGGCCGGGTCGAGACCGAGGGACTTGGCCGTCAGCTCGCGGTTGGTCCGGACGGCCCCGGGGTCGTCGCCGACCGCGCCGCCGAGGTTGAGCTCCTCGTACGGAACGGCGCTCACCCCGCCCCACCGGTCGGTGAAGGCGAAGTGCGCGCCGCTCACGGTGTCGCGCTGTCCTATCACTTCAGGAAGTCCGGCACATCCAGTTCCTCGGCCGCGCTGTCCGAGTAGCTCCGCGACGACGGGACCGGGGGCGGCGGGGCGACCGGCGGCAGATCGGCGGCGGGCTCCGGCGCCGGCGGCTCGGCCTGCTCCTCCTTGGGCTTGACGCTGCCGAGCGAGCCGAAGGACGGGCGGCTCTCGGTCTGGCGGGCCGGGGTGGACTCCTCACGCTTGGCCGAGGAGGCGCCGAGGACGTTGTCCCGCTTGGCCGGCGGCTGGCCCCCGTCGAAGCCGGCCGCGATCACCGTGACCCGGACCTCGTCGCCGAGGGCGTCGTCGATGACCGCGCCGAAGATGATGTTGGCCTCGGGGTGGGCGGCCTCGCTGACCAGCTGGGCGGCCTCGTTGATCTCGAACAGGCCGAGGTCGGAACCGCCGGAGATGGAGAGCAGCACCCCGCGGGCGCCGTCGATGGACGCCTCCAGGAGCGGCGAGGAGATGGCCATCTCGGCCGCGGCCACGGCGCGGTCGTCGCCACGGGCCGAGCCGATGCCCATCAGTGCCGAACCGGCCTCGGACATGACCGACTTGACGTCGGCGAAGTCGAGGTTGATCAGGCCCGGGGTGGTGATCAGGTCGGTGATGCCCTGCACACCCGAGAGCAGCACCTGGTCGGCGGACTTGAACGCGTCCAGCACGCTGACCTGGCGGTCCGAGATGGACAGCAGCCGGTCGTTGGGGATGACGATGAGGGTGTCGACCTCGTCGCGGAGCTCGGCGATGCCGTCCTCGGCCTGGTTCGCGCGGCGCCGCCCCTCGAAGGTGAACGGGCGCGTGACCACGCCGATGGTGAGGGCACCGAGCGAGCGGGCGATGTTGGCCACGACGGGTGCGCCGCCGGTGCCGGTGCCGCCGCCTTCACCGGCTGTCACGAAGACCATGTCGGCCCCCTTGAGGACCTCCTCGATCTCCTCGCGGTGGTCCTCGGCGGCCTTGCGGCCGACGGCCGGGTTGGCTCCGGCGCCGAGTCCGCGGGTGAGTTCGCGGCCGACGTCCAGCTTGACGTCGGCGTCGCTCATCAACAGTGCCTGTGCGTCCGTGTTGATGGCGATGAACTCGACACCCTTGAGACCGACCTCGATCATCCGGTTGATGGCATTGACACCACCGCCGCCGACACCGATGACTTTGATGACTGCGAGGTAGTTCTGCGGTGCTGCCACGTCGAAGGCCTCTCGCCTCGAGTTACGTGTCGCCGGACCGTCGGGGCACTGCTGCCTCGCGAACCGACGACTGATGCCGAATGGGACGGTCCGTAGCGCCGACCCGAACCCTAACGCTGAAGTTTAGGGTTACCAGTGTGTCTGTTCCTTGGAGTCTTCTGAACAGGACACTAAGTCGACACGTGGCGCGCGTTCAACGAACACGCCGAACCTCCCGTTTTTCTTTTCACCCTATGTGATCAGCCGTAGCGCTGCCCAACCAGGGTGCTGGCCTGCGCGGATGTGCGTCAACTCCCCGATGACGCGGGCGCGCTGGGAACGCTGACATCGAAGTGCCGTGCGTCGGGTGCGGCTTTCATCAGCGCGGTGAGCGCACGGGCCTTGGCGGGGCCGTTCTCGCTGCTGCCCCAGGCGACGGTGCGTCCACCGCTCAGCGACAGCGAGATGTCGTCGTACGAACGGACCTTGACGGTCCGCGTGGCCCGGGCGACCGCGGCGGGGATCCGGCCGGCGACCCGGACCGCCTCGAGCACCAGCCGGTCCGCGCCGAAGCGGCGCAGACTGGCGGCGGCCGTGCCCGAACGGGAGGGGGTCAGGTCCAGCACGGGGACACCCTCGGGGGTGCGGGAAACCGTGGCATACCGGATACCTTCGTCGTCCACCTCCACATATTCCCGGCCTTCTCGCATCACCAGAACCGGGGTGCGCTCCGTCACTTCCAGGTCGATTCCCCGGGGCCAGGAACGCACCACGTCGACCGAGTCGATCCGGCGCAGTTCCCTGCGCAGCCGGGCCTCGATGCCGTCGGTGTCGACGGAGACCAGCGGGGCTCCCACGGGGACCTCGGCGGCCTCGCGGACCTGGGCGGGGGTCAGGACGCGGGTCCCGGAGACCGAGACGCGTTCCACCCGCAGCCAGTTCGAGCCGTAGAGGAGCCAGACCGTCCCGGAGGAGAGGAGCACCAGAGCGACGGCCAGGATGACGATCACACGAAGGCGGGGCGGCCGGAACCGCCGGCGGCGGGGCGGGCCGGACGACTCCTGCTGGCGTGCACCGCGCTCGGCGGCGGCGGTCGGTCCGGCCACGCTCCCTGCCTTCCGTCATATGGTCCTAGCGGTGTGCACGCTGGGCGTTGATCGCCTCGTACACCATGCCGACGAGCAGATCGTCGGCGTCCCGGCGGCCGAACTCGGAGGCGGCACGGGACATCTCGTACAGCCGGTGCGGATCGGCGAGCACGGGCAGGACGTTCTGCTGCACCCACTCGGGCGTCAGTTCCGCGTCGTCGACCAGCAGGCCGCCGCCGGCCTTGACCACCGGCTGGGCGTTGAGCCGCTGTTCGCCGTTGCCGATGGGCAGCGGGACGTAGGCGGCCGGGAGTCCGACGGCGGAGAGTTCGGCGACGGTCATCGCGCCGGCGCGGCAGAGCATCATGTCGGCCGCGGCGTACGCGAGATCCATCCGGTCCAGGTAACTTACCGGGATGTACGGGGGCATCCCCGGCATCTGCTGCACCTGCGGCAGTTCGTTCTTCGGGCCGACCGCGTGCAGGATCTGGATGCCGGCCTGCTGGAGCCACGGGGCGACCTGCTGCACGACCTCGTTGAGCCGGCGGGCACCCTGCGAACCGCCGGAGACCAGCAGCGTCGGCAGATTGGGGTCCAGCCCGAACATCGCGCGGGCCTCGGGGCGTGCGGCGGCCCGGTCCAGGGTGGCGATGGCGCGGCGCAGCGGAATGCCGATGTAGCGGGAATTGCGCAGCTTGCTGTCGGGAGTGGAGACGGCGACCTGGCTGGCGTAGCGGGAGCCGATCTTGTTGGCGAGTCCGGGACGGGCGTTGGCCTCGTGGATCACGATCGGCACGCCGAGCCGCTTGGCGGCGAGGTAGCCGGGCAGCGCCACATAGCCGCCGAAGCCGACCACGGCGTCGGCCTTGGTGCGCTCCAGGATCTGCTCGGACGCCTTGATCGTACCGCGCAGCCGGCCCGGGACGGTGATCAGCTCAGGCGTCGGCTTGCGCGGCAGCGGTACGGCGGGGATCAGCGCGAGTTCGTACCCACGCTCGGGTACGAGACGTGTCTCGAGGCCGCGCTCCGTGCCCAGGGCCGTGATGCCCACGGTCGGATCCTGCCTGCGCAGGGCGTCCGCGAGGGCGAGCGCGGGCTCGATGTGGCCCGCGGTTCCTCCGCCGGCAAGTACGACATGCACCGAAATTCACCGCTCTCCGGACGTACGCGCCGCCGAGGCGCGCCGTCGCATCGTGTTCCAACTCCGGGGACGCCGGTCGGACCCGGTGCCCCCGGTCCCCCGCTTTCTACCAAAGCGAGGTTGCCGCATCGCAAGCGCTGCCCGCGCACCGGGCTCGTCGCGCGCGAAGGCGATCAGCAGCCCGATGGCGAACATGGTCGGCAGCAGGGCGGACCCTCCGTAGGAGAACAGCGGGAGCGGGACGCCGGCGATCGGCAGCAGCCCGAGGACCGCACCGATGTTGATCACGGCCTGGGCCGTGATCCAGGTGGTCACGCCTCCCGCGGCATACCTCACGAAGGGGTCCTCCGTGCGTCCGGCCACGCGGATACCCGCATAGCCTAGAGCCGCGAAGAGGGCGAGTACCGACAGCGTCCCCGCCAGGCCCAGTTCCTCACCGGTGACGGCGAAGATGAAGTCGGTGTGCGCTTCGGGGAGTTGGCCCCATTTCTCCACACTGGCACCGAGCCCGGATCCGAAGAGTCCGCCGGAGGCCAGCGCGTAGATCCCGTGCACCGCCTGCCAGCACGCGTCGTCGGGACCGGGGTCGGTGGCGCCGATGCAGGCGAGCCGGGCCATACGGTTGGGGTTGGTCCTGATGAGGACCGCACCGAGCAGCGCGGCGATCCCCAGCACCCCGGCGAACAGCCGGGTGGGCGCGCCCGCCAGCCACAGCAGGCCGAACAGGATCGCGGTCAGGATGATCGCGGTGCCCATGTCCCCGCCGAGCATGATCAGCCCGAGCAGCAGGAAGGCGACCGGCACCAGCGGCACCAGCATGTGCTTCCACTGGGTCAGCAGCCGCTTGTCCTGCTTGCGGGCGAGCAGGTCGGCGCCCCACAGCACCAGGGCGAGCTTGCCGAACTCGCTGGGCTGGAGCTGGAAGGGTCCGCCGACGGAGATCCAGTTCTGGTTGCCGTTGACCGACATCCCTATCCCCGGCACCTGCACCAGGGCCATCAGGAACACGGCACCGGCCAGGATCGGGTAGGCCAGCGCCCGGTGCAGCTTCACCGGCATCCGCATGGCGAGCAGCAGCAGCCCGGCGCCGATCAGGGCGGCCAGAGCCTGCTTGCGGAAGAAGTACGACCCGGGCAGCGACAGCTGCAGCGCGGTGATCTGGGAGGCCGAGTAGACCATCACCAGCCCCAGTACGGTGATCAGCGCGCTGCCGCCGAGGATCAGGTAGTACGCGGTGAGCGGCCGGTCCCAGGCCCGGCGGGCCCGGGTGACCAGGCGCTGGGCGGGGTTCTCGCGCGGGGGCCGCGGGGCGGCGGGACGCCGGGGCGCCCGCTGGGCGGGCGGGCTGCCGGTACGGCTAACGGGCATCGGCGCCTCCGCTGTGACTCGCGCGTCCCACGCGTCCCTCCCGAGGTCGCCCGGCACAGGCGGCCGGGGCTACTGCGCGCCGAGTTCGCGGACGGCCCGGGCGAATGCGTCGCCGCGCTGGTTGTAGTTGGTGAACATGTCCATGGAGGCGCAGGCCGGGGCGAGCAGCACCGTGTCGCCGGGCCGGGCGAGCCGCCGCGCCTCCTGGACGGCCTGGAGCATCGCCCCAGTGTCGGTCCGGTCGAGGTCGACGACGGGTACTTCCGGGGCGTGTCGCGCCAGGGCTTCGCGGATCAGGGCGCGGTCGGCGCCGATGAGCACCACGCCGCGCAGCCGCTTCGCGGCGCCCGCGACCAGGTCGTCGAAGACCGCTCCCTTGGCGAGCCCGCCTGCGATCCAGACGATCGAGTCGTAGGCCGCCAAGGACGCCTCGGTGGCGTGGGTGTTGGTGGCCTTGGAGTCGTCGACATAGGCCACCCCGTCCACGTCGGCGACGTGCGCGATGCGGTGGGCGTCCGGGGTGAAGGCGCGCAGCCCGTCCCGTACGGCCTCGGCCGGCACGCCGAAGGCGCGGGCGAGGGCCGCCGCGGCGAGGGCGTTGGCGATGTTGTGCGGGGCGGGCGGGTCGACGTCGGAGACCTCGGCCAGCTCCTGGGCGTTCTTGTGCCGGTCCGCCACGAAGGCGCGGTCGACCAGGATGCCCTCCACGACCCCGAGTTGGGAGGGGGCCGGCGTGCCGAGGGTGAAGCCGATCGCCCGGCAGCCCTCCTCGACGTCGGCGTCGCGGACCAGGTCCTCGGTGGAAGGCTTGCCGGTTTCATCGGCGTTGTAGACGCAGGCGATGCGGTTGCCCTCGTAGACGCGGCCCTTGTCGCGCGCGTAGGCCTCCATGGAGCCGTGCCAGTCGAGGTGATCGGGGGCGAGGTTGAGCACCGCCGCCGAGTGGGCGCGCAGCGAGGGCGCCCAGTGCAGCTGGTAGCTGGACAGCTCCACGGCGAGGACGTCGTACTGTTCCTCGCCGAGGACGACGTCCAGCAGGGAGACGCCGATGTTCCCCACGGCGGCGGTGCGCAGGCCGGCGGCCTCGAGGATCGACGCCAGCATCCGGACGGTGGTGGTCTTCCCGTTGGTGCCGGTCACGCAGAGCCAGGGAGTCGCTTCCCCGCCGTCCCGGCCGCGCAGCCGCCAGGCCAGTTCGACATCGCCCCAGACCGGCACACCGGCCCGCTCGGCCGCCGCGAACAGCGGCTTGTCCGGCTTCCAGCCGGGCGTGGTGACGATCAGCCCGGTGCCCTCGGGGAGGGTGTCGCCGTCGCCGAGGCGCACGGTGACGCCGAGCGCCTCCAGTTCGGCGGCCTGCGCCCGCGCGCGCTCGTCGGCGCCGTCGTTGACGACGGTGACCCGGGCGCCGAGGCCGTGCAGGACCTTGGCCGCCGGGACGCCGGAGACGCCGAGCCCGGCGACGGTGACGTGCAAGCCCTGCCAGTCGGTCACTTGTCTGCTGCCCATCCCGCGTAGAAGAGTCCCAGTCCGACGATCACACAGATGCCCTGGATGATCCAGAAGCGGACCACGACCAGGACCTCGGACCAGCCCTTGAGTTCGAAGTGATGCTGGAGCGGGGCCATCCGGAAGACCCGCTTCCCGGTGAGCCGGAAGGAGCCGACCTGGATGACCACCGACATGGTGATGAGGACGAACAGACCGCCGAGGATGGCGAGCAGCAGCTCGGTGCGGGAGCAGATCGCCAGACCGGCGAGCACACCGCCGAGCGCCAGCGAACCGGTGTCGCCCATGAAGATCTTGGCCGGCGAGGTGTTCCACCACAGGAAGCCGAGGCAGGCGCCCATCAGCGCGGAGGCGACCACCGCCAGGTCGAGCGGGTCGCGCACCTCGTAGCAGGCGCCCGGGTTGGTCAGGGTCTGCGCGTTGGCGCAGGACTCCTGGAACTGCCAGACGCCGATGAACGTGTAGGCGCCGAAGACCAGGACGGAGGCGCCGGTGGCCAGGCCGTCGAGGCCGTCGGTGAGGTTCACGCCGTTCGACATCGCGAGGATCATGAACAGCGCCCAGACCACGAACAGTACCGGGCCGATCGACCAGCCGAAGTCGGTGATGAAGGACAGCTTGGTGGAGGCCGGGGTGTTGCCGCTGTCGTCCGCGAACTGGAGCGAGAGCACGGCGAAGGCGATGCCGACGATCAGCTGGCCTGCCATCTTCGCCTTGGCCCGCAGACCCAGCGAACGCCGCTTGACGATCTTGATGTAGTCGTCGAGGAAGCCGACCAGGCCCATGCCGACCATCAGGCCGAGCACCAGCAGGCCCGAGAACGTCGGCGTCGCGTCGGCCTCGGAGTCGAGGGAACTGGTGATCACCTTGGCGAGGAAGTAGGCGATGACCGTCGCCAGGATGAAGGCGATACCACCCATGGTCGGCGTACCGCGCTTGCTGGCGTGCTCGCGCGGGCCGTCGTCGCGGATGTACTGGCCGTAGCCCTTGCGGGCCAGCAGCTTGATCAGCAGCGGGGTGCCGATCAGCGTGAGGAAGAGGCCAATGACTCCTGAGAACAGGATCTGCTTCATCATCGGGCGGCAACCTCACCCTCGGCGCCGGTCTCGAGCAGCGCCGAGGCGACGCTCTCCAGCCCCACCGAACGGGACGCCTTCACGAGTACGACGTCACCCGGGCGCAGCTCGCTGCGCAGCAGGTCGACCGCCGCCTGTGCGTCGGACACGTGCACCGACTCCTCACCCCACGAACCCTCGTTATATGCGCCCAGTTGCAGCCAGGCGGCCTCCTGGCCCCCCACCGCGACGAGCTTGCTGACGTTGAGCCGGACGGCGAGCCGTCCGACCGCGTCGTGCTCGGCGAGCGATTCGTCCCCGAGCTCGGCCATCCTGCCGAGCACCGCCCACGTACGGCGCCCCTTGCCGATGGCCGCCAGCGCACGCAGAGCGGCCTTCATGGACTCGGGGTTCGCGTTGTAGGCGTCGTTGACGACCGTCACGCCGTCCGGGCGCTCGGTGACCTCCATCCGCCAGCGGGAGAGGGAGTCCGCCTCGGAGAGCGCGACGGCGATCTCGTCTGCGGACATGCCCAGCTCGTGGGCGACGGCGGCCGCGGCGAGCGCGTTCGACACGTGGTGCTCACCGTACAGGCGCATGGTCACATCGCTTGCACCGGAGGGTGTGTGAAGTCTGAAGGAGGGCTGTCCGGTGTCCGTGAGTCGTACGTTCTCGGCGCGAACGTCCGCTTCGCCGGACTCTCCGAAAAGGACCACCCTCGCCTTCGTACGGGCGGCCATGGCGCGGACATAGGGGTCGTCGGCATTGAGGATCGCGGCGCCGCCGTCTTCGGCGGAGGGCAGGGACTCGACGAGTTCGCCCTTGGCCTGCGCGATCTGCTCCCGGCCGCCGAACTCGCCGATGTGCGCCGAGCCGACGTTGAGCACCAGGCCGATCCGCGGTGGGGTCAGTTCGGTGAGGTAGCGGATGTGGCCGATGCCGCGGGCGCCCATCTCCAGCACCAGGAAGCGGGTCTCCTCGGTGGCGCTGAGCGCGGTGAGCGGGAGCCCGATCTCGTTGTTGAGCGAGCCCGGGGTGAAGACCGTCGGGGCCTTGCGCCGGAGCACCTGGGCGATCAGGTCCTTGGTGCTGGTCTTGCCGGCGGAGCCGGTGAGGGCCACCAGGGTGGCCCCCAGGCGCCGTACGACATGGCGGGCGAGGGCGCCGAGGGCGGCCTGGACGTCGTCCACGACGATCGCGGGCACACCGACGGGGCGGGAGCCGAGCACGGCCGCGGCGCCGGCCCGGACGACCGCCGGGGCGAAGTCGTGGCCGTCCGCGCGCTCGCCGACGAAGGCCACGAAGAGGCTGCCGGGTCCCGCCTCGCGGGAGTCCCGGACGACCGGTCCGGTGACCTCGGCCGACGGATCCGGTATGTCGTGCATCTGCCCGCCGACGACTTCTGCGATCTCGGCGAGAGAGAGGGCGATCACAAGTTCATCCCCTGGGTCTTCCGGGTTTTCATCCCTGGGTCTTCCGGATGGCTTCGAAGAGCACCTGGCGGTCGTCGAAGGGACGGACCACCCCGGCGATGTCCTGGCCCTGCTCATGGCCCTTGCCGGCGACCAGCACGGTGTCGCCGGGTTCGGCGCGGGCGACGGCGGCGGCGATGGCCGCGGCCCGGTCCTCGAAGACCTGCACCTCGCCGCGCTCGTGCGCGGGCACGGAGGCCGCGCCCTGGAGCATGGTGGCGAGGATCGCGAGGGGGTCCTCGGAGCGGGGGTTGTCGGAGGTCAGTACGGCGATGTCGGCGTGCCGGGCCGCGGCGGCGCCCATCGGTTCGCGCTTGGTGGCGTCGCGGTCGCCGCCGCAGCCGAGCACGACGTGCAGCCGGCCCTCGGTGACCTTGCGCAGCGCCTTGAGCACGGACTCGACCGCGTCGGTCTTGTGCGCGTAGTCGACCACCGCGAGGTACTGCTGTCCGGCGTCCACCCGCTCCAGGCGGCCCGGTACACCGGGCACCGCGGCGACGCCGTCGGCGGCGGTCTGCGCATCGAGTCCGGCGGCGGCCAGGGCGACGATCGCGGCGAGGGTGTTCGCCACGTTGAAGGGCCCGGCGAGCGGGGACCTGGCGGCGATGCGCTCGCCCTCGGGGCCGACCGCGGTGAACGTCGAGTCCAGCGGGCCGACCGCGACGTCCTCGGCGCGCCAGTCGGCGTCCGGGTGGCCCTCGGCCGAGTAGGTGACCACCGGGACGGTGGCCTCCTTGGCGAGCCGCCTGCCGTACTCGTCGTCGACGTTGACCACGCCGAGCCTGCTGCGGTCCGGGGTGAACAGCTGCCCCTTGGCCCCGAAGTAGTCCTCCATGTCGGAGTGGAACTCCATGTGCTCCGGGCTGAGGTTGGTGAAGACGGCGATGTCGAAGACGCAGCCGTCGACCCGGCCGAGCACGAGGGCGTGGCTGGAGACCTCCATGGCGACCGCCTCGGTGCCCCGCTCGCGCATCACCGCGAACAGCGCCTGCAGGTCGGTGGCCTCGGGTGTGGTGCGCTCGGACTTGATCCGCTCGTCGCCGATGCGCATCTCCACCGTGCCGATCAGGCCGGTGCTCCTCGCCGTGCGCAGGCCGCCCTCGACCAGGTAGGCGGTGGTGGTCTTGCCTGAGGTGCCGGTGATGCCGATCTGCAGCAGGGCGCGCCCGGGGTGGCCGTAGATGGTGGCGGCCAGTTCGCCCATGTGTCCGCGCGGGCCCTCGACGGCCAGCACCGGGAGCCCGGTGGCGGCGGCGCGCTCCACGCCGGCCGGGTCGGTCAGCACGGCGGCGGCACCGAGTCCGGCGGCCTGGTCGACGAAGTCGGCGCCGTGGGCGCGGGCTCCGGGGAGGGCGGCGTACAGGTCGCCGGGGCGGACGGCGCGCGAGTCATGGGTGATGCCCGTGACGTCGGCGGGGCTGTCCGGCGCGGCGACACCCAGCTGCTCGGCGAGGTCCGCGAGGGGTGTGGCGGAGACCTGCGCCGGCCGGGGCGGTCCCGGATATGTCACGGGGTGGCCCTTCTGGGCGGTTTGGGACTGATCAGGCTGTGGCACGGCGGTGAGCGTACCGGGCGTACCCGCTTCCGAGCGAAGTGAGGTGTGGGAGGAGGGACGGGGGGAGCTCTGGTTCCCGGGGTCGGGGGTGATCGTCGTCACGGGTGGTTCCTGGTGGCTCGGTACGGGAGGAACGGGTCAGGGTTTGAAGGTGACGGGGATGTTCGCGGGGTCGGCCCCGGTGGGCGGGACCTGGAGGGTCTTCAGGGCGAACTCCATGACCTGCTTGTAGATGGGTCCGCAGATCTGGCCGCCGAAGTAGCTGCCCTTCGTCGCGTTCTGGATGGCGCAGTAGACGGTGACGCGGGGCTGGTCGGCAGGGGCGAAGCCGGCAAAGGACGAGGTGTAGCCCTTGTACTTGCCGGTGGCCGGATCCACGCGGTTGGCCGTGCCGGTCTTGCCCGCCACCCGGTAGCCCGGGATGCGGGCCCTGGTGCCGGTGCCCTCCTCGTCGTCCACCACGGACTCCAGCATCCGGGCGAGGGTCTTCGCCGTCCTCTCACTGATCACCCGGCTCTTCTCGGGCTCGGAGGCGGGAGTGAAGCGTCCGTCGGGGCCCTTGGTACCGCGGACCAGCGTGGGTTCGATCCGGACGCCGCCGTTGGCGATCGTGGAGTAGACGGACGCCGCCTGCATCGCGTTGATGGACACGCCCTGGCCGAAAGGGATCGTGTACTGCTGCGAGGTGGACCACTGGTCCGGCGGCGCGAGGATGCCCTTGGTCTCCCCGGGGAAGCCGAGCCCGGTGTGGCTGCCGAGGCCGAACTTGCGCAGGTAGGAGTAGAGCACCCGGTTGGTCTCCCGCTGCGTCTTGCCCAGCTCGCCGGTGGCCAGGATGGTGCCGATGTTGCTGGACTTGGCGAGCACGCCGTTGAGCGTGAGGTACCAGGTGGGGTGGTCGACGTCGTCCTTGAACAGCCGGTCCCCGCGGTGCAGCCGGTTGGGCACGGTGACGTGCGTCGTCGGGGTGGCGGCGTTCTCCTCCAGGACCGCGGCCATCGACATCACCTTGGCGGTGGAGCCGGGCTCGTAGGCGTCCTGCAGGGCCGGATTGCCGAGGGCATCGGGGTCGGCGTGCGCCAGGTCGCCGGGGTCGAAGCCGGGCGAGTTGGCCATGGCGAGGATCTCGCCGGTCCGGGTGTCCTGCACGACGACGTAGCCGCCGTCCGCCTCGGACTTCTCCACCTGCTCGCTGATGGCGTGCTGGGCAGCCCACTGGATGTCGCGGTCGAGGGTCAGCTCCACGTCGCTGCCGGGCACCGCGGGGGTCTCGGTGGAGCCGACGGTGGGCACGCGCAGGCCGCCGGACTGGGCGTAGCGGATCTTGCCGTCCTCGCCGGCCAGCGTCGCGTCCAGCTTGCGCTCCAGGCCGCCGCCGCCCTCGCCCTCCGCATTGACCCAGCCGAGGACGCCGGCGGCCAGGGTGCCGCCCGGGTACACGCGCTTGCTGCTGGGGTCGGCGAAGACCCCGGCCAGCACGTTGACCGTGGACCTGTCCGACTTCGCCTTGGTGGCCAGCGCGGTCCTCAGGTCCTTGATCTGGTTCCAGACCTGCGGGGTGCGGCTGCGGGCGAGCCGGACGTAGCGCAGCTCCTTGTTCTTCGGGCGGAGCTCGCCGACCAGGTCCTCCTGGTCGGCGCCGAGGATCGGGGCGAGCAGGGCGGCGGCCTGCTCGGGGCCGTCGCCGACCCCGAGCTGCTCGCGGGTGAACATCGTGGGGTCGGCCGTGATGTCGTACGCGTCCACGGTGGTCGCCAGCGACACGCCGTTGCGGTCGGTGATGCCGCCGCGTTCGGCGGACAGGGTGTGCACGACGTAGCGGTTCTGTTCGGCCCGGGAGGCATAGGTGCCGGCGTCGACGGCCTGTACCTGGAACAGCCGTACGACGAAGGCGATGAGCACCAGAGTGAGGGCCAGGCCGATCAGGCGCAGCCGGGGCCGTGGGCTGCCCAGCCTCAGCGGGCGGGGCGGGCCGGGGTGGCGCGCCGGGCGGGCGCCGGGGCCGGGCCGCCGGCCGCTGCCGGGGCGGGCGGGCCGGGCGGGTCTCGCGGGACCGGGCACGCGTCGGCGCGGTGGCTGCCTGCCGTGGTCGTCATCCACTTCCGTCACCTGCCGGGGGTCGGGGTGGGCGTGGGCGTGGGCACCGGGGCCGGTGGGGCCTGCGTCCGTGGACCGGGCACGGACGTCCCGGCGGGGGCGGCTGCGGGGCTCGGCGGCGCGGTGGCGGGGGGCAGGGTGGCCCGGTTCTCGGTGGCGGGGGTCCCGATGGCCTGGTCACCGGTGGAGGGGTGGCCGGCCGCCGGGGCCCCGGTGAGCGCCTCGGGGGCGACGACGAGCGGGGTGACCGGGCCGGAGGCGGGGCGCGGGGAGCCCTTGACGGTGCCGTCGGGGACCAGGAAGGCGGGGTCGCCGCCGGGCACCATGCCCAGCTCGCGGGCCCGGCGCTGCAGCGCCTCGGGGGCGGAGTAGGCGTCGACGTCCCGCTGGAGGGCCTGCTCCTGGTCGGTGAGGCTCTTGGTCTCCCGCTTCAGGTCGTCGAGCTGGAACGAGCCCTCGCTGAGCGCGGAGTTCAGCACCAGCAGCCCGATGAGCCCGCCGCCGAGCAGCAGCACGACGAGGAGTATGAACGGCGTCCGGGCGGCCTGCCGGCCGCTCGCCGGGAGGAGCCGGGCGAGCCGGGCGGCCCGCCCCTTCAGTTCGGGATTCCTACCCACACACCCTCCCCGGTGTCCGGGCCGCGGTCCGGTCGGTACGGACCACCGTCCCGTCGGTACGGGCGGCATCGCACCGCCGCCTCGGCCGGCTCACTCGACGTCCTCCCTGATGCGCTGGGCGCCACGCAGCCGGGCCGGCGCCGCCCGCCGGTTCTCGGCGATCTCCTGCTCGGTGGGAAGTTCGGCACCACGGGTGAGCAGCTTGAGCCGGGGCTCGTACCGCTCGGGCACCACCGGGAGTCCGGGCGGCGCGGTGTTGGCGGCACCGGCCGCGAACACCTGCTTGACCAGCCGGTCCTCCAGCGAGTGGTACGACAGCACGGCGATCCGCCCGCCCACCGCGAGCGCCTTGACGGCGGCCGGGACCGCCCGCTCCAGCACCGACAGCTCGCCGTTGACCTCGATGCGCAGCGCCTGGAAGGTGCGCTTGGCCGGGTTGCCGCCGGTGCGCTTGGCGGCCTGCGGCAGCGCGTCCCGGATCAGCTCCACCAGCCGGGCGCTGGTGGTGAACGGCTCCTTCGCACGCTCCCGCACGATCGCGGCCACGATCCGCTTGGCCTGCTTCTCCTCGCCGTACGCCCGCAGGATGCGCACCAGCTCGCCCGGCGGGTAGGTGTTGAGGACCTCGGCCGCGCTGACGCCGGTCGTCTGGTCCATGCGCATGTCGAGCGGCGCGTCCTGGGCGTAGGCGAAGCCGCGGCCGGCCTCGTCGAGCTGCATGGAGGAGACGCCGAGGTCGAACAGGACGCCCTGGACGCGCGGGAGGCCGATCCGGTCCAGGACGTCGGGCAGCTCGTCATAGACGGCGTGCACCAGGGTGGCGCGCTCTCCGTACGGTGCGAGCCGCTCGCCGGACAGGCGCAGGGCCTCCTTGTCCCGGTCGAGGGCGACCAGCCGCGCCTCGGTGAACCGCTCCAGCAGCGCCTCGCTGTGGCCGCCCAGCCCGAGCGTGCAGTCGACGACCACGGACCCCGGCTCCTGAAGGGCGGGCGCCAGCAGGTCCAGACACCGCTGGAGCATCACCGGGACATGTCGACTCTGGCTCACGGGAGAAGGGCCTCTCAGGTGCGGCGCGGCAGCACGCACCGCCGGGTCCCCGCCCTTCCCCGGCAAGCCGGGAACCCCCGGAGGAGGGGAGGCCTGCCGGCGCCGGAAGCGTCAGCCGACCGGGAGCGGGAGGAGGCCGAGCCGTACGTACGCGCCGCGCACGTGAGGAGATCCGGGGTACGGCGCCCAGGTCTCCGGATCGTTCAGTCCAGCAGGGAGATCGCAGGGAGAACCTCGCCTCCCGCTTCGCGTCACTTTAGTCCACGGCGCCTCCCGGTCAATCAACCGGCCTGCGCGTCGCGGGCCGGGGCGGCGCGAAGCGGTACGCGTGGCGGAATCACCCGGACGGGGCCGGTCCGCCACTCCTGTGGGTTAGCTCACAGCCGAGTGCGCCCACGTGCGCGCTCCGGTGCTTTTGTCCCCACTCTTCACCCGTTCCCGGCGGGCCGCGGCCCTCGGTGGCCAGTAACGTCATGGCTATGACGACTTCTGCATCGGTTCCCACAGGCCCGGAGTCCGCCATAGCCGACGGCGGCTCCGTCACCGACCACCTCGTCGCGGCCAACGCACGGTACGCCGCCGAGTTCTCCGACCCGGGGATGGACGCCCGGCCCGTCCGGCAGGTCGCCGTGGTGGCCTGTATGGACGCACGGCTGGATCTGCACGCCGCGCTCGGACTGCGGCTGGGCGACTGCCACACGATCCGCAACGCCGGCGGTGTCGTCACCGACGACGTCATCCGCTCCCTGACCATCAGCCAGCGGGCGCTCGGCACCCGCAGCGTGGTCCTGATCCACCACACCGGCTGCGGCCTGGAGTCCCTCACCGAGGAGTTCCGGCACGAGCTGGAGATGGAGGTCGGACAGCGCCCGTCCTGGGCGGTGGAGTCGTTCCGGGACGTCGACCAGGACGTGCGGCAGTCGATGCGGCGGGTGCGCACCTCGCCGTTCCTGGTGCACACCGATGACGTGCGCGGGTTCGTCTTCGATGTGAAGACCGGCCTGCTGCGGGAGGTCGAGGCGGCCTGACGCCCGACCGGCCGCCGAGCGGCCAGTTGTCCACAGTCGAGTGACACGAATCCGTCACGGCGGCAAGAATGCGGGAGGGGCGTCCCACGGAGTTCTCCCGTGTGGTGTCCGTGTTTTCGGGGAGGGCCGGTCCGCAGTGCTGGGGCATCGGTCCGGAAAGTTGGGGTGAACCCTTGCTGCTCTGCACGCGTGGGGATGGGCCGAGGAGGGCCGGGTGACGACCTATGAGGACCGAGCGAGCCATGGGGGCGCCCCCGCCCGGGCGTATTCGGGGGTGGGGGACGATCTGACCGCCGTCGTCGAGCGCGTGCGGGAGTCGGTGGAGAGCGTGATCGAGGGCAAGCCCGAGGTCGTACGGCTCTCGCTGACCGTACTGCTCGCCGAGGGCCACCTGCTGATCGAGGACGTCCCCGGGGTCGGCAAGACCATGCTGGCCAAGGCGCTGGCCCGGTCGATCGACTGTTCCGTGCGGCGCATCCAGTTCACTCCCGACCTGCTGCCGTCGGACATCACCGGTGTCTCCATCTGGGACCAGCAGCGCCGGGACTTCGAGTTCAAGCCGGGCGCGATCTTCGCCCAGGTGGTGATCGGCGACGAGATCAACCGCGCCTCCCCCAAGACGCAGTCCGCCCTGCTGGAGTCGATGGAGGAGCGTCAGGTCACCATCGACGGCCAGACCCACGAGCTGCCCAGCCCGTTCCTGGTGGTGGCGACGCAGAACCCGGTCGAGATGGAGGGCACCTACCCGCTGCCGGAGGCCCAGCGCGACCGGTTCATGGCCCGGGTCTCCATCGGCTACCCCTCCGCGGAGGCCGAGCTGCAGATGCTCGACGTGCACGGCGGGGTGAGCCCGCTGGACGATCTGCAGCCGGTGGCCCACGCGCACGAGATCGTGAAGCTGATCGAGGCGGTGCGCGGCGTGTACGTGGCCGAGCCGGTCCGGCGGTACGCCGTGGACCTGGTCGCCGCCACCCGCACCCACCCCGATCTCAGACTCGGTGCCTCGCCGCGCGCCACCCTGCATCTGCTGCGCGCGGCGAAGGCGTCCGCCGCTCTGAACGGCCGGGACTACGCGCTGCCGGACGATCTGCAGGCCCTGGCCGTCGCCGTGCTGGCGCACCGTCTGCTGCCCACCGCGCAGGCGCAGCTCAACCGACGCACCGCGGAGCAGGTCGTCCAGGAGATCCTGCAGCGCACGCCGGTGCCCGCCGCGCCCCAGCAGGCGGGGGCCCTCGGGCTGGGCCACGGCCCGGCGTACGGCCAGCAGCCGCCGCGGAGGCTCTGATGGCCGGCGGGGGGACGGGACCGGCGGAGGCCGACGACCGGGGCGACAGCGGCGGCATCCGCACCGCCCTCGCCGGTCTGACCACCCGCGGGCGGTCCTTCCTCGCCGCCGGCATCGCCGCCGGGGTCTGCGCCTACGTCCTGGGCCAGAGCGACCTGCTCCGGGTGGGTCTGCTGCTGGCGGTGCTGCCGCCGGTGTGCGCCACCGTGCTGTACCGCACCCGGCACCGGGTCGCGGGCAGCCGCCGGCTCTCCCCCGGGCGGGTTCCCGCGGGCAGCGAGGCCCGGGTCCATCTGCGCGTCGAGAACATCTCGCGGCTGCCCACGGGTCTGCTGATGCTCCAGGACCGGGTGCCCTACGTGCTCGGGCCGCGCCCCCGCTTCGTCCTCGACCGGGTGGAGGCGGGCGGCCGGCGCGAGGTGTCCTACCGGGTCCGGTCCGATCTGCGCGGCCGCTACCCGCTGGGGCCGCTGCAGCTGCGGCTGACCGACCCGTTCGGCATGTGCGAACTGACCCGGTCCTTCTCCAGCTACGACACCCTCACCGTGATCCCGCGGGTCGAGCCGCTGCCGCCGGTGCGGTTCGGCGGCGAGGCGAAGGGGTACGGCGAGGGGCGGCAGCGCTCGCCGGCCGTGGCGGGCGAGGACGACGTGATCCCGCGCGGCTACCGCCACGGCGACGACCTGCGCCGCGTGCACTGGCGTTCCACCGCGCGCCACGGTGAGCTGATGGTGCGCCGCGAGGAGCAGCCGCAGCGCTCCCGCTGCACGGTGCTGCTGGACACCCGCGGCGTCGCCTTCGCCGGCGCGGGCCCCGGCTCGGCCTTCGAGTGGGCGGTGTCGGGCGCGGCGTCGGTGCTGGTGCACATGCTGGAGCGGGGCTTCTCCGTGCGGCTGCTCACGGACACCGGCAGTGCGGTGCCCGGGGAGGGCGCCGACGGTTTCACCGGCGCCGGCCAGGAGACGGCGGACACGGCCGGACTGCTGATGGACACCCTCGCGGTCATCGACCACTCCGACGGCACGGATCTGTCCCGGGCGTACGACGTGCTGCGCGGCGGCGGCGACGGGCTGCTGGTGGCGTTCTTCGGCGACCTCGACGAGGAACAGGCCGCGGTGGCCGCCAGGATGCGGCGGCGCAGCGGCGGCGCGCTGGCCTTCGTCCTCGGCAGCGATGTCTGGCTGCGGGAACCGACCGATGTGCCCGGCCCGTTGGACGGAGGTGACGAGCGGTTGCAGTTGCTGCGCGAGGCCGGCTGGACGGTCGTGAGCGTGCCGCGCGCCGCCTCCGTGGAGGAGATGTGGCGCCGGGCGGACCGGGAGCGTTCGGGCGTGGTCGCGGCGAGCGGTGGGGAGGGCACGTGGTGAGCGGGCAGGCACGGCTTGCGGTGTCCGCGTGGGCGGCCACGCTGATGGCGGCGTGTGCGCTGCTGCCCCTGGTCGACCCGTTCCTCTGGATCCTGCAGGCGGCGTTCCTGCTGGCCGTCCAGTCCGTGGTGGGGGCGGTGGCCCGGCGGGTGCCGCTGGCCCGGCCGCTGACGGTGGCGGCCCAGGCCCTGGCCGGGCTGGTCCTGCTCACCCTGGTCTTCGCCCGCGGCCAGGCCCTGGCCGGGCTGATACCGGGCCCGGAGGTGTTCGGCCGCTTCGCCGAGCTGCTGCGGCAGGGCGGCGACGACATCGCGCGGTACGCGATCCCGGCGCCGCTGGAGTCCGACGGCATCCGGCTGATGCTGATCGGCGGGGTCCTGGTGATCGGGCTGCTCGTGGACGCCCTCGCGGTGACCTTCCGCAGCGCTGCCCCGGCCGGGCTGCCGCTGCTCGCGCTGTACTCGGTGGCCGCGGGGCTCAACGACGGGTCCGGCGGCTGGGTGTGGTTCCTGATCGCGGCGGCCGGCTATCTGATGCTGCTGCTGGCCGAGGGGCGGGACCGGCTCGCCCAGTGGGGCCGGGTCTTCGGCGGTGCGTCCCGCTCACCGGACGGTGGGCAGAGTGCTGCCGTGGCACCCGCACGCGCCGGGCGGCGGATCGGCGCGCTGGCGCTGGGCGTCGCCCTGGTGGTGCCGCTCGCCCTGCCGGCGATGAACGGCGGGCTGCTGGACGGCACCGGCTCGGGGGTGGGCTCCGGCAGCGGCGGCGGGGGCACGATCTCGGCGGTGAACCCGCTGGTCTCGCTGCGCGACAGCCTGAACGTGGACGAGAACCGCGAGGTGCTCACGCTGCGCACCGACACCGACGACGTGTCCGGTCTGTATCTGCGGATCGTGTCCCTGGACGACTTCGACGGCACCACCTGGAAGCCGTCCAAGCGCAAGATCACCGCGGTGCCGGGGGGCACGTTCCCGGCCCCGGCCGGCCTCGGCCCGGACATCCCGCGCCGGGAGATCTCGACGACCGTCTCGGCGGCCGACTGGTACGCCCAGACCTGGCTGCCGATGCCGTACCCGCCCAGCGGGGTGCGGGTCGAGGGCAACTGGCGGTACGAGCCGGTCGGGATGACGCTGGTCGGCGACCACGGCCAGAACACCCGCGGGCTGACCTACCGGGTGCGCAGCCTGGAGGTGCAGCCGACGCCCGAGCAGCTCGCCTCGGCGCCCCGGCCGGCACCGGCGACGGCCGAGGAGTACACCAAGCTGCCGGACTCCCTCCCGGCGGTGGTGGCGCAGACCGCCCGCGAGGTCACGGCGGGCGCACCGAGCGCCTACGACCAGGCGGTGATGCTCCAGGAGTACTTCGCGGTCAACGGCCGTTTCGAGTACGACACCGAGGTGGCGGTCGGCAGCGGCTCCCAGGCGATCGCCCGCTTCCTGCGGGACAAGGAGGGCTTCTGCATCCACTTCTCCTTCGCGATGGCGGCGATGGCCCGGTCCCTGGACATACCCGCCCGGGTGGCCGTGGGCTTCGCGCCCGGCACTCCGCAGGCGGACGGCACGGTGTCGGTCGGGCTGCGGGACGCGCACGCCTGGCCCGAGCTGTACTTCGAGGGGGTGGGCTGGACCCGCTTCGAGCCGACCCCGACCCGCGGCAGCATCCCGTCCTACACGGTGCCGGACGCGCCCGGCAGCACCACTCCGGACGTGCCGCGACCGTCTCAGGAGGCCTCGCAGGCCCCGTCGGCGCAGCCCTCGGCCGACGAGAGCTGCTCGGCGGAGCGCAGGCAGCTCGGCGGCTGCGCGAGCGAGTCCCCGCAGGCCGCCCTGGCCTCGGACGACGACGGTCCGCGGTGGTACGTGGCGCTGGCCTGGGCGCTGGGCGGGCTCGCGGCCCTCGCGGTTCCGCTGGCCCCGATGCTGTGGCGGATGCGGGTCCGGACGGTGCGGCTGGGGTCGCACGGGCGAGGCGAGGCGGAGGTGGTGCCGGACACCCTGGCGGCCTGGCAGGAGCTGACGGACACTGCCTGGGACTTCGGGATCGCTCCGGACGAGTCGCAGACCCCGCGCAGGGCGGCGGCCCGGATCGCCCGGCTCGGCGGGCTCGATGCGGCGGCCGAGGCCTCGGTGCACCGCGTCGCGGACGCCGTGGAGCGGGCGCTGTACGCACCCCGGCCGCGGCCGGTGGCCGGTCTGGCGGACGATGTCCGCCGGGTGGACTCGGGGCTGCGGGCCGCGGCCGGCCGTGGCCCGCGGCTCCGGGCCCGCTTCGCGCCCCGCTCGACCGTACGAGTGGCCTGGGCGGTGTCGGCCCGGTGGACCGGTGTGCGTACCCGGCTGGCGGCGGCCCGCCCGGCGTGGCGCGGGACCTCGGGGCAGCGCGGCTGAGCCTGTCCCGGGCGCGTCCCGGGCACCGGGCCCGGGCATGTGTGAGGGGTGGCCACCGGCTGGGTGGCCACCCCTCACACATGTCGGATTCTGTTGTCCGTGTCTGCGGTGTCCGTGTCTGCGGATGATCCGCCGGAGCGGCCCTAGTGGCCGCCCTGCTGCTCGTCACGCCGTCGCTGCCAGCGCTCTTCGATGCGCTCCATCATGGAGCGTTTCTGCCGTCCCTGACGGTGTCCGGGGGGTTGGGGTGCGGCCCCGGCGGCGGGCTGCTCGCCCGGCTTGGGGGCCTTGCGCCAGCCGGTCACGGCGAGGACCGCGCAGCCCAGCATGACGAGGAATCCCACGACGCTGAGCCAGACCTGCTGGGCGACCATACCGGCCATGAGGAGCGCAATACCTACGAGGAAGCCCGCGACCGCCTGGTAGACCCGTCGCCGGGTGTACGTACGCAGCCCGCTTCCCTCAAGCGCTGTCGCGAACTTGGGATCTTCGGCGTACAGCGCTCGCTCCATCTGCTCGAGCATGCGCTGCTCGTGCTCCGAGAGCGGCACGGAGTCCTCCTCATCGTGCAGTCGCCGGGGCGACCCGGGGGGTCCCTTCAGGATAGGCAGGGAATCGCCCCCGTGAAACCCGCCCCTCTGCGCCAATTGGCCAACCGGTCTCCGCCATGACGTCCCGGCTCGCTGAGATTCCCATTCCCCAGCGGCCGACCCCTCATGCCGGGCGGTCTCCCTCGATCATACGGCGACGGGCCCCCGTTCGGGGGGCCTGTGGCGTACTCCATGTGCAGCAGCGCTGCTGATCAACGGACGAGTCCGTCGCTGATCAGCGACGGGTCCCGGGTGAACAGCCCGGGCCTCTTCAAACCTCCCGCGTCTCACCGAGCACGTGGAGCTGGGTGGCCACGGAGTGGAAGGCCGCCAGCTCGGCGGCCGCCGCCTCGAGCCGCAGCAGCGCGTCCATGGCTCCGGGCTCGGTGTCCACCAGCACACCGGGTACGAGGTCGGCGAAGACCCGCACACCGTGCACGGCGCCGACCCGCAGGCCGGCGCTCTCGACCAGGGCGGTGAGCTGCTCGGCGGTGAAGCGGCGCGGCATCGGGTCGCCGGTGCCCCAGCGTCCGTCAGGGTCGTCCAAGGCCTGCCGGGCCTCGGTGAAGTGGCCGGCCAGGGCGCGGGCCAGCACGGCGCCGCCCAGCCCGGCGGCGAGCAGGCTGAGCACGCCCCCGCTGCGCAGCGCGGCGACCGCGTTGCGGACGCCCTCGGCAGGGTCGTCGACGTACTCCAGGACGCCGTGGCAGAGCACGGCGTCGTACCCGCCGCGCTCGACCACGTCGAAGAGGCCGTGGGCGTCACCCTGGACGCCCCGCACCCGGTCGGCGACCTCGGCCTCGGCGGCCCGGCGCTCCAGGGCGAACAGCGCGTTGGGGCTGGGGTCGACGACGGTGACGCGGTGGCCGAGGCGGGCCAGGGGCACCGCGAAGTTGCCGCTGCCGCCGCCGGTGTCGAGGACGTCCAGCGCCTGGCGTCCGGTGGCCTTGGCCCGGCGGTCGAGGGCGTCCTGGAGGACCTCCCAGACCACGGCGGTCCGCAGCGCGGCGCGGGGACGGGACGGGTCGGAGCGCAGCGACGTCGGGTGCGGATGGTGGTGGGAGGCGGGCGGGCGCATCGGGTCCGACACGGCAGTTGTCTCCTCGGCGCGGCACCGCCTCTGGCGCGGCGGAGCGAACGGGCTGCCCGGCCCGGCCCGGGTGCGGGCGGGGCGGGCTTCATGCGCTTCCCACCCTATTGCCTCCCGGGCCGGCGGCTTCCGGTGGCCTGCCCGGTCAGCCCGCGTCCGGCAGGGGCCGCTCCCCCGCCTGCCTCACCTCCCGCGCGCCGGTCTGCCGCCCCGGCCGGCCGGCGTCCTGGCGCGGCTGCGGCAGCACCGGCTGGAGCACCAGCATCCGCTCCACCAGGCGCAGGAACACCGCCACGTCCCGTATCAGGTCGTCGGCGTCGCGGCTGCCGACGGCGCCCTGGATGCCCGCCTCGGCGCGGGCGCGGCGCCCGGCACCCGAGGCGAACAGGGCGCTCCACTCGGAGAGCTCGGGTGCGACCTCCCGGAGCACCTCCCAGGCGCTGCGGATGCGGGCCCGGCCCCGCGGGGTGGTCTCCGGGCGGCCCCGGGCGGCGAGCACGGCCGCGGCGGTGCGCAGGGCGGCGAGGTGGGCTCGGGCGTACCGCTCGTTCGGCGAGTCGAGAACGGCGGCCTCGTCCAGGACCGAGCGGGCCCGGGCGAGCAGGTCGAGGGCGGCAGGCGGGGCCGTGGCCCGGCGGAGCACGGGGTGCACATCGCTCGCCGGGCCGGTCAGTGAGGGGGCAGGGCCGGCGGCGCGGCGCCGGCGGGCGGCGGCTGCGGACGGGTGGGCCATGACGAACCTCCTGTCGTCTGCGTGACGGCGCCCTCACACGGGGTGCCGTATGTGTCCATCGTGGGGTATGGCACTGACAATCCGTTCTGACCTGGGCTTTTGCTTCGACCGGGAGTTCGGGCTAACTTTTGAACTGACCAGTCAGTTCAAAACGCTGTATCAAGCTCAGGGGGTGGGAGCCGTGGACGGTCCGTGCGGACTGGACGTCAGGGCCCGCGACTTCGGACTGCGCGGGCCGCGCGGCTGGGCGTTCCGCGGGGTCACCGTGGACGCCGGGCCGGGCTCGCTGATCGCGGTGGAGGGGCCGTCGGGGTCGGGCCGCACCTGCCTGCTGCTCGCCCTGACCGGGCGGATGAAGCCGACGGAGGGGACGGCCGTCGTGGGCGGGCTGGGCCTGCCCCGGCAGATGGCCGCACTGCGCCGGGCCAGCGCACTCGCGCACGTGCCCGGGGTGACCGATCTCGATCCGGCGCTGACCGTCGCCGAGCATCTGCGCGAGCGGGCGCTGCTGCAGCGCCGCTTCGGCGACTCGCTGCGCGGACTGCTGCGGCCGCGCGCCCGGCGGGCGGCGGAGGCGGCGCTGCGCATCGACCGCGCGCTGGCGGCGGCCGGGCTGGACCGTGCGGCCCTGCCCAAGGGTTCCCGCACGGCCGTACGGGACCTGGAGCGTCCGGAGGCGCTGCGGCTGTCCGTCGCGCTGGCCCTGCTGGGTCGGCCACGGCTGCTCGGCGTGGACGACGCCGACCTGAAGCTGTCCGCCGCCGAGCGGGGGGAGCTGTGGTCACTGCTGGGGTCGATCGCCGAGTCCGGCACGACGGTCGTGGCCGTCTGCACCGAGGCTCCGGAGCACGCGGTGACGGTGTCCACCCGCCCCGACGACACCCCCGGCACGGGCTCCCCCGCCCCGGGCTCACCCGACGAGGGCGCACCCGGGACCGGCACCCCCGACGGCACTCCGCCGGACAACGACACCCCGGACGACGACACCCCGGACGACGACACCCCGGACGACCGCCCGCACGGCGGCTCCGACGACGCACCGAAGGAGGCCGGCGATGCGCTCGCCGAGGCTGGCCGCGCTTGAGCTCAGGCGATTCGGGCGCGGACGCCTGCCGCGCGCCGCTCTGGTCGCACTGCTGGTGCTGCCCCTGCTGTACGGCGCGCTGTACCTGTGGTCCTTCTGGGACCCGTACGGGCGTCTGGACCGGATCCCCGTCGCCCTGGTCAACGAGGACCGGGGGGCGACCACCGACGGCCGGAGGCTGACCGCGGGCGACGACATCACCGAGCGGCTGCACGAGAGCGAGACCTTCGACTGGCACGAGGTGAGCGCCGACGAGGCCCGCAGGGGCGTGGAGGACGGCACGTACTACCTGTCGCTGACCATGCCCGGCGACTTCAGCCGGCGCATCGCCTCCAGCGAGGGCGACTCCCCGGAGACCGGCGCACTGCAGGTGCGCACCAACGACGCCAACAACTACATCGTGGGGCAGATCTCCCGGACGGTGTTCGGGGAGGTGCGCCAGGCGGCGTCCACGAAGGCCTCGCGCACCTTCCTGGACCGGATCTTCATCTCGTTCTCCGACATCCACGGCAAGACGGTGGAGGCCGCCGAGGGCGCGGACGACCTCAAGGGCGGCATCGGGAAGGCGAAGAAGGGCTCCGAGGATCTCGCCGACGGCCTGAAGGACGCCCAGGACGGCAGCGGCGACCTGTCCAAGGGCCTGAAGAAGCTGCACAAGGGCGCTCGCGACCTGGACGACGGCGCCCGGCAGGTCTCCGAGGGCACCCAGGAGCTCGCCGACCGGGTCAACGGGGTCTCCGGGAAGGTGTCCCCCTTCCTGAAGGACAACGAGAAGACCATCGGGGACACCGCACAGCTCGTGGCGGACTCCTCCGAGGTGATCCGCAAGCACCTCGGCACCCTGGTGAAGCGCACTCCCGCCGCGGCCGAGGGCGCCCACGCGGCCGAGGACACCCTGAGCGGCATCCACGAGCGGCGCTGCACGGACCCCGTGCTGTCCGACGCCGCCTGCGCCGACCTGGAGAAGGCCAGGGACGCCGCGGCGGACGTGGCGGTCATCGCCGACGACCTCGACACCCTGGTCGCGGACCACGACGGCGACCTGAAGAAGCTGGACGGGAACCTCGCCACGCTGCAGAAGCAGGCCGAGGATCTCGCCGAGCGCGCGCCGCACCTCTCCGAGGACCTCGACGACGCGGTCAAGCGGATCAACAAGCTGAACACGGGCGCCGGGAAGGTCGCTGCAGGCGCCGAGGACCTGCGCAGGGGGCTGGGCACGGCCAGGACCGGTGCCGTGGACCTGGACGAGGGCGTCGGGCGGCTGAAGACCGGCGCGGACGATCTGGACGGCGGCATGTTCAAGCTGGTGGACGGCTCGAGCGAGCTGGCCGGCGGGCTGCACGACGGCGCCGAGCGGATCCCCGACTACGACGAGCCCGAGCGCGACCGGCGCACCGGCGTGATGGCCGACCCGGTCAAGCTGGTCGCCGACAACCTGCACAAGGCACCCAACTACGGCACCGGGTTCGCCCCGTACTTCATCCCGCTGTCCCTGTGGGTGGGCGCCATGGTCGCGTACATGGTGATCGCGCCGATGAACCGGCGCGCCCTCGCCGCAGGCGCCTCGGCCTGGCGTATCGCGCTGGCCGGCTGGCTGCCGGTGGTGGCGATCGGGGTGCTGCAGACGGTGGCGCTGATGTCGGTGCTGCACTGGCTGGTCGGCCTGGAGATGGCCCGGGCGGCCGGGACGGTCGGCTTCCTGTTCCTGGTCACGGCCTGCTTCACCGCGATCATCCAGTGGCTGAACGCCCGGTTCGGCGCGGCCGGCCGGATCCTGGTCCTGGCTCTGCTGATGCTGCAGCTGACGTCGGCGGGCGGCACGTACCCCGTGCAGACCAGTCCGGACTTCTTCAACGCGCTGCACCCGTTCCTGCCGATGAGCCATGTGGTGGAGGCGCTCCGCAGGCTGATCACGGGCGGCGGTCTCGAACCGGTGTGGCTGGCGTGCGGGGTTCTCCTGCTCTTCACGCTGGGCGCGCTGGCCCTGACCGCGCTGTCGGCCCGCCGCCGGCAGGTGTGGACGCTGGACCGCCTGCACCCGGAGCTGACCCTGTGAGCCCATCGGTGCGATCTTCCGGGAGGGTTCCTGTGACAATCAGGGCCATGGAAAGCAGCAGCGCCACCTCCGCGCCTGGAGCGGGCTCCTCGCCCTCCGGCGGCCGGAGCCGCCGCGAGGCCACCCGGCAGAAGCTCTACGAGGCTGCCGTCACCCTCATCGCCGAGCAGGGCTTCTCCGCCACCACGGTGGACGAGATCGCCGAACGCGCGGGGGTGGCCAAGGGCACGGTCTACTACAACTTCGCCAGCAAGTCCGTGCTCTTCGAGGAGTTGCTCCGGCACGGCGTGGGACTCCTGACCGCCTCTCTGAAGGAGGCGGCGGAGGACACCGCGCGCGCGGGCGGCAGCAAGGTCGACGCCCTGGACGCGATGATCCGCGCCGGCCTGGTCTTCATCGACCGCTACCCGGCCTTCACCCAGCTGTACGTGGCCGAGCTGTGGCGCACCAACCGGGCCTGGCAGGCCACGCTGATGGTGGTCCGGCAGCAGGCGGTGGCGGTCGTGGAGGGGGTGCTGCGCGAAGGGGTGGCGGGCGGCGAGCTGAGCGAGGAGATCGACATCCCGCTGACGGCCGCCGCGCTCGTCGGCATGGTGCTGGTGGCCGCGCTGGACTGGAAGTCGTTCCAGCCGGAGCGCTCGCTGGACGACGTCCATGCGGCGTTGTCCCGGCTGCTGCAGGGACGGGTGTCCGGCCGCCCCTGAGCGGGGGCCGGACGGCAGAAGCGCCGGTCCGGGCCGACCGCGTCCCCCGCGGGCCGGCGCCGGACCGGCGCTTCCTTGCGCACCCCCGTACGTCCCCCCTGGGAACCCCCGTTCCTCTCGGTCGTCCCCCGGGTCTCCCCCGTGTCTCGCTCCCGCCGGCCTCGGCCGGCGGAAGGAGCGGATCGCGGGCCGGTCCGTTCCGGCGCCCCGTGCCGCCGGTACCGGGCCCGTGCCCCTTTCCGTGTCTCCACTGTCCCGTCCGGGCCGGTCCGGTCCCATCCGCCCGGGTACTCATCTCGCCGGCTGGGTACGGGTACTCAGTCCTGCGTACCGGGGCCCACGGCGTGTGTGTGCCGGGCCCGCTGCGGCCGTGCCGCCGGGGAGTGTCAGTGCCGGTCGGTAGAGTCCCTGGCATGGCACGGATTGCGGTGATCGGCGCCGGGATGGGCGCGATGGCGGCGGCGGCCCGGCTGTCCGTCGCGGGCCACCGGGTGACGGTGTACGAGCGCACGGAGACGTACGGCGGAGCGGTGCGCCGTGTCGAGCGCGACGGCTTCCGCTTCGACGCCGGCCCCGGTCTGCTGCCGCTGCCCGCGGTCTGGCGCGATCTGTTCGTCAAGACCGGCAAGGAGCCGCTGGAGCGGTGCGTCGAGCTGGTCCAGGTCGACCCGTCCGCGCGGCACGTGTTCGCGGACGGCACCGGGGCCGCCCTGCCGAACGCCTCGCGCGCGGGTGTGGTGGCCGCCCTGGACGCGGCGCTCGGCCCGGCGGCCGGCCGGCGCTGGGGCGACTTCCTGGTGCGGGCCCGCGAGGCCTGGGACCGCACCCGCCGTCCGCTGCTGGAGGAGCCGCTGTGGCCCGACTGGCAGGTGCTCGGCGAGCGCGAGCCCTACCCCGCGGTTCCGCACAAGCGACTGCTGCGCACCCGGCGGGCACAGACGCTCGCCGAGGTGGGCGCCTGGGAGCTGCGCGACGCCCGGCTCACCGCCCTGCTGGAGAGCCACGCCCTGGCCTGGGGCCTGGATCCGCGCAGCACTCCTGCGAGCGCGGCCGTGCTGCCGTACCTGGAGCACGCGTTCGGCACCTGGTACGTGCGCGGGGGGCTGCGCGAGCTGGCCCGTGCGGTGTACGAGCGCTGTCTGGCCCGCAGGGTCGATTTCCGCTTCGGTGCGGAAGTCACGGCGATCCTCGAGAAGGACGGCCGTGCGGCGGGGGTGCAGCTGGCCGACGGCGGCGTGGCCGAGGCCGCGTTCGTGGTGGCAGGAGTCGCGCCGGGGGTTCTGGACCGGATCGCCGGGGGGATGGGTGCGCGCGGGGGCGGCGAGGTCCCGCCGCACGGGCCGGCGGCGAGCAGGATCACCGTGCTGCTGGCGCTGCGGGGCGGTCGCCCGGAGGGCACCGCGCAGCGCACGGTGGTTCATGCCGTGGACCGGGAAGCGGAGCTGGACGCTCTGTTCGGGTCCGCGCCCGGCCCGGCCGCGCGGCCGACGGTGACGGTGCTGCGGCCGGCCGATCCGCAGCTGGTCCCGGACAGCGGCCACGAGGCGGTGACCCTGACCGCGGTGGTGCCCGTCCGGCCCGACCGGGGTCGGGCGGAATCAGAGACGTTCGGTCTGCACACGCAGAACCTGATCACTGCCGCCGAGCGCGCGATACCCGACCTGCGCGAGCGCCTCCTGTGGCACGAGGCGCGCACCCCGGCCGATGTCGCCGAGGCGACCGGTGCGGAGGGCGGGGCGGTGCCGGCACCCGCGCTGGCCGCGGCGGGGGGCCGGCTGCTGCATCCGTCCAACAGCACGCGCACCGGCGGCCTGTTCACCGTGGGCGGCTGGTCACATCCCGGCGGCGGGCTGCCGCACGCGGGCATGTCGGGCGCGCTGGTCGCCGGTCTGATCGTGGAGGGGCCGGAGTTCCGGGGCTCTCAGTGAGCCCCTTCGCGCCGTCTCCGGCCGTCCGCCGTCAGAATCGGTACTGCTCGTCGAACCCCTGCTGCTGCCCCTGCGGTTGACCGTTGCCCTGGTAGGGGTAGGCCTGCTCGGGCGGGAGTTCGCCGCCGTAGGGGTCGTCGGTGCTGCGCTGCTGGGGGACCCACACCCCGCCGGCCGGGGTCTCGCCGCCGTAGCCGCCGGTGGCGTAGGGGTCCTGACCATAGGTCTGCTGGCCGGTGGTGTCGTAGCCGGTGTCGTACCCGGCACCGCCGTAGGTGTGGGTGCCGATGTACGGGTCGGAGTAGGCGGCGTACTGCTGTTCGCCGCCGGTGTCGTAGCCGTAGCCCTGCTGGCCGTAGCCGGAGTAGTCGTAGGCGTAGGACGCGTCGGCGGTCTGGGTGGCCGCCGCGGCATGCTGGTCCTGGCCGTAGCCGGCGTCCCGGTAGACGCCGTAGGAGCCGGTGTCGTCCGGCATGGGCTGCGGCTCGTAGACGGCGGTGGTCTCCGCGGCCGTGGGGTCGACCGGGCGCGCGGGCGCGAAGACGTCGTCACGGTCGTGGTCGTCACGGTCGTGGCCGTTGTGGCCGTAGCCGTCGGGTCCGTAGCCGTAGGCGACGCCGTCGCGGTCGTGAGTGCCGTCGTCGTCGCCGTAGTCGGCCCCGGTCGGCTCCAGTCCGGAGACCTCCAGCGTCGGGTCCCGGTGGACCGGCTCGGGCCGGCCGCGCCGGCCGGCCAGGGCAGCCGGGGCGGAGACCGCCCACCCGGCCGCGAAGCCGCGGCGGAACGACAGGGTCACATAGGTCTGGCCGACCGCGAAGGCGGCCGCACCCAGCCCGATGACGATCACCGACGGGATCAGGACGCCGACCACCACGCCGAGGAAGCCGGCGAACGCGAGCAACCGCCAGCGCAACCGCGCCTTGTACTGCAGCAGCACCTCTCCGAGCAGCCACAACGCGACGATGCCGAACGCGATGTAGAGGACCGTCCAGCCCATGTACGCCCCTCTCCCAGTGACCGCTACGCAGTGTGTCGTATGTACGTGCGGCCGGTCTAGGCCTGCGGGGGGTGGTGCAGGCCCAGGTTCTCGTAGATTTCCAGCGTCGCCGTGGAGTTGTTGAGCGTGATGAAGTGCAGTCCGGGCACACCCTCGGCCAGCAGCCGCGCGCAGAACTCCGTGGCGAACTCGATCCCAAGGGAGCGTACAGCCGCCGGATCGTCCTTGGCTGTGAGGAGTCGCTCTTTCAGCTCGGCAGGGAACGAGGCGTTACTGAGCTTTGGCAACCGTTCCAGCATCTTCACGCTGGTCACCGGCATGACCTCGGGGATGACGGGGGTCTCGCAGCCGGCCGCGGCGACCTTGTCGCGCAGACGCAGGTACGACTCGGGGTGGAAGAACATCTGGGTGATCGCGTAGTCGGCGCCGGCCCGGCACTTGTCGACGAAGTGCGCCACGTCCGTGTCCCAGTCGCTGGAGCGCGGGTGCATCTCCGGGAAGGCCGCCACACCGACGCAGAAGTCGCCCGACTCCTTGATGAGCCGGACCAGCTCTGCGGCGTAGGTCAGGCCCTGCGGGTGCGGGACCCAGTCGGCCAGCGGGTCGCCGGGCGGGTCGCCGCGCACGGCGAGCATGTTGCGGATCCCGGCGTCGGCGTACTGGCCGATGATGTTGCGCAGCTCGGCGATGGAGTGGTTGACGGCGGTGAGGTGGGCGACGGGGGTGAGGGTGGTGTCGGCGGCGATCTGCTCGGTCGCGCGGACCGTGCCGGAGCGGGTGGAGCCGCCCGCTCCGTACGTCACGGAGACGAAGCTGGGGGCCACCGCCTCGACCCTGCGGAGCGCGTTCCACAGGTTCCGCTCGCCCTTCTCCGTCTTGGGCGCCCAGAACTCGAAGGAATACGTAGTGCGTCCGGCGGTGAGCATGTCGCGGACGGTGCGCGCGCGATCAGTCCTGGTGGATGCGGTTCCGAGGGCCATACGGGCAGGTTAGCCAGGGGCGGGCGGTCCCCCAACCGGAGGCAGATCTTTTGTCCGAATTGTCGGTTTACTGTCCACGTTTTGGACATACATGGACGCCAAGGGGTCTGCAGACGGCCGGACTGTCCGCATCCTGGACATCGCCGGGTCCATCGGCCCGATGACGGCCCTCCATCGCCCGCCCCGGTCCTCCTACGCCGCGCGGAGCCGCCCGGCGAGCTCCGCCGCCGCCGCGCCGGGATCGTCCGCCTCGGTGATCGCGCGGACCACGACGGCCCGCCGGGCACCCGCTTCGAGGATCTGGTCGAGGTTGCCGAGATCGATGCCGCCGATGGCGAACCACGGCCGGTCCGTACCCAGCGCGGCGGTGTACCGCACCAGGTCGAGGCCGGGGGCGTGCCGGCCGGGCTTGGTGGGGGTCGGCCAGCAGGGGCCGGTGCAGAAGTAGTCCACGCCGTCCTGGGCGACCGCCGCGGCTGCCTCGGACTCGGCGTGCGTGGACCGGCCGATCAGCACACCGGCGCCGAGAACGGCGCGTGCGGCGGGCACGGGCAGGTCGCCCTGGCCCAGATGCAGCACGTCGGCACGGGCGGCGTGGGCCACGTCCGCGCGGTCGTTGACCGCGAGGAGCTTGCCGTGCCGGGCGCAGGCCTCGGCGAAGACCTCCAGGTGGGCCAGCTCCGCGGCCGCCTCCATGCCCTTGTCGCGCAGCTGGACGATGTCGACGCCCCCGGCCAGCACTGCATCCAGGAACTCGGGCAGGTCACCCTGGCGCTCGCGCGCGTCCGTGCAGAGGTAGAGCCGGGCGTCGGCGAGCCGGGCGCGGGCGGTGACTGCGGTGTCGGCCATGCGTGGGGATCCCCCTGGTGTCGGTTCCGGTGTCGGCGGGGCGCCCCCGCCGTCGCTCTCGGGCGGGATGCGACCCCGCCGTTCGGCGGCGTGCGGCCGCGGCTCACCCGGGCCGCGGCTGCGGCCTGCCGCGGCCCGCACGGTGGGCGGTGGGTCCGGTCAGACGGCCAGCGCCTGGGCGCGGCGCTTCACCTCCGTGCCGCGATTCTCGCTCAGGGCCTGCGCGGGGGTGCCGGGCAGGGTGTCGTCGGGCGTGAAGAGCCACTCCAGCATCTCTTCCACCGTGAAGCCGTCGTCCCGCAGCAGTGTCAGGGTGCCGGACAGGCCCTTGACCACCTTGTCCCCGTCGATGAAGGCCGCGGGGACGTGCAGCGCGCGGTTCTCACCACGGCGTACGGCGATGAGCTGGCCCTCCTTGACCAGCTGCCGCACGCGGGTCACCTCGACGCCGAGCATCTCGGCGATGTCGGGGAGGGTGAGCCAGGCAGGGACGAGAGCATCGATCTTCGTGTCAATCTCGGTCACCCTTCCAGCCTGCCATCCGGCACTGACAGCCGGAAGCCGGGCCCGTCCGCCGGGCCGCGTCCGACCCTCGCCCGGCCCCGTCCGGGACCCCTCCGGACCCGTCCGGGACCCGTCCGGCCCGGACCCCTCCGGCCCGGGGCGGCCGGATCACGCCGTGGCCGCCTTCAGCGGCCTCGCCGGGTCGGCGAGCAGCCGCGGGTCCATCAGGGCGCCGGACTCGATCAGCCGCCTGCCCTGGGTCAGGTCCCGGGGACGGCCCACGGCCAGCAGGGCGATCAGCCGGTCCTCGCGCAGCCAGCACACCGTCCATGCGGGGCCGGACGGATCGCCGCGCCACAGGGTGGTGTCGGCGGACGTGTGGTGACCGGCGTACTGCACGAAACGGCCGAACTGCTCGGACCAGAAGTACGGCACCGGGTCGTACACCGGCCCGGACTCACCGGCGGCCGCCCCGAGAATGCCCGCGGCCACGGTGCGCGGCCCCTGGAGGGCGTTGTCCCAGTGATGCACCAGCAGCCGCTCGCCGTAGCGGCCGGAGGGGAAGGAGGCGCAGTCGCCGACCGCGTACACGTCCGGGGCGGAGGTGCGCAGCCGGTCGTCGGCGAGCACCTCGCCGTGCTCGCCCAGCGCGATCCCGGATCCGGCGAGCCAGGCGGTGGCGGGCCGGGCGCCGATGCCGACGACGACCGCGCCGGCCGGCACACGCGTGCCGTCCTCGAGCACCACGGCGCCGGGCTCGACGCGCTCCACACGCGCGTGGGTACGCAGTACGGCTCCGGCGTCGGCGTACCAGGCGGCCATCGGCGCGGCCACCTCGGCGGGCAACGCGCCCGTGAGCGGCCGGTCGGCGGCCTCCACGACGGTCACCGCGCAGCCCGCCTCGCGCGCGGCGGTGGCGAACTCGGCGCCGATCCAGCCGGCGCCGACCACCACGATGTCGTGCTGCCGGGCGAGCACCGGGCGCAGCCGCTCGGCGTCGTCCAGGGTGCGCAGCAGATGGACGCCGGGAACGCCCTCGGCGCCGGGCAGCGAGACCGGTTCGGCGCCGGTGGCGAGGACCAGGACGTCGTACGGGACGGGCCCCGCGGAGGTGTCCAGGGTGTGCTCGCCGGGCCGGACGCCGAGCGCCTCGCAGCCCAGCCGGAGCTCGATGCCGAGCCCCTCGAAGTCGACGTCGAAGGCGGACCCCTCGGCGGTGCCCAGCAGGACGGCCTTGGACAGCGGGGGCCGGTCGTAGGGCTGGTGCGGCTCCGCGCCGATCAGTGTCAGGGCGCCGGTGAAGCCCTGCTCGCGGAGGGTCACCGCGGTCTGTACACCGGCCATGCCCGCGCCGGCCACGACCACGCGGTCCGGAGGTCCACCGCGTCCGGGCGTCCCTTGCTGCGTCTGCTCGCTCACCTGATCACCTTAGACACCTGACATCGCGTCAGTCAGTGGCCGTGCGCCGTGACCTGCTCCACCAGGCTCTCGACCACGCTCGTCCCGCTGCCCGGCCGCGACTCCCACTCCCAGGTCTCCTCCAGGCGCACCCGCCCGTCCGGCAGGTCGCGGACCGTCGACACGCAGTGCCCGGACGCCGTGGTGCCGTCGGTCCCGAGCTGTACGTAGCGGAAGTCGAGCCGGTCGCCGTCCCGGGTGCCCACCAGGTGGCCGCGCACGACGTCGCCACCGGCGTACTCGGCCCAGACCGCGCCGTCCTGCTCGTGGTACGCGAACCGGGTGCGGGTGCCCACCTGACCGGCGGCCTGGTCGGCCACGGGGGCGAGGACGAGTCCGTCGAGCGAACGGGCCACGGCGGGATGCTCCCTTACAGACGCGCGGAACCAAGAGCTAGGGTGGCCACCGTAGAGCACTCGCGGGAGCCCGGACGCACCGGGCTGAGAGGGAGGCTGGCGGCCTCCGACCGTACGAACCTGATCCGGGTCATGCCGGCGAAGGGAGGGGCTGGACGCCCATGTCGTCCACAGGTACCTCGGGTACGTCAGACGTCCTCGTGATCGGGGGCGGGATCATCGGTCTGGTCACGGCCTGGCGGGCCGCGCAGCGCGGACTGGCCACCACCGTGGTCGACCCCGAGCCGGGCGGCGGGGCCGCCCGGGTGGCGGCGGGGATGCTGGCCGCCGTCACCGAACTGCACTACGGCGAGCAGACCCTGCTCGCCCTGAACCTCGCGTCGGCCCGCCGCTATCCGGAGTTCACGACCGAGCTGACCGACGCCACCGGCGAGGATCTCGGTTACCGCCGGTGCGGCACCCTGGCCGTCGCCCTCGACGCCGACGACCGGGCCCACCTGCGAGAACTGCACGCCTTCCAGGAGCAGTGCGGACTGCGGTCGGAGTGGCTCTCGGGGCGCGACTGCCGGCGCCTCGAGCCGATGCTCGCACCGGGCGTGCGGGGCGGGCTCCGGGTGGACGGCGATCACCAGGTCGACCCGCGGCGCCTCGCGCGTGCGCTGGTGACCGCCTGTGAGCGGGCGGGGGTGGTCCTCCGCCGACAGCGGGCGGAGCGGATCACGCTCGCCGGGGACCGGGCCACCGGGGTCGTCACGGCCGACGGCACCCGGCTCGCGGCCGGGCAGACCGTCCTGGCCGCGGGCAGCCTCTGCGGGCGGCTGGCGGGGATCCCGGACGACGTCCTGCCGCCGGTGCGGCCGGTGAAGGGGCAGGTGGTCCGGCTGACCATGCCGGGGGACCGGCCTCCGCTGCTGCACCGGAACGTGCGCGCGGTGGTCCGCGGCAACCACGTCTACCTGGTCCCCCGGGAGAACGGCGAGCTGGTGATCGGCGCGACCAGCGAGGAGACGGGCTGGGACACGACCGTCACCGCGGGCGGTGTGTACGAGCTGCTGCGCGACGCCCACGAACTGGTTCCGGGCGTCACGGAACTGGCCCTGGCGGAGACCGGCGCGGGGCTGCGGCCCGGCTCCCCGGACAACGCGCCGATGCTCGGCCCGAGCACCCTGGACGGCCTGCTGCTGGCCACCGGGCACTACCGCAACGGCGTGCTGCTCACGCCCCTCACCGGTGACGCCATGGCGCACGTGCTGACCACGGGCGACCTCCCTCAGGAGGTCCGCCCCTTCACCCCGCGGCGCTTCGCCGCCGTCCCCGCCCTCACGGAGCCGTCCGCATGAACACCCCGGTCACGAAGCCCCCGGTCACCGTCTCGGTCAACGGGGAGCCGCGCCAGGTGGCTCCCGGCACCGCGCTGGACACGCTGGTGGGCACGCTCACCGAGGCGCCGTCCGGTGTCGCCGCCGCCCTCAACGAAACCGTCGTTCCGCGCGCACAGTGGCCGTCGACCCTGCTGGCCCAGGGCGACCGCGTCGAAGTCCTCACCGCCGTCCAAGGAGGCTGACCCATGGCCGACGATCCCTTCGTCCTCGGCGGTACGTCGTTCACGTCCCGTCTGATCATGGGCACGGGCGGGGCACCCAGCCTCGACGTGCTGGAGCGGTCGCTGGTGGCGTCCGGGACCGAGCTGACCACGGTCGCCATGCGGCGCGTGGACCCCACCGTGCACGGTTCGGTGCTGTCGGTGCTGGAGCGGCTGGGCATCCGGGTGCTGCCGAACACGGCGGGCTGCTACACCGCCGGGGAGGCCGTGCTCACCGCCCGCCTCGCGCGCGAGGCCCTCGGCACCGACCTGGTCAAACTGGAGGTCATCGCCGACGAGCGGACACTGCTGCCGGATCCGATCGAGTTGCTGGAGGCCGCGGAGACGCTGGTCGACGACGGGTTCACGGTGCTGCCGTACACCAACGACGACCCGGTTCTGGCGCGGAAGCTGGAGGATGCCGGGTGTGCCGCGGTCATGCCGCTGGGCTCGCCGATCGGGTCCGGGCTCGGGATCCGCAACCCGCACAACTTCCAGCTGATCGTGGAGCACGCGCGCGTGCCGGTGATCCTGGACGCGGGCGCCGGGACGGCGTCGGACGCGGCGCTGGCGATGGAGCTGGGCTGCGCGGGCGTGATGCTCGCCTCCGCGGTCACCCGGGCCCAGGAGCCGGTGCTGATGGCCGAGGCGATGCGGCACGCGGTGGAGGCGGGGCGGCTGGCCCGGCTGGCGGGCCGGATCCCGCGGCGGCATTTCGCGGCGGCCTCCTCGCCGGAGGAGGGGCTCGCGGCGCTGGATCCCGAGCGCCCCGCGTTCTGACCGGCGCCCCTCCCGCGGGGCTCCTGCGTGGAGTGCGTCACAGGTCCGCTGCAGTACCGGCACCGATCGTCGGCGAGGCGGCGGGGTGTCGGTGTCGGCTCGTACACTCACCTGCGTGGACACGACCCTTCAGGACCCTCTGGTCGGGCAGGTGCTCGACGGCCGGTACCGCATCGACGCGCGGATCGCGGTCGGCGGGATGGCCACGGTCTACCGGGCCGTGGACACCCGTCTGGACCGGGTGCTCGCGCTCAAGGTGATGCATCCGGCGCTCGCGGCCGACGCCTCCTTCGTCGAGCGGTTCATCCGTGAGGCGAAGTCGGTGGCCCGGCTCGCCCACCCCAATGTCGTCCAGGTCTTCGACCAGGGCACCGACGGGGCGTACGTCTATCTGGCGATGGAGTACGTCTCCGGCTGCACCCTGCGCGACGTGCTGCGCGAGCGCGGCGCGCTGCAGCCCAGGGCCGCGCTGGACATCCTGGAGCCGGTGCTGGCAGCCCTGGGCGCCGCGCACCGCGCGGGGTTCGTGCACCGGGACATGAAGCCGGAGAACGTCCTCATCGGGGACGACGGCCGGGTCAAGGTCGCCGACTTCGGTCTGGTCCGCGCCGTGGACACGGTCACCAGCACCACAGGTGCCGTTCTGGGCACCGTCTCGTACCTGGCCCCCGAGCAGATCGAGCACGGCACCGCGGACCCGCGCGTCGACGTCTACGCATGCGGCGTGGTCCTGTACGAGATGCTGACCGGCGGCAAGCCGCACGGCGGCGACTCCCCCGCCCAGGTGCTCTACCGGCATCTGCACGAGGACGTGCCGCCGCCGTCGGCCGCCGTGCCGGGGACGGCGTACGAGCTGGACGAGCTGGTCGCCTCGGCGACCGCCCGCACCGCCGGGATCCGCCCGCACGACGCGGTGGCCATGCTCGCGCGGGTCCGTGAGGCCCGCGCGCGGCTCACCGCGGAGCAGCTGGACGCGGTGCCGCCGCAGGCGCTGACGGAGGAGCACGACAACGCCCGGGACCGCACCAGCGTGATCCCGCGCGCGCTGGGCCTGCCCCGGCCGCTGCCGGTCGACGACGAAGAGCCGGGCGGCGGGCACGGCGACGACGGGATCAGCCGCACCAGCCGCTTCCGGACCCCGCCGCCGCTGCCGCCCCGCCGGAGGGGCATCCGGCGCGGCCCGATGGCGGTCGTGGTCGCCGTGCTGCTGGTGTTCGGCGTCGGCGCGGGCGTCTGGTACATCAACTCGGGCCAGTTCACCAAGGTCCCGCCGCTGCTGGGGAAGACCGAGGCCGAGGCCCGGGACCGGCTGGCCGGCGCGGGGCTGAAGGTCGGCGGCGTGGAGCAGGCCCACAGCGACACGGTGCAGCGCGGCGACGTGATGCGCACCGACCCGGCCGTGGGCACCCGGATCCGCAGCAGCGGCTCGGTGTCGCTCACCGTCTCCGCGGGCCCGGAGACGGTGAAGCTGGCCGACCTGGGGGGCTACAAGCTGGACCGGGCCAGATCCGTCCTGAAGGAGGACGGGCTGGAGCCGGGCATGGTCACCCGGGCGTTCAGCGAGGACGTCCCCAAGGGCTTCGTGATCTCCACCGACCCGAGGGCGGGTACCGAGGTGCGCGGGGGCACGGCGATCGCGCTCACCGTCAGCAAGGGCCGGCCGATCGACGTGCCCGATGTCACCGGCGACGACCTCGACGACGCCAGGGCCGAGCTGACCGAGGCCGGCCTGAAGGTGGAGGTCGCTCCCGAGCGGGTCAACTCCGAGCACGACGCGGGCCGGGTGGCCCGGCAGACCCCGGACAGCGGCGGCCGGGCCGCCGAGGGCGACACCGTGACGCTGACGGTGTCCAAGGGCCCGCAGCTGATCGAGGTCCCGGACGTGGTCGGCGACAGCGTCGACGACGCCCGGCGGAAGCTGGAGGACGCCGGGTTCCGGGTCGAGGAGGACCGCGGGCTGCTCGGGCTGTTCGGCGACACCGTCAGGAAGCAGTCCGTGCCGGGCGGCGACACCGCGCCCGAGGGCTCGACGATCACCCTCACGATCCGCTGACCGGACGGGGCCGTTCGCATGACACCCTGAACGGGTGAAGACCGAGCAGCCCGGCCCCGTCCGCAACCCCGTCGGCGCCCATGTCCCCGTCGCCGGCGGCCTGCATTCCGTGGGGCTGTCCTACGCCCGTGAGCTGAAGGCGGAGGCCGTGCAGGTCTTCGTCGCCAACCCGCGCGGCTGGGCCACTCCGGCGGGCAGTCCGAGGCAGGACGAGGCGTTCCGCGCGGCCTGCGCCGCCGAGTCCCTCCCGGCGTACGTCCACGCCCCGTACCTGATCAACTTCGGCTCGCACACCGAGGCGACCGTGGAGCGCTCGGTGGAGTCGCTGCGGCACTCGCTGCGGCGGGCCCGGGCGATCGGTGCGCTCGGTGTGGTGGTGCACACCGGCAGCGCCACCGGCGGCCGGGAGCGTGCGGTGGCGCTGCGGCAGGTCCGGGAGCACATGCTGCCGCTGCTGGACGAGCTGACTCACGACGACGACCCGTATCTGCTGCTGGAGTCCACCGCCGGGCAGGGCTCCTCCCTCTGCTCGCGCACCTGGGACTTCGGGCCGTACTTCGAGGCGCTGGACGCCCATCCGATGCTCGGCGTCTGCCTGGACACCTGCCATGTCTTCGCCGCCGGGCACGACCTGACCGGCCCCGTCGGCATGCATCAGACGCTGGACCTGCTGGTGGACACCGTCGGCCCCGGCCGCCTGAAGCTGATCCACGCCAACGACTCCGAGGACGTGGCCGGGGCGCACAAGGACCGGCACGCGAACATCGGTGCCGGCCACATCGGCGAGGACCCGTTCCGGGAGCTGATGACGCACCCGGCGACCGCGGGCGTACCGCTGGTCATCGAGACGCCGGGCGGCAAGGAGGGGCACGCGGGGGACGTGGAGCGGCTGAAGAAGCTCCGCGAGGGCTGACGACGCCGGCCGACGAACCGGCGGGCGGCAGCGCGGCTCAGAGCTCGGGGCCGTCCCCGGGCTCCTCCTGGTACGAGTAGCGCTGCTCCCGCCAGGGGTCGCCGATGTTGTGGTAGCCGCGCTCCTCCCAGAAGCCGCGGCGGTCGGCCGTCATGTACTCGACGCCGCGGACCCACTTGGGGCCCTTCCACGCGTACAGGTGCGGCACGATCAGCCGGAGCGGGAAGCCGTGCTCGGCGGTGAGCAGCTCGCCGTCCTTGTGGGTGGCGAACAGGGTGCGCGCGGCGGCGAAGTCGGACAGCCGGAGGTTGGAGCTGAACCCGTACTCGGCCCACACCATCACATGGGTGACGGCGGGCTCGGGCGGGGCGAGGTCGAGGACGGTGGTGGCGGGGATCCCGCCCCACTCGGAACCGAGCATGCTGAACTTGGTGACGCAGTGCAGGTCGGCCACGACGGTGGCGTACGGCAGGGCCGTGAACTCCTCGTGGGTCCAGCTGTGCTTCTCGCCGTCGGCGGTGGCGCCGAAGACCCGGAACTCCCAGCGCTCCGGCCGGAACTTGGGCACCGGCCCGTAGTGCGTCACCGGCCAGCCGCGCTGCAGCCGCTGCCCCGGCGGGAGCTCGGGCTGTACCGCTCCTCCTGCACCGCCTTCTCCCGCTCCGCGTCCCACCGGCTGACCCATGCCCCCATCCTGACAGACCAGGGGCGATGCTCCCGAACGCGCCCGCACAGGCTCGGACATTCAGTGGCAACTCCGACTAAGCATGTACTTACTTACTAAGTCAACACTTACTGGACGATCTTCATTGCCGGTGCAATCATGCGGCGCAAGCTGCCAGTTCCCCGTGCGGAAGGACCCCATGCCATGCAGGGCGACCCCGAGGTCATCGAGTTCCTCAACGAACAGCTCACCGGTGAGCTGACCGCGATCAACCAGTACTTCCTGCACGCGAAGATGCAGGAGAACTTCGGCTGGACGAAGCTCGCGAAGTACACGCGGCACGAGTCGTTCGACGAGATGAAGCACGCCGAGGTGCTCACCGACCGGATCCTGTTCCTGGACGGGCTGCCCAACTACCAGCGGCTGTTCCACGTCCGCGTGGGGCAGACCGTGAAGGAGATGTTCGAGGCGGACCGGCAGATCGAGGTGGAGGCGATCGACCGGCTCAAGCGCGGTATCAAGGTGATGCGCGAGAAGGGCGACATCACGTCCGCCAACATCTTCGAGTCGATCCTGGAGGACGAGGAGCACCACATCGACTACCTCGACACCCAGCTTGACCTGATCGAGAAGCTCGGCGAGGCGCTCTACATCGCCCAGGTGATCGAACAGCCGGACAGCTAGACCGCCCGGCCGGGCCGCCCGCTAGGCCGCCTCGTCCAGCCCGGTGAGAACCGGCCGGCCCTGGTCGGCGAGCTCGCGGCGGGGGCAGGCACTCCGGCCGAGGAGCGCCTGGATCCGGCGTACGCACGAGCCGCAGTCCGTGCCGGCCTTGCAGGCGGAGGCGATCTGGCGGGGCGTGCAGGCGCCGTTCTCCGCGTGTTGCTTGACCTGCTGCTCGGTGATGCCGAAGCAACTGCAGACGTACACGCGGTTCACCTCCTGCCGGGATCGATCAGTGGCGCCGTCCCGACTACTCGGTGAGGCTAACCTAACCTTACCCACGGCACGGGGGGCGCAAAAGAGGAGGGGGCGCGGATCGAGTGTGACCCGCGCCCCATTTCCCGCCCGGCAAGGGCGTGACCTCACTGGTCCCGGTACATCTCCGCCACCAGGAACGCCAGGTCGAGCGACTGGCTGCGGTTGAGCCGCGGGTCGCAGGCCGTCTCGTAGCGCTGGTGCAGGTCGTCGACGAAGATCTCGTCGCCGCCGCCCACGCACTCGGTGACGTCGTCGCCGGTCAGCTCCACATGGATGCCGCCCGGGTGGGTGCCGAGCGCCTTGTGGACCTCGAAGAAGCCCTTGACCTCGTCCAGCACGTCGTCGAAGCGGCGCGTCTTGTGCCCGGAGGCGGCCTCGAAGGTGTTGCCGTGCATCGGGTCGGTCACCCAGGCCACGGTGGCACCGGAGGCGGTGACCTTCTCCACCAGCTCGGGGAGCCGGTCGCGGATCTTGTCGGCGCCCATCCGGACGATGAAGGTCAGCCGGCCCGGCTCGCGCTCCGGGTCCAGGCGCTCGATGTACTGCAGCGCCTCCTCGGCCGACGTCGTCGGGCCCAGCTTGATCCCGATCGGGTTGCGGATCTTCGAGGCGAACTCGATGTGCGCGTGGTCCAGCTGCCGGGTGCGCTCACCGATCCACACCATGTGCCCGGAGACGTCGTACAGCATCCCGGTGCGCGAGTCGACCCGGGTCAGCGCCGACTCGTAGTCGAGCAGCAGTGCCTCGTGCGAGGCGTAGAACTCGACCGTCTTGAACTCCTCCGGGTCGGCCCCGCAGGCGTGCATGAAGTTCAGCGCGTTGTCGATCTCCCGCGCGAGCTGCTCGTAGCGCTGGCCGGACGGGGAGGACTTCACGAAGTCCTGGTTCCAGGCGTGCACCTGACGCAGGTCGGCGTAGCCGCCGGTGGTGAAGGCGCGCACCAGGTTCAGCGTGGAGGCCGAGGCGTGGTACATGCGCTTGAGCCGCTCCGGGTCCGGGACCCGGGCCTCCTCGGTGAACTCGAAGCCGTTGACGGAGTCGCCCCGGTAGGTCGGCAGGGTCACCCCGTCGCGGGTCTCGGTCGGCTTGGAGCGCGGCTTGGAGTACTGGCCGGCGATCCGGCCCACCTTCACCACGGGCACCGACGCCGCGTAGGTGAGCACCGCACCCATCTGGAGCAGCGTCTTGAGCTTGTTGCGGATGTGGTCGGCGGACACCGCGTCGAAGGCCTCGGCGCAGTCGCCGCCCTGGAGGAGGAACGCCTCTCCCCTGGCGACGGCCGCCATCCGGGCGCGCAGCTGGTCGCACTCGCCCGCGAAGACGAGCGGCGGATACGACTCGAGGTCCGCGATCACTGCGCGCAGAGCCTCGGCGTCGGGGTACTCGGGCTGCTGCGCCGCGGGCAGGTTTCGCCAGGTGTTGCCAGCACTCGCGCTGGTCTTAGCGTTCACGGTCACGCTCTCAACACTACGGGGTCGGATGCCCCGTCCATCCCACCGCTCACGAAGTGAGACGAAGACCGCCTCTCCCGTCCTCTTCCGCCCGCCCCCCGCGGCGATGCGCTAGGGTCGGCGGCATGTTCGCGCACTCGACCAGGAACTGGTGGTGGACCGCTTCTCCGGCGGCCCACTGATCGCGCGTACACAGGACTCCGCGAAGGCCGCCCGAGGGGCGGCCTTCGGTGTGTGTGCATCCGGGCCGGTCCCTCTCCCACCGACGAGAAGGACGCAGATCCCGTGACATCGACACCGCTCGACGGCCTCCTGGCCGCCTCCGGCCCGTTCGCCCTGCTGCGCCGCCGCGCCCCGGGCCACGACCACGACGTGGTGGAGCTGCTGCTCGGCCCGGTGACGGAGCACGACCGCCTCGCCGACCTGCCCGACGAGTGTCTGGCGCTGGTTCCCTTCCGGCAGATCCGGGAGCGGGGCTTCGACGTCCGCGACGACGGCACCCCGCTGCTGGCGCTGACCTGCGAGGAGCGGTACGAGCTTCCGCTCGCCGAGGTGCTCGAGCGGCTGCCCGGCCACGACGTCCGGGTCGAGGGCGGCGGGTTCGACGTCGGCGACGAGGAGTACGCCGGGATCGTCGGGCAGGTGCTGCGCGAGGAGATCGGACGGGGCGAGGGCGCCAACTTCGTGATCCGGCGGACGTACGAGGGGGAGATCCCCGGGTTCGGCCGGGCCGACGCGCTGGCGCTGTTCCGGCGGCTGCTGGAGGGCGAGCGGGGGGCGTACTGGACGTTCGTCGTGCACACCGGGGACCAGGGGGGCCAGGAGGGGCCCCGGGAGTCCTCCCCGGACGGGCGCGGGCGGGAGACGGGCGGGCGCACGCTGGTGGGGGCCAGCCCCGAGGTGCATGTGCGGATGTCCGGCGGGACGGTGGTGATGAACCCGATCAGCGGGACCTACCGCTATCCGGCCGAGGGCCCGAGCCCCGAGCACCTGCTGCGGTTCCTCGCCGACGGCAAGGAGATCGAGGAGCTGTCGATGGTCGTCGACGAGGAGCTCAAGATGATGTGCACCGTCGGCGACATGGGCGGGGTGGTCGTCGGGCCCCGGCTGAAGGAGATGGCGCACCTGGCGCACACCGAGTACGAGCTGCGCGGACGGTCCTCGCTGGACGTGCGGGAGGTGCTGAAGGAGACGATGTTCGCGGCGACGGTGACCGGCTCGCCGGTGCAGAACGCCTGCCGGGTGATCGAGCGCCACGAGCCCGCCGGGCGGGACGGCTCCGCGCGCGGCTACTACGCGGGGGCGCTGGCGCTGATCGGGCGCGACGCCGGCGGGATGCAGACCCTCGACTCCCCCATCCTCATCCGCACCGCCGACGTCACCGCGGGCGGGCGGCTGCGGGTGCCGGTCGGTGCCACCCTGGTGCGCGGCTCGGACCCGGCCGGTGAGGTCGCCGAGACGCATGCGAAGGCGGCGGGGGTGCTGGCCGCGCTGGGCGTCCGTGCGGCCCGGCCGCGCGAGGAGGCGGCCCGGCCCCGGCTGGCCGACGATCCGCGGGTGCGGGCAGCGCTGGACGGGCGCCGGGCCTCGCTGGCGCCGTTCTGGCTGCGGATGCAGCAGCGGTCGGCCGTGCTGGAGGGGCATGCCCTGGTCGTCGACGGGGAGGACACCTTCACCGCGATGCTCGCGCATGTGCTGCGGGCCGGCGGCCTCGACGTCACCGTCCGGCCGTACGGCGAGCCGGGGCTGCGCGAGGCGGTGCTCGCACACACCGGACCGGTGGTGCTGGGGCCCGGTCCCGGCGACCCGGCGGATGCGGCCGACCCGAAGATGCGGCTGCTGCGCGGGCTGACCGCCGAGGTGCTGGGACAGCGGCGGCACGGTGTCCTCGGCGTCTGTCTCGGGCACGAGCTGATCGCGGCGGAGCTGGGACTGGACATCGTGCGCAAGGAGGTGCCGTACCAGGGGGCACAGGTGGAGATCGACCTGTTCGGGCGGCGGGAGACCGTCGGCTTCTACAACAGTTTCGTGGCCCGCTGCGACGAGGACGCCGCCGGGGAGCTGGCCGCGCACGGCATCGAGGTGAGCCGCGCCGGGAACGGCGAGGTGCATGCGCTGCGCGGGCCCGGCTTCGCCTCGGTGCAGTTCCACCCCGAGTCGGTGCTGAGCCTGAACGGCGCCGCCGTGGTGCGGGAGCTGATCGGTCAGCTCCGTGGCACCAGCACGTTCTCCGAGCGGCGGCCGGCCCGGTAGTCGGCGACGTTGCGTGCCGTGGTGCCGACGATCTGCCGGACGGCGTCCTCGGTGTAGTACGCCTGGTGCGAGGTGACCAGGACGTTGGGGAAGGTGACGAGGCGGGCCAGGGTGTCGTCCGCGACGGGTTCCAGGGACTTGTCCAGGAAGAACAGGCCCGCCTCCGCCTCGTACACGTCCAGGCCGACACCGGTGAAGCGGCCCTCGCGCACCTCCGTGACCAGGGCGGCGGTGTCGATCAGGCCGCCCCGGCTGGAGTTGACCAGGATCGCGTCGTCCTGCATCGCTCGCAGGGCGGCCGCGTCGATGAGGTGCCGGGTCTCGGGCATCAGCGGGACGTGCAGGCTGACCAGGTCGGACTCGGCGAGCAGCTCCTCCTTGGGTACGTACCTCATGCCCAGCTCCATGCAGGCCGGGTTCTCGGCGATGTCCCAGCCCAGCAGGCGCATGCCGAAGCCGTGGGCGATCCGCGCGAAGGCCTCGCCGATCCTGCCGGTGCCGAGGACGCCGGCGGTGCGGCCGTGCATGTCGCGGCCCATCAGCCCGTCCAGCCGGAAGTCGAAGTCACGGGTCCGGGTGGAGGCGCGCACGATCCGCCGGTTCACGGCCATGGCGAGTGTCCAGGCGAACTCGGCGACGGAGTGGGGCGAGTAGTACGAGACACGGGCGATGGTGATGCCGAGCCGCTCGGCCGTCGTCAGGTCGATGTTGTTGAAGCCGGTGGAGCGCTGGGCGACCATCCGGGTGCCGCCGGCCGCGAGGATCTCCAGGACGCCCGCGCCGAGGTCGGCGTTGACGGACGTGGAGACGATCTCGTGGCCGGCGGCGATGGGGGCGGTGTCCGAGGTGAGGAAGACGTCCAGGCAGCGGACCGGGGGCAGGTCCCGGAAGGCCTGCTCGATCAGCGGCTTCTCGTCGGCCTGCACGCCGAACGCCAGGATCTCCACGGGGCCCTCCCGGGGTTGTGCCGGTTCATCGCGCCATGTCCGCTCCGGCGAATATACGGCGGCCGACCGCGCGGCGGCCCGCCGACCGCGATCGGCCGGCCGCGATCGACCGGTGTGCCGTGATCAGCCGAAGAACACCCCGACCTCGTCGTACAGCTCCGGGTCGACGGTCTTCAGCCGGGCGGTGGCCTCGGCGATGGGCACCCGGACGATGTCCGTGCCGCGCAGCGCGACCATGGTGCCGAAGTCGGCGTCGCGGACGCAGTCGATGGCGTGCAGCCCGAACCGGGTGGCCAGCCAGCGGTCGAAGGCGCTGGGCGTGCCGCCCCGCTGGACGTGGCCGAGGACGGTGGTGCGGGCCTCGTTGCCGGTGCGCTTCTCGATCTCCTTGGCGAGCCACTCGCCCACCCCGGACAGCCGCACATGCCCGAAGGAGTCCAGCGACCGGTCCTTGAGCACCATGTCGCCGTCCTCCGGCATCGCCCCCTCGGCGACGACCACGATCGGGGCGTACGAGGCACGGAACCGGGAGGTCACCCAGTCGCACACCCGGTCGACGTCGAAGCGCTGCTCGGGGATGAGGATGGCGTTGGCGCCGCCGGCCAGGCCGGAGTGGAGTGCGATCCAGCCGGCGTGCCGGCCCATGACCTCCACGACGAGGACGCGCATGTGCGACTCGGCGGTGGTGTGCAGCCGGTCGATCGCCTCCGTGGCGATGGAGACCGCCGTGTCGAAGCCGAAGGTGTAGTCGGTGGCCGACAGGTCGTTGTCGATGGTCTTGGGTACGCCGACACAGGGCACACCGTGCTCGTCGGCGAGCCGCCCGGCGACGCCCAGGGTGTCCTCGCCGCCGATGGTGATCAGCGCCGTGACGTCCAGTTCGGCGAGGGTCTGCCGGATGCGCGGGATGCCGTTGCCGGTCTTGAGCGGGTTGGTGCGCGAGGAGCCGAGGATGGTGCCGCCGCGCGGCAGGATGCCGCGGACGGCGGGGATGTCGAGGCGGACGGTGTCGCCCTCCAGCGGACCGCGCCAGCCGTCCCGGAAGCCGACGAAGTCATAGCCGTACTCCTGGACGCCCTTGCGGACGATGGCCCGGATGACGGCGTTGAGCCCGGGGCAGTCGCCGCCTCCGGTCAGTACTCCGACCCGCATGGAATTGTCCCTTCGCCGCGGTTGCCGTGTCCTGACCCCCGACGCTACGGGTGACGCAGGTCACTTCGGCAGGGGGCGGAGGGTCAATTCCGGTGCGGGGGCGGGCGGTCGGGCCGTGCCGCGTCGGGGCGCCCCGCGCGGCCCCCGTCGGGTCCGCCGCGCGGCAGCAGAGGGCGCTACCCCTCGTCGAGTCCGCGCTCGATGGCGTACCGCACCAGCTCCACGCGGTTGTGCAACTGGAGCTTGCCCAGGGTGTTCTGGACGTGGTTCTGCACCGTGCGGTGGGAGATGACGAGACGAGAGGCGATCTGCTTGTAGCTCAGGCCCTTGGCGACCAGGCGCAGCACCTCCGTCTCGCGGTCGGTCAGCCGGGGCGCGTCCGGCCGGCCGGTGTCCTGGGCGGGGGCCGGCTCGGAGGCGAGGCGGCGGTACTCACCGAGCACCAGACCGGCCAGGCCCGGGGTGAACACCGGGTCACCGGCGGCCGTGCGGCGCACCGCGTCCTGGAGTTCCCCGGTCGAGGCCGACTTCAGCAGATAGCCGGTGGCACCCGACTTCACGGCCTCCAGGACGTCGGCGTGCTCCCCGCTCGCCGAGAGCACCAGGACCCGCACGGCTCCGTCGGCGCCGACGACCTCCTTGCAGACCTGGACCCCGGGCTTGCCGGGCAGGTTGAGGTCGAGCACCAGGACGTCCGGGGCGGTGGCCCGGGCCCGGCGCACGGCCTGGTCGCCGTCGCCGGCGGTGGCGACCACCTCGAAGCCGGACTCGGCCAGGTCCCGCGCGACCGCGTCGCGCCACATCGGGTGGTCGTCGACCACCATCACCCGGATCGGTTCCCGCGGTTCACTCATCTGCTGCCGCCCTCCCCGGTGCGGTACGGGTGTTCTTCGGTGCCCTCAGCTCCACCTCGGTGCCCTGGCCCGGCACCGAGACCAGCTCGGCCGTGCCGCCGAGCTCGCGCAGCCGGCCCCGGATCGACAGGGCCACGCCGAGCCTGCCCTCGCCCTCGGCCTCGGCGAGCCGCCCCTCGGGGATGCCGGGTCCGTCGTCGCGGACGGTGACGATCACCTCGTCCGGCTCGTCCTCGACCAGGATCCACGCGCGCGCGTGCGCACCCGCGTGCTTGCGGACGTTGTCCAGGGCCGCCCCGACGGCCGCGGCCAGCTCCCGGGCCTCGGCGGGCGGCAACGGGACGGGCGCGCCGGGCTCGGCGAGGTTCACGCGGGCGCCGGCGTAGGGGGCGAGCAGTGTCCGCAGATCGACCGGACCACCGGCCGCGCCCTCCGTCTCCGGTTCCTCCACCGCTCGTACGACCGCTCCCTCGGCGGCGTCCTCCGACACCCGGGAGACGGGCACCATGCCGCCGGAGACCAGGGTGCGCAGGGCCACCTCCTGCTCACCGGCGAGCCGGCCCAGCTCGGCCGCCTCGCCGCCGAGGACGGCGCCGCGCCGCTGCACCATCGCCAGCACCTGGAGCACGCTGTCGTGGATGTCCCGGGCGAGCCGCTCCCGCTCCCGGGTCGCCGCCTCGATCTCCAGGGCACGGGCGAGGGTGCGCTCGGAGGCTCGGGCGACCTCGACGACGTAGCCGATGGCGATGGAGGCGACCCAGACCAGGATCACGTTGTGCACGGTGTCCCGGGCGGGGGTGCCGCGCTCCACCAGGTTGGCGGCGGCGACGAGGCTGGAGGCGAGCGCCGCCCAGCGCCAGCCGCCCTTGATCGCGAAGGCCAGCACGGAGCCGGCGGTCCATATCGACGGCATGGTCGGACCGCCCTCCGCGACCCGCTGGTGGGCGTCGGCGACGGGGGTGAGCAGGATGCCGGTGAGCGCGACGGTGAGGTCGGCGGCGAGGAAGCGCTTGGTGCAGGCGGCGGCGTTCGCGACCCTGGGGAGGGTGGCCAGGGTCCAGACGGCCAGGAGGGCGAAGTAGCCGATCGCGAGCCAGGGGCGGGCGAACTCGTCGTGGGCGGTGACGAACAGGCCGATGGCGTAGACCATGGTGAGCACGCGGTACGCCGTGAGCGCGCGCCACAGCGGCTGCTCGACGGACATCCTCATGACTCGCTCGCGTCTGGCCATCTCCCCCACCCCGGCCGGCGGTGTCGCCCCGGTCGGTCCGCCCCCGTCTGCTACTTCTCGGCCTGTTCCTTCTCCGAGCGGGCGAGCGCGGCCCTGGCCGCCCTGCCCGCCTCCTTCTCGGCCTTCGCCGCCTCCGCGAGCTGCCGCTTCATGGCGGTCGCGTACATGTCGACGTACTCCTGGCCGGAGAGCTTCATGATCTCGTACATGACCTCGTCGGTCACCGCGCGGAGCACGAACCGGTCGTGCTCCATGCCCTGGTAGCGGCGGAAGTCCAGGGGCTCGCCGATACGGATGCCCGGCCGCATCAGCTTCGGGACGACCTTGCCGGGCGGCTGGATCTTCTCGGTGTCGATCATGGCGACCGGGATGACCGGCGCCCCGGTGGCGAGCGCCACGCGCGCGAGGCCGCCGGGCTTGCCACGGTAGAGCCGCCCGTCCGGCGAGCGGGTGCCCTCGGGGTAGATCCCGAACAGCTCACCGCGCTCCAGGACCTCCATACCGCTCCTGATCGCGGCCTCGCCGGCGCCGCGCACGCCGGAGCGGTCCACCGGGAGCTGCCCGACGCCCTTGAAGAACGCGGCGGTGAGCCGGCCCTTCACCCCGGGTGTGTTGAAGTACTCGGCCTTGGCGATGAAGGTCACCTTGCGGTCGAGGACGGCCGGCAGGAAGAACGAGTCGGAGAACGACAGGTGGTTGCTGGCCAGGATCGCCGGGCCCGCGGCGGGGATGTGCTCCAGCCCCTCCACCCAGGGGCGGAAGGCGAGCTTCAACGAGCCCCCGACGGTGACCTTCATCGCGCCGTACAACAACCGAGTGCCTCCTGTGTCTGTCGAACCCGACCTTATCCCGGCCCGACGGCAAAGGCGCCTGCGACCCTGGTCGGTGTCAGTACGGTCGCGTACGGTGAAGTGTCTGCAGTCCCGACGGGCCATCCCTTTCACGAACAGGAGACCGAAACGTGCCGGTCCTCCCCGGAGCCGAGCCGTTCCGCCATGAGGGCGGGGAGGCGGGCGTCCTCCTCTGCCACGGCTTCACCGGTTCCCCCCAGTCACTGCGCCCCTGGGCGGAGCACCTCGCCGAGCGCGGTCTGACCGTGTCCCTGCCGCTGCTGCCCGGCCACGGCACCCGCTGGGAGGACATGCAGCTCACCGGCTGGCAGGACTGGTACGCGGAGGTGGACCGCGAGCTGCGTCTGCTGCGCGAGCGCTGCGCGCGCGTGTTCGTGGCCGGCATGTCCATGGGCGGCGCGCTCGCCCTGCGGCTGGCGGCCCGGCACGGGGACGCGGTCCGCGGCGTGGTGGTCGTCAACCCGGCCAACCGGATGCACGGAGTGGCGCAGCACGCGCTGCCGGTGGTCCGCCACTTCGTGCGGACGACGCGCGGCATCGCCAGCGACATCGCCAAGCCGGCCACCGCGGAGCTGGGGTACGACAAGGTGCCCCTGCACGCGGCGCACAGCCTGCGGTCCTTCTTCCGGCTGGTCGACGGCGAGCTGCCGCAGGTCACCCAGCCGCTGCTGCTGCTGCGCAGCCCGCAGGACCACGTGGTGCCGCCGGCCGACTCCGCCCGTGTCCTGAGCCGGGTCTCCTCCACCGACGTCACCGAGATCCTGCTGGAACAGAGCTACCACGTGGCGACGTTGGACTACGACGCGGACCGGATCTTCGCGGAGAGCACCGCGTTCATCTCCCGGCTCGCGCCCGGTCTCGTCAAGGAGGAGCCGGAGCCCGGTCTCGGCAAGGAAGGGACGACCGCAGGTGGCTGAGCACGACGCCGACCGCGAGGACCGTGAGGAGCGGGAGGAGCGGGAGGAGCGGGAGCGGGTGGCCGGCGAGCGCCCGCAGGACAGTACGGGACGTACCGACACCCCGGCCGCCCCGGCCTCCGCGGACCGGGACCGTGACGGGCACGAGGGCCGGGATCCCGGCGGAGCCGGGGAGCAGACCGTGCCGGTCGACGAGGACGCCGCCTGGGCGGCGATCATCGCCGGGTACGGGGAGGAGCCGCCGGACCCGCCGGGCGCGAAGCCCTTCAAGTCGGTCGAGGACCTGGCCCTGCTGGAGGCCGCGCCGGGCGACGACGGGCCCGAGCCCGAAGAGGGCCGGCCCGCGGCCGCCCCGGCCCGGCCGCTCGGCAGCTCCGTCGCATTCGCCCCCGGCGTCGGCCCCGGTCCGCGGGACTACAGCCCGCCCGAGCCCGCCGACGACGACCTGGGCGAGGACGACGAGGGCCACTTCGTGCCGCCGGAGCCGCCGCCGCTTCCCGAGGCGGACGTGACCGCCAAGTTCGCCTGGCTCGCGGTCATCGGCGGTCCCGTTCTGCTGCTGCTCGCGGTGCTGCTCGGCTGGCACATGACCTGGTGGCTGACGACGCTGAGCATCGGCGGCTTCCTCGGCGGCTTCGCCACGCTGGTGATGCGGCTGCGGACGGACGACGAGGACGACGACGATCCCGGCCGGGGCGCCGTCGTCTGACCCGGGCGGCGGGCAGCGCCCCGTCCCGGGTGCCGGGCACCATGCCTCAGATCCGGGCCCCGGGTGCCCGAGGCCCGGATTCCGGGCTACGCGGGCACTTTGAGGGCGGCCAGGACCGGAAGGTGGTCCGTGGCGGCCCTCAGGTCGTCCTCGGTCACCCCCGGCAGCCCCAGCGGCACCCCGCAGCCCAGCACCTCGATGCCCTGGGTGGCGAGGACGGCGTCGATGCGCTGGTGCGGGTCGGCGGCGGTGGAGGTGTGCTCGCCGCCCCAGGGCGCGGTGGCCCGGCAGTCCTGGAGGTTCTCGGCGAGCCGCCGGAAGGTGCGGCCCTCGGGACGTTCGTTCAGGTCGCCGCCCGCGACCGCATGGTCCACGCCCATGCCGGCGAGCCGGTCCAGGAGCATGCCGCCCTGCTCGTACCGCTCGTCCTTCTGCAGCGACAGATGGCAGCTGACCACGCCGAGCCGGGCCCCGCCGAAGCGGACCACGGCGGTGGCGAAGCCGCGCCGGTGCAGCCCCGGGGTGAGCGGGAGCAGCACGTCCTCGGTGCGCTCCACGGTGGTCCGCAGCGAGCAGAGCAGCGCGGGTCCGGCGGCGGTGCCGCCGCCGGAGAGGGTCACCAGGTCGGCGGCGCGGGCCAGCCGGGCCAGCTTCTTGCGCCAGCGGAAGAAGCGGGGGGCTTCCTGCACCAGGACGAGATCCGGGGTGCAGGACCGGATGACGCGGGCGAGGGCGGCGGTGTCGTCGCGCATCGAGCGGATGTTGTAGCTGAGGATGCGGACGACGGCGGAACCGTCGCGTTCTGTGCGGGAGTTGGGGAGCGGCGACAGGGGCGTTGCCATGCGGCCAATCTACGCCGCGGCCGGGGGGCGGCGCGCCCGGCAGCCCGGGACGCGAGGGCTGTGCGCGGCCGTCGGTGATCCGTGGTCGGTCGCACCCACGCGGCGGAGCCGCATGTACACAGCCCCGCGCCCCTTGCGGACGTGCGGGCCCCGTGCCGAAGGACGGCCCGCTACATGATCGGGTCCGGCTCCCGGGCCAGGTCGGCCGCGCCGACCAGGCCGGCCTTGTTGCCGAGCTGGGCGGCGAGGACCTCGGCGACCGGGCGCCAGTTGCCGCCGACCAGCCAGCGCTTGTAGGACTTGCGGATGGGGCCGAGGACCAGCTCGCCCTCGTCGGAGAGGCCGCCGCCGACGATGAACGCCGACGGGTCGAAGAGCGAGGCCAGATCGGCGAGACCGGCGCCGACCCAGCGGGCCAGCTCACGGTAGGAGTCGACGGCGACCGGGCAGCCCTGCCGGGCGGCCACGGAGATGTGCTTTCCCTCGATGCCGTCGGGGGTGCCGTCGCCGAGGCGGAGCAGGATCTCGGCCTGCTCGGGGGTGGCGTTGGCGCGCTGCTTGGCGTACCGCACGAGGGCCCGGCCGGAGGCGTACTGCTCCCAGCAGCCCTGGGAGCCGCAGCCGCACAGCAGGCCGTCCGGCACCATGCGGATGTGGCCGAACTCGGCGGCCACGCCGAAGTGACCGCGGCGCAGCTTGTTGCCGATGACGATGCCGCCGCCGAGGCCGGTGCCGAGGGTGATGCAGATGACGTTGCGGTGGCCCTTGCCGGCACCGAACCGGTACTCGCCCCAGGCGGCGGCGTTGGCGTCGTTCTCCACGACGACCGGGAGGCCGACGCGGGCCTCGACCTTCTCCTCGAGCGGCTCGTTGCGCCAGTCGATGTTGGGGGCGAAGTAGACCGTGGAGCGCTGGCGGTTGACGTAGCCGGCGGCACCGATGCCCACGCCGACGATCTCGTGTCCGGCGCGTGCGCCCTCCACCGCCGAGGCGATGGCGTCCACGATGCCCGCAGGCGTGCCCGGGGTCGGCACCTTGTGGGTCGAGAGGATGTTGCCGTCCTCGTCTACCACGCCGGCCGCGATCTTCGTGCCGCCGATGTCGACGCCGATGGTGAGTCCCATGAATCCCTCAGTTTCGGTCGAGCCCCGCTACGGCCAACCGTACCCGAGGCCCTGCCGCGAGGGGTCGTCAGTCCAGGTCGATGCGCTGGCCGCCATCGGTGCCCGGGTCGCCGTCGTCACCGGGTTCGTCCAGGTCGCGCGCGTCCCGGGGGCGGGACGGGTCGTCGGTCCCGCCGGTGGTCCAGCGGCGCTCCTGGCCCTGGACCGCGGAGCGGTAGGCGGCGAGCAGCTCGCCGCCGGCCGCGGCGAGGTGGTCGAAGACGTCGGGGTTGCGCTCGATGACCGGGTCGACGGCGGCCTTGGCCTGCTGCACCACCTGCCGGACCATCTGCTGGGCGGCGGGCCCGGCGACCGTCCCGAGCAGCGGGGACTGCAGGCCGGACAGCTTGTCGGCGACGGTGTCGACGAGGCGGCGCAGCTCTTCGGCGGCGGAGCCGGGGGGCGGCCCGTACTGCGCGTGGCGGCGGGCCTTCTCCTCCTCCAGGTCCTCCGCGCACGCCGTCGCCCAGGCGTCGGCGTCCGCCGGCGGCGCCTCGTCGGCCGCGTCGCTCGCCGCGGCCCGGTCGGGGGCGTCGTCGCGGCCGTCGTCGCGGGCGGCGCCGGGCGGGGGGAGCTCTTCGCTCATGACGGACTCCTGACTACGGTTCGTCCCTACGACGTTACCCGAACGGGCGTATCCGGTTCACCGGCTCCGGGGCCACAGCGCCGGGTCGGGAGCGAACCGCACCCGCAGCTCGCCCTCCCGCAGGGCGGCGCCCTCGACGGTGCAGCGGCGCAGCGCGGACGGCAGCGGCACGATCCGGCGGAACCGTCCGGCGGTGACGACGAGTTCGTCGCCGCGCCGGACCAGGTCCAGTCCGTCCCGTACGGCGCCGGGCAGCGGAAGGTGCCAGACGAGTACCCCGGCTTCGGCGAGCCGGTCGGTCACCGGCCACTCGACCGGGCGTGCCGTCGGGTTGACGCCGGGCGCGGTGAGCGCCGCGAGGTCGTCGGTGCCGCGCGGGTCCCGGCCGAGGTGCGGTACCCGGTGCACCTCGTAGGACTCCTGCCACTCCTCCGCCGTCTTGCGCTGCTGGGCGACGGGGCCGGCCAGCCAGCTGTCGGCGGGGGCGTCCTCGGGCAGCACCCGGTTGGCGATCAGCAGCTCCACGGGCAGTCCGCGCAGGGCGAGGCCGAGGGCGGCGGTGCGGACCGCGTCGGCGCCGGACGGGCCGGGCTCGGCGACCAGCCGGACCGCGGTGCCGCGGTCGGTGAGGACGGCCTCGGCGGCGGCGAGCTCCAGGTCCCAGCGGGCGGCGGTCTCGTACAGCGACTCGGCGGGCAGCGGGACGCCCGCGAGCCGGCCGAGGACGGGCCGCAGGGCACGGGCGGCCTGCCGCTCCGGCGGGAGCAGCCGGCGCAGACAGCGGCGCAGCTCCTCGGGCAGGGCGAGCAGGGCGAGGGCGCGCGGGGCGGGCGGGAGGTCGACGACCAGCAGGTCGTGGGCATCGGTGAGGGCGGCGTCGCGCAGGGCGCGCAGCAGGGAGAGCTCCTCGGCGCCGGGCAGCGGGGTGAGCTCCTCGGGGTCGAGGCGGGCGGCCCCGAGCAGGTCGAGGGCGGTGGAGGCACGGTCCTGCAGGGCCGCGAGGTCGTCGCGGAAGCCCTGGGCGGGGTCGGGCCGCCAGACGGTGAGCCGGTCCTCGACCCGGGCCGGCTCCGGGCCGGTCGGGGTGCCGAGGGCGGCGCCGAGGGTGTCGTCGCGGTCGGCGCCGAGGAGCAGGGTGCGGGTGCCCGCACGGGCGGCGGCCAGCGCGGTGGCCGCGGCGACGGTGGTCCGGCCGCTGCCGCCGGGGCCCGTGATCAGGATGGTGCGCATGAGGCTGAACGGTACCTGTGCGCACCGGGGGCAACACCGCGCGGACGGCGGCCGTTCACGTTCCCGCACGGCCGTACGGGAACCCAAGCAGGCCGGGCGAGGTCCCCTGCGGTTCGGCAGCGCCCCGAAGGGGCGCGGGGAACTGCGCGACCAGCCATGACGGCGCCGCGGACGAGCGCCGGCACAGCGTGGCGCTTCCAGCGGGGCGCTCAGCTCCCGTTCGACTCCACCCGCTGCTTCAGTCCCGCGAGCGCCCGGTCGATGATGACCTTCTCGGCCTTGCGCTTGATCATGCCGAGCATCGGGATCTTGACGTCGACGGTGAGCCGGTAGGTGACCTCGGTGGCGGGGCCCGCGGGCTTCAGCACGTACGTGCCGTCCAGGGAACGCAGCATCTGGGACTTCACCAGCGTCCAGGACACCTCGTGCGCACCGGTCCAGGTGTAGGCGAGGGTCTGGTCGTCCTTGATCGCGCCGGCGTCCATGACCAGCCGGACCTGCTCGGCGCGGCCCTCGGCGTCGGTCGCGAGCACCTCGGCCTCCTTCACCTCGCCCGTCCACTCCGGGTAGCGGGCGAAGTCGGCGATCACTCCCATGACATCGGCCGGTGCCGCCTCGATGGTGATGCTCGAGCTGGTGTGTTCCGCCATCGCCGTGGCTCCTCCAGGTGCGGGCCGGTAGGACGTAAGAAGCTGAAGGTTGCAGAGAGGTTCGTGTACGCACGCGGGTGCAGCGTGAAGGCTACCGCGCATGACCCGCGCCACTGCCCAGGGCCACCCCTGCAGCGCACCGGGTCACCACTGCAGTGCCCACGGCCTGCCGGTCGAGGCGAAGTGACCCACGTTGACACACTCGGTGGCCCCGATCCGCATCCGGTGCACCAGCGGCTGGTGCACATGACCGAAAAGCGCGTACCGGGGCCGGGTTCGGCGGATCGCCGTCAGCAGCGCCCGGCTGCCGCGCTCGAAGCGCCGCGCCACCGTGTCGTAGACCAGCTCCGGCACCTCCGGCGGGATGTGGGTGCACAGCACGTCCACCTCGCCGACGGCCTCGACCTTCGCGGCGTACTCCTCGTCGCTGATCTCGTACGGCGTGCGCATGGGGGTGCGCAGTCCGCCGCCGACGAAGCCGAAGATCCGGCCGCCGATCTCCACCCGCTCGCCGTCGAGCACGGTGACGCCCGGCCCGGCGTACTCCTGCCACAGGGGCGGCATGTCGACATTGCCGTAGGTGGCGTACGTCGGGGTGGGGAACGCGGCGAACAGTTCGGCGTACTGCTTGCGCACCGCCGTCTCGATCACCGCGGCCCGGTCGCCGCCGAGCCCCGCCCACAGCCGGGCGCCGAACTCGCGGGCCTCGGTGAAGCGCCGCGCGGTGCGCAGCTCGACGATCCGGTGGGCGTTCTCGGTGCCGAAGAGGTCGGGGAAGATGCCGCGCGAGTGATCGGCGTAGTCGAGGAAGAGGACCAGGTCGCCGAGGCAGATCAGGGCATCGGCGCCCTCCCCCGCCCGGGCCAGGTCACGGGCGTTGCCGTGTACGTCGCTGACCACATGGACGCGGGTCGTCGGGTTTCCGGCCGGTACGGGTGTCATGGCGATCAAGGGTAGGAAGCGCACGGCACTTGTGAACAGTGGCGGGCGGACCTGCGGTTACTGGCTGGTTCGTTGCGCTGTCGACTACTGTGCGCGAGGGAAACACCAGCGTGTGACGCAGCGAACATCTCGCGGGGACCCCTGTCGGGAAAGCCATACCGGCGGGTAACGTCCGGGCAGTCCAGACGTGCTCTGGTTTTCAACAGCTGAATCCCCGAGCACTTGCCCGAGCCTTGGACCGCACCGTCGCATCGCACAATGTCGTGGCGCCGGCGCCCTATGAGGAGCAGCAGTCTTGCGCGAGTTCAGCCTTCCGGCCCTGTACGAGGTCCCTGCGGACGGGAACCTGACCGACATCGTCCGCAGAAACGCCGCGCAGCATCCGGACGTCGCCGTGATCGCCCGCAAGGACGGCGGAGTCTGGCAGGACGTGACCGCCCGGGACTTCCTCGCCGAGGTGCAGGCCGCGGCCAAGGGTCTGATCGCCTCGGGCGTCCAGCCGGGCGACCGGGTGGGGCTGATGTCGCGGACCCGGTACGAGTGGACGCTGCTGGACTTCGCGATCTGGAGCACGGGCGCGGTCACCGTGCCGGTGTACGAGACCAGCTCGCCGGAGCAGGTGCAGTGGATCCTCGGCGACTCGGGCGCCACGGCGCTGGTGGTGGAGTCGGCCGGTCATGCCGCCGCCGTCGAGTCGGTGCGCGAGCAGCTGCCCGCGCTCAAGCACGTCTGGCAGATCGACGGCGGGGCGGTGGCCGAGCTGGGGCGGCTGGGCGCGGACGTCACGGACGCTGCGGTCGAGGAGCGCAGCACCATCGCCCGGGCCGACGACCCGGCGACCATCGTCTACACCTCCGGCACCACCGGACGCCCCAAGGGCTGTGTGCTCACCCACCGCAGCTTCTTCGCCGAGTGCGGCAACATCGTCGAGCGGCTCCGCCCGCTGTTCCGCACCGGCGAGTGCAGTGTGCTGCTGTTCCTGCCGCTCGCGCACGTCTTCGGGCGCATGGTGCAGATCGCCCCGATGGTGGCGCCGATCAAGCTGGGCCTGGTCCCGGACATCAAGAACCTCACCGACGAGCTGGCCTCCTTCCGGCCGACGCTGATCCTGGGCGTGCCCCGGGTCTTCGAGAAGGTCTACAACTCCGCCCGGGCCAAGGCGCAGGCGGACGGCAAGGGCAGGATCTTCGACCGGGCCGCGGACACGGCGATCGCCTACAGCAAGGCGCTGGACGCCCCGTCGGGCCCCTCCCTCGGGCTGCGGATCAAACACAAGGTCTTCGACAAACTGGTCTTCAGCAAGCTGCGCGCGGTCCTCGGCGGCCGCGGCGAGTACGCCATCTCGGGCGGCGCCCCGCTGGGCGAGCGACTGGGCCACTTCTTCCGCGGGATCGGCTTCACGGTGCTGGAGGGCTACGGCCTGACCGAGACCTGTGCGGCGACCGCGTTCAACCCGTGGGACCGGCAGAAGATCGGCACCGTCGGGCAGCCGCTGCCGGGCTCGGTGGTACGCATCGCCGACGACGGCGAGGTGCTGTTGCACGGCGAGCACCTGTTCCGGGAGTACTGGAACAACCCGGGCGCGACGACGGAGGCGCTGGCCGACGGCTGGTTCCACACCGGGGACATCGGCACCCTCGACGAGGACGGCTATCTGCGGATCACCGGGCGGAAGAAGGAGATCCTGGTGACCGCGGGCGGCAAGAACGTCGCCCCGGCCGTGATCGAGGACCGGATCCGGGCACACGCGCTGGTCGCCGAGTGCATGGTGGTCGGCGACGGGCGGCCGTTCGTGGGCGCGCTGGTCACCATCGACGAGGAGTTCCTCGGCCGCTGGTGCGCCGACCACGGCAAGCCGGCCGGCGCCACGGCGGCGTCGCTGCGGGAGGACCCGGATCTGCTCGCCGCGATCCAGTCGGCGATCGACGACGGGAACGCGGCGGTGTCCAAGGCGGAGTCGGTGCGGAAGTTCCGGGTGCTGGGTTCCCAGTTCACGGAGGAGTCGGGGTATCTGACGCCGTCGCTGAAGCTGAAGCGGAACGTGGTGGCGCGGGACTACGCCGACGAGATCGAGGCGATCTACTCGGCGTAGCGCGCCGTTCTCCTCCTCGGCGCGGACGCCGTCCGGGGTGCCCCCTGTCCGCCGGCGGCGGGTGCGGGTCCGTTGCGGTTTCTCCCGCGCATGCGGCGGCGCCGCAGATCGGCACGGCCCCACGCCCCGTCGGTGCGCCTCTCCTACAGCAGGGCCTTCAGGTGCTCCGCGAGGTGGTCCCAGCGCCACTTCTCCTCGACCCAGGCTCGGCCTCGCTCTCCCATCCGCCGGCGGAGTTCGGCGTCGCCGAGGAGGGTGGTGATCCGGTCGGCGGTCTGGTCGGTGGAGTCACCGCGGACGACCCAGCCCGTCTCTCCGTCCAGTACGGCGTCCGGCGCGCCGCCGGAGTCCCCGGCCACGACCGGCAGGCCCGTGGCGGACGCCTCCAGGTAGACGATGCCGAGTCCCTCGACGTCCAGGCCGCCCCGCCGGGTCCGGCACGGCATGGCGAAGACGTCGCCGGCGCCGTAGTGCGCGGGCAGCTCGGACCAGGGCACGGCGCCGGTGAAGCGGACGGAGCCGGCGACGCCGGTCTCCCGGGCGAGCCGGTGCAGACCCCTCTCGTAGGGTCCGCCGCCGACGATCAGCAGCACCGTGTCGGGTTCGGCGGCCAGGATCCGCGGCATGGCCCGGATCAGCGTGTCCTGTCCCTTGCGCGGCACCAGCCGGGAGACGCACACGACCACCGGCCGCTCGGTCAGTCCGAGCCGCGCCCGCAGCTCGTCGCCGCCGCTGTCGGGGTGGAAGGTCTTCTCGTCCACCCCGGGCGGCAGCTGCACCATCCGCGCCGCGGCCTGCGGCGTCAGCGCCCCGGCGATCCGGGCCCGGGTGTATTCGCCGAGGTGGGTCAGCGCGTCGGTCGACTCCCCGATCCGGCGCAGCAGCTGCCGGGCGGCCGGCAGCTGGGCCCAGCCGGCCTCGTGCCCGTGGGTGGTGGCCACCAGCCGCTCGGCGCCCGCACCGCGCAGCGCCGGCGCCATCAGTCCGAGCGGCGCCGCCGCACCGAACCACACCGACGTGCACCCGTGCTCGCGCAGCAGTCCGACGGCCCGCCGGGTCGCCCTCGGCGTCGGCAGCAGCATCGTCGTCCGGTCGCGTACGACGGTGAAGGCCTGCTCTGCGTCGAAGGCGGCGGTCGCCTCGACGCCCTCGCGGGTCCGCTTCCAGGTGGAGGCGTAGACGACCAGCCGGTCCGGGTCCAGGCGCAGGGCCATGTTGTGCAGGAAGGCCTGGATACCGCCGGGCCGGGGCGGGAAGTCGTTCGTGACGATCAGGGTCTTGTGCATCTCGTCGCCGACCCTACAGGGCTGTGCGTGTGGCACACCGACAGCTGTTCGGGACATCATGTTCCCGGCGAACGGCAGGCGAACGGGCGGCAGGGGACACGTGGAGACGACGAGCGCGGGGCGGTCCCCGGCATGGCTTGCGGCGGCCTGGGGCGCGACCCGGTTGATGCTGCTGCTGTTCGTGCTCAAGGTGTACGTGTTCCCGGGCCCGGACGTCACCAGCGACGTGTCCGTGATCTACCAGGGCTGGTTCGAGGTGCTGCGCACCGGAACGTTCCCGCTGGACGACGTCACCTGGCAGTACCCGCCGGCCGCCGCGCTGGCGATCCTCTCGCCCGGGATGCTGCCGTTCCTCGACTATCCGACGGCGTTCTACGTGCTGGCCTGCGTCGCCGACCTGACCGTGCTCGCCCTGCTGCTGCGCGGTGGCGCCCGCCCCGGCCGCACGCTCGCCGGCGCCTGGGTGTGGGTGGTGGGCGTTCCGCTGCTCGGCCCCACGGTGTACGCCCGCTACGACGTGATGGTCACCGCGGTCGCGGTGGCGGCACTGCTCGCCGCCGGGCGGCACCCCCGGCTGGCCGGGGCGCTGGCGGCGTTCGGGGCGCTGCTGAAGGTGTGGCCCGCGCTGGTGCTGCTCGGCGTCCGCAGGCGCGCCTCCTGGGCCGCCGCGGCGGTCACCGGGGCGGTGGTGGCGGGGGCGTTCGCGGTGGCGATGCCGGGGGCGTTCGCGTTCCTGACCTTCCAGCGCGACCGGGGCACCGAGGTGGAGTCGCTGGGGGCGCTGGTCTTCCATGTCGCCCGGCAGTTCGGCTGGGAGGGGCAGGTGCTCCTGAACTACGGCTCGGTGGAGTTCCTCGGCCCGTACGTGGACGTGGTGAGCACCGCCGCGCTCGCCCTGACCGGCATGGCGCTGGGCTGGCTGCTGCTGTGGCGGCTGCGGGCCACCCGGTTCGAGGCGCACACCGCCGCGGACGCCGCGTTCACGGGCGTCCTGCTGTTCACCACCACCAGCCGGGTGATCAGCCCGCAGTACCTGGTGTGGCTGGTCGGCCTCGCCGCCGTCTGCCTGTGCTTCCGGGACAGCCGGATGCGGCTGCCGGTGGCCCTGGTGCTGGCGGCGAGCCTGGTGACGGTCCTGGAGTTCCCGGTCTGGTTCGGCCACGTCGTCGCCAGCGACGCCCTGGGCGTCACCCTGCTCTTCCTCCGCAACGGCCTGCTGGTCGCGGCGGCGATCACCGCGTCCCGCCTCCTGTGGCGCGACACGGTCCCCCGCCGTACCCCCGTGGCCACCGCCCCGGCCCGTCCCGCCGCCCGGGCCTCCGGCTCGCCGGTCTCCTCCTGACTCAGCCGAACTCGGCGCGCAGGTGGCTGTGCCAGTCGGCGGTGAACCGGGCCGGGGTGGTGTGCAGCACCGTGGTCAGGGCGTGCTCGACCGCTCCCTCGCGCCGGTCGTGGGCTCCCACCGCACGGTAGAAGGCGGTGAGACGGTCCTCGCCCCAGCGGTCGGCGATCATCCTGCAGGCCGTCCAGCCGCTCTCGTAGGCGAGGGCCAGTTCGGCGGCGTCGCCGGTGAAGGCGAAGTCGTCGTCGGTGGGCAGGGCGTCCGGCAGCCGGCCGTCGGCGACCGCACGGGCCAGTTCGGGGGCCGCCTGGCGTGGGGTGCGGTCGCCGTCGCGGTAGCCGACCCAGTCGGCGAATCCCTCGGACAGCCACAGCGGGGTGGCGGGGGTGGTGTGGGCGCGGGTGGCGACGTGGGTGGTCTCGTGGGTCAGCACCACCTGCCGGCCGTGGCTGCCGAGGAGGGCGTACGCGTCCGGGTTGACGATGATCCGGTCCGCGGGGGCGTCGGCCGGGCCGCCGGTCTCGCCGGTCGTGACCGCCGCGATCCCGCGGTAGGAGGAGGCGGGCGAGCCGAGCAGTGCGGCCATGTCCCGGAGCGAGCCGGGGACCAGCACCACCACGCTCCGGGACCAGTCGGCGTCCCAGGCGTCCGACACCGCCGGCACCGCGCGGTCGGCGAGCTCCGCGAAGGGGCGCAGGGCGGCGGTGGACCGGCCGGCGCCCAGGACCAGGCTGTGGGTGCCGTTCACCACCCGGACGGTGCCCTGGTCCCAGGGCTGCTCGGCGGACTCGGGCGCGGGCCGGTCGGAGTCGACCCGCCAGCCCCCGTCGCCCTCGCGGCTCAGCTGCACCGTACGGGCGGTGCTGACCGGACCCCGGTCGTGGCCGGTGAGCCGGTACCGCAGGTCGACCTCGGCGGTGGCGGAGCCGGCGGCGGTGGACACCGCCCGGACGCGGTACGACCAGGCGTCCAGCGGGACGGAGCGCAGTTCCGAGTAACCGGCCCGGGTGCCGGTGGCGGCGTAGGCGCCGGCGTCGCGGTCGAGGACGGCGGCGGCGCGCCGGTCGAGCAGCCGCTGCACCTCGGCGGTGGCGGAGTCGGTGACCGGTCCGCCCCCGCAGGCGACCAGGGAGACCAGCAGCAGGCACAGCGCGATCACCGAGGAACCCGACACCCGCCTTCGACCAGCCACCTTTCCGATCGTACGGGCGCGGCGGCGGAATCAGACCCGGGTGACGGAGGAGATCGGCATCATCCCGACCGGGTCGTAGCGGACCGGGGCACCGGGGTAGGGCGCGTGGACCACCTGGCCGTTGCCGACGTACATGCCGATGTGGCTGGCGTCGTCGCGGTAGGTGACCAGGTCGCCGGGCTGCGCCTGGGCGAGGGAGACCCGCTGCCCGGCACCGGCCTGCGCCTGCGAGGTGCGCGGCAGCGCGACCCCGGCCTGGGCGTAGGACCACTGTGTCAGGCCGGAGCAGTCGAAGCCGCCGGGGCCGTTGGCGCCCCAGATGTAGGGCTTGCCGACGGCGGACCGGGCGGCGGCGAGGGCGGCGGCGGCACGGCCCGAGGAGGGGGCGGCCCCGCCGGGGTCGGGAAGGTCGGTGCGGCCGGAGCGGGAGGCGCGGTGGAAGGCGTCGCGCTCCTCGTCGGGCAGGGAGTTCAGCAGCCGCCGGGCCTCGGCGAGCTTGCGCTCGACCTTCTTCTTGTGGGCGGCGACCGCCTTGCGGCTGCGGTCCAGCTCGTCGAGTTTCCGGGTGGCCTCGGCACGGTCCTGGGCGAGCTCCCGCAGGGCCTCCTGGAGCTGCCTGAGCTCGCCGGCCTGCCGGCCGCTGATCCGGTCGAGCACGGCGGCCTTGTCGAGGTAGTCGTCCGGGTCGTCGGAGAACAGCAGTGCGAGGGCGGGGTCCAGACCCCCGGAGCGGTACTGGGCACCGGCCAGCGAACCGAGCGCGTCCCGCATGGAGTTGATGCGCTGCTGCTGCCGGGCGATGGTCTCCTGCGCGGCACCGACCTCCTCGCGCAGGGCGTCGGTGCGCTCGTCGGCCCTGTTGTAGGCCTCGGTGGCCCTCTCGGCCTCCTCGTGCAGGCGGTCGACCTCGGCGCGGGTGTCGTCGTGCGGCGCGGCCACCGCGGCCGGTGCCGCGCCCAGGGCCGCGGCGGCGACGGAGAGGAGCCCGATGGCCACACGGGTGCGCCGGTCGGACCCGGACGCTGCAGGACGACGATGGGACCCCACGGGAAGCCGCGCTCCTTCCGCTGACGGACAGGGAAACGCGGCAGACAGTAGCCCCGTGGCGGGGCGGCCACCAACGACCTCTGCGGGCGCGCGCGGCTGCACCAGGCCGCCGACGCAGGTCAGCGGCAGCGTGCGGGGTCAGGGCACGGCCCGGTGATTCGCCCGTTCGGGCGGCATGTCGGGTTGATCGGCGAGGGCGGTCCGGACGCCGGTCCGCCGGGGCGCGTCAGACGCGGACGCCCCACATGAACGGGCCGCCGATGGTGTTCATCGACTCGTAGCGGACGACCGTGCCGGAGCGCGGGGCGTGCAGCACCTGGCCGTTGCCGGCGTAGAGGCCGACGTGGTGCAGGTCGTTGAAGAAGAAGACCAGGTCGCCGACCTGCAGGTCGTTGACCGAGGAGATACGGGTGCCGTACGAGGACTGGGCCTCGGAGGTGCGGGGTATGGAGACGCCGGCCTGGGCGTAGGCCCAGGAGGTCAGGCCCGAGCAGTCGAAGGAGGAGGGGCCGGTGGCGCCGTAGACGTACGGCGTGCCGATCTTGCTCTGGGCGGCGGAGAACGCGGCGCCGGCCCGGCCGGAGGCGGACGCCGGCGAGCCGGAGAGGGCCTGGCGCTCGCTGGTGCGGGTGGCGCGCTGCTCCTCGGCGGCGAGGGCGGCCTTCTCCGCGGCGGTGAGGCTGTTGAGCAGCTTCTGCGCGGCCGAGAGCTTGCCCTGCACCTCCTTCTTCTTCTTGCCCAGCTCGGTGCGGGTGGCGGAGAGGTCCTTGAGCTTCTCGGACGCCTCGGCGCGCTGCTGGGCCAGGTCGCGCTGCTTCTCCTGGATCTTCTTCAGCGAGTCGACCTGCTGGCTGCTCAACTGGTCGAGCGTGGAGGCCTTGTCGAGGTAGTCGTCCGGGTCCGCGGAGAGGAACAGCTGCACGGAGGGGTCGATGCCGCCGGAGCGGTACTGGGCGCTGGCCAGCGAACCGAGGCCGTCGCGCAGCTCGTTGAGCTCCTCCTGGCCGCGGGCGACGTTGTCCTGAATGGTGGAGATCTCCTTCTGGAGCTTCTCCTGCTTCTCCTTGGCGCCGTTGTACTTCTCGGTGGCCTGCTCCGCCTCCTGGTAGAGCTTGTCGACCTTGGCCTTGACCTCGTCCTTGCTCGGCTTCTCGCCGGGCGCGGCGTTGGCGGCCTGCGAGCTGAGGGCGACAGCGGCGGCGGCGGCCGTGGTGAGCACGGTGACGCGCGCGCGGCTGGGCTGCTTGGGTCGACGGTGGGACGCCACGGAGGCGAACTCCTTCGTGTGAGTGATCACCCGTTCGCGGGTTCGAGGCCAGACCCTAGTGACCCACTCGTGATCAGTTCAAATCCTCCGCCGAAAAATCCCGGTTACCCACCGCATTCTTTACCCGCAACTCACCTGGTGTGTTCCCGGATTGACGCTACGTTGCGTGACGGAACCGTCAATTCGGGCATAGCTGCCGTACGTTGCCGTTGGGGCGGATGCGAACCAGGGGTCAGGAAAGCCGCTTGAGGAGCACCGCAGAGGCGACCGGCCGGGCGCCGGCGCGAGCCACGCCGTCGGCGACCTCGCGGTCGGTGGAGGCGACGACCACCGGGCGGCCGGGCGGCTCGGCCCGGACCAGCCGGCGGATCAGCTCGTCGGCGGTGACGCCCGGCTTGGAGAACAGCACCCGCACCCCGCGCGGCGGCGCGAGGAGCACCGGCGCGGCCAGCTCGGCCCCGTCGAAGACGCAGGTGACCTCGGCGCCGGTCTGCGCGGCGAGCTGGGAGAGCTGGCCGAGCAGCCGCAGCCGCTGCTTCTCCAGCGGCATCTGCGGATAGCCGGTCTTGGTGACGTTGTAGCCGTCGACGACCAGATGGGCCTGGGGCAGCGCCAGCAGCTGGTCCAGGATGGCCGGATCGTGCTCGGACAGCGCACGCGCGGCGATGTCCTTCGGCGTCATCCGGCCCGGCTCCACGGCGTCCACGGTCTCCGCCGGCCGCACCGACACCGGCGGCAGCGCCAGCTCCCGGCGCAGCCCCTGGGTGGCGTCGAGCAGGGTGTCGAGCAGCAGCCGCACCCGCATGTCCTCGATGCTGCGGCCCTCGCGGGCGGCCCGGCGCGCCGCCTCCAGGGCGGCCTCCGTCTCCCCGAGCCGCGCCTTGAGCCGGCGGGTCTCGCTCTCCGCGGCCGAGATCTGTGCCTGCCCCTCGGTGCGGACGGCCTCCGTCTCGGCGTGCGCCTTGCGCAGCGCCGCCTCGCCGCGCTTGACGTCGCTGAGCGCGGAACGCAGCTTGCGGTGAAGCGATTCGGCTTCCTTCTTCGCCGCCTCCAGCTCGCCGCGCAGCCGCTCGGCCTCCGTCCGGGTGTGCTCCCGGGCACGGGCCAGTTCCGCACGGAGCCGCTCCAGCTCGGCGCGGCTCTCCTCGTCGGCGCGCTCGGCGTCCGCCCGCTGCGCCTCCTCACCGGCGGCGGCCACCAGCTTCACCCAGCCGGCCGGGCGCAGCACGTAGGCCGCGGCCGCCACGTCCAGCGGGTCCGCGGCCGGGGGCGGCGAGCCGGATTCCAGGGCGCCGGACAGCTCCGGCTGGGCGTCTCTGAGCCGGTCGCCGATGCGCTGGCGGAACAGCGGGTCGGTCTCCAGCGCGGCGGCCATCGCATTGCCCGCGAACTTGGCCCGGCGATTCGGGGCGAACCGGGCGTACTGTCGCAGCTGGGCGGGCAGTTCGGCAACGGTCAGACCGCCGAACCCGTCGGACACGATCTGGACGACGCGGCGGCGCACGCCGTCGGGCAGTGGACGGTCGAGCACCTCAGCGGTGCCGTCGTCCGGCCCCCCGCCGTGTGTCTCCACCATCCGTCACCCCAATAACGTCACGTCCGTGCGCGGTCCCGGTACCGTACGCCCGTCGGCCGCGCTGGGGCACCGCTCCGTCAGGAACCGGCGCCCGGCCTGTCCACCAGCTCCACCTGGTCCACGGCATTGCACCAGCGGCACCGCACCGACTCGATGGTCTCACTGACCACCTCGCGCTCCTCGACCTTCGGCTCACCGGCCAGGTCCAGGTGGACGTACTCGACGACCTTCGACGAGCGGGTCACGTCGAAGCGGGTGAGGTTGCCGCAGAGCGTGCAGCGCCACCGCGTCGTGTCGGTCGGCAGGGGAACCGTCATCGTGACTGTGTTCGCTTTCTTCCAGTGTCCGTGACACACCGGCCTCCCCGGTGCGCGTGGCACGTAACCCTACGGCCTGGCGGGCACCGGGCGCCCGTCCGTCCACGGCGGCGAGGCGGTCCGGTCGGATGCGCCCCGTTACGCCATGCTCTGTACCCATGATCCGCAACTGGAGCACGGCCGTCGGCCGGACGGTCCGGTCGGCCGGCTCGGGCCGCACCGGCGGCGGGGCGGCCACGCCGGTGACCTACGGGCTGATCGCCGTGTGCTGCCTGGTGTTCCTGGTCGGCCCGGTCTCCGGCGTCGGCCCGGCGTACGGCTCCGGCGAGGAACTGCTGGCGGCCCAGCACACCTGGTTCCGGCGCTGGGGCGTGATCCCGGCAGAACTGTTCGAGGACTCACCCCGGGCCGCGCTCACCCCGGCCACCGCGCTGTTCGTGCACGGCAGCTGGGTGCATCTGCTCGGCAACATGCTGTTCCTCCACGTCTTCGGGGCGATGACCGAGGAACGGATGGGCCGGCTGCAGTTCCTGCTGTTCTACGTCGGCTGCGGCTTTCTGGCGCTGCTGGCCTACGCGGCGGCCCATGCCGACGCCCAGCAGGCCCTGGTGGGCGCCTCCGGGGCGATCTCGGCGGTCCTCGGCGCGTTTCTGTACCTGTTCCCCCGGGCCCGGGTGACCAGTCTGCTGCCGTTCCTGTTCTTCCTGCCGCTGCGCTTCCCGGCCTGGGTGGTGCTGCCGTTCTGGGCGGCCGTGCAGTGGCTCGCGGCGGGCCGGGCCGGTGACGGGCCGGGGGTGGCGTACCTGGCCCACCTGGTCGGCTTCGGCCTGGGTTTCGGCTACGCCTGGCTGCGCTTCGGGCGCGGGGCCGCGGACGCAGGGCCTGCGACTAGAGTGAGGCACGCCCCCAGTGCCCGTTCCGAGGGAGAGAACCAGCCGTGATCACCGCGATCGTCCTGATCAAGACCAGCGTGGACCGGATCCCCGAGATCGCGGAGCGGATCGCCGCGCTGGAGAACGTCAGCGAGGTCTTCTCCGTCACCGGCACGTACGACCTGATCGCCATGGTGCGGGTCACGGAGCACGAGGAGCTGGCGGAGGTCATCCCCGGGCGGATCAGCAAGATCCCCGGGGTCGAGGGCACGGACACGCATGTCGCCTTCCGCACGTATTCGCAGCACGATCTGGAGGCCGCGTTCTCGATCGGGCTCGACAACTAGCGCCCCGAGGGGGCGCGGGGAACCGCGCGACCGGCCGCCGACGGCCCCGCAGACAACCGAGAACCACCAGGGGCAGATGAAAGCTCTCTCATCCGGGCCTCATCCGGGCCACCGGATGTGCCGCGCAGGATGTGCCGCATGGTCTTCTCACGCCGGATGGCGGCCCTCGCCGCCGTCGTCCTGATCCCGCTCGGCATCGCCGCGACCAGCTTCGCGCTCACCGACAGTCCACCGGATCCCAGGGTCCCGGCCCGGGTGGAGCTCGAGAGCGGCTCGCCCGAGCCGACGCCCACCCGGCCCGGGCCGACCCCCAGCGACCAGGTGGTGTCCCGGCCACCGGTGACCGACAGCCCCCCGGATGACGACGATGACGACGACCGCGGACGGACCACCGGGAACACGGCGACCGGCGACGGAGCCGACGACGACGGACCGGGCGGCGACGACGGCTGACCGTGGCGGCTGGGGTGAGCGGCGGCGGGTCTCCGCGCGGGTCCGCATCCTGCTCTGGCTGCTGCTGGTGATGGCGGTCGCGCTGGCCTCGGTGGCCGCGACCACCCGGTCGATCCTGCTGCGCGACACCGACCAGCGGATCAACAACCTGCTGGCGCAGGAGGCCGCCGAGTTCGCCAACTTCGAGGGGCAGGGCTTCGACCCGGAGACCGGCCGCCCGTTCACCGACCCGGGCCGCCTGCTGAAGGTGTTCCTGCAGCGGCAGTACGCCGACCTGGACGAGGAACTCGTCGGTCTGGTGGGCGAGCCCGGCGGCGACCCGGCGCAGATCATCCAGCAGCGCGAGATCCCGGCCCCGCTGCCCCTGCACCGGGACCCCGACGCCCGGCGCCGTATCCACGCCTCACCGCACTCCACCGGCACCCTGGACCGGCCGGAGGGCGAGATCCGCTGGGCCAAGGTCGACGTGGCCCGGTACGGCGGCGAGCCGGAGGCGGCGTTCGTGGTCGCCTTCCACCCGGGGCGGGAGCAGGCCCGCGCCGACGAGGTGTTCCGGGTGCTGCTCGCCATCTCCGGCGTGGCGCTGCTGATGACGATCGGCATCGCCTGGGTGGTCGCCGGCCGGATCCTCAAACCCGTGCGGCTGGTGCGCACCACGGCGGCGCAGCTCACCGAGCAGGACCTGACCCGGCGGATCCCGGTGCACGGCCATGACGACGTGGCCGCCCTCGCCGAGACGTTCAACGCGATGCTCGACCGGCTGGAGCGCGCCTTCGCCACCCAGCGGCAGTTCGTCGACGACGCCGGTCACGAGCTGCGCACCCCGATCACCATCGTCCGGGGCCATCTGGAGCTGATGGGCGACGACCCCGCCGAGCGCGAGGAGACGGTCCGGCTGGTCACCGACGAACTGGACCGGATGAGCCGGATCGTCGAGGACCTGCTGCTGCTGGCCAAGGCCGAGCGCCCCGACTTCGTCGCCCCGGAGCCGGTGCAGCTCGCCGAGCTCACCGCCGACGTCTTCGTCAAGGCCCGCACCCTGGGCGACCGGGACTGGGTGCTGGACGAGGTCGCCGACCGCGAGGTCCGGCTGGATCCGCAGCGGATCACCCAGGCCATGGTGCAGCTGGCGCAGAACGCCGTGCAGCACACCGCGCCCGGCCAGACGGTCCGCATAGGGTCCCGGGCCGGGTCCGGGACCGTCTCCCTCTACGTCGCCGACTCGGGCCCCGGTGTCCGGGCCTCCGACGCCGAGGTGATCTTCGAACGGTTCCGGCGCGGCACGACCCGCCGCGGGGCGCGCGGCCAGGGCGCCGGGCTAGGGCTGGCCATCGTCCGGGCGATCGCCGAGGGACACGGCGGCCGGGTCCGGCTGCACGGCACCGAGGGCGGCGGCGCCACCTTCGTACTCACCCTGGAAGAGACGGGACCATGAACCGCATCCTCATCGTGGAGGACGAGGAACGCATCGCCTCCTTCGTCGAGAAGGGCCTGCGCGCCAACGGCTTCACCACCACCGTCGTCGCCGACGGCGAGGCGGGCCACGCCTACGCGCTCACCGGCGGCTTCGATCTGGTCGTCCTGGACATCGGGCTGCCCGGCCGGGACGGGTTCACGGTGCTGCGCGCGCTGCGCGAGGCCCGGGTGAGCACCCCGGTGATCGTGCTGACCGCGCGGGACTCGGTCCGGGACACGGTGGCCGGTCTGGAGGGCGGCGCCGACGACTGGATGACCAAGCCGTTCCGGTTCGAGGAGCTGCTCGCCCGCATCCGGCTGCGGCTGCGCACGGCGGCCCGGGCGCCGGAGGTGACGGTGCTGAGGTCGGGTGCGCTCAGCCTGGACCTGCGCACCCGCCGGGCCCGGGCCGGGGAGCGCACCGTCGATCTGACGGCGCGTGAGTTCGTCCTGCTGGAGCTGTTCCTGCGCCACCCGGGGCAGGTGCTCTCCCGCGAGCAGATCCTCTCCCATGTGTGGGGCTACGACTTCGACCCGGGCTCCAACATCGTGGACGTGTACGTACGGGCGCTGCGCAAGAAGCTCGGGGCGCACGCGGTGGAGACGGTGCGCGGGATGGGGTACCGGCTCCCGGCCTGGTGAAGTTTCCTTCATGTGCGGCTCATCGACGGCTCACGGCACCGGTGAACCCTCGATGACGTGACGCCGAACCTCCGCCTGACCACGGCCCTGTGCACGGCGCTGTCGCTGTGTGCGCTGCTGGCGGTCCCCGCCGGCTTCCCCGGCCTGAGCGGCGACGCGCGCCTGACCCTGGCCGTGTTCGCCCTGGCCACCTGCGCCTGGATCGGCACGCCGGTCGACGACACCTACATCGCACTGGGCGCCGGGCTGGCGCTGACCGCCACCGGCGTGATCAGCAGCGACACCCTGTTCGGCACTCTCGGCGACTCCACGGTGTGGCTGCTGATCTGCGCCTTCGTGCTGGCCGCGGCGGTGACCGGGACCGGGCTCGCGGGCCGGGCGGCGGCGTTCCTGGTCGGCGGGGCGCGCACGGTACGGCAGTTGGTGCATCTGACCACCGCCGCGCTGGTCGTCACGGCGTTCGCGGTGCCGGCCACCTCGGGCCGGGCGGCGCTTGCGCTGCCGGTGTTCCTGGCGCTGGCCAGGGCGCTCGCCGACCGCAGGCGGCTGGTGGTGATGCTGGCGCTGCTGTTCCCGACGGTGATCCTGCTGTCGGCGGTGGCGACGCTGATCGGCGCCGGCGCCCATCTGATCACGGTGTCGGTGCTGTGGGAGGCGACCGGGCACCGGATCGGCTTCACCGAATGGCTGCTGCTGGGCCTGCCGCTGGCCGCGGCCTCATCGCACCTCGCCGCGGAGACGGTGCTGTGGACCACGACCCGGCGCGCGGATCGCAGGGGTCCGGTGCGGATCACGGCGGAGGAGATCCAGCGGCACAGCGAGAACCCGGTCACCGGCTGCTGGACACAGCCCGAGAAGCGCTGCGCCCTGCTGCTGGCCACCGTCGTCGCCCTGTGGTGCAGTGAGCCGCTGCACCGGGTGCCGCCCGCGGTCGTCGCCCTGATCGGCGCGGTCGTCGCGGCCTCCCCCGCCCTGGGCACGGTCCGGCTGAAGGACGCGCTGCGGACGGTGCCCTGGTCGCTGCTGCTGTTCATGGCGGCGACGATGGCGATGGGCGTCGCGCTCGCCGACTCCGGCGCCGCGACATGGCTGGTGTCCGGACTGCCCGTGGACATCGGGCCGGGCGTCTTCCTCGCCGTGGTGGTCACGGTCAGCACCGCGGCCCATCTGGTGCTGCAGTCCCGGTCGGCCCGTGCCTCGGTGCTGGTCCCGCTGGTGGTCGCCGCGGCCGTCGGCGCGGGCGTCAACCCGGTCGCCGCGGCACTGGCGTCCACGGCCGCCGCCGGGTTCTGCCACACCCTTCCGGCCTCCGCCAAGCCGGTCACCCTCTTCGCGGAGCTGCCCGGCACCCCCACCTACACCCCGCGCGACCTGCTGCGGCTGTCCGCCGTGCTGGCCCCGCTGACCGCCGCGCTCGTGCTGCTCTTCGCCACCGCCGTCTGGCCGCTGCTCGGCGTGCCCGTGACCCGCTGACGCAGTCCGAAGGAGTCCCGCCATGCTCAACCGTGTCGTCGTCGCCCCCAGCGGCTTCAAGGAGTCCCTGTCCGCCCAGGCCGCCGCCGACGCCATCGCCGCCGGGGTGCGCCGTGTCCTGCCGGTCGCCGAGATCGACCGTGTCCCGCTGGTGGACGGCGGCGAGGGCACCGCGGTCGCACTGGCCGCCGCGACCGGCGGACGGCTGGTGGCGCTGGCCGCGACCGGCCCGGTCGGCGAGCGGGTCGGCACCCACTTCGCGCTGCTCGGCTCCCGGGACACGGCGGTGGTGGAGATGGCGGCGGTGGCGGGCCTCGCCCTGGTGCCGCGTGCCCTGCGCGACCCGGGCGCCACCACCACGTACGGCGTCGGCGAACTGATCCGCGCCGCGCTGGACACCGGGGTGCGGCGCATCCTGGTCGGCTGCGGTGACTCGGGCACCTCGGACGGGGGCGCCGGAGCGCTCCAGGCCCTCGGCGCCCGGCTGCTGGACGCGGACGGCTTCGAACTGCCGCCCGGCGGGCGGGAGCTGACCCGCCTGGCGCGGATCGACCGGACCGGTCTGGACCCCCGGCTGCGCGACGTCGAGCTGGTCGTGGCCTGCAACCCGTTCAACGTGCTGTGCGGCGAGCGGGGTGTGGCCCGGGTGTTCGGCCCGCAGAAGGGCGCCACCCCGGCGCAGGTCGAGCAGCTCTCGGCCGGGCTGGAGAACTGGGCGTACGTCCTCACCCGGGACCTGGCCGGGACCGGCACCGATCTGCGCTCCGGCCCCGGCACCGGCGCCTCCGGCGGGCTGGGCGCGGGCCTGGCGGCCCTGGGCGGCACGCTGCTGCCCCGCTTCGAGGTGCTGCTGGACCAGCTGGACCTGGACGAGCGCCTGGCCCGCGCCGACCTGGTGCTGACCGCCGAGGGCGCCCTGGACCACCAGACGCCGCGCGGCAAGGTACCGGCCGAGGTCGCCCGCCGGGCCAAGCGCTACGGGCGTCCGGTGCTGGCCCTGGCCGGCACCCTCGGCGAGGGCGCGCAGGAGGTGCCGGGGGTGGACGCCTGCCACGGCATCCTGCCCGCGCCGATGGCCCTGGCGGAGGCGCTGGTGCGGGGCGCGGAACTGCTCACGGACGCCACGGAGCGGGCTCTGCGGATGATCCTGCTGGGCGCGCGGCTGCCGGCTCACGCGCCCGAGGTGTCAGGGACGCAACGGCCGTCCTCGGTGCGGTAGTTCCACCGGGCACCGTTGCGCACCAGCTCCCGTGCGGCGGTCACGAACCGCTCGACGTGCTCGTCCGGGGTGCCCGCGCCGAAGCTGACCCGGATGGCGTTGAGGGACTTCTCGCCGGGCGCGGCCTCGGGCGACCCGCACTCGCCCTGCGTCTGCGGGTCGCTGCCGAGCAGGGTGCGCACCAGCGGGTGGGCGCAGAACAGCCCGTCGCGCACCCCGATGCCGTACTCGGCGGACAGCGCGGCGGCGAAGTGGGAGCTGTTCCAGCCGTCGACGACGAAGGAGAGCACTCCGACCCTGGGCGCGTCGTCGCCGAAGAGGGACAGGAACCGCACCTCAGGGACGTCGGCGAGGCCTTCCCGGACGGTGTCGATCAGCCGGCCCTCGCGGGCGACCAGCGTGTCGAACCCGGCCTCGGTGAGCGCCCGGCAGGCGGAGGCGATGGCGTAGGCACCGATCACGTTGGGCGAGCCGGCCTCGTGCCGGGCGGCACTGTCGTGCCACTCGACGTCCACTCCCCCGTCGGCGCGCCGGCCGACCCTGCGGCTGGCGCCGCCGCCCGCCAGGTACGGCTCGGCCGCGCGCAGCCAGTCGGCGCGGCCGGCCAGCACCCCGGAGCCGAAGGGGGCGTACAGCTTGTGTCCGGAGAAAGCGACCCAGTCGACGTCCAGGTCGGTCACGCTCACCGGGTGGTGCGGGGCGAGCTGCGCGGCGTCCAGGACGATACGGGCACCGTGGGCGTGCGCGGCGGCGGTCAGCTCGCGCACCGGCCACAGCTCGCCGGTGACGTTGGAGGCGCCGGTGACACAGACCAGTGCGGGGCCGTACGGTTCGCGGTCGGCGAGGGCGCGCTCCAGGGTCTCCACCGCCCGGCGGGGGGTGCGCGGGGCGTCCAGGTAGGTGACGTCGGCGTCCCGCCAGGGCAGCAGCGAGGCGTGGTGCTCGGTCTCGAAGACGAACACCCGGCAGCCGGCCGGGAGTGCGGCGGCGAGCAGGTTGAGGGAGTCGGTGGTGGACCGGGTGAAGACCACCTGGTCCCCGTCGCGGCAGTCGAGGAACCCGGCGACGGCCCGGCGGGCGTTCTCGAACAGGTCGGTGGAGAGCTGCGACAGGTATCCGGCGCCGCGGTGCACGCTGCCGTAGTACGGCGCGTAGGCCGCGACGTCGTCCCAGACCCGCTGCAGCGCGGGCGCGCTGGCCGCGTAGTCGAGGGCGGCGTAGCCGACCTCGCCGCCGGTGACGAGCGGGACGGTGACATCCCGGCCCAGCACGGGCAGCGGGGTACGGACGGACCGGTCGGCGGCAGCGGTGGTGACAGACATGGGGGTACTCCCGTACAGGCAGGCGGAACCCACCACGCGAGCGCGCACGGCTCGAGCGTGGAAGGGAATGGCGAAAGGGGTGCGGAGGCGGGGCTCGGCGGCCCTAGCGCATTCGCTGATTCACGGAAGGCTCCCTCGAACGACCAGGACCCCTGGCCCCACGCCCCGATCAGCGGCGTGTGAGGGGTCCGCGCTTGCCGCAGACCCTGCTGTCCGCGACCTGGTCCTCACCCGGGGCACCCCGCCACGGACGGAGGGTTGCCGGACAGTCGGCCGGGGCCGCATGACTGTCGCTCATGACCTGGGAGGAAAGTACGCGACACGATCGACGTCCCGCAACCCGGGTCCGGATCGCGGGACGTACGGCTCGTCCACGGGGCGGTGTTCAGGCGTTGCTGGCCGCCACCCAGTGCTCCAGAATCCGCTTGGCGGACCCCGAGTCGATGGATTCGGCGGCCTTGGCCATCCCGGCGCGGATCCGGTCGGTCAGCGGGCCGGTGCCCGGCCGGAGCGCCACCAGGGCCGCCGCCGAGTTCAGCAGCACCGCGTCGCGCACCGGGCCCTGCTCGCCGTCGAGCAGCCGCCGGGCCACGTCCGCGTTGTACGAGGCGTCGGCGCCGCGCAGCGCCTCCACCGGGACCAGCTCGATGCCGACGTCGCGCGGGTCGAAGGTCTCCTCGGCGACCTTGCCGTCGCGGACCTCCCACACCCGGGAGGTGGCGGTGGTGGTCAGCTCGTCGAGGCCGTCGTCGCCGCGGAACACCAGCGAGGAGTTGCCGCGCTCGGCGAAGACACCGGCGATGATCGGCGCCATCCGGGCGTCGGCGACGCCGATGGCCTGGGCGCGCACCTTGGCGGGGTTGGTCAGCGGACCGAGGAAGTTGAACACGGTCCGGATGCCGAGCTGGCCGCGGGCGGCGGCCACATGCCGCAGCGACGGATGGAACTTCACGGCGAAGCAGAAGGTGATCCCGGCCTCCTCGGCGACCTCCGCCACCCGCTGCGGTGTCAGCTCCAGGTTGACGCCGAGCTTCTCCAGCACGTCGGAGGCGCCGGAGGCCGAGGACGCGGCGCGGTTGCCGTGCTTGACGACCTTGGCGCCGGTGCCTGCCACGACGATCGCGGACATGGTGGAGATGTTGACGGTCCTGGCGCCGTCGCCGCCGGTGCCGACGATGTCGACGGTGTCCCCCGGCACCTCGATCACCCTGGCGTGGTCGTACATCGTGCGGACCAGACCGGTGATCTCCTCGACGGTCTCGCCCTTGGCGCGCAGCGCCACCGCGAACCCGGCGATCTGCGCGTCGGTGGCCTCGCCGCGCATGATCAGGTCCATCGCCCAGGCGGTGTCGTCCGCCGTCAGGTCACGGCCGCCGAGCAGACCGTTCAGCAGGGCGGGCCAGGTGCGGCCCGCCGCGGTGTCGCCTCCAGCGGGGGTCACAGCGCTCATCAGCCGCTCCTGGGTCGTAGACGGGAATCCGGCGGGCCGGAGTCCGGGGACAGGCTCCACCCTATCGACCCCGCGGCACGGCCAGGGGCCCCGTCCGAACACCGGACGGGGCCCCTGGCGGATGTGGCGACGCGGGAGGATCAGTGGTGGCCGTGGCCGCTGGTGATCTCCTGGTACTCCTCGACGGTCGGCTTGGGAATCTGGTTCCCCTCGCCGTAGTAGGCGTTGCTGAGCTTGGCGCGGAGCTTCTCGGAGCCCTTCACCTTGCGGCGGACGCCGTTCTCGTCGACCTCCGGGCCGATCTCGGCCGGCTGGTACTGGTCGTGCGCCGTGAGGTTGTGCAGCGCCTCCTGGCTGAGCGGCTCGTGCACCTCGATGAACTCACCGTGCGGCAGGCGCTTGATGATGCCGGTCTCGCGACCGTGCAGCACCTTCTCCTTGTCCCGGCGCTGCAGGCCGAGGCAGATCCGCTTGGTGATCACGAACGCGATGACCGGACCGGCGAAGAAGCCGATGCGGACGAACCAGGTGACCGCGTTGATCGACAGGTCGAAGTGCGTGGCCACGATGTCGTTGCCACCGCCGATCAGCATGATCATGTACGCGGTGATCCAGGCGACACCGAAGCCGGTGCGGGTCGGGGCGTTGCGCGGGCGGTCCAGGATGTGGTGCTCACGCTTGTCCCCGGTGACCCAGGACTCGATGAACGGGTACAGGGCGATCGCGCCGAGGAACAGGCCGAAGATCACCAGTGGCACGAACACGCCGAGCACCAGCGTGTGGCCCCAGAAGTTGACCTCCCAGCCGGGCATGGCGCGGACCAGGCCCTCGGCGAAGCCCATGTACCAGTCGGGCTGGGCGCCGGTGGACACCAGGTCCGGCCGGTAGGGGCCCAGGTTCCAGATCGGGTTGACCGACGCGACGGCGGACAGGGCCGCGATGAGGCCGAAGACCAGGAAGAAGAAGCCGCCGGCCTTGGCCATGTACACCGGCAGCAGCGGCATGCCGACGACGTTCTTGTTGTTCTTGCCGGGGCCCGCGAACTGCGTGTGCTTGTGGTAGAAGACCAGGATCAGGTGGCCCACCACCAGGCCGAGCATGATGCCCGGCAGCAGCAGGATGTGGATCGAGTAGAACCGGGCGATGAAGTCGTCGCCGGGGAACTCGCCGCCGAACAGGAACATCGAGATGTACGTGCCGACGATCGGCACGGACAGGATCGCGCCCTGGGTGAAGCGGACACCGGTACCGGAGAGCAGGTCGTCCGGGAGCGAGTAGCCGGTGAAACCGGTGAACATGCCCAGGACGAACAGCAGGAAGCCGAACAGCCAGTTGATCTCACGCGGCTTGCGGAACGCGCCGGTGAAGAAGACGCGCATCATGTGCACGAACATGCCGGCGAGGAAGATGATCGCCGCCCAGTGGTGGATCTGCCGGATCAGCAGACCGCCGCGCACGTCGAAGCTGATGTCGAGCGTCGACTTGTAGGCCTCGCTCATCAGCTGGCCCTGCATCGGGATGTAGCTGCCGTGGTACTCCACCTCGTTCATCGACGGGTGGAAGAACAGCGTCAGGTACACACCCGTGAGGATGATGATGATGAAGCTGTAGAGGCAGATCTCGCCCAGCATGAAGGACCAGTGGTCCGGGAAGATCTTGCGCATGTTGGCCTTGGCCAGGGAGTAGATCCCGAGCCGGCCGTCGGCCCAGTCGGCGACGCGCTCGCCGGCCGGTGCCTTCCCGCGAGAGCGGGGCTGTTCATTGGATGTAGTGCTCATCCGCGCTCCCAGAAGGAAGGACCGACGGGCTCTTCGAAGTCGCCGAGCGCTTCGAGGTAGCCCTCGTCGTTCACGCCGATACGCAGCTGCGGCAGAGCGTGACCGGCGGGACCGAAGATCACCCGGGCGCCGTCGGAGAGGTCGAAGGTGGACTGGTGGCAGGGGCACAGGACGTGGTGCGTCTGCTGCTCGTACAGGGAGATCGGGCAACCGACGTGGGTGCAGATCTTCGAGTAGGCGACGATGCCCTCGTGCGACCACTCGAGCTCGCGCTTGTCCTTGATGTCCTCCGGCTGGATCCGGACGATCATCAGGGCGGCCTTGGCGATCTCGTTCATGAACCCGTGGTCGTGCTCGTCCAGACCCTCCGGCATGGCGAAGGTCAGCGAGCCCACCGCGATGTCGGAGGGACGCAGCGGCTCGTGCGTGTTCTGGTTGATGAGCAGCTTGCCCCTGGACCACAGGGTGTGGCGCAGCTTGTCCTCGGGCAGCGGGCCGAGGTCGCGCAGCAGCACGACACCGGAGAGCGGCACCAGCGTCAGGGCGCCGAACATGGTGTTGCGGATCAGCTTGCGACGGCCGATCCCGGACTCCTTGGAGCCCTGCTTGAAGTCGGCGAAGACCTTCTCGCGGACCTCGGGGGATGCCTCGATCGGGTGACGCTCGTCGGCGATCTCCACATCGGACATCAGGGTGCGCGCCCAGTGGACGGCACCGGCACCGATGCAGAACAGCGCCACGCCCAGGGTCAGGCCCAGCGCGAAGTTGAGCGCGTTGAGGTGCCCGATCGGCCAGACGTAGATCGACTTGTCGTGCGGGATCGCCACGAACGCGGCGATGAAGCCGACGGTCGCCAGCATGGACACCGTGAACATCAGGGCGACGGAGCGCTCGGAGCGCTTGGCGGCCCGCTCGTCGACGTCCTGGATCCGGTGCTCGTGGGGCGGCAGCCCCGGGTCCGCGAACGGGTTCCGGTCGTCCGCGACGCCCAGCTCGCCGTGCGCGTTGTCGTCGTGTCCTGCGGACCGCTCTGCGGGCAGGTTCTCTTCGGGAATGTCTTGGCTACTCATGACTTCTTGGCCTTTGCGGTCCGAGCGGCGACCCACACAGCGACGGCGATGCAGCTACCGAGGCCGAAGATCCAGCCGAAGAGGCCCTCGCTGACCGGCCCGAGGCCGCCCAGGGAGAGGCCGCCGGGGGAGACGGTCTCACCGCTGTTGACCGCGTTCAGGTACGCGATGATGTCCTTCTTGTTCTGCTCGGTGAGCACGGTGTCGGGGAAGGACGGCATGTTCTGCGGGCCGGTCTGCATGGCCTCGTAGAGGTGCTTCGGGTCGACGCCCTCGAGGTCGGGTGCGTACTTGCCGTGCGTCAGGGCACCGCCCTTGCCGGTGAAGTTGTGGCACTGCGCGCAGTTGGTGCGGAACAGCAGGCCGCCCTCGGCGATGTCCGCGCCCTCGGCGCCGTACTGCTCCTCGGTCGGGATGGCCGGGCCGGCGCCCAGCGAGGCGACGTACGCCGCGAGCTGGTCGATCTCGGCCTGCGAGTAGATGACCTTCTTGCGCGGAACCTGCGCGCCCGGCTGCTGCGCCGGCATGCGGCCGGTGCCCACCTGGAAGTCCACGGCCGCGGCGCCCACGCCCACCAGGCTGGGGCCGTCGGTGGTGCCCTGACCATCGGTGCCGTGACAGCTGGCGCAGCCGACGGCATAGAGCTTCTTGCCCTCGTCGATGGCGAGGGACTGGGCCGTTACGTCGGCCTGCGCCTTGTCCGCTGGTGCGGCCACGGCGTAGAGCCCCCCGGTGCATGCCAGCGCGAGGAGTAGGACGACGAGTGCCGCCAGCGGATGGCGTCGTCGTGCGGAGAGCTTTTTCACGGATTACCCCGGTGTCAGGATCTTCTGCGTCGATGCTTCTGGGATGTGCGCGGGAGCGGACCGCGGCTACTTGATCATGTAGATCGTGGCGAAGAGGCCGATCCAGACGACATCGACGAAGTGCCAGTAGTAGGACACGACGATGGCGGCGGTCGCCTGCTCGTGGGTGAACCTCCGGGCCGCGTAGGTGCGGCCGAGGACCAGCAGGAAGGCGATGAGACCGCCCGTCACGTGCAGGCCGTGGAAGCCGGTGGTCAGGTAGAAGACCGAGCCGTAGGGGTCCGACGAGAGCGACAGGCCCTCGTGCTTGACCAGCTCGGTGTACTCGAACACCTGACCGCCGATGAAGATCGCACCCATGATGAAGGTGACGATGAACCAGCCCCGGAGCTTCTTCACGTCACCGCGCTCGGCGGCGAACACGCCGAGCTGGCAGGTGAGGGAGGAGAGCACCAGGATCGTGGTGTTCGTCGCGGAGAACGGGAAGTTCAGCGCGTCGGCCTTCTCGGACCAGAAGTCCGGGCCGGTCACCGATCGCAGGGTGAAGTACATCGCGAAGAGGGCCGCGAAGAACATCAGCTCGGAACTCAGCCAGATGATGGTTCCGACGCTGGTGAGGTTCGGCCGGTTGACCGACGGGTGCGCGTGCCCGGTATCTACTGTCGTTGCTGTCGCCACGACCGACATTATGTCGGTCGCTTATCCCGCCCTCACTCCGGGGGGTGCCGTTCGGAGTGTCTCCCTGTTCCGGACCGGTGTTGACGTGATGTTCCAGGGAGTAGCATCCCGCCCAACGGCCCGTCCTTACGACGCTGACGTCACGGAGGAAGCATGCAGCCGACCGCCACGGTGCTGGTCTACAGCGACGACTCCAACACCCGCGAACAGGTGCGGCTCGCGACGGGCCGGCGGCCCGCTCCGGACGCACCCGTGGTCGAGTTCGTGGAGTGCGCGACCCCGGCCGCCGTCGTACGGGAGCTGGAGAAGGGCGGCGTCGACGTCTGCGTGCTCGACGGCGAGGCGGTGCCGATGGGCGGCATGGGCGTGTGCCGGCAGATCAAGGACGAGATCTTCCGCTGTCCGCCGGTGCTGTTGCTCATCGGGCGTCCGCAGGACGCCTGGCTGGCGACCTGGAGCCGGGCCGACGCCGCGGTCACCCTGCCGGTGGAGCCGGTGGAGTTCGCGTCGGCGCTGGCGGCGCTGCTCCGGCAGAAGCGGCTGCAGAGCGCATAGGAGTCCGCCTCGTCCTCCGGTCCCGCGCCCTTCGTCACACCGCCCTCGGACGGAGACGTGCCGCCTCGTCCGGTCCGGGGGCGTTCGGGTTGCCGCCCGTAAGGGCGCTGCCGGTCTGCCACTTCCTCCAGTCGAGGTTCCAGTCGCCGAAGCCGTTGCCGAACGGCTCCATCGAGTCGCCGTAGGAGTTGACGACCTGGACCAGGTCGCCCTCCCGGACGGTGTCGAAGAACCACTCCGCGTTGGAGGTGCTCATGCCGACGCAGCCGTGGCTGACGTTGGCGTAGCCGTGGGAGCCCGCCGACCAGGGGGCGGCGTGCACGTACTCGCCGCTCCAGGTGACCCGGGTCGCGTAGTAGACGGGCAGGTCGTACGACTCCGAGGAGCCCTCGGCGATACCGACGGTGCTGCTGCGCATCCGGACGAAGGGCTCCTTGCCGAGCACCACCTTGATGCCGTTGCGGGTCTCGAATCCGGGCTTGCCCGCCGTGACCGCGATCCGCCGGATCGCCTCGCCGTTGCGGTAGACCGTCATCTCGTGCGCGGAGGCGTCCGTGACGGCGATGAGGCGGTCCCCGATGCCGATCTTCAGCGGCTTGGCGGGGGCGCCCCACAACCGGTCGCCGATCTTGATGCCGTGCAGGGTGCTGCGGGCCCGTACGGTGGCGTGGGCGGGCCAGTAGTCCTTGGGGCGGTAGTGCAGCTTCTTGTCGTCCACCCAGTGCCAGGCGCCCTCCACGGCCGGCGTGGACTCCACCTTCAGGGCCCGCTCGACCACCTTGCGCTGTGCCGGGTCCTTGACGGGCAGGCTCAGTTCGGCGGTGATGGGCTGGCCGACGCCGTAGGTGCCCGCCTCGGGGCCGAAGGAGATGTTCAGCCGCTTCTTCGTGGCGGGCCGGCCCGTCTCGAAGGTGAGCACCTTGCGGCCGGGCTGCCCGTCGCCGTTCTCGGTGCTCACCCGGACCGTGTACTGGGCTCCCGCGGCCAGCGGGGAGGTGCTGTGCCACCGGGAGCCGTCGGCGGAGAGCTCGCCCGCCACACGCCGTCCTGCGGCGTCCATGGCGGTGACGTCGGTGATCCGTCCGTCGTCGTCCTCGGCCACGACCTCCAGCGGCTTGTCGGGGTCGGCCTTCTTCCCCGCGCCGACGGGGCCGCTGAAGGAGATCTGGTCGGCCGCGTCGTACGGCGCCGCGGCCAGCGGGTTGTCGTCGCCGCTGCAGCCGGCCGCGCCCGCGCCCAGGGCGACCACCAGCAGCGTGCAGCCGACGGCGGTACGCCGCCCCCGCGCCTGGAAGTATGGGTTGTGGCTCATGACCTCACGCTAGGAAGGTCCGTCAGCGGCTGCGCGGTGGGTCGTCCGGACGGGGGACGGGCCCGCGCAGAAGAAGGGCCCGGACGCTCCTGACGGAGTGTCCGGGCCCTTCGGGCCTGCGGCCTGTGCTACTGCGTGCGGTTCTCACCGCGGTAGTACTCGAAGACCCAGCCCCAGACGCCGATGAGGATCAGCGGCGCCGAGAAGTACATCAGCCACCAGCCGATGGCGATGCTCAGGAAGGCGAAGGCGCCACCGATGGCCAGGGACAGCGGCTGCCAGCTGTGCGGGCTGAAGAACCCGAGCTCGCCGGCGTCGTCCGCGACATCCGCGTCCCTGTTGTCCTGCGCACCCACGTCGACCCGCTTGGCCGTGAAGCCGAGGTAGAAGCCGATCATGATGGCGAGCCCGAAGGCCAGGAAGAGGGCCGTGGTACCGGCCGGCTCCTTCGACCACACGCCATAGACCACCGCCATGACGAGGATGAAGGCGCTCAGCCACATGAACATCTTGCCCTGGATCTTCACTTCCCGGCCTCCTTGCCGCCGGCGAGGGCCTTGTCACCCTGGGGGACGTTCTCCAGCTGGTCCATGGCCGAGATCTGGGGGTAGTGCAGATCGAACGCCGGGGATTCGCTGCGGATCCGCGGCAGGGTGAGGAAGTTGTGCCGCGGCGGCGGGCAGGTGGTCGCCCACTCCAGCGAACGGCCGTAGCCCCACGGGTCGTCCACGCCGACCGGCTTGCCGTACTTGGCCGTCTTCCAGATGTTGTAGAAGAACGGCAGCAGCGACATGCCGAGCAGGAACGAGCTGATCGTCGAGACCGTGTTCAGGGCGGTGAAGCCGTCCGCGGCGAGGTAGTCCGCGTAGCGCCGCGGCATGCCCTCGGCACCGAGCCAGTGCTGGACCAGGAAGGTGCCGTGGAAGCCGATGAACAGCGTCCAGAAGGTGATCTTGCCCAGGCGCTCGTCGAGGAGCTTGCCGGTGAACTTCGGCCACCAGAAGTGGAAGCCGGCGAACATCGCGAAGACCACGGTGCCGAACACCACGTAGTGGAAGTGGGCCACCACGAAGTACGAGTCCGAGACGTGGAAGTCCATCGGCGGCGAAGCCAGGATCACACCGGTCAGACCGCCGAAGACGAAGGTGATGAGGAAGCCCATCGACCACAGCATCGGAGTCTCGAAGGACAGCGAGCCCTTCCACATGGTGCCGATCCAGTTGAAGAACTTCACGCCCGTCGGTACCGCGATCAGGAACGTCATGAACGAGAAGAACGGCAGCAGCACACCGCCCGTGACGTACATGTGGTGGGCCCACACCGTCACCGACAGACCCGCGATCGAGATCGTGGCGCCGATCAGACCCATGTAGCCGAACATCGGCTTGCGGGAGAAGACCGGGATGATCTCACTGACGATGCCGAAGAACGGCAGCGCGATGATGTACACCTCTGGGTGCCCGAAGAACCAGAACAGGTGCTGCCACAGCAGCGCACCGCCGTTGGCCGAGTCGAAGATGTGCGCGCCGAACTTGCGGTCCGCCTCCAGCGCGAACAGCGCCGCCGCCAGCACCGGGAAGGCCAGCAGGACCAGCACACCGGTCAGCAGCACGTTCCAGGTGAAGATCGGCATGCGGAACATGGTCATGCCCGGGGCGCGCATGCAGATGATCGTGGTGATGAAGTTGACCGAGCCGAGGATGGTGCCGAAGCCGGAGAAGGCCAGACCCATGATCCACAGGTCGCCGCCGATACCCGGCGAGTGCACCGCGTCGGACAGCGGCGAGTAGGCGAACCAGCCGAAGTCGGCCGCGCCCTGCGGGGTCAGGAACCCGCCCACCGCGATCAGCGAGCCGAACAGGTACAGCCAGTAGGCGAACATGTTCAGCCGCGGGAAGGCCACGTCCGGCGCGCCGATCTGCAGCGGCATGATCCAGTTCGCGAAGCCGGCGAACAGCGGCGTCGCGAACATCAGCAGCATGATCGTGCCGTGCATCGTGAACGCCTGGTTGAACTGCTCGTTCGACATGATCTGCATGCCCGGCCGGGCGAGCTCGGCGCGCATGAACAGCGCCATGACGCCACCGATGCAGAAGAACGCGAACGAGGTGACCAGATACAGCGTGCCGATCGTCTTGTGGTCGGTGGTGGTGAGCCACTTGACCACGACGTTGCCGGGCTGCTTGCGCCGTACCGGCAGCTCGTTCTCGTACCCCTCTTCGGGTGCGGCCCCTGCTGCCGCGGCACCCTGGGGTTCGTTGAGGATGCTCACAGTTGGTTCGTCTCCCGGTTCTTCTCGTGGCTCGTCTGCGCGATGCCGGCGGGAACGTAACCGGTCTGCCCCTTCTTCACGAGGTCCTGGAGGTGCTGCTCGTAGCGCTCAGGGGAGACGACCTTCACGTTGAACAGCATCCGGGAGTGGTCCACGCCGCACAGCTCGGCGCACTTGCCCAGGAAGGTGCCCTGCTTGTTGGGGGTCACCTCGAAGGCGTTGGTGTGGCCCGGGATGACGTCCTGCTTCATCAGGAACGGCACCACCCAGAAGGAGTGGATGACGTCCCGGGAGGTCAGGACGAAGCGGACCCGCTTGCCCTCGGGGAGCCACAGGGTCGGGCCCGGGTTGTTGGTCTGCGGGTTCCGGGTGCCGGGGACACCGCAGTCGTAGACACCGCCGGCGTCGGCCGGGAAGTCCTCCCTGAAGCGGTCCGGGATCGCGTTCAGTTCCTCGGACTGCTTGGCGTCACCGGTGGAGCCTTCGACGTTCTCGACGTAGTTGAAGCACCAGCTCCACTGGAAGCCGACGACGTTGACGGTGACGTCGGGCTTGTCCTCCAGCCGGAGCAGCTCCGACTCGTCGCGGGCCGTGAAGTAGAAGAGCACCGAGACGATGACGAGCGGAACCACCGTGTACAGCGCCTCGAGGGGCATGTTGTACCGGGTCTGCGGAGGAACCTCGACCTTGGTGCGGCTGCGCCGGTGGAAGAAGATGCTCCACAGGATCAGGCCCCACACCAGCACGCCGACGGCGAGCGCGGCGGCCCAGGAGCCCTGCCACAGGGAGAGGATCCGCGGAGCCTCTTCCGTGGTCGGAGTGGGCATGCCGAGGCGGGGGAAGTCCTCGTATGTGCAACCGGTGGCGGTCGCCAGGACCAGGCCCGCGGTCAGTGCCTGCAGCAGCTTCCGCCGCATCGGGCGCCGCGGCGAGCGGTCGGAGCCGTTGGGACTCACGTAGCGCCTTCCCGAGAGTCTCGCCCGCGCGGTCGGCTGCGGCCTTCTCGCTGGTCGGTCGCGGCCCTGCGTCGGGCAGGGGTTTGGATGTTTATGCGGACCAAACCCTAGCCCACCCTCTTCGAGGGTTCGCGGGGAGGGGTACCTAGTAGCCCGGGGTGTTCGCTGGTTTGGCGGCTGCGGGTGTGCGGCGGCTTCGGTACGCAGTTCAGCACGCCCCTTGCGGCCGTCGTCCGGCCCCGCGTTCTAGCGTTGTCGTATGGCATATTTCGACGCCGCGTCCGCGGCCCCGCTGCATCCCGTCGCCCGGCAGGCCCTGCAGGCTTCGCTGGACGAAGGGTGGGCCGATCCCGCGCGGTTGTACCGGGAGGGGCGGCGGGCCCGGATGCTGCTCGACGCGGCGCGGGAGGCTGCCGCCGAGGCGGTGGGGTGCCGGGCGGACGAGCTGGTGTTCACCTCCTCCGGGACACGTGCCGTGCACACGGGGGTCGCGGGGGCGTTGGCGGGGCGGCGGCGCACCGGACGCCACCTGATCGTGTCAGCGGTCGAACACTCCTCGGTGCTCCATGCGGCCGAGGTGCACGAGGCCGACGGCGGCACGGTCACCCGGGTGGCGGTCGACCGGGCGGGGTCGGTGGACCCCGCGGCCTACGCGGCGGCGCTGCGTGCGGACACCGCGCTGGCCTGTCTGCAGTCGGCCAACCACGAGGTGGGTACCGAGCAGCCGGTGGCCGAGGTGGCGGAGGCGTACCGGGCGGCCGGGGTACCGCTGCTGGTGGACGCGGCGCAGTCGCTGGGCTGGGGGCCGGTGTCCGGCGGCTGGTCCGTGCTGACGGGGAGCGCCCACAAGTGGGGCGGGCCGTCCGGGGTCGGGCTGCTCGTGGTCCGCAAGGGCGTGCGGTTCGCTCCGCAAGGGCCGGTGGACGAGCGGGAGTCGGGGCGGGCGGCCGGCTTCGAGAACATTCCGGCGATCGTGGCGGCCGCGGCGTCACTGCGGGCGGTGCGGGCGGAGGCGGCCCGGGAGGGTGCACGGCTGCGGGAACTGACGGAGCGCATCCGGGCGCGGGTGCCGGAACTGGTGCCGGATGTGGAGGTGGTCGGCGATCCGGTGCGACGGCTGCCCGGTGTCGTCACCTTCTCGTGTCTCTATGTCGACGGGGAGACTCTGCTGCACGAGCTGGACCGGGCGGGTTTCTCGGTCTCGTCCGGATCGTCCTGCACGAGCAGCACGCTGACACCGAGCCATGTACTGAAGGCGATGGGGGTGCTGAGCGAGGGCAACGTCCGGGTCTCGCTGCCGCCGGGGACGGCCACCGACGACGTCGTACGGTTCCTGGAGGTGCTGCCGGGGGCGGTGGCCGGGGTGCGCGAGAAGCTGGGGGCGCCGAGCGCGGTCTCGATCGTGCGTGAGGAGGACGTCCTCGTCGTGGACGCGCTCGGCAAGCTGTGCCCGCTCCCGGTGATCGAGCTGGCCAAGGTCATCGGCGAGGTCCCGGTGGGCGGCAGGGTGCGGGTGCTCGCCGACGACGAGGCCGCACGGCTGGACATCCCGGCGTGGTGCGCGATGCGGGGCCAGGAGTACCTGGGCGAGGAGCCGGCGGACCGGGGAACGGCGTACGTGGTCCGCCGGACGGCCTGACCGCCCGACCGGGGGCGCGGGGCCGGGTCGCGGTTCAGGCCAGGTGGGCCCGGACCTCCGCCGCGGCGTCGTGCCCGTACGCCTTGGTGAACCGGTCCATGAAATGCGCCCGGCGCAGCTGGTACTCCTGCGTGCCGACCGTCTCGATGACGAGCGTCGCCAGCATGCAGCCGACCTGCGCCGCACGCTCCAGGGAGACACCCCAGGCGAGTCCCGACAGGAATCCCGCGCGGAAGGCGTCGCCGACGCCGGTGGGGTCGGCCTTGCGCTCCTCCTCGGCGCAGCCGACCTCGATCCGGGTCCCGCCCGCCCGCTCGATGCGCACGCCCTGCGCGCCGAGGGTGGTGACGCGGTGGCCGACCCGGCCGAGGATCTCCTCGTCCGTCCAGCCGGTCTTGGACTCGATCAGACCCTTCTCGTACTCGTTGGAGAAGAGGTACGTCGCCCCGTCCAGCAGTATCCGGATCTCCTCGCCCTCCATCCGGGCGATCTGCTGGGAGAAGTCGGCGGCGAACGGGATGGACCGCGAGCGGCACTCCTCGGTGTGCCGGAGCATCGCCTCCGGGTCGTCCGCGCCGATCAGGACGAGGTCGAGGCCGCCGACCCGGTCGGCGACGGTCTTCAGTTCGATCAGGCGGGCCTCGCTCATGGCACCGGTGTAGAAGGAGCCGATCTGGTTGTGGTCGGCGTCGGTGGTGCAGACGAAGCGGGCGGTGTGCAGGGTCTCGGAGATGCGGACGGAGCCGGTGTCGACGCCGTGCCGGTCCAGCCAGGCGCGGTACTCGTCGAAGTCCGCGCCCGCGGCGCCGACCAGCACCGGCCGGGTGCCGAGCTGGCCCATGCCGAAGGCGATGTTCGCGGCGACTCCGCCGCGGCGCACATCGAGCTTGTCGACCAGGAAGGAGAGCGAGACCGTGTGCAGCTGGTCCGCGACGAACTGGTCGGCGAAACGGCCGGGGAAGGTCATGAGGTGGTCGGTGGCGATGGAGCCGGTGACTGCGATGCGCACGGCGTGGACTCTCCTGGAAGAGGCGGATTGACAGTTCACGCTACCCGGTCTGCGGGGTGGCACTGAAGGAGGCAAAACTACCCGATAGTAGATCTTTCTTCGCAGGCCGCGGCGTGTCTACGGTCGGGTCATGACGAACCTCGAGTTCCACTCCCCCGCCCCGGCCGACCCGGACGGCGACCTGGCGTCGCTGCGCGGCGACTGCGCCCGGATGGTGCCGCACTGGCCGCCCGGCGAGCGGGCAGCCGCACCGCACGTCTCCCCGTCGCGGATCCACGGGATCACCGTGCCGCCGGCCTCGGCACGGCTGCTGGACGCGATGTCCGACTACGGCGACTGAGGCCGGCCGGGCGACCCGCTCCGCCGGTACGGGAACCGGATGTTCCCCCGCCGCGTCCCATCGCTGTCCCCCAGTAACAGCTGAAGGAGCGATGCGGTGAACACCGAGCGACCCGACCACGACGACGCCGAGGCCGGTGCCGGTGCCGCCGGGCCCGCCGGCTCCGCGCGGGACGCCGAGGAGACCGCGGGCGCCGCGGCGGACGCGCAGGACGGCGCGCCGGAGCCGACCGGCGAGGAACCGCGCGAGGAGACCCGCGAGGAGATTCCCGAGGAACCGCGCGAGGAGACCCGCGAGGAGACCCCCGAGGAAGCCGCTCACCCCGCCGGAGAGGCAGCCGGCGGAGAGGCAACCGGCGGAGAAGAGGCCCCGGGGGTGGTGGCCCCCGGGGCCACCGGAGAGCGGCGCCCGAGGGTGCGGCGCCCGTCGGTGGTGGCCGCCTCGGTGGCGGCTGCCGTGCTGCTGGTCGGGGGCGGCGGCGCCTACCTCGCCACGACCGCGTCCGGCGGCTCCGGCGGCGGTACGACGTCCGGGGCCTCCGGCGACGACACTCCCCCGCCGCTCGCCCTGGACGGCTACGCCGAGCCCGCCGACCCGGCGGAGAGCGGCTCGAACGGCATCGCACCCGGCGAGCCCGACCCGTACGGCGTCGTCTACCGGGCCGAAGGACCACTCCCGGACGGCCCGGACTCGGCACCCGTGTACCGGACGAAGGGGAAGGTCACCGAGGAGGAGGTGGCCCGGCTCGCGGAGGCCCTCGGCGTGGAGGGCGCACCGGTGGCCCGGGGGGAGTCCTGGACGGTCGGGTCCGCCAAGGACGGCGCGGGGCCGCTGCTGCGGGTGACCATGGAGGCGCCGGGCACCTGGACGTTCCACCGGTCGGTGCCGGGCAGCGACAACTGCAGGATGGGCCCGTCCTGCCCCGTTCCGCCGGCCGACGCCGAGCCGGTGAGCGAGGCGGCGGCGAAGAAGGCGGCGGCGCCGGTGCTGAAGGCGGTGGGCCAGGACGACACCAAGCTGGACGCCACCCAGGTGATGGGTGCCCAGCGGGTGGTGAACGCCGAGCCGGTGGTCGGTGGGCTGCCCACGTACGGCTGGACGACCGGGGTGAACGTGGGCGCGGACGGTGAGCCGGCCGGCGGCAGCGGTCAGCTCAAGACACCGGTGAAGGGGGACGCCTACCCCGTCCTGGACGCGGAGCGCACCCTCGCACTGATGAACGCGGCGCCGGGCACGGGGCCGCGGGCCGGCATCGGCGGCTGCGCCACGTCCGTGCCGCTGGAGGAGGACGCCCCGGTCGGTGACGTTCCGGACGGTGATGTGCCGGACGGTGCGGTGGCGCCGTGCGATCCGGCGGCGTCGACGGGTGTGCCGAAGCAGGAGACGATCACGGTCGAGCGCGCGGTGTTCGGACTGGCCGCGCATCCGGTGCAGGGGCGGCAGACGCTGGTGCCGTCCTGGCTGTTCGAGGTGCGCGCCCCCGGCGCGACGGACGGCTACACGGTGACGTATCCGGCGGTGGACCCGGTGTATCTGACCTCCGCCGCTCCGTCGCCGGCGCCGCGCCCGTCGGACGAGCCGACGTCGGCCCCCGAGACGCGGAACGTGGAGATCTCCGGCTACACGGCCGCGGGGGAGGAGCTGACCGTGCACTTCACCGGCGGTGTCTGCGCCGGCTACACGGCCGAGGCGGACGAGGGGCCGGACCGGGTGACGGTCCGGGTGACCGAGTCCAGCCGGCCTGGCGAGGTGTGCATCCTGATCGCCAAGGAGTACGAGCTGACCGTGCAGCTGGACGGGCCGCTGGGCGACCGGACCGTGGTGGGTGCCGACGGCGAACCGATCCCGGTGGCCAAGCCGGGGGCGCGGCTTCCGGCGCCGTCCGACGCCGGCTGACCGTGAGGCCCTCCGCGCGGGGTCCGCTGCACGGGGTCCTCGGCACGAGGTCCGCTGCACGAGTCGGGGCCCCGGGGAAGACTCCCCGGGGCCCCGCGCTCGCAGGCACGTGCACGGTCGGGCCGCGGCTCAGCTGAAGGAGTCGCCGCAGGCGCAGGAGCCGGTCGCGTTCGGGTTGTCGATCGTGAAGCCCTGCTTCTCGATCGTGTCCACGAAGTCGATGGTCGCGCCGCCCAGGTACGGGGCGCTCATGCGGTCGGTGACGACCTTGACCCCGTCGAAGTCCTTCTCCACGTCGCCGTCGAGGGACCGCTCGTCGAAGAAGAGCTGGTAGCGCAGACCGGAGCAGCCGCCGGGCTGGACGGCGACGCGCAGCGCCAGGTCCTCACGGCCTTCCTGGTCGAGCAGCGCCTTGACCTTGGCCGCGGCGGCGTCGGTCACGATGATGCCGTCGGTGACGGTGAGCTTCTCGTCCGATACGGACATCTACATCTCTCCCGGGTTGTACGGAGACTGCTTGCCGACGGTTGCAACCGGCTGGGCCCCGGATTCATTCCGGGCGGGCCCGGCTTTCTCCGCCGTTTCCCTCCTCATGCTCGCACATGGGCCGGGCCGCGGACAGCGCCCCGGGACCGGGCCCGGCGATGGGGATTCACGTCACATCGACACTATGGACGTCGTCAAACTGACGTTAACCGGTTATGATATATAGCGTCAGTTCGACGAAAAGTAGAAAGGGTGCGTGTCGTGACCACCGCCCAAACCCAGGAGCTCGACGTACAGCCGACGCCCCTCGCCCTGCTGCTGCTCGGCCGCGAGGCCGACCCGAAGAGCGAGCGGGGCGTGGAGTGCCCCGGCGACCTGCCCTCGCCCTCCGACCCGGACCTGGTCGAGCGCGCCCGCGCGGCCAAGGAGAAGCTCGGGGACAAGGTCTTCGTGCTCGGTCACCACTACCAGCGCGACGAGGTCATCCAGTTCGCCGATGTCACGGGCGACTCCTTCAAGCTGGCCCGGGAGGCCGCCGCGCGCCCCGAGGCGGAGTACATCGTCTTCTGCGGCGTGCACTTCATGGCGGAGTCCGCGGACATCCTGACCTCCGACGACCAGAAGGTCGTCCTGCCCGACCTCGCGGCCGGCTGCTCCATGGCCGACATGGCGACGGCCGAGCAGGTCGCCGAGTGCTGGGACGTGCTGACCGAGGCCGGCATAGCCGAGCAGGTCGTGCCGGTGTCGTACATGAACTCCTCGGCCGACATCAAGGCGTTCACGGGCAAGCACGGCGGCACCATCTGCACGTCGTCGAACGCCGAGCGGGCCCTGGAATGGGCCTTCGAGCAGGTGGACACCTCGACCGGCAAGGTGCTCTTCCTGCCCGACCAGCACCTCGGCCGCAACACCGCGGTGCGGGACATGGGCATGTCCCTGGACGACTGCGTGGTCTACAACCCGCACCGGCCCAACGGCGGGCTGACCACCGAGGAACTACGGGGCGCCAGGATGATCCTGTGGCGCGGCCACTGCTCCGTGCACGGCCGCTTCAGCCTCGACTCGGTCGACGACGTGCGCGAGCGCATCCCGGGCGTGAACGTCCTGGTGCACCCCGAGTGCAAGCACGAGGTGGTGGCCGCGGCCGATCACGTCGGCTCGACCGAGTACATCATCAAGACCCTGGAGGCCGCCCCGGCCGGCTCGAAGTGGGCCATCGGGACGGAGCTGAACCTCGTACGGCGGCTGGCGAACCGGTTCGCGCCCGAGGGCAAGGAGATCGTGTTCCTCGACAAGACGGTCTGCTTCTGCTCCACGATGAACCGCATCGACCTGCCGCACCTCGTCTGGGCCCTGGAGTCGCTGGCAGAGGGCGCACTGGTCAACCGCATCGAGGTGGACAAGGAGACGGAGGCGTTCGCCAAGCTGGCGCTGGAGCGGATGCTGGCGCTGCCGTAGCCTCCGGCGGAGCACTGTGCCCAGGGGGGCCGCACCTGACGGTGCGGCCCCCTCCACATGGGGTCACTCGGCTCTGCACCGGGTCACTCGGCCCTCGGACGTACCAGCCCCGACTCGTAGGCGATGACCACCAACTGCGCCCGATCGCGCGCCCCCAGCTTGGCCATGGCCCGGTTGACATGGGTCTTCACGGTGAGCGGGCTGACCTCGAGACGCTCGGCGATCTCGTCGTTGGAGTGCCCGCCGGCGACCTGTACCAGCACCTCGCGCTCCCGGCCGGTGAGGGAGTCCAGGCGCTCGGAGCGGGCGGGGTCGCGGTCCTCGTCGACGGTGGTCTCGTGGGCGAGGAAGCGGGCGATCAGGCCCTTGGTGGCGGCCGGTGACAGCAGCGCCTCGCCGCCGGAGGCGATCCGGATGGCGCTGAGCAGCTCGTCGGGCTCGGAGCCCTTGCCCAGGAAGCCGGAGGCGCCGGCACGCAGCGACTGCACCACGTAGTCGTCGACCTCGAAGGTGGTCAGGATGACCACCCGGACCCCGGCCAGTTCCGGGTCGGCGCTGATCATGCGGGTGGCGGCGAGCCCGTCGGTGCCGGGCATCCGGATGTCCATCAGGACGACGTCGGCCCGCCGCTCGCGGGCCAGCCGCACCGCCTCGGCACCGTCGGAGGCCTCGCCCACCACCTCCATGTCGGGCTCGGAGTCGACCAGCACCCGGAAGGCGCTGCGCAGGAGGGCCTGGTCGTCGGCGAGCAGGACACGGATCGTCATACGGGGTCCTCCGCGGCGTCGGTACGGTTGCCGGACGGCCTGTTCAGCGACCGGTTCTCGGCCGGCACGTGGTCGACCGGCAGGATCGCATGGACCCGGAACCCGGCCCCGTAGCGGGGGCCGGTGGTGAGGGTGCCGCGCACCGCGGTGACCCGCTCGCGCATGCCCAGCAGCCCGTGGCCGCCGCCCGCCGCGGGAGCGGTGTCCACACCGCCGGGGCCGGTGCCGTCGTCGAGCACGGTGATCTCGATGTGCGGCCCGACCCGGACGACGCTGACCTCGGCCCTGGCCCCGGACCCGGCGTGCTTCTGCACGTTGGTGAGGGCCTCCTGGATGATCCGGTACCCGGCCACGTCGACGGCCGTGGGCAGGGCGGTGCCCTGGTCCGCGCGGGCGACCTCGACCTGCAGTCCGGCGTTGCGGAAGGTGCCGGCGAGTTCGTCGAGCCGGTCCAGGCCGGGGGCCGGTTCGGTCGGGGCCCTCGGGTCGTCGGACTGGCGCAGCAGACCCACGGTGGCGCGCAGCTCGTCGAGCGCGGAGCGGCTGGCCTCGCGTACGTGGGCCAGGGCCTCCTTCGCCTGGTCGGGCCGTCTGTCCATGACGTGGGCGGCGACCCCGGCCTGCACGTTGACCAGCGCGATGTGGTGGGCGACCACGTCGTGCAGGTCGCGGGCGATGCGCAGGCGTTCCTCGGCGACCCGGCGCCGGGCTTCCTCCTCCCGGGTGCGCTCGGCCTTCTCGGCCCGCTCCCGGATGGCCTGCACGAAGGCACGGCGGCTGCGCACGGCGTCCCCGGCGGTGGCGCCGATGCCGGTCCAGGCGAACACGGCGAGGTTCTCCTGGGCGTACCAGGGCAGCGGTCCGGCGAGCATGGCGGCGCCGGTGAGCACGGTCGTGGTGAGCAGGCCGACCCGCCAGGTGGTGGGCCGGTCGGTGGAGGCCGCAACGGTGTAGAGGGCGACCACCGCCGACATCACCACGGGGGCGCGCGGGTCGCCGCTGACGCTCTCCACCAGGGAGAACGCGCCGGTGAGCGCGAGGACCACCTTGGGGGCGCGGCGCCGGAAGGCGAGCGCCGCCGCGCCGAGCGTCATCAGCAGCAGGCTGGAGGGTTCGGGGGTGCGCAGGCCCCAGGCGACGCCGTCGGGGCCGTGGGGGTCGGCGAAGGAGCCGACCACCATGCAGGCAAGGACGGCGGCGGCCAGGGCCGTGTCCAGCGCGAATGGGTGGGCGCCGAGTCTGCACCGGGCGCGGTCCAGGGTGCTCACGGGGGATTACGGTAGCCGGGGTGGGCGCCGGTGGATACGGCACTCGGCACCTGTGCGGACCTGCGCCGAGGGCGGCGGCCCCGACCCCGCTTCGGCCGGCGCCGGCCGCGTGTCCGCACGCCCGGACGGGCCGACGGTCGCCCGAGCCGGTCAGCCGCCCGGGATCAGGCCGTCGTCGCTCAGCAGTTCCTGGACGTCCTGCAGGGTGGCGCCCGGGGCCGGGAGGATCAGGTCCGACGGCTCCAGGGAGTCGTCGGGGAGCGGCTCGCCCAGCTGGCGCACCTTGTCCAGCAGCGCCTGGAGGGTGTTGCGGAAGCCGGGCCCGTCGCCGTTCTCCATCTCGGCCTGGAGCTCGTCGTCCAGTTTGTTCAGTTCGGCGAGGTGGCTGTCGGCCAGCCTCACCTGCCCCTCCCCCATGATCCGTACGATCATGTCGCCCTCCTAGGCGTGGGCTACTGCTTGTCGAAGCGCGGTGTGTCCTGCGGCTGCTGCTGGGACTGCGACGAGGACTGCTGCGACTCGCCGCCGCCCTCGATGGCCTGCTGCCCGCCACCCGGGCCCCCGGCGAGCTCGGCCTTCATCCGCTGCAGCTCCAGCTCTACATCCGTACCACCGGAGAGCCGGTCCAGCTCGGCCTGGATGTCGTCCTTGTGCATGCCGGAGGGGTCGTCCAGGGCGCCGGAGGCGAGCAGCTCGTCGATCGCGCCGGCCCGGGCCTGCAGCTGGGCGGTCTTGTCCTCGGCCCGCTGGATGGCCAGGCCCACGTCGCCCATCTCCTCGGAGATGCCGGAGAACGCCTCACCGATCCGGGTCTGCGCCTGGGCCGCGGTGTACGTGGCCTTGATCGTCTCCTTCTTGGTGCGGAAGGCGTCGACCTTGGCCTGGAGGCGCTGGGCCGCAAGGGTGAGCTTCTCCTCCTCGCCCTGCAGCGTGGCGTGCTGCGTCTCCAGGTCGGTCACCTGCTGCTGGAGGGCGGCGCGGCGGGAGAGCGCCTCGCGGGCAAGGTCCTCTCGGCCCAGCGCGAGCGCCTTGCGGCCCTGGTCCTCCAGCTTGGTCGACTGCGTCTGCAGCTGGTTGAGCTGGAGCTCCAGGCGCTTGCGGCTGGTGGCCACGTCGGCGACACCGCGGCGCACCTTCTGCAGCAGCTCCAGCTGCTTCTGATACGAGTAATCGAGGGTCTCGCGCGGATCCTCGGCCCGGTCCAGGGCCTTGTTCGCCTTCGCGCGGAAGAGCATCCCCATACGCTTCATGACACCGCTCATGGGCTTCGCGCGCCCCCTTCTGACCGACTCCAGCTCCAGCAACTGCAACAGAACCCACAGTACGGGCCCTGCATCCATTACCGCACTGTTCGGGGACGGATGTGCTCATCCCCAAGGACGACTGCCGACGCTCCCGATCCGGCCCAGGGAGTAGATGACGGTCGGGGGTGTACGCATCGTCCCCTCTGTCCTCTTACAGACGACCGGTGTTGCCGGATCGTTCCCCGCGGGGCTGGGGACTAAGCCTGCCGAGGCCGTACCCTTGGGTTTTGTGTTCCGTAGCCGTGCCAAGGAAGAGAAGGCACCGGCCGCCGCGAAGGCGCCGGTGACCGACTCCAGTCAGCCCCGTGACCCGCAGGCCCCGAAGGGCCGCCCCACGCCCAAGCGCAGTGAGGCCCGAACGCAGCGCCGCAGCGTGGCCAACACGCCGACGACGCGCAAGGAGGCGGCCAAGCGGGCCCGCGAGGAGCGCCGTACCGCGCTGGCGCGCCAGCGCGAGGCGCTGGCCAGCGGCGACGAGCGGTACCTGCCCGCCCGGGACAAGGGGCCGGTGCGCCGTTTCGCCCGCGACTTCATCGACTCGCGGTTCAACATCGCGGAGTACTTCCTGCCGATGGCCGTGCTCATCCTGGTGCTGAGCATGGTCCGGGTGGCGTCACTGCAGAACGTCGCGCTGCTGCTGTGGCTGTTCGTGATCGTGCTGATCGTGTTCGACTCGTTCGTCACCGCCTTCCGGCTGAAGAAGGCCCTGCGCGAGCGGTTCCCGGACGACAACAAGCGCGGCGCGGTGGCCTACGCGCTGATGCGCTCCCTCCAGATGCGCCGGCTCCGGCTGCCAAAGCCGCAGGTCAAGCGCGGGGAGCGGCCCTGACCACGACGCAGCCGTGGTCAGGGGGTGCGTCCGGGGGTGCGGCGCAGGCCCGGCCGGCCGGCCCCGGTGGGCTGTCTGAGCTCGTACGGCAGGAGCTGGTCGCCCGGCAGCTGGACGAGCAGCTGGCCGGGCGGTTCGCGGTCGGCCGTCGGCTGCGGGTGCTCGACGTCGGTATGGGGCGCGGCGCCCAGGCGCTGCGCCTGGCGCGCGCCGGGCATCAGGTGACCGGTCTGGAGGACGATCCGGCGCTGGTCGCCGCGGCGCGCGAGGCGCTCGCCGGGCAGCCCGAGGGCATCCGGGAGCGGATGCGGATCGTCCTGGGCGACGGCCGGGACACCGGTGTGCACTTCCTGCCGGGCAGTTTCGACGTGGTGCTGTGCCACCGGGTGCTCATGCAGGCCGTGGAGCCCGACCCGGTGCTGGCCGGGCTGGGGCGGATGCTGGCCCCCGGCGGGCTGCTGTCGCTGCTGGTGCGCAACGGCGACGCCCCGGCGATGCGGCCCGGTCTGCTCGGTGACTGGGCGGGCGCGCTGGCCGCCCTCGACACCACCGCCTCGCTCCCGCACCCCCGGCCCCGCCCGGACGGGGAGGACGGAACCCGGGTCCGGGGGCCGGGGCCGGGGGGACGGGCGGACCGGCGGGCGGCGCTGACCGCCACCCTGGCCGGCATCGGCGCGCCGCTGCACGGCTGGTACGGCGTCGGCGTGTTCACCGGCACCGCCGGCGACGGCACCCCGCCCCCGCCCGACGTGGACACTCTCCTTGCGGCGGAGGAACGCGCCGGCCGGACGGACCCGTACCGGGGCGTGGCGGCGCTGCTGCATCTGTGCGGGGTCCGCGGCTGAGCCCGTTCGGGGGCTCACCGGGGGCCCGGGGAGCGCCGGGCGGTGAGACTGCGGGCATGGATGCCTCGCCCCGCCGTCCGGTACGGTTCACCGCTCCCGTGACCGCCCTCGTGTGCTCGCTGTTCCTCGTCGCCGGGTGTACGAGCAGCCCGGACGCCCCGCGGGCGGCGCCGGACCGGGAGCGGGAGGGGACGACCGGTCGGGCCGCGCTGCGGCAGACCGTCGAGCTGCAGGAGGCGTACCAGCGGGTGATCGACGACGTGCTGCCGTCGGTCGTGCAGATCCAGGCCCGCGACGACCTGGGGTCCGGCGTGGTGTACGACGACCAGGGGCATATCGTCACCAACGCGCACGTGGTCGGGGACGACAGGTCCTTCCGGGTGACCACCGCCAACAGCGAGGACCCGCTCTCCGCGACGCTGGTCTCCTCCTACCCGGAGCAGGATCTCGCCGTGATCAGGCTGGACCGGGTGCCCGACGGGATGCGGGCGGCCCGCCTCGGGGACTCCGGCGGGGTCGAGGTCGGGCAGATCGTGCTGGCGATGGGCTCGCCGCTCGGGCTGTCGTCGAGCGTCACCCAGGGCATCGTGTCGGCGACCGGGCGGACCGTCACCGAGAGCCGGGGCGGCGGCGGCACCGGCGCGACCATCGCCAACATGATCCAGACGTCCGCCGACATCAACCCCGGCAACAGCGGCGGCGCCCTGGTCGACCTCGACGGGCGGGTCATCGGCATCCCGACACTCGCCGCGACCGACCCCGACCTCGGCGAGGGCCAGGCGGCCGGCATCGGGTTCGCCATCCCGTCGTCGACGGTGCGGACCATCGCCGACCAGATCATCGAGCACGGCCGGGTCACCGACTCCGGCCGGGCGGCGCTCGGCATCGTCGGCCGCACCGTCGTGAACGCCGACTACCGGGCCACCGGTGTGGCCGTCGTCGAGGTGCAGGGCGGCGGCGCGGCCGACGAGGCGGGCATCGAGGCCGGGGACGTCATCACCAGGCTCGGCGACACGGACATCACCACCATCACCTCCCTCGCCGAGGCGCTGGCGGCGCTGCAGCCGGGCGACCGGACGACGGTCACCTTCACCCGCAACGGTGACGAGCAGACCGCCGAGGTGACACTGGGCGAGCAGTGAGCCCGGCCGACCCGGCCGACCCGGACCCGGGTCGGGCGAAGCCCGGTGCGGCTCGGCAGCGCCCTGAAGGACTCTGTCCTGCAGGGGCGTGGGGAACCGCGCGACCAGCCACGACGGCACCGCAGACGAGCGACGCCGCAGCGCGGCGCTTCCAGCGGCGCGCTCAGGCCTGCTCGGCGTGCAGGCTCATCGGCCCGTAGATCTCCGTGGCGTCCTCGAAGAGCCGCACCTGATCCGCGCCGCCCTCCTGGAGGGCCTTCCAGTGCTCCCCGACCCAGGACTCCGCATCGCCCTGCGTGGTGAACTCCTCCGGCTGCACCGCGGGCTGGACCTCCGTCCCGTCGGCCGTCTCGAACCGCCACGTCCATGCCGCCATGTACGCCTCCCAGATGTGAGCACCTGCTGCAGTGGCCCCGGATCTTGGTCCGGTCCCGCCCGCAGCCTATGCGGTCGGCCGGCCGCGCCGTACCGGACCGCGGGACGCGGCCGGAAGCGCTCGGCGCCCCATAGGGGGCCTCGGGCGCGCGGGCCCCGGGGTGACCGGGGAAAATCGGGGCGTGGACGTGACTCTGCTCGGCACCGGTGCCCCCGCGGGACTCCCCCGCCCCGACTGCCCCTGCGCGGCCTGCGCCGTCGCGCTCGGCGAGGATGCGCGTGCGGCGACGTCGCTGGTCGTGGACGGGGCGCTGCTGCTCGACCTCACCCCGGGTGCCGCGTTCGCCGCCGCACGGGCGGGCCGTTCGCTGGGCGGTGTCGCCCAGGTGCTGCTGTCGCATCCGCACGACGGCCCGGCGGTGGAGGTCCCGGCCGGGCTGCCGCAGCCGGGGCGGGTGCCGGACGGGCGGGAGCTGGCGCTGCTGACCGGGCACCGGGTGCAGGCGGTGGCCCTGGACGCGCCGGGCACCGGCTACGCGGTGACCGGGCCGGACGGGCACCGGCTGCTCTATCTGCCGCCGGGCGGCGCCCCGGCCGGACTCGGGGAACCGGCCGAGCCCTACGACATGGTCCTCACGGACGTGGTGGGCCGGCCGGACGCGCTGGCCCGGCTGCGCGCGGTGGGCGCGGCGGGCCCGACCACCGACGTCGTCGCCGTCCATCTCGGGCACGAGGTGCCGCCGGGCCCCGAGCTGCACCGGAGGCTCGCGGCGGCTGGGGCACGGGCGGTGCCGGACGGCACGACGCTGACGGTCGGCGTGTACGAGGACGTGCCGGACGTACCGCGCCGCACGCTGGTGCTGGGCGGGGCGCGGTCCGGCAAGTCGGTGGAGGCGGAGCGGCGGCTGGAGTCCTTCCCGGACGTGCTGTACGTGGCGACGGGCGGGACCCGCGGCGGGGACACCGAGTGGGCCGCGCGGGTCTGTGCGCACCGGGAGCGGCGGCCTGGGTCCTGGCGGACGGCGGAGACCTGCGATCTGGTGCCGCTGCTGAAGGACGACGGGCCGCCGTTGCTCGTCGACTGCCTGTCGCTGTGGCTGACGGATGCGATGGACGCGGTCGGCGCGTGGGACGACGCGGAGTGGGCGGACGGCGGGGAGCGGGCGCTGCGCGGCCGGGTGCACGAGCTGACGGAGGCGGTGCGCGCCACCCGGCGGACCCTGGTCGCGGTGTCGAACGAGGTGGGTTCCGGAATCGTCCCGGCCACCGCGTCCGGACGCCGGTACCGGGACGAACTGGGCCGGCTGAACACGGCGTTCGCCGCGGAGTGCGAGCAGGTGCTGCTGGTGGTGGCGGGCCAGGCGCTGGTGCTACGGGGCTGAGGGCCCCCTCGGTCCGGGCGGTACCGGGGGTGCGGGCGGCGCCGGAGGCCTGCGGGCGATGACCCGGGGGGATCCGGCCGGGGTGAGGACCGCGCAGCCCAGGGCGCACAGCTCGGCGCGCAGCCGGGCCGAGGGCCGGGTCGCGAGCGGGTAGGAGGACAGCCCGCGCGGGTCGGTGACGTCGACGAGCAGATGGCCGCCGGGCCGCAGCATCCGCAGGGCGGCGCGCAGCGCTGCGCGCGGGTCGGGGGCGCTCTCCAGCTGGTGGAAGAGGCTGACCACGTCGTAGCGGGCGCGCAGCCGGGCCGCGATGTGCGGGTCCGTCGGCCGGCCGACGTAGGCCTCCTCGACCCGCTCGGCGGCGCGGGCCCGCAGCACCCGGTGGGTGGGGTCCAGCCCGTCGAAGGAGGTGTACGGGAACAGGCGGCGCGCGGTCAGCGGGAAGTCGGCGTCGCCGGTGCCCACGTCCAGCCAGCCCTCCGGCTCGGGGCAGTGGGAGAGCATCGCGCGGGCGGCGAGCAGTTGCCGGACGCGGATCCCGGCCCGCACCACGGGTCCGCCGGGGCGCTCGCGTCCCGGCGCGACCAGGGGGTTGTGGAAGGTGTGACGGCAGTCCCGGCACTGGGCGAGGGCGGAGCGGCCCCCGGGGACGGGCCGGCGCGGGTCGCCGCCGCGCCGCCGGGTGATCAGCCGCCGCGACCCGCACCAGGGGCAGTCCTCGCGGCGCGGCTCGTGCAGGGGGGCGGGGGGTGCGGAGGGCGGTGGCGGCGGCTGGGCCATACGTGCTCCCGGGCGGGACGGGCGGAGGTGCGGCGGGACGTTCGGGATGTTCTCGGACGTATGGCTGTCCATATCCCTTCACCAACATTCCGCTGCAAAACGGAACGTATGGGATACCGATCTTGGGTGCAACGACGCCGCCCTGTCGACGTCGTACTGTGGCGCCGTGGTGTTCGATGCGGGCCGGTACTGTTCGGCGAATGAGCTCGCTGAATCTCGACGACTTCACGGATCTGATCGAGCGCCCCGACGGCGGGGTGCGCCGCGACGCGGAGGCGCGCCGGGAGCGTCTGGTCGTGGCGCCCGGGTCGCTGGGCCGCCTGGACGACCTGGGTGAGTGGCTGGCCGCGGCACAGCACGCCGTCCCCGTGCGGCCGGTGGAACGACCGCGGGTGGTGCTCTTCGCCGGTGACCACCGGATCGCCGAGCTGGGCGTCTCGGCCCGGCCCGCGGGCGGCGCCGGTGAGCTGGTGCGCGAGGTGCTGGAGGGCGGCCGCCCGGTCTCGGTGCTGGCACGGCGGCTCGGCGTCCCGGTGCGGGTGGTGGACATGGCGCTGGACTGCGACCCGGAGTCGCTGCCGGCCGAGGTGGTCCGGCACCGGGTGCGGCGCGGCGGCGGCCGGATCGACATCGAGGACGCGCTGACCGCCGAGGAGGCGGAGGCGGCGTTCAGGGCGGGGGTCGCGGTCGCCGACGAGGAGGCCGACTCCGGTACGGATCTGGTGGTGCTCGGCGATGTGAGCGTGGGCGGCACGACGGCGGCGGGCGTGCTGGTCGCGGCGCTGTGCGGAACGGACGCCTCGGTGGTCACCGGGCGGGGCGGGCTGGCCATCGACGATCTCGCGTGGATGCGCAAGTGCGCGGCCGTCCGGGACGCGCTGCGCCGGGCCCGTCCGGTACTCGGGGACCAGCTGAGGCTGCTGGCCACGGTGGGCGGCGCGGACCTGACCGCGATGACCGGGTTCCTGCTGCAGGCCGCGGTGCGGAAGATGCCGGTCATCCTGGACGGCGTGGTGTCGGCCGCCTGTGCGCTGGTCGGGCAGCGGATCGCGTTCCGGGCGCCCGACTGGTGGCTGGCGGCGCACGACAGCGGTGAGCCCGGCCAGGCCAAGGCGCTGGACCGGATGGCCCTGGAGCCCCTGCTGTCGCACGGCGTCACCGTCGGCGAGGGCACCGGCGGCCTGCTGGCACTCCCCCTGGTCCAGGCCGCGGCGGCACTGTCGGCCGAGCTCCCGGAGCGCCGGGAGGAGCCGACGCCGGAGGTCTGGGCTCCGGCCGGGCCCGCGGAGACGGCGGAGGGGCCCGGGGGGACACCGGGGTCCGGCGGAACACCGGAGGGCGCCGGGGACGAGTCCGAGCCGGAGCCCGTCCGGGACATGACCGCCGACCGGGCGGAGGCCGGGACCACGGAACGCGGCTGAGCGCTCCGCTGGAAGTGCCGCGGCATGCCGTCGCTCGTCTGCGGCACCGTCGTGGCCGGTCGCGCAGTTCCCCGCGCCCCTTCAGGGCGCTGCCGCCCCGCGGTCGTCGCCGGCAGCCGTCCGTACGGCTCACCGTGCTGCTCGCGATGTCGTCCGGCGGGCGCCGGACGACATCGCCGCCCTGCCTGGTGCCCGCCGCCGCCTGCGCCCTGGCACAGCCGCTGCCGCACTCGGTCCCCGGCGCCCGCCGTGGACCGCGCGGCCCGCGGGCGTGACATCCGTCATGCCCGACGACGCAGTCAGGCGTCCTGCTTAGTAGAGAGCCCACGACCGAACAATCGGGACTTGTCCGTCTTGAGGAAGACATGTTCCGCGGCGGCCGTGCAGGGTCCGGCCGGCTCGCCGGGTCCGCCCGTCTGCCGGGCGGTCAGGGGTCTCTGACGGGACGGCAGCAGTCCGGGGCCTACCGGGGACCCGAGGGCTATCACGGCCGCGGGCGCCCTTCAAGAGGTGCCCTGTCCTACGACCGCGGATAGTAGCGGCGCTCGTTGCTCCGGCCTCGCCGCGCTCCTAAGAATTGCCGCCCGCACAGGCGTCTCCGCAGCTCAGCACAGGACCAGTGCCGGGTCGGCCGTTCCCGGGGGCGCTCCGCGACAACCGAGTGAGGCCGTGCATGAGCAAGCACCGCAAGAAGACGCACCATCGGAAGATAACGATCGCCGCCGTCGCCCTGGGTGCCGTGGCCGTGCCCTCCGCCGCCATGGCCTGTCTGAGCCCGCAGGAGGGCCACGACCGCCAGGAGAGCCGTGACAGCCGGCCCTGGGAGGACTGGCGGAACGCCGCGGGCGGGAGTCCGTGGCAGCAGAGCGGCTGGGACGGCAGGAGGCAGCAGGGTGGCGAGCCCGGCGGTGCCGAGCAGCCCGGTGCGCAGCCGGGCACCGGCGAGCCCGGCTCCGCGGCCCCGGCCTCACCGGCCCCCACCCCCGCCCGGCCGACCGCGCCGAACGCGCCCGAACCCGCCTCCGCCGAGCCCACGACGCCCCGGCCCGCCGCGCCCGAACCCGCATCCCCGGAGCCCGCAGCCCCCCAGCCCACGGCCGCCCCGAGCACGCCCGCGCCCTCCGCTCCCTCCTCCGACGCCGTCACCCGCGTCGTGCAGCTGGTCAACAGCGAGCGCAGCAAGGCCGGATGCTCCCCCGTGACCGCCGACGCCGAGCTGACCAAGGCCGCCCAGGACCACAGCAAGGACATGGCCGACCACGGGAACATGTCCCACACCGGCTCCGACGGCTCGGACCCCGGCACCCGGATCACCCGCGCCGGGTACAGCTGGAGCACGTACGGCGAGAACGTCGCCTACGGCTACGAGACCCCCGAGAAGGTCATGGCGGGCTGGATGAACAGCCCGGGCCACAGGGAGAACATCCTGAACTGCGAGTTCAAGGAGATCGGCGTCGGCCTCGCGCAGCCCGGGAACTACTGGACCCAGGTCTTCGGCACCGCCCGCTGACCCGTCGTCGGCCGCGTCACGAGACGGGCGCGAGACGGGCGTCACCCCCGGGCCGCTCAACGTCCCCGGCGCTCCTGCCGTCTGTGTGCAGGGCGGGCCCCTGCACCCGCCGTTGCCGTCGCACGGAGGGACCGCCGGATGAACACGCTCGCCCGCTGGGCCCGCACCGAATGGGGCCCGCTGTGGGCGGCGGTGCACGGCCCGCTGCTGCGGCGGCGGCTGCGGGCCGTGCCGATGACCCTCGGGGCCGTGGCGCTGACGGCCGTGCTGCACGCCGTGCACCAGCAGCCGTGGGGCTACGACTTCGTCCAGGACGTCGGAGCGGTGCGCGCCGGGGACCCGCTGTGGACCGCGCTGCTGCGCACCCCGCTGTCGGTGTGGGTGCCCGCCCTCGACCTGCCGGCGTGGGGCGCGCTGGCGCAGATCCTGCTGGTGTTCGGGCTCGCCGAGATCTGTCTGGGCCGGCGGTGCACGCTCGCCGTCGGCGCCCTGGCCACGCTCGCCGGGACGCTCTACGCCCGGCTGGGCGTCGCGCTGGGCCCCGACGTGCCGCTGCTGGGCCTGCCGGCCTCGGACGCGCGGGTGGTGGACACCGGCCCGTCGGCGGCGGTGGTGGGCCTGGCGGTGTATCTGGGGTGGCGGCTGCGTGCCCGGGTCACCGCGGCGCTGGTGGTGCTGGCGATGGTGGTCGAGGTGCTGGTGAAGCCCAACCTGGCCGGCAAGGAGCATCTCGCGGCCATCGCCGCCGTACTGGTGCTGTGCGCCGGGACCGCCCTGCGTCAGCGGTGGTCGGGGGGCCGGACGGGCAGGGGGTCCGGACGGCCGCCGATCCAGTCCTGGACGATGCGGCTGGGCCGGGCCCAGCGCCGGTCGTGGTGATAGGCGCGCAGCGCCGCCCTGGCGCGGGCGCGCGGACGGCGGCGGTAGAAACGCCGGGCCCAGGGTGATCCGGGCCGGGCCAGCCGGACCGCTCCGACCAGGGCGATGACGGGGATGATCACGCCGAAGAGCGCCAGGCGTACCTTGCCCTTGGCCAGCGAGACGAGGGCGAAGAGGAAGCTCGTCGACACCGTCGCGACGACGGTCATGCGGTCCTGCATCTCGTCCTGGTCGAGGTTGTCGACACCGAACGGCGTGAAGCCGGCCAGCATCAGGCCGACCAGGGCCGCGGTGACCACCACGACCTCCACGCTCCGCCGGCCCGCCTCGGTCCAGTACACGTCGTCGAGGTGCAGGATCAGCGCGAACTCGTCCAGGACCAGGCCCGCCCCGATCCCGAAGACCGCCGCGCCTGCGGCGGTGCCGACGGCGTGCCCGGCCGCGACGAAGGCTCCGAAGCCGCCGAGGACGGTCAGGATCACGCCGGGCACCACATGGTGGATGTGCATCCCGCCCGCCTCGACGTTGCCGAACGGGCCCTTGCCCGCCCGGATGCGACGGGTGATCACACGGGTGACGACGAAGGTCAGGATGAAGGCGGTGAGGGCGAGAAGCAGTGGCAGCTTGCCCGGTTCGATGATGTTCCGGTACCACCAATCTCCCATACGGGAACTTTATCCCCAATGAGAGCTTCGCCTCCTGCTGTCGTGGGTGCGCCGCCGGCCGCGGGGTAGTCTGCGCCGATGTTCAGGACCCCCGCCGCGGACGGCCTCCGCTTCGCCTTCGGCACGCTGACCGTGCTCCCGGTCCGGGTGACCCGCTGGGACCGGCCGGCCGCGCGCGGCGGCATGCTGTGCGCCCCGGTGGCCGGGCTGGTGGTCGGAGCCGCCGCCGCGGTGGCCGGGCTGGTACTGCTGTCCCTGGGCGCCGGTCCGCTGCTCGCCGCGGTCGGCACGGCCGCTGTACCGGCGGTGCTGACCCGGGGACTGCATCTGGACGGGCTGGCCGACACCGCGGACGGGCTCGGCAGCGGCAGGCCCGCCGAGGACGCGCTGCGGATCATGAAGCAGTCGGACATCGGCCCGTTCGGTGTGCTCACGCTGGTGCTGGTGCTGCTCGCCCAGGTCGCCGCGCTCACCGAGGTCTACGACGGCTCCTGGGCGCAGGGCGCGCTCGCCGCCGTCGTCTCGGCGACCGCCGCCCGCCTCGCCCTGACCCTCGCCGCCCGCGCCCGGGTGCCGGCGGCGCGACCGGAGGGGCTGGGCGCGGCGGTCGCCGGGGTGGTCCCGGCGGGCGGGGCGGTGGCGGTCGCGGTGGCCGTGACGGTGGGCTCCGCCGCGGCGGGCGCGGCCTTCGGGCCGTACGCCATGGTCCGTACGGCGCTGGCGGTGCTGATCGCCCTGGCCGTCGCCGAGCTGCTGCTGCGCCGCTGTGTACGCCGCTTCGGCGGGGTCACCGGCGATGTGTTCGGCGGACTCGCGGAGACGGCGGCCACTGCGGCGCTGGTGGTACTGGCCCTCGGCTGAGGTTCCGCGAGGGGTGCGCGGCGGCAGTCCGGGCGGGAGATGACCATGACGCCACCGTGAGGTGAACGGCCTCCTGAGTGAGCGAACGCGGGGGCGAGCGTAGGCTCGTGCCGGGTGTTTGCCTGGCCAGGTGAGGACCGCATCGCAGGAGGGCTCCGATCCTGCCGTCGGCGACAGGATCTAGGGTCGGTCGTCGGGCCCGGTCGACCCACCCGCATTCGGCCACGACAGACTTATACGGAAGCGAGATTTCACCACCGTGACTGCTCTCACTCTCTCCGCCGCCGCGGCGTCCGGCCTGCGGGCCGACGCCATCGTGATCGGTGTCGCCAAGAGCTCCGCGTCCAGGACCGGAGGGCTGGTCGTCGCCCCCGGCGCCGAGGCCGTGGACTCGGCGTACGACGGCAAGCTGGCCGGTGTCCTGGAGACCCTCGGGGCCTCCGGCGGCGAGGGCGAGGTGACGAAGCTGCCCGCCCCGGCCGGCTTCAAGGCGCCGCTCGTGGTGGCGGTGGGCCTGGGCGCCGAGCCCGGGAAGGACGCCGGGTACGACGGCGAGGCGCTGCGCAGAGCCGCGGGGGTCGCCGCCCGCGCGCTCACCGGCTCCAAGAAGGCCGCCTTCGCCCTGCCCCTCGCCGACGCCGCGGACGCCGGTGCCGTGGGCGAGGGCGTGCTGCTCGGTGCGTACTCCTTCGACGCGTACAAGGACGACGGCAGGAACGCCGGCGGCAAGGACAAGGGCAAGGGCAAGGGCAAGGCTCCGCTGGCCGAGGCCGCACTGCTGGGCGGCAAGCCCCGCGACAAGGCCTACAAGGCGGCGATCGAGCGGGCCGCCGCCGTCGCCGAGGAGCTGAACCGCGCCCGCGACCTGGTCAACACCCCGCCGAACGACCTCAACCCCGAGGCGTTCGCCGCCGTCGCACAGGCCGCGGCCAAGGAGCACGGCATCAAGGTGCAGGTGCTCGACGAGAAGGCCCTGGCCAAGGGTGGCTACGGCGGCATCCTCGGCGTCGGCTCCGGCTCGGCGTCGGCCCCGCGGCTGGTGAAGCTGTCGTACACCTCTCCCAAGGCGAAGAAGCACCTCGCCTTCGTGGGCAAGGGCATCACCTACGACTCGGGCGGCATCTCGCTGAAGCCGGCCGGGCACAACGAGACGATGAAGTGCGACATGAGCGGCGCCGCCGCCGTGTTCGCCGCGGTGGTCGCCGCCGCGCGGCTGGGCCTGGAGGTCAAGGTGACCGGCTGGCTGGCGCTGGCCGAGAACATGCCCTCCGGTTCCGCGACCCGCCCGGGCGATGTGCTGCGCATGTACAGCGGCAGGACGGTGGAGGTGCTCAACACCGACGCCGAGGGCCGGCTGGTGCTGGCCGACGCGCTGTGGGCCGCCTCGCAGGAGAAGCCGGACGCGATCGTCGACGTGGCGACCCTGACCGGCGCGATGATGCTGGCACTGGGCAACCGGACGTTCGGCGTCATGGCCAACGACGACGCGTTCCGCACCGCGGTGCACGAGGCGGCGGAGGAGGTCGGCGAACCGGCCTGGCCGATGCCGCTGCCGGAGCATCTGCGCAAGGGCATGGACTCGGCCACCGCGGACATCGCGAACATGGGCGACCGGATGGGCGGCGGACTGGTCGCCGGGCTCTTCCTGCGCGAGTTCGTCGGCGAGGGAATCACCTGGGCGCACCTGGACATCGCCGGTCCGGCGTTCAACGAGGGCGGGCCGTTCGGGTACACGCCGAAGGGCGGGACGGGGTCCGCGGTGCGGACGCTGGTGCGGCTGGCCGAGCTGACTGCCGACGGCGATCTCGGCTGAGGTTCGCCCGAGAGCCCGGGGGCGGCGGGAGCGCGGGCGACTGCGTGCGGTCTGTGCTGATCGCGCAGTTCTCCGCGCCCCTGCGGCGCCGCCCGGCCGCTGCCTCCGGGGGAACGTGGGACGTCTCACACACCGGCCCGGCGTCTCGATCGGCGACGACAAGTGCAAAGATGGAGCCCGGCAGGACAGGGCCCCCACCTGAGGGCCGAAGAACGAGCGGCCGGACACCAGCCGCCTGCCGGTCGTCGACGACCGGCGTACGGCGCACATGCATGGAGGACGTGACGTGGCGAACGACGCCAGCACCGTTTTCGACCTAGTGATCCTCGGCGGTGGCAGCGGCGGCTACGCCGCTGCCCTGCGCGGAGCGCAGCTGGGCCTGGACGTCGCCCTGATCGAGAAGGACAAGGTCGGCGGTACCTGCCTGCACCGGGGATGCATCCCCACCAAGGCCCTGCTGCATGCGGGCGAGATCGCCGACCAGGCCCGCGAGAGCGAGCAGTTCGGCGTCAGGGCCACGTTCGAGGGCATCGACGTGGCCGCCGTCCACAAGTACAAGGACGACGTGATCTCGGGCCTGTACAAGGGCCTGCAGGGTCTGGTCGCGTCCCGCAAGGTGACCTACATCGAGGGTGAGGGCCGTCTGTCCTCCCCGACCTCCGTCGATGTGAACGGTCAGCGGATCCAGGGCCGCCACATCCTGCTGGCGACCGGTTCCGTGCCGAAGTCGCTGCCGGGCCTGGAGATCGACGGCAACCGCATCATCTCCTCGGACCACGCCCTCGTCCTGGACCGCGTGCCGAAGTCCGCGATCGTGCTGGGCGGCGGTGTCATCGGCGTCGAGTTCGCCTCCGCATGGAAGTCCTTCGGCTCGGACGTCACGGTCATCGAGGGCCTGAAGCACCTCGTCCCGGTCGAGGACGAGAACAGCTCCAAGCTGCTGGAGCGCGCGTTCCGCAAGCGGGGCATCAAGTTCAACCTGGGCACCTTCTTCGAGAAGGCCGAGTACACCCAGGACGGGGTCAAGGTCACCCTCGCCGACGGCAAGGAGTTCGAGGCCGAGGTCCTCCTCGTCGCCGTCGGCCGCGGCCCGGTCTCGCAGGGCCTGGGCTACGAGGAGGCCGGGGTCGCCATGGACCGCGGCTACGTCCTCGTCGACGAGTACATGCGCACCAACGTCCCGACCGTCTCCGCGGTCGGCGACCTGGTGCCCACGCTCCAGCTCGCGCACGTCGGCTTCGCCGAGGGCATCCTGGTGGCGGAGCGGCTGGCCGGTCTGAAGCCGGTGCCGGTCGACTACGACGGCGTGCCGCGGGTGACGTACTGCCACCCGGAGGTCGCCTCCGTCGGCATCACCGAGGCCAAGGCCAAGGAGATCTACGGTGCGGACAAGGTCGTCGCTCTGAAGTACAACCTGGCGGGCAACGGCAAGAGCAAGATCCTCAAGACCGCGGGCGAGATCAAGCTCGTCCAGGTCAAGGACGGTGCCGTGGTCGGCGTCCACATGGTCGGCGACCGCATGGGCGAGCAGGTCGGCGAGGCCCAGCTGATCTACAACTGGGAGGCGCTGCCGGCCGAGGTCGCCCAGCTCGTCCACGCCCACCCGACGCAGAACGAGGCGCTCGGCGAGGCCCACCTGGCGCTCGCGGGCAAGCCCCTCCACTCCCACGACTGACGCCTTCAGTCACCGGGCGCGACGACACAGACTTCCGTAATTCGTTAGGAGCAACCGAAACCATGGCGGTTTCCGTAACCCTTCCGGCGCTCGGCGAGAGCGTCACCGAGGGCACTGTCACCCGCTGGCTGAAGGCCGAGGGCGAGCGCGTCGAGGCCGACGAGCCGCTGCTCGAGGTGTCCACCGACAAGGTCGACACCGAGATCCCGGCCCCCGCCTCCGGCACGCTGTCCTCCATCAAGGTCGCCGAGGACGAGACCGTCGAGGTCGGCGCCGAACTGGCGCTGATCGACGACGGCTCCGGCGCCCCCGCCGAGGCCCCCGCCCCGGCCGCCGAGCCCGCCCAGGCCGCCGAGCCCGCCCAGGCGCCCGCCGCCGAGGCTCCGGCCGCCCCGGCCCCCGAGGCCCCGGCCGCCGCCTCCGCCGCGGCGCCCTCCGGTGCCGCCGAGGGCACGGACGTGGTGCTGCCCGCGCTCGGCGAGTCCGTCACCGAGGGCACCGTCACCCGATGGCTGAAGTCGGTCGGTGACAGCGTCGAGGCCGACGAGCCGCTGCTCGAGGTCTCCACCGACAAGGTCGACACCGAGATCCCGGCCCCGGCCTCCGGCACGCTGCTGGAGATCGTGGTCGGCGAGGACGAGACCGCCGAGGTCGGCGCCAAGCTCGCGGTCATCGGCGAGGCCGGTGCCGCTCCGGCCCCGGCCGCCCCCGCGGCTCCGGCCGAGCCCGAGCCCACCCAGGCCCCGGCGCCGCAGGCCGCACCGGCCCAGCAGGCCCCGGCCCCGCAGGCGCCGACGGCCCCGGTCCCGCCGCAGGCCGCACCGGCGCCCGCACCGGCCGCCCCGGCTCCGGCACCCGCCCCGGCCCAGGCCCCGGCCGCCCCGGCCGCCGCCAAGCCGGTCGACGAGGGTGCCTACGTCACCCCGCTGGTGCGCAAGCTCGCCGCCGAGAACGGCGTCGACCTGTCCACCGTCCAGGGCACCGGCGTCGGCGGCCGGATCCGCAAGCAGGACGTCATCGCCGCCGCCGAGGCCGCGAAGGCCGCCCCGGCCCCGGCCGCTGCCGCCGCCCCGGCCGCGCCCGCCGCGAAGAAGGCCCCCGTCCTGGAGGCCTCCCCGCTGCGCGGCCAGACCGTCAAGATGCCCCGCATCCGCAAGGTCATCGGCGACAACATGGTCAAGGCGCTGCACGAGCAGGCCCAGCTGTCGTCGGTCGTCGAGGTGGACGTCACCCGCCTGATGAAGCTGCGCGGCCGGGCCAAGGACTCCTTCGCGGCGCGCGAGGGCGTCAAGCTCTCCCCGATGCCGTTCTTCGTCAAGGCGGCGGCGCAGGCACTGAAGGCCCACCCGGCCGTCAACGCCAAGATCAACGAGTCCGAGGGCACCATCACCTACTTCGACACCGAGAGCATCGGTATCGCGGTGGACTCCGAGAAGGGCCTGATGACCCCGGTCATCAAGAACGCCGGCGATCTCAACCTGGCGGGCATCGCCAAGGCCACGGCCGACCTGGCGGGCAAGGTCCGCGCCAACAAGATCACTCCGGACGAGCTGTCCGGCGCGACCTTCACCATCAGCAACACCGGTTCGCGCGGCGCGCTGTTCGACACGATCATCGTGCCGCCGGGTCAGGTGGCGATCCTGGGCATCGGCGCCACCGTGAAGCGCCCGGCCGTCATCGAGACGGAGGAGGGCACGGTCATCGGCGTCCGCGACATGACGTACCTGACCCTGTCCTACGACCACCGTCTGGTGGACGGCGCCGACGCGGCCCGCTACCTGACGGCCGTCAAGGCGGTCCTGGAGGCGGGCGAGTTCGAGGTCGAGCTCGGCCTCTGAGCCTCGTCCCCCGTCGTACCGCGGCGCCCCCGACCGGAAGCATCCGGGCGGGGGCGCCGTCGTGTGCACCCGACCGTCGGTGTGCGAGCCTGGTCGTGTAAGCCTCGTCTCACCTGCGCGAAAGCGCCCGTATGCCCCCTTGAGCCGAGGGCTCGCGGCCGTATTGTCTAAACGTCAACGCCCCAGGGGCCGAACGCGGCCCCCCGCGAAGGAGCCCTCATGACCGCGCCCGTCATCCACTCGCTGCGCGAGCAGATCCGCGAGCACATCCTGGAGGGGATCATCAGCGGGCGCTGGCAGCCGGGCGAGCGGATCGTGGAGCGGCGGATCGCCACCGAGCTGGAGGTCAGCCAGACACCGGTACGGGAGGCGCTGCGCGAGCTGGAGTCGCTGCGGCTGATCGAGTCGGCGCCGAACAAGGGCGTCCGGGTACGCAATCTGACCGCCGCCGACCTCGAGGAGAGCTACCCGGTCCGGGCCGGTCTGGAGGCCATCGCGGCGGAGCTGGCGGCCGAGCGGCTGGCCGCGGACTGCTCGGCCCTCGAGCCGCATGTCGCCGCGCTGTACGAGGCGGACCGGAAGGCGGACGGGACGGCCCAGGTGCGGCACACCGTGGCGTTCCACCGGGAGCTGGTGCGGGCGGCCGGCAACTCGGTGCTGCTGCACACCTGGGAGGGCCTGGGCATCGAGGTGTTCACGGCGTTGTCCATCCGGTGGCTGGGCACGGTGCAGCAGTCGTACGCCGAGGAGCACGAGGAGCTGGTGGCGGCGTTCCGGCGCCGCGACCCGCGGATCGCCGAGCTGGTCAAGGCACACGTCCTCGGCTGCGCGCCGCGCGCCTGACGGTGATTCGTCCCGCGCCCGCGCTACGGTCAGGGGCGCGGGGAACCGCACGGACGAGCCACGGACCACCGGCATCCGCCACTCCGCCGAGCCGCCCGGGCTCTCCTGCGCACACCGCCTCTCACCTGCGCAAACCTCCCGATCGGACAGTCACCCCGTGCCATCGCCAGCGGCACTCCGTGCCTACTTTCTCGCGATCAAGAGGTTTTCCAGGTCAAGGCTTTGATCGATCATCGATCAGGGAGTTACAGTCACCGACGGGCTTCGACCAGAGGCCCACGCCCTGTCCTGCCAAAGACCAAGGGCACCCCCGAACCCTTACCGATGAGGGAACCCCCTTCGACTGAGGAAGGCGGCGACATGACCGACCCCAACGCCATCCAGCCGAGCGAGCTCGACCAGCTCCCGGACCGCGACCCGGAGGAGACCGCCGAATGGCAGGCCTCCCTGGACGCCGTCGCCAGGGCGGCCGGGCCGCATCGTGCGGCGTACCTGATGCGCCGCACTCTGGAGCGTGCCGAGGGCACCGGCGTCGCCCTGCCGAAGCTCCTCGAGACGGACTACGTCAACACCATCCCCACCTCCGCCGAGCCGGCCGTGGACGGCGACCTGGAGATGGAGCAGCGGATCGCCGCCTGGAACCGCTGGAACGCGGCGGCCATGGTGACTCGCAGCAGCAAGTACGGCGTCGGCGGTCACATCGCCACCTTCGCCTCCGCGGCCTGGCTCTACGAGACCGGCTTCAACCACTTCTTCCGCGGCAAGGAGGGCGACGGCTCCGGCGACCAGCTGTACATCCAGGGCCACGCCTCCCCCGGCATCTACGCCCGCGCCTTCCTCGACGGCCGGCTGAACGAGTCCCACCTGGACCACTTCCGCCGCGAGTCCGGCGGCAACGGCCTGCCGTCCTACCCGCACCCGCGCCGGCTGCCCTGGCTGTGGGAGTTCCCCACCGTCTCCATGGGCCTCGGCCCGCTCTCCGCGATCTACCAGGCGCGCTTCAACCGCTACCTGACCAACCGCGGTATCAAGGACACCTCCGCCTCCCACGTGTGGGCGTTCCTCGGCGACGGCGAGATGGACGAGCCCGAGTCGACGGCGGCCCTCGCGCTCGCCGCCCGCGAGGAGCTGGACAACCTCACCTTCGTCATCAACTGCAACCTGCAGCGCCTGGACGGCCCGGTCCGCGCGAACTTCAAGATCGTGCAGGAGCTGGAGGCCCAGTTCCGGGGCGCCGGCTGGAACGTGGTCAAGACGCTGTGGGGCACCGCCTGGGACGAGCTGTTCCAGCTCGACACCACCGGCGCGCTGGTACGCCGGCTGCGCGAGGTACCGGACGCCCAGATCCAGACCTACCAGACCCGCGACGCCGCCTACATCCGCCAGGACTTCTTCGGCGCCGACCCGGCGCTGGCGGAGATGGCCAAGCTGCTGAGCGACGACAAGATCCTCGAGTGCTTCCACACCTCGCGCGGCGGTCACGAGGTCCGCAAGGTGTACGCCGCCTACCGGGCCGCGCTCGCCCACAAGGGCGCGCCGACCGTGATCCTGGCCCAGACGGTCAAGGGCCACACCCTCGGTGAGGGCTTCGCGTCCAAGAACGCCAACCACCAGATGAAGAAGCTGACGGTGGACGAGTTCAAGGGCATGCGCGAGCTGCTCGGCCTGCCGATCAAGGACAGCGAGTTCGTCGACGGTGTGGTCCCCTACGGCCACCCGGGCGCCGACTCCCCCGAGGTCCGCTACCTCCAGGAGCGCCGTGCCGCCCTCGGCGGTCCGGCCCCGGCCCGCCGGGTCCACCCGGTGGCACCGCTGCCCGCACCCGCCGAGAAGCCGTTCACGGCCTTCGACAAGGGCTCCGGCTCCCAGAACGTGGCCACCACCATGGCGTTCGTCCGCCTGGTCAAGGACCTGGTCCGGGACAAGGAGACCGGGAAGCGCTGGGTGCCGATCGTCCCCGACGAGGCCCGCACCTTCGGCATGGAGAGCCTCTTCCCGTCGCTGGGCATCTACTCGCCCAAGGGCCAGACGTACGAGCCGGTCGACCGCGACCAGCTGATGTACTACAAGGAGGCCCGGAACGGTCAGATCCTCAACGAGGGGATCACCGAGGCCGGATCGATGGCCGACTTCATCGCCGCCTCGACGTCGTACGCGACGCACGGCGAGACGATGATCCCCTTCTACATCTTCTACTCGATGTTCGGCTGGCAGCGCACCGCCGACCAGATGTGGCAGCTCGGCGACCAGCTCGGCCGCGGCTTCCTGATCGGCGCGACGGCCGGCCGCACCACGCTGACCGGCGAGGGCCTGCAGCACGCCGACGGCCACACCCCGGTGATCGCCGCGACCAACCCGGCGTCGCTGACGTACGACCCGGCGTTCGCCTACGAGATCGCGGTCATCGTCCGCGAGGGTCTGCGCCGGATGTACGGCGAGCCGAGGCCGGGCGAGGACCAGGACGTCTTCTACTACCTGACGGTCTACAACGAGCCGCTGCCGCAGCCCGCCAAGCCGGCCGGCCTCGGCATCGACGAGGGCATCGTCAAGGGCCTGTACCGCTTCAACACCGCGGAGTCCGCCGGCCTGACCCCGGCCGCCAACGCCCCGCGGATCCAGCTGATGGGCTCCGGTACGGCGATCCACTGGGCGCTGAAGGCGCAGGCGCTGCTCGTCGAGGAGTGGGGCGTGGCCGCCGACGTGTGGTCCGCGACCTCCTGGACCGAGCTGCGCCGGGACGCCATGGAGGCCGACGCGGCGCTGCTGCGCGGCGAGGAGCGGGTGCCCTACGTCCGTCAGGCGCTGCAGGGCGCCGAGGGCCCGGTGCTGGCGGTCTCCGACTACATGCGCCAGGTCCCGGACCAGATCGCGCAGTGGGTGGAGCAGGACTGGGCCTCGCTGGGCGCCGACGGCTTCGGTCTGTCGGACACCCGTGAGGGCGCCCGCCGCCACTTCGGCGTGGACGCCGAGTCGGTCGTGGTCGCGGCGCTGGCCCAGCTGGCCCGGCGCGGCGAGGTCAAGGCGACGGCCGTGAAGGAGGCGCGCGAGCGCTACGGCCTGTAGGCCCGCCCGGCAACGGAGAAGGCCGTCGGCCCCCGTACTCCTCGCCCGCACGTGCGGGCCGGGACGGGGGCCGACGGCCTTCCGGCGCGATGCCGCTCCGCGGGACGCGGGCGCTACGGCGCGGGAGGGGTCTCCTCGTCCTCGGGGGTCGGCCCCGGGTCGGGGTGGCGGCGGAGCTGGAGGATGGCCAGCGCCAGCCCGCCCCACACCACGAGGATCGCAATGAGCATCATGACGATGGCGCCGCCGGACATCAGCGGTCCTCCTCTCCGTGCCGGTCGTTCCTCCGGTGGGCCCCGCTCCCCCCGGCGGCCGCCTTGTCCAGACTGGGCGGCGGGGTGGGGGGCGACTTCCACGGGATGAGCGAGAGAAGTACGCCGACCACCAGCGCGGCGATCGCCACGCTCCAGCCCGCCGAGAGCAGGAAGTCGGTGGAGTAGCCCTCGTAGTTCTCGTCGAACTCGGCGCGCAGGCTGTCGACCATCATCCAGCCCAGCACCACCGGGGTGATCAGGCCGAGGCAGAGCCGCCACCAGTGGCCCAGCCGGACCGCGGAGGTGGCGTCGGCGTCGCGCTGCAGCTCGGGGAGCTTGCGCATGAACCAGGCCACCGCGACCACCGAGACCAGCGCGGCCAGCGCGATGCCGTACTGGTTGATGAAGTGGTCGGAGACGTCGAGCAGATAGACGCCCTCGTTGGTGGGGAACAGCAGGATCGAGACCACCGCGACGGCGCCGCCGACCCCGAGGACGGCCGGGATGCGCGCCATGCCGGTGCGGTCCTGCACGGCGGAGACCACCACCTGGACGATGGAGATCAGCGAGGACAGCCCCGCGATCACCAGCGACACGAAGAAGAGCACGCCGAACACCTCGCCGAGCCACATCTCGGAGATGATCGTCGGGAAGGCGACGAAGGCCAGTCCGAGCCCCGCGCTCGCCACCTCGTCGACCGGCACACCCGCGTTCTGCGCCATGAAGCCCAGCGTGGCGAACACTCCGATGCCGGCGAGGATCTCGAACGAGCTGTTGGAGAACCCGGCGACCAGCGCGGAGCCGGTGAGATCCGCGCGGCGGCGCAGATACGACGCGTAGGTGATCATGATGCCGAAGCCGATCGACAGCGAGAAGAAGATCTGGCCGTAGGCGGCCACCCACACGCTGCCTTCGCCGAGCTGGGACCAGTCCGGCCGGAAGAAGCCGTCCAGACCCTCGGCCGCGCCGTCCAGGGTGAGGGCCCGGATCACCAGGACCACGAAGAACACCACCAGCAGCGGGATGAAGATCTTGTTGGCCTTCTCGATGCCGCGCCGGACCCCGAACGCCAGGATGACCAGCACGACGACCCAGACCGCGATGAGCGGCCACAGCACCCCGGTGACATAGCCGGAGACGAACCCGGGCTCCTCGGAGGTCTGGAGGAAGCTGCCGAAGAGGAAGCCCTCCGGATCGTCTCCCCAGGCGCGGTCGGCGGAGAAGCCGACGTAGCGGACGGCCCAGGCGATGATCACCGCGTAGTAGGTGGCGATCACGAACGAGATCGCCACCTGCCACCAGCCGATCGCCTCCGCCGGGCGCGCCATCTGCCGGTACGCCGCGGGCGGCGAGGTCCGGTGTCTGCGCCCGATCGCGTACTCCATGATCAGCAGCGGGATTCCCGCCGTGAGCAGGGCGATGAGATAGGGGAAGAGGAAGGCGCCGCCACCGTTGTCGTAGGCGACGGCGGGAAAGCGCCAGATGTTGCCGAGACCGATGGCGGAGCCGATCGCCGCCAGGAGGAATCCTGTGCGTGTGGCCCACTGTTCGCGGGGCTGATTCGCCATGTGCGTGTCCTCGTCCAGGGACGGCCCGATTGATGCGACGTTAACAGCGGTTCAGGGGATGCCCCAGGGGTCGTACGCCAGGCAGGTGAGACACCCGGCAGAATGGCTGTCATGCGTGCCGCGCGGCTGATCAGAATGGTGCTGCTGCTCCAGTCCCGGGCGTCGATGACCGCCGCCGAACTGGCCCGGGAGCTGGAGGTGTCGGAGCGGACCGTGATCCGGGACGCGCAGGCGCTCTCGGAGGCGGGTGTTCCGGTGTACGCGGACCGGGGCCGGGCCGGCGGGTACCGGCTGATCGGCGGCTACCGGACCCGGCTGACCGGGCTGGCCCGCAGTGAGGCCGAGGCGCTGTTCCTGTCCGGGGTGCCGGGGGCGCTGCGCGAGATGGGGCTGGAGGACGCGGCCTCGGCGGCCCGGCTGAAGGTGTCGGCGGCACTGCTGCCCTCCCTCCGGGACGCCTCCCGCACGGCCGCGCAGCGGTTCCATCTGGACGCGCCGAACTGGTTCCGGGAGCCGGAGACACCGGGGCTGCTTCCGGCCGTCGCGGACGCGGTGTGGGACGACCGGCGGATCACCGCCCGCTACCGGCGCGGGGAACAGGAGGTCGGCCGGGAGCTGGAGCCGTACGGGCTGGTGCTGAAGGCGGGGGTCTGGTACCTGTGCGCGCGAGCGGCGGTCCGCGCCGGCGCGGACAAGGGGGGCGACGGGGGCGGCGACGGGAGTGGGGGCGTGTCCGGCGACGGAGGCGGCGGAGCCTTCCGGGTCTACCGGATCGACCGGTTCGCGTCCGTCGAGGCGGGCACGGAGCGGTTCGCCCGGGACGAGGGGTTCGATCTTCCCGGGTTCTGGGCGGAGCGTGCCGAGCAGTTCGCGCGGTCGATCCTGCGGGCCGAGGTGGTGGTGCGGCTGTCCCCGCAGGGGGCGCGCGCGCTGCCGCACGCGGTGGGCTCGCTGTCGGCCGGTGAGGCGCTGGCCGGCGCCGGTGCCCCGGAGGCGGACGGGTGGGTGACGGTGACGCTGCCGGTGGAGTCGGAGGAGGTCGCCCACACCCAGCTCACGGGCCTGGGGCCGGAGGTGGAGGTGGTGGCGCCGGCGGGGCTGCGGGAGCGGTTCGCGCGGGATGCGCGGCGGCTGGCCGGGCTGTACGGCGCATGAGTGGCCGGGCTGTACGGCGCATGAGTGGGTGGCCGTGGGCGGCGGAGCCTGCGGTGGTCCGCCGGTGGCCCGCTCCGGACCGGCCCGGGGAATCCGCCGTATTCCGCGTGCGGGGCGCACTCCCAGGGCCGATGCTGGACCCGTGATGGACGAGACGGAGTTCTGGGAGCTGATCGACGCCACCCGCGAGGCCGCCGAGGGCGACCCCGAGGAGCAGGCCGACCTGCTCGTGGAGCGGCTGCTCCGGCTGGACCCGGACATGGTCCTGGACTTCGCCCGCCATTTCGAGGCCCGCTACAACCGCGCCTGCACCTGGGACCTGTGGGCCGCTGCCTGGATCCTGCTCGACGGTGCGAGCGACGACGCGTTCGACTACTTCCGGTGCTGGCTGATCGGCCAGGGCCGGGAGATCTACGAGGGTGCGGTGCACGAGCCCGACGCGCTCGCCGAGTTGCTCGACGAGTTCGACGAGGAGCTCGACGGCGACGGCGAGGACCTCGGCTACGCGGCCGACGAGGCGTACGAGCAGCTCACCGGCACCGTCGCCCCGGACCTGGGCATCGCCCCCGCCCCCGCGGAGCCGCTCGGCACACCGGTCGACCTGGAGAGCGACCGGGCGCTGGCCGAGCGGCTTCCGCGGCTGTGGGAGCGGTTCGGCGGCGAGTGACCGCCCCGGACCCGTGAGCCGTCCCCCCTCCCTCCGGGAGTTCCGGGTCCGGGCCTGCTAGGAGTTCCGGGTCCGGGCCTGCAGGGAGGGCCCGTCCGGGAGGAAGGGACGGTCCTGCAGGAGGGCGGCCCGTTCCCTGATCTGCGGCAGGCGGGCGCTGAGGGCGGCCCCCGGGCAGCTGGTCTGGTAGCCGGCGTCGTGTCCGGCGACGGCGGGCAGGGTGGCGGCGGTGCCGGCGGCGTACCGGCTCAGGCCGTTGCTGGAGACCAGGCGGACGCTCGCGCGCGGGTCGGTGCCGGAGCCGCCGAGCTTCCAGGCGGCCAGGGCGGCGATCGCGTCGGTCACTTCCCGGGGCACGGGACTTCCGGCGGTGAAGGTGCCCAGGGCGGCGATGCCGGTGGAGCGGTGGTTGAAGCCCTGGGTGTGGGCGCCGGTGACGGCGCGGTCGACGCCGCCGGCGCGGCCCTCGTAGATGGTGCCGCAGCGGTCGACGACGAAGTTGTAGCCGAGGTCGTCCCAGTCGCGGACGCCGGTCTGCCCGGTGTACAGGTCGCGGATGATGCGGGGCGCGTCTGCGCAGTCGTAGCCGTTGGGGGTGTCGGTGTGGTGCACGAACACGGCGACGACCGCGTCGTCGTAGCGCGGGGGCGGCTGGTCGCGGGCGGCGTCGCCCAGCCAGGAGCCCCGGGGCACGATGGGCGGCCGGGGAGCGGTGTGCGGGGCGGGGCTGCGGGCGGCGGCCCGGGCCTGGGCGGTGGCGGTCCGTTCCACCGAGATCGCGCACAGCGCCAGCGCCAGGACGGCGGCGAGGCCGGGCAGACAGGCGAGCAGCATCAGGGCCGACTCCGGCATGCGCACCGTGAGGCGCCGGCGCCCCCCGGGCAGCCGCCGCACGGCGGACAACCTGCGTGCCACGGGCAGCCGCCGCACGGCACGCGGCCTCCGTCCGACACGCGGCCGTCGTACGAGACGCGGCCTCCGCACGAGACGCGGACTTCGCCCGGTATGAGGTCTTCGTACGACATGCGGCTTTCGCGCACCACCACGCATGGACCCACTGTCCGCCGGAACCGGCCCGCCCGCGATGTGTGCTGTGCCACCCGGTGGAACCATCATCCCGGTCCGCGGCGTTTTCCGGTTACCGGCATGCGTGGCCGCCTCCCGGCCGCCCGTGCGCCCCTGGCTGATCACCGGGCCCGTCCGGTGCGTATTCCAGGGTCCCGAGGTGTCCGAAGGTGTCCGAGAGAGAGGCGGCTCTGCGTGGACCTGCTCGACATCCTGCTGTTGCTGGTGATCCTGGCGTACGCGGCGTCCGGGTACCGGCGCGGGCTGGTGGCCGGCTGTGTGTCGCTGGCGGGTTTCGTCGGCGGCGCGGTGGTCGGCGTGTGGCTCCTGCCGTGGGTGATGGACTGGGCGACGCCGGGGACCACGGCGGCGACGGTGACCGCGGTCCTGACGGTGCTCGTCCCGGCGGTGGTGGGCCATGAGCTGGCCGGGCGGCTGGCGCTGCGGCTGCGCCGGGAGCTGGGCGCCGGGCCGCTGCGGGTGGCCGACGGGGTCGGCGGGGCGGTGGCCAACTCGGCTGCCGTGCTGATCGTGGCCTGGGTGGCGGCGAGCGTTCTCGCGGCGTCCTCCTCGCCCCTGCTCACCTCGGCGATCCGGGGGTCGACGCTGCTGGGCACGGTGCAGCGGGCGATGCCGGAGACCACGCCCGCCTGGTTCTCGCGGGCCACGTCGGCGCTGACGGACGCCGGGTTCCCGCAGGTGTTCAATCCGTTCGAGAACGAGTCGACGGCACGGGTCGCCGAGCCCTCCGGCGACAGCGTCACGGCGGCGGCCACCCGGGCCGCGAAGCTCAGCACGGTCAAGGTGGAGGGCGTGGCCGGTCTCCAGGGCCGCGAGGGCAGCGGGTTCGTGTACGCGCGCGAGCATGTGATGACCAACGCCCATGTGGTGGCGGGCATCGACGAGCCGACGGTGCGGGTCGGCGGCGTCGGTCCGGTGCACGCGGCGCGGGTGGTGCTGTTCGACCCGGACAAGGACGTGGCCGTGCTGTATGTGCCCGGTCTGGGCGCCCCGGTGCTGCGCTTCGACGACGAGGCGGGGCGCGGTGACCCGGCGGTGGTGGCGGGGTATCCGCAGGACGGCGCCCTGGATCTGCGGGCGGCGACGGTCGCGAGCCGGGTGCGGGCGACCGGCCAGAACATCTACAGCGACGAGACGGTCACGCGGGAGATCTACTCCATACGTTCACTGGTCCGCCCGGGCAACTCCGGCGGCCCGCTGCTGACCACCGACGGCCGGGTGTACGGCGTGGTCTTCGCCCGCTCCACCTCAGACCCGGAGACCGGCTATGTGCTGACGGCCGCGGAGGTGTCCGCCGAGGCGCGGCGCGCCGCGCAGGCGACGGCGGCGGTGGACACGGGGGAGCCGGTGAGCTCCTGACGGCCCCTCGGGCCGCGGTCGGCGGCGGAGGCCGCCTCCGCGGGCGCGGTCCGCCGGCCCCGGACCTGGCGCCGGCCCGCTGTGCACGCCGGCCGGCGGTCTGCCGGTCCCGTGTGACAACGGTCCGCGTGACGACGGTCCCGTGTGACGACGGTCCCGTGTGACGACGGTCCCGTGTGACGACGGGTGCGGCGGGCCGCCCGGCCGCGGCGCTGCGGGCCGGCCTCCCCCGTTGGCGGGCCCGGTCGTGCGGGACTGCGGCGACGGCGGCGGGCAGTATGGGCGCATGGCAGCTTCCCGTGTCGCGGTGGCCGGAGCGTCCGGTCTGATCGGCAGCGCCCTGGTGCGGTCCCTGACCGCGGACGGGCACGAGGTGGTGCGCCTGGTGCGGCGTGCCCCGCAGGCTCCGGGCGAGGTCCGGTGGGATCCCGAGCGGAGCCGGGCGGACCCCGCCGGTCTCGCCGGGTGCGATGCGGTGGTGAACCTGGCCGGGGCCGGGATCGGCGACCGCCGGTGGACGCCGGCGTACAAGGCGCGGATCCGCGACAGCCGGGTGCGCGGCACGGCGGCGCTCGCGGAGGCCGTGGCCGCGCTGGAGCCGCGTCCGCGGGTCTTCGTGAACGGCAGCGCGATCGGCTACTACGGCGACACCGGCGCCCGGGCGGTGGACGAGAGGGCGCCCGCCGGCCGGGGTTTCCTGCCTTCCGTGTGCGTGGAGTGGGAGACCGCGGCGGCGCCCGCCCAGGAGGCGGGTGTGCGCACGGTGTTCCCCCGGACCGGGCTGATCGTGGCTCGCCGGGGCGGGGCCTGGGGGCGGCTGTTCCCGGTCTTCCGGGCGGGGCTCGGCGGACGGCTGGGCGACGGGCGGCAGTACTGGTCGTTCGTCTCGCTGCACGACGAGGTCGCCGCGATCCGCCATCTCCTCGACCGCGACGATCTGTCCGGTCCGTTCAACGTGACCGCGCCGCATCCGCTGACGAACCGTGAGATCACCGCTGCCATGGGCCGTGTGCTGCGCCGGCCGACGCTCTTCGCGGTGCCCGCGCCGGTGCTGCGGACGGTGCTCGGGGAGATGTCCGGGGAGGTGCTGGGCAGCGCCCGGGTGCTGCCGGCCCGGCTGCTGGAGTCGGGGTTCCGGTTCGCGTTCCCGGAGATCGAGGACGCGATCCGGGCGGCCCTGCAAGCACGGTGACCGGATTCCGAACGTGCTCCGGCCGTCTGCGACCGTCCTACGACCGCGATGCGACCGCCGTGCGACCGTGCCCTGCCCCTGTGCGACTGCCACCGACCGCCGAGGGGCCTAACCTCGTTCCGAACTCGGGTATTCCGGGAGCTTGTTGGGGGCATGACGTCCCCAGCGGCCGCGCAACCTCGAGGAGGGGCACGTGCTTGAGCCCGCGTACCAGGCGGACGTCGTCGTCGTGGGGGCCGGGGTCGCCGGACTCGCCGCGGCGCACCGGCTGACCAGCGCAGGAGTTTCGACCGTGGTCCTGGAGGCCGCCCCTGGTGCGGGCGGCCGCATGGCGACGGAGAAGGTCGACGGCTTCCGGCTCGACAGAATCGGGCGGTTGCTGTCCACGGCGGTCCCGGAGCTGCGGGACGCCCCGGGTCCGGCCGGCCTCGTGCTGCGGCCCTTCGCACCCGGGGTCCTGCTGCACAGCGACGGGCGCCACCATCACGCGGGCGCCCCGGCGGGTCCCGGGAGCGAAGGGGGCGCACGGAGCGCACGGGGCGCATTCCGTGCGATGCGCGCCCTCGCCGGCGCTCCCCGGCCGGTCCCGGCGGCCGGCGCTCCGGCGGCCGGCCCGAGCGCCCCCGGAGTCTCGGGGGGCCGCAGCGCGCCGGCGCACGGACCCCTCGTACCGGCGGCCCCGGGACGGCTGCTCGCGGGAGTCCCCGGGCGCCTGGGCTCGGTCCCCGCACGACTCGCCTCGGCCTCCGGCCGGTTCGCGGCGGGACCCGGCCGGCGCACGGGAGCGGCCCCCGGCGTGCCCGGACGGCCCGTGTCCCTGCCCCGGATCCGCGCCGGCGCCCCGCTCGGCACCGCCGTCGACCAGGCCCGGCTCGGCGCAGCGCTCGCCCGGCTCGCCGCGACGCCCGTCGAGCGGCTGCTGGCCCGCCCGGAGCTGCCCGCCGCCGAGGCGCTCGCCGCCCGCGGTCTGCCCTCCCGCGCCATCGAGGGCTTCCTGCGCCCGCTCCTGACGGCCCTGCTGTACGACCCCGGCCTCACCACCTCGAGCCGCTGCGCCGACCTCGCGCTGCACGCCTTCGCCGGCGGCCGGCTGTGCCTGCCGGAGGGCGGTGCCGAGTCACTGCCGCGGCTGCTGGCGGACGCGCTGCCACCGGGCACGGTGCACACCGGGGTGCGGGTCACCGCGGTCGCGACCAACGCGGTGACCACCGCCGACCACGGGGTGATCCGCTGCCGCGCCGTGCTGGTGGCGACCGACGCCCGGGCCGCCGCCGAGCTGCTGCCCGGCCTGCGGGTGCCCGGTTTCCACTCGGTGACGGTGGTTCACCACACCACGGACGAGCCGCCGGCGACCGGCACGGGTCTCCTGCTCGACGCCGACCGCGGCGGCCCGGTCGCCCACACGGCGGTGGTCAGCGAGGTGGACCCCTCCCGCGCCCCGTCCGGCCGGACCCTGGTGTCCTCGACGGTCCTGGGCCCTCCCCCACCGGACACCGACAGCGCCGTCCGCACCCATCTGTCCCGCCTGTACGGGGTGTCCACCGCCCGCTGGGAGACCCTTGCCGTGCACCACACGTCCGAGGCGGTCCCGGAGATGCGCCCGCCGCACGACCTGCGCCGGCCGGTACGGTTGCTGACCGGTCTCTACGTGTGCGGCGACCACCGCGACACCAGCACCGTCCAGGGCGCCCTGCGCTCCGGCCGCCGCGCCGCCGCCGCGGTCCTGGCCGACCTGGGCACGGACCGCCCGATGCACACGGCGGAACCCGTGCCCACGGCCCGGGCGGCCTGAGCGCTCCGCTGGACGTGCCGCGCTGTGCCGCCGCTCGTCCGCGGTGCCGCCGTGGCCGGTCGCGCAGTTCCCCGCGCCCCTTCAGGGCGCATGCCCTACCCCAACGCCGCCACCTTGTCCCGGTAGCCGCGCACCGGGGCGGCGTCGCGGTAGGGCTCCAGGCGGCGTTCGAAGTCGCGGACGTACTCCGTCGCCCGTACCGAGCGCATCTCGATCGCCTGGCCGGCGGCCTCGGCGCCCAGCTGACAGGCCTGGTCGAGCTCGCCGAGGCCGAGGCGGGCGGTGGCCAGCACGACCCGGCAGAACAGGCGGCTGCGGGCGTGGCCGGGGGCGCGCAGCGCCAGGGCGCGTTCCGCGTGCTGGGCCGCGGCGCGGAACTGGTGCAGGTCCCGGTGACAGTGCCCGAACTCGTCGGCGAGCTGGGCCTCGTCGAAGAAGCGCGCCCAGAACGGGACCTCGTCGCCGGAGCGGGCCGCCTCCATCGCCCGCTCGGCCCGCACCAGCGCGGCGGTGCAGGCCCGCACCTCGCCGAGCACCCCGTGCCCGCGCGCCTCGGCGGAGTGCAGCAGTGCCTGCACCACCGGCGGGGCACCGGCGCCCACCCCCTGCTGGGCGACCCGGGCGAGCTGGACCGCCTCTCGGCCGTGGCCGAGGTAGACGGCCTGCCTGCTCATGGTGACCAGCACATAGGAGCCGTACGCCCGGTCGCCGGCCGCCTGCGAGAGCCGGAGCGCCTGGACGAAGTAGCGCTGGGCGAGACCGTGCGCCGCGATGTCGTACGAGGTCCAGCCCGCGAGCCGGGTCAGGTCCGCGGCGGCGGCGAACAGCCGACGGCCGGTCTGCTCGCCGTAGGTGCCGCGCAGCATCGGCTCCAGCTCGTGCTCGAGGTAGCGGACCAGCGCCTGGCGGGCGTGCCCGCCGCCGTACCGGTCGTCCAGGGTGCGGAACAGCTCGCCGACCGAGCGCAGCGCGGCGAGGTCCCCGCCGGTGACCTTCTGGCCGGGGCCGCGGTCGGCCGGGACCCGCCGCCGGACCGCGGGGTCGAGCGGGGCCGCGCCCCGGGGCGCTGCCGGGCGGCCCTGCGCCGGGATGCGGACCGGGACATCGGCGCGGGCCACCTTCTCGTCGGCGCGGCCGATCAGCCAGTCGCGGCTGGGCACCACGAGTCCGGCCGGGGTGAACGCGATCTTGCGCAGCTCGGCGTGGCTGCCGGAATCCTTGCGCCACAGCCCGCTGACGATGTCGACGGCCTCCTCCGGGGTGGCGGCGAACTCCAGCCCCGCGTAGACCGGGGCGCAGGCGTCCAGGCCGAGGTCCTGGGCGGTGAGGCGGCGGCCGAGGCGGCGGGTGAAGACCTCGGCGATCAGCGCGGGGGTGGTGCCGCGGGGCTGCTGGCCGCGCAGCCAGCGGGTGACGGACGTCTTGTCGTATCTGAGGTCCAGCCCGTGTTCGAGGCCGAGCTGGTCGACGCGACGGGCGAGACCTGCGTTGGAGAACCCCGCTTCTGCGATGAGCGCGGCGAGCTGGCGGTTGGGAGTGCGCTGCGCGGGTCGTTCCGTCATGGTGCGGTGCGGTCTCCTGCCTTCCGGCGTTCGATGTGCCCGGATTGCCTGTGAGCAGCCCTTATGGCCTCTTGGACGGCGCGAATGTAGCGGAGAGTAAGCACCTGATCGCACATTTCGACAGGCATTCATCCGATCGTGTGAGGATTGCCCATTGCGGCTGACGGCAGCGGCCGAACGTACACGGAGCGGTCGGACGTACAGTGGCGTAGGCACGCTGCGTGCCTTACGACATCCAGGGAGGCGCTTGCCGTGAAGGAGCTGCGGTTCGTCCGTATGGGGTTCGGCGCCGAGGCCGTCGAGTACCGGCAGGCGTGGGACGAGCAGCGCCGGGTGCACGCGGCGCGGTTCGCCGACGAGGTCCCGGACACCGTGCTGCTGCTGGAGCACCCGCCGGTGTACACGGCCGGACGGCGCACCGCGGACAGCGAGCGGCCGCTCGACGGCACTCCGGTGGTCGACGTGGACCGCGGCGGCAAGATCACCTGGCACGGCCCGGGCCAGCTGGTGGGCTACCCCATCCAGAAGCTCCCGCGCCCGGTGGACGTCGTCGCTCACGTCCGGCGGCTGGAGGAGGCGCTGATCCGCACCTGCGCGGAGTTCGGCCTGGAGACCACCCGGGTCGAGGGCCGCAGCGGGGTGTGGGTCCTCGGTGACCCGGTGGCGCAGCGCCCGGCGCTCGGCGGGCTCGCCCTCGACTTCGACCCGCGGCTGCACGACGAGGAGTTCGACCCCCGGCTGAACGGGCCGGAGTACGCCCCGTCCAACGCGGGCCAGCGCCGGGAGGACCGCAAGATCGCGGCGATCGGGATCCGGGTGGCCAAGGGCGTCACGATGCACGGCTTCGCCCTCAACGTGAACCCCGACAACAAGTGGTTCGACCGGATCATCCCCTGCGGCATCCGCGACGCGGGCGTCGCCTCGCTGGCCGGCGAGCTCGGTCGCGACGTCACGATCGACGAGGTCCTGCCGGTCGCCGAGCGGCATCTGCGGGACATCCTGGAGAACGCCGACCTGCAACCGCGGGTGATCGAGAAGACACCGGCGGCATAGCGGGACGGCATACGGCATAAAGACAGCCTGCCCGGGGGTTCCCCCTCCGGGGGAGTTCGAGGACGAGGCCGTCCGGGCCCGGAACGGGCTCCGAGGGGCGACAGCCCCCGGCAAAGGCCAGCACCCCCGCCGGCCACCAAATCAACGGGCGTACCCTGGGGAACGCCGAGGAATCAACGCTAGGGAGCCGACGTGTCCGCAGTCGCACCCGACGGACGCAAGATGCTGCGCCTGGAGGTCCGCAACAGCCAGACCCCCATCGAGCGCAAGCCCGAGTGGATCAAGACCCGGGCGAAAATGGGTCCCGAGTACTCGAAGATGCAGAACCTCGTGAAGAGCGAGGGCCTGCACACGGTCTGCCAGGAAGCCGGCTGCCCCAACATCTACGAATGCTGGGAGGACCGCGAGGCCACCTTCCTCATCGGCGGTGACCAGTGCACCAGGCGCTGCGACTTCTGCCAGATCGACACCGGCAAGCCCGAGGCGCTCGACCGCGACGAGCCCCGCCGGGTGGGCGAGTCCGTCGTCACCATGGACCTGAACTACGCCACCATCACCGGCGTCGCCCGCGACGACCTGGAGGACGGCGGCGCCTGGCTGTACGCCGAGACCGTGCGCCAGATCCACGCCCAGACCGCGGACCGCGAGGCCGGCCGGACCAAGGTCGAGCTGCTCGCACCGGACTTCAACGCGGTCCCCGAGCAGCTCGCCGAGGTCTTCGGCTCCCGCCCCGAGGTCTTCGCGCACAACGTGGAGACGGTCCCGCGGATCTTCAAGCGGATCCGCCCCGGCTTCCGCTACGAGCGCTCCCTGAGGGTGATCACCGAGGCCCGGGACTACGGCCTGGTCACCAAGTCCAACCTGATCCTCGGCATGGGCGAGACGCGCGAGGAGGTCAGCGAGGCACTGCGGCAGCTGCACGAGGCGGGCTGCGAACTCGTCACCATCACGCAGTACCTGCGCCCGAGCGTGCGCCACCACCCCGTGGAGCGCTGGGTCAAGCCGCAGGAGTTCGTGGAGCTGAAGGAGGAGGCCGAGCAGATCGGCTTCTCCGGTGTGATGTCCGGCCCGCTGGTGCGCTCCTCGTACCGCGCCGGTCGGCTGTACCGGATGGCCATGGAGCAGCGTGACTCCGCCGCTCCGCAGCGGGGTGGGCACGTCGCCACGCAGGCGGTCTGACCCGAGCGCGTGTGAATCCGCGCACAAGGTGCTACCCCCCGGTATCGGCCGGGGCGCCGCGGCCCTGACCGTCCTCCCAGCTGGGGGCACCGGTCAGGGCCGCGGTGCGTCGGCCGGATCACGCATCAGGCCTTCATGGGTGTTTGACCGGTCGGTCACGCACTGGTAACACCAATCAGTGACCCTGGACTCACGCCACGTACACCCTTACCCAGTGCCGTACCGAGGGGGCCCTCCACGATGCCGATGCAGGCCCAGCCCGTCCGCGCCACCGCGATCCCGTCGTTCTCCGACGCCCTGCGCGCCGTGGAGACGCTGCTGCTCAGCAGCGGCCAGCGCACGGCCCGACGCAACGCCTGGACGTCCGTCCTGGAGGACCGCCGGCGTGCCAAGGACCGGGTCGAGGCCGAGCGCGTGCTCCAGCAGGCCGTCTCCGGCCGCCGCTGACCCGCACTGCCTTCGTCGGCGCTCGCGGGGGCACGTAGACTTCGTGGCATGGCGAGGAAGGACAACGCGGCAGAGACTGCGAACCCCGGGCGACTGAAGCAGATCGCCCTCACTTACAAGATGACCCGCAGGGCCGACACGAAGATCGGTCTTGTACTCGCGGCTGTCGGCATCATCACCTTCGGTGTCTTCCTCGCGATCGGTTTCCTGATCGGCCACCCGATCTATCTCGGCATCCTGGGCCTGCTGCTCGCCTTCCTCGCGACGGCGATCGTCTTCGGGCGCCGCGCCGAGCGGGCGGCCTTCGGACAGATGGAGGGCCAGCCGGGCGCCGCCGCGGCCGTGCTCGACAACATCGGCCGGGGCTGGACGACGACCCCCGCGGTGGCGATGAACCGCAGCCAGGACGTGGTGCACCGCGCGGTCGGCAAGGCCGGCATCGTGCTGATCGCCGAGGGCAACCCGAACCGGGTGAAGTCCCTGCTCGCGTCCGAGAAGAAGAAGATGAACCGGATCGTCGCCGACGTCCCCGTGCACGACCTGATCGTGGGCACCGGCGAGGGCCAGGTCGAGCTGAAGAAGCTGCGCACGACGATGCTGAAACTCCCGCGCGTGCTGAGCGGCCCGCAGGTCACCGCGACCAACGACCGGCTGCGCGCCCTGGGCGACCTGATGAGCAACATGCCGCTGCCCAAGGGCCCGATGCCGAAGGGCATGCGGCTGCCGAAGGGCGGCGGCCCCGGCCCGCGCTGACCCGAGTACAGCAGAGCCGCGAGTACGACGAGGGGCGCCCGGATTCACTCCGGGCGCCCCTCGTCGCACTCGCGGCTCTCGTCGTACCGCTCGCCGAGCGTGCGGCGGCAGCGCTACAGCCGCACCTCGACCGTGCGGGCCAGCCTGTCATGCAGACCGCGGCCGTCACGGTCCCAGATCAGCGCCGGGATCGCCAGGCACAGCAGGACGGAGCGCAGCAGCGCGCGCAGCGGGCTGACCCGGCCGGTGCCCAGCTCGACGACGCGCAGACCGAGCAGCCGCTTGCCCGGGGTGAAGCCGATCGTGCCGACGGTCAGGACGCTCAGCACGAAGAAGATCAGCAACGCCCAGTTCGAGGTGGCCTGGCCGTAGCCGTCGGTGATCAGGCCGTATGCGATCAGCAGGCACAGCCCCCAGTCCACGGCCAGGGCGCCGAGCCGCCGGCCGGGACCCGCGATCGAACCCGGCCCCTTCTCCGGCAGGCCGAGCTCCTGACCTCGGTAGCCGAAGTCGGCACCGGCCTCCTCCATGGCCGCGCGGGGGCCGGAGAGCCACGATCCGATTGCTTGCCTCTTGTCCACCCGTACACGGTACTGCGCCCGTATGCGACCGGAGCACGGCGGGGTGTGTCAGAGCTAGCCTGGGACGCGAGCCGGTTAACTTCTGCGAAACAAACGAGTCACGCCCGAGAAATGACCCGTCCCTAGGGTCGTGGCCAGCGTGTGCCACCCGCACTGGCAGCACGAACGATCTACCACCCCGGCGGGACGGTCGGGAGTAGGAGGAGCTGGATGTTCCAGAACGCCGACGAGGCCAAGAAGTTCATCGCGGACGAGGACGTCAAGTTCATCGACGTCCGGTTCTGCGACCTGCCGGGCGTCATGCAGCACTTCACCGTGCCCGCCGAGGCGTTCGACCCCGCCGAGGAGCTCGCGTTCGACGGTTCGTCGATCCGCGGTTTCCAGGCGATCCACGAGTCCGACATGGCGCTGCGCGCGGACCTGTCGACCGCCCGGGTCGACCCGTTCCGCCGGGACAAGACGCTGAACGTCAACTTCTTCATCCACGACCCGATCACGGGCGAGCAGTACTCCCGCGACCCGCGGAACGTGGCGAAGAAGGCCGAGGCCTACCTGGCCTCCACCGGCATCGCCGACACGGCGTTCTTCGGCCCGGAGGCCGAGTTCTACGTGTTCGACTCCGTCCGCTTCGCCACCAGCGCGAACGAGTCCTTCTACCACATCGACTCCGAGGCCGGCGCCTGGAACACCGGCGCCCTGGAGGACAACCGCGGGTACAAGGTCCGCTACAAGGGCGGCTACTTCCCGGTCCCGCCGGTCGACCACTTCGCCGACCTGCGCGCCGAGATCTCCCTGGAACTGGAGAAGGCCGGTCTGAAGGTCGAGCGCCAGCACCACGAGGTGGGCACCGCCGGCCAGGCCGAGATCAACTACAAGTTCAACACGCTGCTCGCCGCCGCCGACGACCTGCAGCTCTTCAAGTACATCGTGAAGAACGTGGCCTGGCGCAACGGCAAGACCGCGACCTTCATGCCGAAGCCGATCTTCGGTGACAACGGCTCGGGCATGCACGTCCACCAGTCGCTGTGGAGCAACGGCGAGCCGCTCTTCTACGACGAGCAGGGCTACGCCGGTCTGTCCGACACCGCCCGCTACTACATCGGCGGCATCCTCAAGCACGCCCCGTCGCTGCTGGCCTTCACCAACCCGACGGTGAACTCGTACCACCGTCTGGTGCCCGGCTTCGAGGCGCCGATCAACCTGGTGTACTCGCAGCGCAACCGCTCCGCCGCGATGCGTATCCCGATCACCGGCTCGAACCCGAAGGCCAAGCGCGTCGAGTTCCGCGCCCCGGACTCCTCCGGCAACCCGTACCTGGCCTTCTCGGCGCTGCTGCTGGCCGGTCTGGACGGCATCAAGAACAAGATCGAGCCGGCCGAGCCGATCGACAAGGACCTCTACGAGCTGGCTCCCGAGGAGCACGCCAACGTCGCCCAGGTCCCGACCTCCCTCGGTGCCGTGCTGGACCGGCTGGAGGCCGACCACGAGTTCCTGCTCCAGGGCGACGTCTTCACGTCCGACCTGATCGAGACGTGGATCGACTTCAAGCGCAGCAACGAGATCGCCCCGCTGCAGCTGCGTCCGCACCCGCACGAGTTCGAGCTCTACTTCGACGTGTGACCGGCGTGTGATCGGCGTCCGGCCGATCGTGGTGCCCCCGCCCTGGAACCAGGGACGGGGGCACCGTCGTTTATCCGGAAACGGCTTCACAGAGCCCTCCGAAGCGGGAATCATGACGGATGGGACTGCTGTTCGAGTGCGCGCAGCACCCACACAGGAACACGCAGCACCCACACAGGACCACCCAGGGCAACGGGGAGAGGGACCGGGATGTCCGAGCGGGACGACGACGAGCGGGAGTTCGACCTGAAGTGGGCGGACGGCGCCGAGCACAAGGAGCCGTCGGCGCGGGCCCGCATGCTCGCCGCACGCTGGAAGGAGAACCCGCCCGGACCGGTGCCGTTCCGCCCCGACCCGGAGCACTCGGGTTCCCGCCGCAGATCGCGCTCCGCGCGCTCGGCGCGCTCCCCGCACTCCTCGAGGTTCCGGTCGTCCTGGGTCTCCACGGCCGTGGTGCTCGGCGGTATGGCCGCGGTGATCCTGCTGCTGGGCTACCTCAACTTCCGGGCACCCTGACAGGCGCGCCGCCGGTCCGGCACGGGAGGGTTCGCCGGGGCGGGTGCACACTGGAGAGCATCGGGACGAGTGCCTGACTGTTCGGGGTGATGCAGATGCGCAGCCGCTTCCGGAGCGACCGCCGCCTGACCGTGCGGATGGGGCTCACCCTGTTCCTGCTCGGACTGCTGTACGTGGCGTTCGTCGCCGCACTGATCGCGCTGCTGAAGTCCTGGGTGCTGGTCGTGGTGATCGCGGCGGCGGCACTGGGGGCGCAGTACTGGTTCTCCGACCGGATCGCCCTGTACGCGATGCGCGGCCGGGTCGTGGAGCGGGAGGAGTTCCCGGAGCTGCACGGCGTGGTCGACCGGCTGAGCGCGATGGCCGACATGCCCAAACCGGAGGTGGCCGTCTCCAACATGGACATGCCGAACGCGTTCGCGACCGGGCGGAACCCGGACCACGCGGTGGTGTGTGTGACCAGCGGACTGCTGCGCCGGCTGGAGCCCGCCGAGCTGGAGGGCGTGCTCGCGCACGAGATGTCGCACGTGGCGCACAAGGACGTCGCGGTGATCACCGTCGCGTCCTTCCTGGGCGTGATCGCGGGACTGGTCGTGCGGTTCGCCTTCTACTCGCAGCTCTTCGGCGGCGGGCGGCGCGACCAGAACACCTTCGTCGTCTTCGCGGCCGTGATCGGCGTCTCGGCAGCCGTGTACGCGCTGAGTTTCCTGCTGATCCGGGCCCTGTCCCGGTACCGGGAGCTGGCGGCGGACCGGGCGGCGGCGCTGCTCACCGGCCGCCCCTCGGCCCTGGCGTCGGCGCTCACCAAGGTCACCGGCGACATCGCCCGGATCCCGAGCAAGGACCTGCGCACGGCGCAGGCGTTCAACGCCTTCTACTTCACCCCGGCGCTCGGCGCCCGCCCCGGGCTCGTCCAGCTGTTCTCCACCCACCCCAGCCTGGAGGACCGGCTCGAGCAGCTGGGCCGGATCTCCACCGAACTGGGTGAGGCGGCGGCGCCCGGAGGGGCCTGAGCATGGGACTGCTGGACATCCTGCTCGGCCGCAGCAGGCCCGTCGCGCCCGACCTCGACCGGCTCTTCGCGCTGCCGTCGGCTGCCGTCACCCTCCAGGCCGCCACCGGATTCACCCCGACCGGACAGGGTGCGGTGTGCTTCGCGACCGTCGAGGGGGCGGCCTTCGAGCAGATCCACCACGAGGTGCAGGCCCTGCTGGACGCGGACGCCGGCCGCGACGGCTCCCCGGTGGAGATGAGCCGCGACGAGTACGGCTACTCCTGGCTGGTCTCCCGCCGCTCCCCCGAGGCGCTGCCCTCCCTCGTGAACGATCTGCACGCGGTGAACAGCTCGATGGAGGTCAACGGCTTCGGCCCGCAACTGCTGTGCTCCCTGGCCGGCTTCCGGCACGAGGACGGGAGGCGGCTGGGGCTGGTCTACCTCTACAAACGGGGCACCTTCTACCCCTTCGCGCCACTGCCCGGCGGAGCGCAGCGGCGCGACAACCCGCTGGAGCTGCGGGTCCGGGCGGCGCTCGCCGACGACCTGCAGATCGAGCGGGACCTGGGCCGCTGGTTCCCGGTATGGGGCGCGCCGGGCCTGTAGGAACCGACGACAGGGTGGCGCCGGCAGCCATGGGTACGTACCCAGCGCTGCCGTGGCCGGTGCTGCCATGCCCGGTGCCGCCGTGACCGGTGCCGCCGTGATCACGGCCGCCCCCTGCTGGTGCCGCCCGCTGCCGGCCGCGTCGCCCGCCGGCCGCGGCTGTTGTCAGTGCCGTCCGGCAGGATGGGCGATGTGAGGGACCCGCGTGCGGAACCGCGCGCGGGACCTGGGACCTGACGGCGAAGACGCAGGCGGGACCGGCGGACGGAGGCGGCATGAGCGACGGGCGGCGGCACATCGGGGCGGCCGAGCGGCGGGCGCGGCTGGCGCGGCGGCACCGGCTGTCCGGACCGGACCGGGTGGGGAGCCCCGAGGAGGTCGCCGCCTCGCTGGTGGCACTGCACGGCACCGACCCGGCCACCGTGTTCCTGGCGGTGGGTGCGCGGCTGGCGGACCCGGCGAAGACGGTGGGCGAGACCGAGCGCGCGCTGTACGAGGACCGGTCCCTGGTCCGGATGCACGGCATGCGGCACACCATGTTCGTCTTCCCGACGGAGCTGACGGCGGTCGTGCACGCCTTCATGGCGCAGGCGTTCGCCGCCCGGGAGCGCGCCATGCTGCTCACCCATATGGCGGCGGCCGGAGCACCGGACGCGGCCTGGCTCGCCGAGGTGGAGGAGTCGACGCTGGCCGCGCTGGCCCGGCGCGGCCAGGCGACGGCGGCCGAGCTGAGCCGGGACGAACCCCGGCTCAAGGAGCGGTTCGTGCACGAGGCCGGGAAGAGCTACGAGGGGCTGCACACCGTCTCCACGCGGCTGCTGCGGGTGCTGGGTGTGGAGGGCAAGGTGGTCCGGGGCCGGCCGCTGGGCTCCTGGACCTCCAGCCAGTTCCGCTGGGCCGTCGCGCCCGGGCATCCCGAGCTGGACACCGCCGGGGCACAGGCCGAGCTGCTGCAGCGGTGGCTGGCGGCGTGCGGTCCGGCGACCGAGGCGGATCTGAAGTGGTGGACGGGGTGGCGGGTGACGGAGGTACGGCAGGCGCTGGCCGCGAGCGGGGCGGAGGCGGTGTCCCTGGACGAGGGCACGGGGTACGTGGTCGGCGGTGACGCGGACCCGCCGGAGCCGACGGTGGAGCCGTGGGCCGCGCTCCTGCCCGGCCTGGATCCGACGGCGATGGGCTGGCAGCAGCGGGACTGGTATCTGGCGCCGGAGCTGCGGCCCCTGCTGTTCGACCGCAGCGGAAACGTCGGCCCGACGGTGTGGTGGGACGGCCGGGTCGTCGGCGGCTGGGCGCAGCGGCCCGACGGGGAGATCGTCTGGCGCGTCCTGGACGGCACGGGCGTCGGTCGCGAGGCGGAGGCGGCGATCGCCGCGGAGGCGGAGCGGCTGCGGGCCTGGGTGGGGGCGACCCGGGTGACCCCGAGATTCCGGACGCCTCTCGAGCGGGACCTGTCGGCCTAGGACACGCGGCGACCCCGGGGGCGGCCACCTCCGTCTGCCCGCGTCCGGCGGCAGCGGGCCGCGTCCGCCGGGCGCCCCGCTGGTCTGCGGGGTGCCCGGCGTCGACGCGGCCCGGGAGTCAGCGGGAGTAGCGCATCAGCGCGCGCACCATGTGGCACGTCGTGTCGGACGGCGGGTGAACGCCGATGGTCTCCGCGGTGCTCCGTATCCTCTCGTTGCGGGCCTGGTTCGGCAGGTAGACGCCGGAGTCGAGCAGGGCGACGGCGAGCCGGAGCGCCTTGAGCCGGCGGTTGTGCGTGATGTACCACTCGCGGGGGCGTCCGGCCGGCAGCGGGCGCTTCTCCACGGGTGCGTACGGCAGATCGAGCAGCACGGGCTGCTTGGCGGTCGACTGGGTGGGCAACGGTTTCCGGTACGGCTTCGGCGTGAGTGCGGCAGCGGGCACAGGCATCCTCCTGTCGCGGTCAGGGCACCGCCCGGAACCCTCCGGCGGCACCCTCGAACATGCTTCTATTTTACCGCCCACCACTGACAAATCCCCTGGCCAGCAAGGCTTTCGGGGGCTGTGTGACGGGCGGGGAGAACGGGTTCCCGGGCACCACGGGCTACCGTGACGGCATGGAGATCTGGATCAACCCGGCCTGTTCGAAGTGCCGCAGCGCGGTCAAGCTGCTCGACGCCGAGGGCGCCGACTACACCGTCCGCCGCTATCTGGAGGAGGTACCGGGCGAGGACGAGATCCGCGCCGTCCTCGCCCGCCTCGGCCTCGAACCGTGGGAGATCACCCGAACCCAGGAGGCGGCTGCGAAGGAGCTGGGCCTGAAGGCGTGGCCCAGGGACGCCGCCGCCCGCGACCGCTGGATCGCGGCGCTCGCCGCACACCCGAGGCTGATCCAGCGCCCCATCATCACGGCGGACGACGGCACCGCGGTCGTCGCCCGCACCGAGGAGGCGGTCCGGGACGCCCTGTCCAGGTGACCGCGCCCCGCCAGTCGCACGGCAGCCCCGACAGCAGAACAAGCCTCAACTTCCCTGTGATGCAGGTTACTTGAGGGAATCGTCGTGACCAGTGAGTAACCTCGTTCGGGATCTCGTACATAGCGGCGTACGCTCCCCTACCCCTTCAGGAGGCGCGCATGTCGCGCAGGAGAACTCTCGGCCCCAAGAAGAAGATCGCACTTCTGGTCAGCGCTGCGGCGGTGGCCGGCGGCGGGGCCTTCGTGATGGCGAGCACCTCGAACGCCTCGCAGACCACCGCGCAGACGAAGTCCGCCGAGGACTCGACCGTCTGCCAGGGGCTCGCCACCGCGCTCGGTAACAATCTGAACTTCATCGAGGGCCAGCGGGCCAACCCCGACGCCCAGTCGGAGGCCCGGATCGCCAACCGCGAGGCGGTCGTCGAGGAGATCAAGCGCAAGCAGGCCGCGTCCGGCTGCGCGGTGGGGGAGTCGGCTCAGGGCTCCCAGGCCGCACAGCCCCCGCAGAACGGCCAGGAGGACGCCGGGGCAGGTGCCCAGGAGGGCGCCGGGGACGCAGGGCAGGAAGCCGGGCAGGAAGCCGGCGAGCAGGCCGGTGAGCAAGCCGGTGACGCGGGCCAGGCGGCAGCCGGTGAGCAGGTGTGCAACGGCTCCACGGTCACCGTCTCCGGCGAGGGCGGCGCGCCCGCGGCGTCCAGCAACCAGTTCCCGGCGGGCACCCAGCTGAAGGTCACCAACCTGGACAACAACCAGTCCACGACGGTGGAGGTCACCTCGGTCTCCGGAAGCTGCGTGCTGCTCAACAACGCGGCGTTCGAGCAGGTCCGGGAGCCCGGCAAGTTCCTGATCCGCCGGGCGCTGATCGAGAAGGTGGGGTGAGACCCGGCCCTCCTCCCGTCCTCGCGCCCCGAGGCGGGGGGAGGGTCGCAGGGGGCACACCGGGCCGCCGGGCCCCGGCAGCTCCCGGTAACACGGGGTTCACACACGGGCAATGGCCGGGAAATCGCCTGTTGACAGGCTGCCGGGCAGTAGAGGCGGCGCCTCGGTGCCGCAGCGCCGCAGCACCCGCAAGTGCGCCCAGACCCACCCCCGAAGGATGTGGCCCGTGACCTTCAAGGCTGAGTACATCTGGATCGACGGCACCGCGCCGACGGCCAAGCTGCGTTCCAAGACGAAGATCATCGCGGGCTCCCCCGCCGGTCTGGACACGCTGCCGATCTGGGGCTTCGACGGGTCCTCCACCAACCAGGCCGAGGGCCACGCCTCGGACTGTGTGCTGAAGCCGGTCTTCACCTGCCCCGACCCGGTACGCGGCGGCGACGACGTGCTGGTGCTGTGCGAGGTCCTCAACACGGACATGAGCCCGCACCCCTCCAACACGCGTGCCGCGCTGGCCGAGGTCGCCGAGCAGTTCGCCGCGCAGGAGCCGATCTTCGGCATCGAGCAGGAGTACACCTTCTTCAAGGACGGCCACCCGCTGGGCTTCCCCAAGGGCGGCTTCCCGGCCCCGCAGGGCGGCTACTACTGCGGTGTCGGCTCCGACGAGATCTTCGGCCGCGACATCGTCGAGGCGCACCTGGAGAACTGCCTCAAGGCGGGCCTGGGCATCTCCGGCATCAACGCCGAGGTCATGCCGGGCCAGTGGGAGTTCCAGGTCGGCCCGCTGGCGCCGCTCGACGTCGCCGACCAGCTGTGGGTCGCCCGCTGGCTGCTCTACCGCACCGCCGAGGACTTCGGCGTCGCCGCCACCCTCGACCCCAAGCCGGTCAAGGGCGACTGGAACGGTGCCGGCGCGCACACCAACTTCTCCACCAAGGCGATGCGCGAGTCCCCCGGGGGCTACGACGCGATCATCACCGCCTGCGAGGCGCTCGGCGAGGGCTCCAAGCCGTTGGACCACGTCAAGAACTACGGCTCGGGCATCGACGACCGGCTGACCGGCCTGCACGAGACCGCCCCGTGGGACAAGTACTCCTACGGCGTCTCCGACCGGGGAGCCTCGGTCCGTATCCCGTGGCAGGTCGAGAAGGACGGCAAGGGCTACATGGAGGACCGCCGCCCGAACGCCAACGTCGACCCGTACGTGGTGACCCGCCTCCTCGTCGACACCTGCTGCACTGCGCTGGAGAAGGCCGGCCAGGCCTGATCCGCCCACTGCTTCTCCCGCTTCCTTCCGGGGCGTCCACCGTCGAGGTGGGCGCCCCGGCCGGGTTCCGCCCCACCGGGTTCTGGTCCAATGGGGACCTGGTCGGCTTCCAGAAGTGTGCGGGGACGGGTCGTACGACCTCGAGCCCTTCTGGTCCGCACGCCGGCACCACGACTTCGACCGGGTGTGTCGCCGCGCTCACCGCGCGGGCCCGCTGACGCCGCCCACCCGGCCTCCCCCGCCCCGCCGGGCGCCCGGCGCCCGGCGAAGCAGCCGGGGAACCGCTGGTGCGCATCGACACCGCGCGGCACCGCCGCCGTCGACGGCCGCGAGCTCGCTCTCATCTACCTGGAGTTCGGGCTGCTCTCCCACCTCGTCGCGCACCCGCACCAGGTGCACACCCGGGACCGGCTGGTCACCACGGTGTGGGGCTACGGCCATGTCGGCGACGGCCGCACCGTGGACGTGCACATCGCCCGGCTGCGCCGCAAGCTGGGCCCCGAGCACCGGGACGCCATCCGGACCGTGCGCCGCGTCGGCTACACGTACGTCCCCCCGGCCGGCCGCTGACCAGGGCGGGGGTCTGCTCACAGCAGACTCCTGTTCCCCCGTCCTCCCACGCCGGGCACCCTGGAGCGCATGAGACTGCTGATGCTGGGTGGTACGGAGTTCGTGGGGCGGGCGGTCGTCGAGGCGGCCCTCGGGCGCGGCTGGGACGTCACCGTCCTCCACCGGGGACGGCACGCCCCGCCGCCGGGCGTGCGGGCGCTGCACGGCGACCGCACCGCACCCGACGGGCTCGCGGCGCTCGCCGGCGCCGACGGCGACTGGGACGCCGTCGTCGACACCTGGTCGGCGGCGCCCCGCGCGGTGCGGGACTCGGCGCGGCTGCTGCGGGGCCGCGCCGGCCGGTACGTGTACGTGTCGAGCTGCTCGGTGTACGAGTGGCCCCGGCCCGCCGGATACACCGAGGACGACCCGCTCGTCGACGGCGCCTCACCGGACGCCGGGCAGCGCGACTACGCCCGCGACAAACGGGGCGCCGAACTGGCCGTCCTGGACGCCTTCGGTGCGGACGCCTCGGTCCTCGTACGGGCCGGACTGATCCTCGGGCCGTACGAGAACATCGGCCGGCTGCCGTGGTGGCTGACCCGGACCGCCCGCGGCGGCACCGTCCTGGCACCCGGCCCGCGCGAACTGCCGCTGCAGTACATCGACGTACGGGACCTGGCCGGATGGCTCCTGGGGGCGGTGGAGCAGGGGCTGAGCGGCCCGTACAACCTGGTCTCCCCGCCGGGACACGCCACCATGGGCGCCCTGCTCGACGCCTGCGTCCAGGTCACCGGCGGCGCGGCGAGGCTGCGCTGGACCGCGCCCGACGACGTGCTCGGCGCCGGGATCGAGCCGTGGACCCAGCTGCCGGTGTGGGTGCCGCCGGACAGCGACCTGCACGCCACCCTGCACGGCGCGGATGTCTCCCGCGCCCTGGCGACCGGCCTGCACTGCCGCCCGGTCACCGAGACGGTCGCCGACACCTGGAGCTGGCTGCGGGAGATCGGCGGCACGGCTCCCCTGCGCCCGGACCGGCCGACGGTGGGCCTCGACCCGGAGACGGAGGCCAAGGCGCTGGCGGACGGGAACCCGGAGGGACCGGGCGGAGAATAGGCCCGCACCCCCGCACCGGCGACCCGCGGTGAGGGATCAACAACTGCCGGTGTTTCACGGCCAGTTGTGACGGGAATGTCCCAGGGGATTCCCATCAACTCCCGGGACGGGTGAACACCTCTGCGGCGGACTCCGTATGGGAAGGAGCCGCTTCACTCCTGACGGGCGCCCCGATGCCCCGCCCCCGCAAGGAAGCAGAGGAGTTCCATGGGACGCAACACAAGAAAACGCCGTACGCCGCTGGCCACCAAGGCCATAGCCGCATCGGCGGCCCTAGCGCTCGGTGGGGGCGGGCTGATCTGGGCCAACTTCTACGCCTCGGCACACGAGAAGAACCGGGGGTACGACCAGACCAGGTCCGCGGCGGCGCAGGTCGCGACGATCGACTGTCCCGACGTCGGCCAGCAGATCTCCGACGTGCCCGACCGGGCCCGCGGGGAGGTCGACGGCGAACTGGCCACGCTCGACCAGCAGATCACCAACGCCTACCAGCGGCTGGCCACCACGCGCCGGGCGCAGCAGCAGGACCCGCGGTTCGTCCAGAACAGCATCCTCAGTCCGCTCAAGGACCGGCGGAAGGCGATCATCGACCGCATCCAGCTGGAGATCAACCGCGCCGGCGGCAACGCCGACGACAACCTGGACGAGCTGGCCGGCTGCCAGGGGGTGCCCGCCGAACAGCCGGACGTCAACAACGGCAACGACAACAACGGCGGTAACAACGACGGCGGTAACAACAACAACGACAACAACAACAACGGCAACAACGACGGCGACGGCAACCAGGACAACGACGGCCAGAACCAGGGTGACGGCCAGAACGTCGGTGACAACGGCAACGGTGCCGCCGGGCCGTTCGCCGACGACTTCGTCGACATCACCACCGTCGAGCCGAACGTCCCGCCGTCCAACGGCAACGGGCTGAAGGCGGACGGGGACTCCGGTTCCCAGGGCAGCTTCACCACGTTCTGCGGTGTCAACGAGAACAACCTGTTCAACAGCGACAACCTGATCGTGGCCCCGGGTGTCGACAACGGCGCCCACCACACCCACGACTACGTCGGCAACCAGGACAACGACGCCTTCTCCAGCGACGAGGACCTGGCCGACGCGGACACCTCCTGCCAGAACCAGGCCGACAAGTCGACCTACTACTGGCCGGTGCTGCGGCTCCAGGACGGCACCGAGGAGTTCGACGCCAATGATCTGGGCGGCGGCGCCGAGGGCAACGTCGGCAGGATCCTGAAGGCCGAGCAGGCCGAGATCAAGTTCGTCGGCAACAAGCAGAGCGACGTCGTCGCCATGCCGAAGTTCCTGCGCATCATCACCGGTGACGCGAAGGCCTTCACCAACGGCGACGCCAACGCCAACGCCTCGCTGAGCTGCACGGGCTTCGAGGACCGGCAGCTGACGGACAAGTACCCGATCTGCCCCGAGGGCAGCAAGGTGGTCCGCACGGCCAACTTCCAGAGCTGCTGGGACGGCCAGAACATCGACAGCGCCAACCACCGGGACCACGTGGACTTCGTCCAGGAGGACGGCGGCTGCGCCAACGGCTTCCAGGCCATCCCGCAGCTGCAGATCCGGCTGATCTACGACGTGCCCGCCCCGGTCATCGAGAACGGACAGGTGCAGAACCCGTTCGCGGTGGACGGCTTCCCGGAGCAGCTGCACAAGCCGATCACCGACCACAACGACTTCATCAACGTCATGGACAACCGGCTGATGAAGCAGGTGGTCAAGTGCATCAACAGCGGCAGGGACTGCCAGTGAGCCGGTAGGCACCGGACCGGCCGCGCAAAGAGCCGGCGGTGGGAGATCCCACCGCCGGCTCCCGCATGCCGGGGGTCCGTCCTCAGTGATCGGTCCCCCTAGTGGTCGGCGTGGTTGAGGCCCACCTCCATCGCGCCGCCGAGCCGGCCCTGCAGTGTGGTCAGGGTGTCCTCGTGGCCGACGGCGACCCATTTGCGGCCGACCAGGTAGTAGCCGCCGTAGTCCTTGGCCGTGTTGATCCACTCGCGCTGGCCGCGGTCGGTGGCGAAGGTGACCAGGACGTACTTCTCGTCGCCCTTGGCGCAGATGGCCTGGCGGATCTGGTCGGCGTCGGTCTGCATGTTCGGCTCGCACTTCACCTCGGCGGCGAGCTGCTCCAGGTTCCCCGTCGCGGTCTCCGGCACGTCCCCGGCACCGTCCGTACCGGCTCCGCAGCCCGTCAGCGCCAGCACCGCCACCGCGCCCGCCAGCGCCGACTTCGCTCGGGTCAGCCTCATGAGTTCCTCCGGTCCCTTCGGCGGCATGCCGCACCACGCCCCGGCACGGGGCTCCGTCGCCCTCCTTACGGCTGCGGGCCACGACGTGCTCAAAGAACGCCGGTGCCACCGGGGCGCGGGCGTGCGAAGGTGGCGCGTGGACACGGACCGGAGATCCGGGTGGCCGCCGCACGGGCGACGCTCGACGGCCGTGCGGACGACGACGGGGACGACGCGGCGGACCGGGCGGCGTTCCGGGCGGTGATCGGCGCACCGGTCGCGGAGCTGCCGGCGGACAGTCCGCTCGGCCCGTTCGAGCAGGCCTGCGCCTGGGACTCGACGGGCCGTACCGAGCAGGCGGTGCCGCGGTACCGGGAGGCGCCGGCGCTCGGACTCGCCGAGGTGAGCCGCCAGGGGCGCGCCGGGCCGGGATCCGGCTCACCGGTTCGCCGCGCAACCTCGGACGCCCGCAGGAGGGCGTCGAGCTGCTCACCCCGGAGCTGGACGCGGAGCCGGACGAGTCGGACGACGCGGTGCCCGCCTGCCCGGCGCCGGGCCGGTCGGGTGTGAGCCGTGACCGGGCAGGGTTGTCCCTGGTGCTCGGCGCGCTCGCTCCCCGTCTGCCGCGACACCAGAGGCCGATGGCGAACTACGCGCGTCTGCCCGGCGCGCCGGAGGAGTCGTCCGTGGCGGTCCGGTGACCAACCGTCGATTCGCTCGTTCTGCTGAACGTGCAGTCACAGGATGTCGCCCCGCGCCCCGCACCGTCCGCCGCCGACCCGGTCGTCGACGTCGAGCAGGCCGAGGCCGCGCTCGTCGAGCACTACCCGCGACTGGTCCGGCTCGCCTACCTGGTGCTGCCGTCCGGTCTCGGCCGCAGCCGCCGGGTGATGACCGCGCACGCCCTCGCCCAGCGCGCACTCCCGCGGAACCGTACGACGACACCCGTCATCCCGGCGCAGTCCACCGGCCGCGAGAGCGACCCCGGCTATGCGCTGGTCCGGCTCGCGGTGGTGCGTACGGCGCTGGAGGCCGGGCTGCCGCTGCGGCGCAGGGCCCGGCCCAGGCGGTCCCAGCTGCCCCCGCTGCTCCCCCAGGTGTGGGGGCTGAAGCTGTTCCCGCGCTCCGGCGGCGCCGACGAACTCGCCCTGGACCAGCGGCTGTCCGCGCTGTCGGGGCCGGGCCGGGCGGCGTATGCGCTGCGCGGTCTGGAGAAGCTCCCGGACGGCGAGGTGCGCCAGGTGCTGGGGGCGGCCGGGGTCGGCGACGTGGCGGCGGCGCTGCGGGAGGCCGACTCCGTACCCGGGCAGCACGCACTGCTCGACTCGCCCGAGTTCGACCCGTGCTCGCTCCAGGCCCGCCCGACCGATCTGATGCGCCGCCGTCAGCACACCAGGGCGGCGCTCGTCGCCGGGGTGGCGCTGGTGGTGTGCGGGGCGCTGCTGGGGCTGCCCGGCGAGGGCTGGGGGCCGGACGGGGCCGCCGCCCCGCCGTACGCCCGCAATCCCGCCGCCGAGGCCGCCCTCGACCCGGGTCGGCTGACCAGGGCCGCGCCCGCCGCCTGGCGGTCCTCGGACCGCACCGACTTCTCGGTGTGGCCGGCCCGCGGCGGCCTCACCGACGACGGGAAGCTGCTGCGCCGCGCGCTCGCTGTGTGGGCACGCCCCGGCGGGACGGTGCGGGTCTCGGCGACGCCCGGCACCCCGACCGGCGGCCCGGCGGGACCACCGCGGCTGCTGTACGCGGGGACGGTCGACGCCGCGCGCGTGGTGATCCTCCACGACGGTCTGCGCGTCGTGCGGTATGCCGAGCCGGAGGACGGCACCGCGGGTGCGGCGCTGGACTTCGCGCGCGCCGACGGGGCGGGCCGGGCGGAGGCCACCGCGGTGGTGCTGGGCCGGGCGGACGGTAACGTGCGCTATCTGACGGCGCCCTGGGTGACCGAGGCGGCGGAGCGGGACCTCACGAAGCCGGGCGCCGGGGCGATGGAGCTGACGCTGACCGACGGGGTGACCTCGCCGCTGGCAAGTCCCGCGCAGCGGAGCGGCGCGTGCACCTCGTGGAACGTGCTGGAGCTGACCGACGGCAAGGACCGGCGGCTGATGACCGATCTGGGCGAGCTGGTCCCGGCCCGGCTGACGGCCGGGCGGCCCGGGTCGGCCGCGGAGGCCTCCGGTGCCGAGGCGCTGCGCACCTGGGCGCCGTTCGGCTGCTCGCTCGGCGCGGTGCGCGGACAGGGCGTGCGGTCGGTGAACGCCTGGGCGTTCGCGGAGCAGCCGCTGCCCGACGGGAGCGGCAGGGGCTCGTGGGTGTGCACCCGCGCCGAGACCTGGCGGGGTGAGGGGGCCCGGGTGCTGGCCCAGTTCCACACGCCGGGCGGCCGGTACGGCGCGGTGGCGGCCAAGGCGGAGAGCGTTCCGGCGTGCGGCGCGCGCGACCCGCAGGTGCTGGCCGGAGTGCTGTGGAAGTCGGCGACGGGCGACTGGTACCTGCTGGCCGCGGGCGGCCGGGACACGGAGTCGGTGCGCGCGACGGGCGGCATCGAGGCGTCCTCGAACGGGAACGTGCTCACCGCGCGGGCCGAACAGGGGGCGCAGGCCGAGCTGTCGGGCACCCTGAAGGACGGCGGGATGCTCACCGGTCTCGGCTGAGCGCTCCGCTCGAAGTGCCGCGACATGCCGTCGCTCGTCCGCGGTGCCGTCGTGGCTGGTCGCGCAGTTACCCACGCCCCTTCAGGGCGCTCGCCGAACCGCAGTGGACTTCACCCGACCTGCCGAGGACCCGTTACTGACACTGCCGTCAACAAGTCCCGCCCGAAGGGTTCCCCCGGGTCGTACCCCTCAGTACATTGACGCCATGTCTAACACGCAGGACCGGCTGCCCCGGCCGGTGGAGTCCGAGCGCATCCCGCTCAAGGCACGGAAAGTGTCCTTCTCCTGGGCGGACACGCCGCTGCACTGGGTGCCGGGGGACCCGCTCACCACGCACACCATCAACGTGCTGCACCTGCTGCTGCCCGCCGGGGAGCGCTGGTTCGTGCACGTCTACAAGCAGGTGCTGCCGTACGTCCGGGACGAGCGGCTACGCGAGGACGTCATCGGGTTCATCGGCCAGGAGGCGATGCACTCCCAGGCCCATGACGAGGTCCTGCCGCACCTGCGGGAGCAGGGGCTCGACCCGACCCCGTACACCGCACAGGTCGACTGGCTGTTCGAGAAGCTGCTGGGTGACCGCACCCTGCCGCCGGGCCGCCCGCGCCGCTGGTGGCTGCAGGAGCGGGTGGCGCTGATCGCGGCCATCGAGCACTACACGGCGTTCCTCGGCGACTGGGTGCTCAACGCGGGCGAGCTGGACCGGCGCGGCGCCGATCCGACCATGCTGGACCTGCTGCGCTGGCACGGCGCGGAGGAGGTCGAGCACCGGTCGGTCGCCTTCGACCTGTTCCTGCATCTCGACGGGGGCTACCGGCGGCGGGTGCGGACCTGGGCGGTCGCGTTCACGGCGCTGGTGTTCCTGTGGCAGCGCGGGGCGCGGTTCTTCATGGCTGCCGACCCGACCGTGGTCGACGGCCGCGCCCGCCTCCGGGACTTCTACCTCCGCGGCCGGCGCGGTCTGCTGCCCTCCACCGGCGCCATGCTCCGCTCCGTCCCGCGCTATCTGAGCCGCGCCTACCACCCTTCGCAGGAGGGATCCACACAGCAGGCCGTGGCCTACCTCGCCTCCTCCCCCGCCGCACTGGCCGCGGAACGGGCCGGGCAGACCGGGAGGCCCGGGGAGACCGGGCAGCCCGGGAAAGGAGCGGCGTGATGCCCAGGCTCACCACCCTGGCCGTGGCCGCCGGTGCCGCGCTGCTCGCCCGGCGGGCGCTGCGCCGCCGTATCCAGGGCTCACCGCTGTGGCCGATGCCCGCGCTGGATCCGCCGATATCCGGCCGGCCCCGGTCCCGCGCACTGACGCTGAGCGTCTCCGCGCACGAGCAGATCGCCGACGGTGTGGTCCGGCTGCGCCTGGAGGGGCACGACCTGCCGCGCTGGGAGCCCGGGGCGCACCTGGACCTCGTCCTGCCGTCCGGCCTGATCCGGCAGTACTCGCTGTGCGGAGACCCGGAGGACACCTCGTCGTACACCGTCGCCACCCGGCTGGTCGAGGACGGCCGGGGCGGCTCGCGCGAGGTGCACGAGCAGCTCCGGGCGGGCATGGAGCTCCAGGTGCGCGGCCCGCGCAACCGCTTTCCGCTCACCGGCGCCCCCGCCTATCTCTTCGTCGCCGGCGGCATCGGCATCACCCCGCTGCTGCCGATGCTGCGCGCCCTGCCGGAGGGCGCCGACTGGCGGCTGCTGTACGGCGGTCGGACCCGGGCGTCGATGCCGTTCCTGGAGGAGCTCGAGAAGCTGGACCCGGAGCGCACCCGGGTCACGGTCGCCGCCGAGGACGAGACCGGGCTCCCCGACCTGGACGGGTTCCTCGCCCGCCCGCCCGAGGGCACCGCCGTCTACTGCTGCGGCCCCGAGGGGATGATGGCGGCCGTGGGGGAGCGGCTCCCGGCGGGCGCCTCGCTGTATCTGGAGCGTTTCGCGCCACGCAGGAGCGCCGAGGGCGAGCACGGCTTCGAGGTCGAACTGCGGCGCAGCGCGCGGACGCTGTCCGTCGCGCCGGACTCCTCGGTGCTGGCCGCCGTGCGGGCCGAGCTGCCGGACACCCCGTACTCCTGTGAACAGGGCTGGTGCGGGACGTGCCGGCAACGGGTGGTGGAGGGCGAGATCGACCACCGGGACGAGCTGCTGACGGACGGGGAACGCGACGACTCCATGCTCATCTGCGTCTCGCGCGCCCAAGGTGAGCGGCTCGTCCTCGACCTGTGAACACCAGGACCGGTCCGGCCCGTTCTGCGGCCGGATCCGATCGGTAAGGTGTTCGTATGACTACCGGGGTACGCCGCAGAATGGGAGTCGAGGAGCGGCGGCAGCAGTTGATCGGCGTCGCCCTCGAACTGTTCAGCCGCCGCTCGCCCGACGAGGTCTCCATCGACGAGATAGCGTCGGCCGCGGGCATCTCCCGCCCGCTGGTCTACCACTACTTCCCCGGCAAACTCAGCCTCTACGAGGCGGCGTTGAAGCGGGCCTCGGAGGATCTGGCGGCCCGGTTCGTGGAGCCCCCGGAAGGGCCGCTGGCGGGGCGGCTGCTGCGGGTGATGGCCCGCTTCTTCGACTTCGTGGACGAGCACGGCCCCGGCTTCGCCGCCCTGATGCGCGGCGGCCCGGCGGTGGGCTCCTCGGCGACGAACGCGCTCGTCGACTCGGTGCGGCAGGCCGCCTACGACCAGATCCTCGCCCATCTGAAGGTCACCGAGCCGCCCGCGCGGCTGGAGCTCGCGGTCCGCTCCTGGATCTCGCTCGCCGAGTCGACCGCGCTGATCTGGCTGGACGGCCGGCGCATCCCGCGCACCGAGCTGGAGGCCCAGCTCGTCCACGACCTCGCCGCGCTGATCGCCGTCAGTGCCGCCTACGACGACGAGATGGGCGCCCTGCTGCGCCGCATCCTGAAGGACGAGCCGGCCGACGGCCCGTTCGCCGACCTGGTGGGCCGGCTGATCACCCTGGCCTCGTAGGAGGGGGAACATGACTACGTGGGCTCTGGTCGTCGAGACGACCGTGGGGTTCCGGGACCGCAAGCACGTGGAGGCGAACGTGGTGGCCCACGTCGAGGGTTCCCGTGCGGAGGCGCTCACGGAGCTGGAGCGGCGGGCACGCAGCTACCAGCCCGAGCACCCCTGGAGCCCCGACCGCCGCCGGCTGCTGCGCACCGGGGACGGCTTCCTGCTGGTCGTCGACGGGGCGATGCAGTCCTTCGCCACCCGGTTCACGGCGGCGGAGCTGCTCCACGACTCCGCCGCCCCGAAGCCCGCGGCGGATCCGCCGGCCGAGCCTGCCCGGCCCTCGAAGGCGGCGGGGAAGCAGGAGAGGAGGCAGGAGGACGAGCGGGCCGAGGTCGAGCGGGATGCGGACGGGGTGCCGGTGAGGCCCGCGTGGCTGGGCCGCCCCGACCTGATGTGAGTGCGCGGTGGGGGCGCTACCGGCTCTCGTGCTTCCGGTACGACGGGTCCAGGTCGCGCACCTCGGCGGAGGCGTGGACGGCGAGGCCCCCGGCGGGAGCGAGGTGCCGGCGCAGCAGCTCCAGGGCGGTCTCGGCGAGCCGCGCCCTGGTCTCCTCGGTGCGGCCCGCGAGCAGCCCGAGGGTGATGTGCACGACGGCGTGTCCCTCGGTGTCCGGCCCGACCGCGGTGTCCTCGCTCCGGCGGAACTGCGTGGTGCACGCCGCCGGCCTGGCCGCCGCGATGTCGACGACGGCGGTGTGCAGGTCCCGGGCGAAGGCGGGCCGGTCGAAGCCGTCAGCGAGCTCGGCGGAGTAGTCGACGGTGATCTGCGGCATGAGCCCTCCTGTTCGTCACTGCTCGTGATCGTTCCCGAACAGCAGGGCTCACCCTAACCGCAGCTCGCGGGCGGTCAGCCCGCCCGGGCGAACACGGCGACCGTCCGGGCCGGGACGGTGAACGTGCCCGAGGCCGACTCGTAGGCCGCCCCCTTCACCACCGCGTCGGCGCCGTCCGCCTGTACCGGGTGCAGCCGGTAGCCGGTGCCGCCGAGCCCGGCGACCCGCTGCTGCTGCCGCTCGGGGGTGGCGTTGAAGACCACGACCAGGTCACCGAGGCGCATGGTGATCACGCCGGGTGTCTCGTCCGTCCCGGACAGCGGGAAGGAGAGCCGGGACTGCACCTGGTCGGCCGTGGTGAGGGAGAACGCGTCCTCCGTCGTGCGGATCCGCAGCAGGTCACGGTAGGCGGCCGACGCGCCCGCGATCTGCGGGCAGCCGACCTGCACCGCACCCAGCAGCGGCTTGGCGTGCGGCCACTTGTCCTGGTTGTCGGCGGCCATCGGCAGCCCCCGGCCGAAGCCGTTGCCGTCGGCGCAGTTCCAGTGGACGGCGTTGAACCAGTCGCCGCTGTCGTAGGAGTTGCGGTCCAGTGACTTGGAGCGCAGCAGGTCGGTGCCGGCCTGGGAGAGCGCCGGGCCCTGGGAGAGTGCTGCCGTCGCCATGGCGAGGACCTGCATGCGCGCCCGGTCGTCCGGGGACGTGTCCTTCGGCAGTTTGAAGGCGAGCGCGTCGAACAGGGTCTCGTTGTCGTGCGCGTCGGCGTAGGCGAGTGCGTCGCCGGGTGCCTCGGCGTAGCCGGCGGGCGAGCCGTTGTAGTCGACGTCGGAGCCCTGGACCTCCTTGCCGCTGGTGTCGGTGAACCGGTAGCCGGCCAGGTTGCCGGAGAGACCGACCTTGATCAGGTCCTGGTGGTGCAGCAGCCGGGCCTTCTGCTCGGCCGGGGTGCCGTTGGCCTCGGAGGTGTTGGGGTCGGTGTAGAGACCGGAGGCGAAGCCCTGGACACCGGGGTCGGCGTCGAAGGGGCCGCCGCCGCGCACCGCGTCGCGGGCCCGGTCGGAGAAGGTGGCGATGCCGGTGCCGGCCATGTGCTTCTGGGTGGCCTGGACGAACCGGGCGTCGTCGGCGACCTCGCCGAAGTTCCAGCCCTCCCCGTACAGGATGATCTTCTTGCCGTCGACCCCGTCCTTCTCGGGCGTCAGCGCGTCGAGGGCCTCGCGGACGGCGGCCATGTTGGCCTTGGGGTGGTGGCCCATCAGGTCGAAGCGGAAGCCGTCGACCTTGTACTGCCTGGCCCAGGTGACCACCGAGTCGACGACCAGCTTGCCCATCATGGCGTTCTCGGGCGCGGTGTTGGCACAGCAGGTGCTGTCGGCCACCGATCCGTCGGCGAGCAGCCGCTGGTAGTAGCCGGGCACGATCCGGTCCAGGACGGAGGTGGCCGCCTGGCCGCTCGCGGCGGTGTGGTTGTAGACCACGTCCATGACGACCCGCAGGCCGTCCTCGTTCAGCGCCTTGACCATCTTGCGGAACTCGACCGTGCGGGCGGTGCCGTCCGGGTCGGTGGCGTAGGAGCCCTCGGGGACCGTGTAGTGGTACGGGTCGTAGCCCCAGTTGTAGGCGTCCTCGGCCGCGATCCCCGCCACGCACTCCTGCTGCCGGTCGGAGTCGGCCGGGTAGGAGCCGAGGTCGCAGTCGACGACGGCCTGGTCGGCCTTCCGCTCCGGGATGGTGGCGATGTCGAAGGCGGGCAGGAGGTGGACGTACGAGGTGCCCGCCTCCGCCAGCTTCCGCAGGTGCTGCGAGCCGTCGCTGTCCTTGTCGGTGAAGGCCAGGTAGGTGCCCCGGTGCTCGGCCGTGCGGTCGGCGACGGAGAAGTCCCGGATGTGCAGTTCCTGGATCTGCGCGTCGTGCAGCGGCACCGCCTCCGGCTTGTCGTACGTCCTCCAGCCGCGCGGGGCGAGGGAGCGGTCGTCCAGGTCGACGACGAGGCTGCGCTCGGAGTCGGTGGTGAGGGCGACCGAGTACGGGTCGGTGACCCGGTTGGTGACGACCTTGCCGGCGGTGGACGCCCACACCTTCACGGCGTACCGGTAGGGCTTGCCCTTCCAGGAGCGCGGTCCGGTGACGGACCAGACGCCGGTGCTGTCGTTCCGCTTCATCCGGACCGTGCGGCCGCCGATCTCCAGGGCCACGCTCTGCGCGGTCGGCGCCCACACGGAGAGCCGGGGCCTGCCGCGGTGGAAGACCGGGCCCAGGCCGGCCTCGGTGGCGGCGGCGTAGAGGTCGTCGAGCGCACCCGCGATCTGCACGCCGGTCGCCGCGAGCACCGCGCCGGTGGCGGCCCGCTGGACGGCCGCGATCTGGCCGCGCAGCGCATCCCGGACCCGGTCGCGGTCGCGCGGGTCGACGGACCAGGCGGTGTGTTCCCTCAGATGCGGGAACCTCGCCTTCTGCGCGTCGGTGAGAGTGGTCGGCGTCAGCCGCAGCCACCTCTCGTCCGCGCCGGTGAGCGTGCCGTCCCGGACGGCGAGGGAGCCGGTGCGGGAGTAGACCAGCTGGGTGGAGGCGGCGCCGTCCGTGCCGTTCCAGGCGACGGTGTCGCGGTCGATCCAGACCGCCTTGGAGGTGGTGAGGTCCAGGGCGGCGGCGGAACCGGCGGGCTGCGGCAGCAGGTACCGCTCCTGCCCGCTCAACAGCCACACCTCGTGGCCGTTCGCCTGCAGGTCCAAGGCCTGGTCGGTGGGCAGGTCCTTCTCGTCGCCCTTGTGGACGATGTAGCTGAGGCTGGTGGCACCCTCGGTGAGCGGCACCTCGAAGACCGCGCCATAGGAGTCGGTCTTCACGGGCAGCAGCGGCTTCGCCCAGTCGGTGGGGTTCGCGGCGCCGGACCAGACGTGCAGTCCCCAGCCGTCGTAGTTCCCGTCGGGGCGGTGGTAGTGCAGCACCGCCTTGCCGGTGTCCTGCGGCGGATGGGCGGGCCGCTCGGTGAGCACCGGCTCCTTGCCCTGCTCGACCCACACCTCGCCGGTCTGTGTCACGTCGATGGTGCGGTCGGCGGCGACGTCCTTGTTGCCGTCCTTGTCGATCACCAGGAAGCCGACGTCGGAGGCACCGGGCTCGAGCCTGACGTAGGCGAAGGCGCCGTAGGCGTCCCGGCCGGTGAAGGGGTGGCTGTCCGGCCAGGTGGTCTGCTCGCCGTCGGCGAGGTCCCCCCAGGCGTACAGGCCCCAGTCGTCGTAGTTCCCGTCGGCGCGCTGGTAGTGGACGATCGCGTAGTCGCGGGAGGAGGCGGAGGGGGGTTCGGGGGCGGGCGGGGTGCCGGTGACGGAGGCCGCGGTGGCGCTCGCCGTACGCCCTGCCGAGTCGACGACGACGGCCTTGTAACGCAGGGCGGTGCCGGGCGCGGTGCCGGCGGGGACGGTGTGGGTGACCTTGTAGGGGGCGTGGTCGGCGGAGCCCAGGGTGCGCCACTTGCCGTTGCCGGTCTGGGCGGCGAAGACGACGCGGTTGAGCCGTCCGCCGTCGGTGTCGGCGGTGAGCTCGACGGTCCCGGTGGCGCCGGGCTCGGGGGCGGTGAGGGTGAGGGCGGGCTCGGTGGCGGGCTCGGCGAGCCGGGCGGCGGCCCTGAGCACGATCGCGCCGCCCGCCGGGACGGTGACGGTGATCTGCCGGTCGGCGCCGGTGGTCACGGTCGCGTCGGTGCCGTAGATCCCGCGGAAGGCGGTGCGCGCCGCGTCGGTCGCGAAGGTGGCGGTGCGGGCGGCGTCGGCGTTGTTGAAGGCGACCACGTACTGGGTGCCGTCGGTGCCGGTGCGGGTCACGGCGTAGACCCCGGCGCCGTCGGCCGCGTACCGCTCGGTCTGCACCCCGTCGGCGAGGGCGGGGTGGGCCTTGCGGAGCCGGGCGAGGGCGGCGATGGACCGGTAGAGGGGCGCCTTCCTGTCGTAGGCGTCCTCGGCGTGGGTGCGGTCGGTGCCGAGCTGGTCGTCGTCGAGGTAGTCGGCGGTGCGGGACGCGAACATCGGCTGGCGGGCGTCCTTGTCGCCGCCGGAGCCGGTGAAGCCCTGCTCGTCGCCGTAGTAGACGACGGGGTTGCCGCGGTTGAGGAACATCAGCTCGTTGGCGAGCCGGGCCTTCTTCAGCAGCTCGGTGTCGGTGGCGTCCGGGTCGTCCTGCTTCAGGAAGTGCCCGAGGCGGCCCATGTCGTGGTTGCCGAGGAAGGTGACCTGCTCGTAGGCGTTGGCCTTGTCGGTGGTGTACTTCCAGTCGTCACCGAAGACGGACGCGAGGCGCTCGGCGCTGCCGCCCTGGGAGGCGTAGCTGCGGGCGGCGTCCTGGAAGGGGAAGTCGAGCGTGGAGTCCAGGCGGCCCCGGGTGACGTAGGGCGAGGTTACCGAGGTGTCGGCGGAGTAGACCTCGCCGAACATGAAGAAGTCCTCGCGACCGCGTTCGGCGGCGTACCGGTCGAGGGCGGTGGCCCACCGGGTCCAGAACTCCATGTTGACGTGCTTGACCGTGTCGATGCGGAAGCCGTCGATGTCGAAGTCCCGCACCCAGCGCTGGTAGATGCGTTCCATGCCCCGGACGACCTCGGGCCGCTCGGTCCACAGGTCGTCGAGCCCGGAGAAGTCCCCGTACGTGGCCGACTCGCCGGCCCAGGTGGAGTCGCCCCGGTTGTGGTACATCGACGGGTCGTTGAGCCAGGAGGGCACCTTGAGGTTCTTCTTGGCGTCGGGGACGACGGGGGTGCGGGGGAAGGAACTCTCGTCGACGCGCGGGAAGCGCCTGGGCTCTCCGTCGGCGTAGTCGGCGTCGTCGAAGGGCTCCCCGGTCTTCTTCGTCAGATAAGGGAAGGCGCCCTTGGAGAGGTAGCTGTAGGACTTCTCCTCGTAGTCGATGACGTCGGCGGTGTGGTTGGTGATGACGTCGAAGAAGACCTTCATGCCCTTGGCGTGGGCCTTGTCGACCAGCCGTTCCAGGTCCCCGTTGGTGCCGAAGTGCGGGTCGACCTGGGTGAAGTCGGTGATCCAGTAGCCGTGGTAGCCGGCCGAGGCGTCGGCCCCGGTCCCCTGCACGGGCTGGTTCTTGAAGATCGGGGCCATCCAGATGGCGGTGGTGCCGAGGTCCTTGATGTAGTCGAGCCGCTCGGTCAGGCCCTTCAGGTCCCCGCCCTGGTAGAAGCCCTTGTCGGTGGGGTCGTGGCCGGTGCTGAGCCGGGAGCCGGTGAGGCCGCCGCGGTCGTTGCGCGGGTCGCCGTTGGCGAAACGGTCCGGCAGGACGAAGTAGAACTGCTCGCGGGTCAGCTCGTGCCGCGCGGCGGTCCTGGCCAGCTTCCCGTCCGGAGGGGGCGGCGGCGGGGCGGCCGCCTGTGCGCCGACGGGCTGGAGGAGTGTCGCCGCGAGGGCGGCGACGGTGAGGGCCGCGACCCGTGGTGCGGCGGAGGTGCGGCGCGTCCCGCGCGCCGGCCGTCTCGGTGTCACCGGTGTGAACTCCTTGCGATTGCGGCTCGTTCGGGTCCGACCCCGGCGTGACGGTAGCGGTGGCGCAAGTCTTGCGGCAAGGGTCGTGAAAGCAACGGCAAGGATTTTCACGACCCTTGCCCGGGGCGGCTCAGCAGGAACGCTCGTCCACGTGCAGCGCGAGGGCGGTGTTGCTGCCGAGCACCGCGGTGACCTGCCCGGATCCGTCGACGGTCACGGGCGTGCCGTTCTGCACGTTGCAGTACGTACCGGCGGGCAGCGAGGTCTGGTAGGTGCGGGTGAGGGAGGAGGACTCGTGGTTGATCGCCACGAAGCCCTTGTCGCCGCGGCCGAAAGCGATCGCGTCGTTCCCGTTGTCCCACCAGTCCGTGACGGCCTCACCGCGCGTGGCGTTGCGGAAGCCCACCATGGACTCGATCTCGGGCCAGGCGTGCTGGCACTTCCAGCCGTCCTGCCAGCAGGCGTTCACCTGCCCGCCGTTCGGCGGCCCGGCGTCGTGGTCGGACCATTCGTAGCCGGAGTTGATGTCGGGGGCACCGTAGGGCCAGGCCAGCATGAAGACGTTGGCCAGGGTGTAGACGGCGTGGTCCTTGTAGCCGAGGGTGGATCCGTTGCGCTCGGTGTCGTGGTTGTCGACGAAGACGCCGGCGACGGAGCTGCTCATATAGCCCCAGCCCTCGCCGTAGTTCTTCAGGTAGGCGAGCTTCTCGTCGTTGAGGACCCGCTTGAGGTCGTACCCGTACCGGAACTCCTGGACGTCGCCGTTTCCGGTGTACTCGCCGGGCTGGACGGCCTCCCCGGCCCCGTGGATGACCTCCTGCTTCCAGTAGACGGAGGGGTTGGTGAGGCGGGACTTGATGGCGGCGAGGTCACCGGACGGCATGTGCTTGGCCGCGTCGATGCGGAAGCCGTCGACGCCGAGGGAGAGCAGGTCGTTCAGGTAACCGGCGAGGGCGGAGCGGACGTACTCCTCGCCGGTGTCGAGGTCGGCGAGGCCGACGAGTTCGCAGTGCTGGACGTGGTAGCGGTCCTGGTAGTTGCCGATCTCGGAGCGGCAGTCGTCGAAGTCGTGGGAGGAGTACAGGCCCGGGTAGTCGTACTTCGTGTACGACGATCCGCCGGTGCCGGTGCCGTCGCCCGCGGACATGTGGTTGACCACGGCGTCGACGACCACTTTCACACCGGCGGCGTGGCAGGTGTTCACCATGTCCCGGAAGGCGGCGCGGTCGCCGAGACGGCCGGCGATCCGGTAGCTGACGGGCTGGTAGGAGGTCCACCACTGCCCGCCCTGTATGTGCTCGGCGGGCGGGGAGACCTGCACGTAGCCGTAGCCGGCGGGGCCGAGGGCGGTGGTGCACTCCCGGGCGACCGAGGCGAAGTTCCACTCGAAGAGTACGGCGGTGACGTCCCTGTCGCCGGGTGGGGACGCCTGGGCATCGGACGTCGGGGCCATGACAAGGGTGGCCGCGGCGAGGGCGGCGGCCCCGGAGAGGGTTCTGCGTGCCATGTGGGGGTCCTTCTTCGCTGAAGGGTCTTTCTGCAAGATTGCTGAAACCTTGCGGTGACGCAGATGTTAAACGCTCATCAACTGAAAGGGGAGCGGTCGGGGCGAAGTTGCGGGAGCGGAGTCGGCCGACGCACCTCTCGGCACGGCGCCCTCCGGCGCCTACGATCGGCCCCGTTCCCGTCCGACCGACGCCAGGAGGGCCCGGTGGAGCCGACCCCCGCCACTGCACCGCACCGGATGGATCCCTCCGGAGGCTGCCCGCATGCCGACAACGCCCGGTTACTGGCCCGCGGAGCGGTCGCCCCGGTCGTCCTGCCGGGCGGCATCGAGGGCATGGCCGTGCTCGGGCACGAGGCGCTCCGGGAGTTCCTCCAGCACCCCGACGTCGCGAAGAACGCCCGCCACTTCACGGCCCTGCGGGAAGGACGGGTCGGCCCGGGGTGGCCGCTGCTGACCTTCGCCACCGTGCAGGGCATGACCACCGCCGACGGGGACGACCACCGCAGGCTGCGCTCGCTGGTCAGCCGGGCGTTCACACCCCGCCGGGTGGACGGACTGCGCCCCCGGGTGGAGGAGTTGACGGACTCCCTGCTCGACGGTCTCGCCCGGGCGGCGGAGGCGGGCGGCGGGATCGCCGACCTGCGGAAGCACTTCGCACTGCCGCTGCCGATGGGCGTCATCTGCGAACTCCTCGGCGTGGCGGCCGAGTTCCGCGACCGGCTGCATCACCTGTCCAACCAGGTCGTGGCCACGGACATCGGACCGGAGGAGGCGGTGGCCGCCAACCGCGAGCTCGTCGCCGTACTGGCCGAGGTCGCCGCCGTCCGGGCCGCGCATCCCGGTGACGACCTCACCAGCGCCCTGATCGCCGCCCGGGACGAGGACGGCGACCGGCTCAGCGAGCAGGAGCTCATCGGCACCCTGGTGCTGATGATCATCGCCGGTCACGAGACCACGCTCAACCTGATCACCAACGCCGTACGCGCCCTGTGCGGCCACCGCGACCAGCTGGACCTGGTGCGCTCGGGCGGGGCGACCTGGGCCGACGTGGCCGAGGAGACGCTGCGCTGGGACGCGCCGGTCAGCTACTTCCCGTTCCGCTACCCCGTGCGGGACCTCGCCCTGGACGGCACCCTCATACCGGCGGGCACCGCCGTGCTCGCCGGGTACTCCGCCGCCGGCCGCGACCCGCAGGCACACGGCCCGGACGCCGGACGCTTCGACGTCACCCGCCCCGCCCGCGCGGACGCCGTACGCCATCTCTCCCTGGGCCACGGCGCGCACTACTGCCTGGGCGCCCCGCTCGCCCGCCTGGAGACGACCATCGCCCTGGAGCGGCTGTTCACCCGCTTCCCCGCACTCGACATCGCGGAACCCGAGGACCGGCTCGCACGCCACTCCAGCTTCGTCGGCAACAGCGTGCGCGCGCTTCCCGTACGCCTGGGCGGCTGACCCGCCGGGCGGGCTCGGCCCGTGATCCGGCACGCGGCCCCGGGCTGTGCTAATGTTTCCACGTTGCAGTTGTGGTACCCATGAACCTATGTGCGCCTGACGGGAATGTTTCTCCTTCGGGCGCATTATTTGTTTTCCGGCATCTCCGGATGGGGCCTCTGCCTACAGAAGGAGAAAATCATGGCACAGGGAACCGTCAAGTGGTTCAACGCCGAAAAGGGTTTCGGCTTCATCCAGCAGGACGGCGGCGGCCCGGACGTCTTCGCCCACTACTCGAACATCGCGACCCAGGGCTTCCGTGAGCTCCAGGAGGGCCAGCGGGTCACCTTCGACGTCACGCAGGGCCAGAAGGGCCCGCAGGCGGAGAACATCGTCCCCGCCTGATCGCCGGACGCGTATCCACTCACCGGGGTCCGCACCGTCACGGGTGCGGACCCCGGTTTGTGCTGTTTCCAGGAAGGCAGACACCTGCATGGCCCGTAGGCCCCAGAAGCCGAACCGGCGCGCCTCGTCGCCCCGACCGTCCGCGTCGACGCCGAGAGAATTCCGGCTGCCGGAGAGCTCGACACCCGCGCTTCCCCCCGTCGAGGACTTCGCCGGTCTGGACATGCCCGCGGGGCTGCTGCAGACCCTCACCGCACAGGGTGTGACCACGCCGTTCCCCATCCAGGCCGCCACGCTCCCCAACTCGATCGCCGGGCGTGACCTGCTCGGACGCGGACGCACCGGATCCGGCAAGACCCTGGCGTTCGGGCTGGCGCTGCTGGCCCGCACGGCAGGGCTGCGCGCGGAGCCCAAGGCGCCCCTCGCCCTCGTGCTGGTGCCCACCCGGGAACTCGCCCAGCAGGTCACGGACGCGCTGACGCCCTACGCGGCGGCGGTGAACCTCCGGCTGGCCACCGTGGTCGGCGGGCTGTCCATCACCAAGCAGGCCGGCGCGCTCCGGCGCGGCGCGGAGGTGGTCGTGGCGAGTCCCGGCAGGCTCAACGACCTCGTGGAACGCGGGGACTGCGTGCTCGACCAGGTACGCATCACGGTGCTGGACGAAGCCGACCAGATGACCGACATGGGATTCCTGCCGCAGATCACCAAGCTGATCGAGAAGGTGCGTCCGGACGGACAGCGGCTGCTCTTCTCGGCCACCCTGGACCGCAACATCGACCGCCTGGTGCAGCGCTTCCTCACCGACCCCGTGGTGCACTCCGTGGACCCGTCCGCGGGGGCGGTGACCACCATGGAGCACCACGTGCTCCACATCCAGGACGAGACCGACAAGAAGGCCGTCACCACGCGTATCGCGGCCCGGGACGGCCGGGTCATCCTCTTCCTGGACACCAAGAGGTCCGCCGACCGGCTCGCCAAGCGGCTCCTGGCCGTCGGCGTGCGCGCGGCGGCCCTGCACGGAGGCCGCTCCCAGCCGCAGCGGAACCGCACCCTGGAGCAGTTCCGGAACGGGCAGGTCACCGCGCTGGTGGCGACGAACGTCGCGGCCCGGGGCATACACATCGACGATCTCGACCTCGTCGTCAACGTCGATCCCCCCACCGACCACAAGGACTACCTCCACCGGGGCGGCCGGACGGCCCGCGCCGGCGGCTCCGGCAGTGTGGTCACGCTGGTCCTGCCCGACCAGAAACGGGACGTCACCCGGCTCATGTCGGACGCGGGCATCCGCCCCCGCACGGCCCGGGTCACGTCGGGCGACGCGGAACTGGCCACCCTCACCGGCGCCCGCGAGCCCTCCGGCATCGCCGTCACCATCGAGGTCCCCCAGCAGGCGGCCCCGGCCTCGTCCCGCCCGGAGCGGAGGACCGGTACGAGAACCGGCACCAAGCCGGGCCCCGGGAACGGCACCAAGCCAGGCGGCCGATCCGGCCGTCGGCGCCGGAACGGCGGCGGGGCCACGGCGACGGCAGGGGCTGCCGCTGCCGGGGGCGAGTCGGCCCGCCGGGCACGCTCCGGCGCGGCCCCGGGCGGTGCGGGTGGGTCCGGCGGAGCGGGCGGCCCCCGATCCGACCGCACGGCCGCGGCCGGTTCGGTGAACGGCGCCGGCGGGACCGGCCGCCGGGGCTCCGGCCGCCGAGGCGGCCGCCGCACCCCCGCCTCCTAGCCGCACGCGGCCACGCCGGCCGTGGAGACGGGTTGCGTGGCCGTTCGTCGCGGGCGTGCTGGGCCGGCCCCTACTCGGCCTCGAGCTGGTGGTCGGCCCGGACGTAGCTCTCGGGCAGCAGGTCCGCGATGGGGACGGCGCGGGTGCGGTCGCCGTTGCCGACGACGACCCCGAGGTCGGGGAAGTAGTCGAGGAGGGCCTGACGGCAGCGGCCGCACGGCGGAACCACCCCGCGGTCGCGGTCGCCCACGGCGACGATCGTGTCCAGCTCGTAGACGCCCTGGGCCGCCGCCGCGCCGATGAGGACCAGCTCGGCGCAGGGACCGCCGGTGAAGTGGTACGCGTTCACCGCGGTGACGATCCGGCCGTCCCGCGCGCGGGCCGCCGCCGCGACGGTGTGGTTGTCACCCCGGCAGCGAGTGCGCGCCACGTCGGCCGCGGCCCGGACGAGGTCGTGGTCGACCGGGCGGGTCGGCGTGGTCATCTCTTCTCCGCCTTCGTCGGGCCTCCGCACGTTGCGGCGAGGCCTGCGGTACTCCCTGCGCGCGAGTCCTTCCGCTCCGCCAGCATGAACAGGGCGGCAGCGGCGCCGATGAAACCGAAGCCGACGCTCGTACAGGCCATGACCGTCCCGTAGGAGGCGTCGGCTATCCGCGGGACGGCGTTCACCAGGGTGAGGGCGTAGCAGCACAGGAAACCGCAGGCACGGAGCCGCATCCCGGCCTGCCGCCGGTTCCGCGACCACCGCGGTGACCATCCGGCCAGTACCGCCGCAGACACCGGCACAACGAGCACGGTCGCCACGGCCAGCGCCGTCCAGTGGTACAGCGGGTTGCCGTTCACCCAGGCCCCCTTTCCCAGGGGGCGCAATCCTAGAGGATGATCACACCGACCACAGGCGGCAGGTCAGGCCACGGGTTCGTACCCGGTGCTGACGCCCACCGGGGGACGTCGTGTCCCCGGGAGGGTGCCGAGTGTTCCTTACGGCCGGTCGACTCGGTGGAGCTGGGGAGCGTGAGAAACAGGCACACCTGGTGCACACATGCCGGCGGATACGAAGGCGGGAAGGACTGGTGTTCCGGTGTGCGGCGACGCGTGATCCCTGTGGGGCAGGTTCGGTGGTCTGCTGCGGTGCTGGGTCCCCGCGCGCGAGGAGGAGTCGGGAAAGAACTCCGGCCCGGACGGCAGTTGGCGGTCTCACGGCTGCCGTGCCGAGGCCGGAGCGGCGGGCACCCGGTGCGCCCGCACCGGATCGAGCAGAGCCGTCGTGGGCGAATGGGCCGAAGGGCCCGCCCCTCCCCTGCCGGGGGGAGCGGCGGGCCCAGGGGCCGGTGTCAGCCCGTCGTCCACCACACCGTCGTGTCGGCCGGCAGCTTCGCCTCGCCGTCGGACTCCGTCACCTCGCCGCTGGAGAGCAGCATCCGGCCGTAGGCGGGCAGCGCGACCGACTCGGCGGTGGTGTTGGCGACGCAGACGAACTCCCCGCGGCGGAGGGCGAGGACGCCCTCGGGGGCGCGCAGCCACTCCACCGCGTCGCCCGCGCCGAGGTCGGGCTGGGTGCGGCGGATCGCCAGGGCGGCGCGGTACAGCTCCAGGGTGGAGCCGGGGACGCCGGTCTGGGCCTCGACGCTCAGTTCGCCCCAGCTGTCCGGCTGGGGGAGCCAGCTGCCGCCGTCCCCGAAGCCGTACGACGATCCCGTGCGGGTCCACGGGATCGGCACCCGGCAGCCGTCGCGGAAGCCGTCCTGCCCGGCGCCGCGGAAGTACGCCGGGTCCTGGCGCACCTCGTCCGGGAGGTCGACGACGTCGGGCAGGCCCAGCTCCTCGCCCTGGTAGACGTAGGCCGAGCCGGGCAGGGCCAGCATCAGGAGGGTCGCGGCGCGGGCGCGGCGCAGGCCCAGTGCACGGTCGCCGGCCTGGCGGATCTGGGTGCCGAGGCCGGGCGGGTTGGCGAAGCGGGTGGCGTGCCGGGTGACGTCGTGGTTGGACAGCACCCAGGTCGCGGGGGCCTTGACCGGGCGCATCGCGTCCAGGGTGCGGTCGACGACCTCGCGCAGTTCCTCGGCGTCCCAGTGGGTGCCCAGGTACTGGAAGTTGAACGCCTGGTGCAGTTCGTCCGGGCGGACGTAGTTGGCGGTGCGCTCGATGGTGGGCGTCCATGCCTCGGCCACGAAGATGCGCCCACCCGTCTCCCGTCCCCGCCCTTCTGCGGAAGGCCCTTCGGGCCCCATGGGATCCGAGTACTCGTCGAGGATGAGACGCCACTGGCGGTAGATGTCGTGGACGCCGTCCTGGTCGAAGAACGGCATGACATCGTTGCCCAGCAGCTTGAGCTGTTCGTGGGATCCAAGGTCGGGCAGGCCCTCGGCCTTCACCATGCCGTGGGCGACGTCGATGCGGAAGCCGTCCACGCCCATGTCCAGCCAGAAGCGCAGGATGGAGCGGAACTCGTCGCCGACGGCCGGGTGCTCCCAGTTGAAGTCGGGCTGCTCGGGGGCGAAGAGGTGCAGGTACCACTCCCCCGGTGTGCCGTCGGGCTCGGTGACCCGGGTCCAGGCGGGGCCGCCGAAGATGGACTCCCAGTCGTTGGGCGGCAGCTCGCCGTGGCTGCCCTTGCCGGGGCGGAAGTGGTAGCGCTCGCGCAGCGGGGAGCCGGGGCCCTCGGCGACGGCGCGCCTGAACCACTCGTGCTGGTCGGAGGAGTGGTTGGGGACCAGGTCGACGATGATGCGCAGGCCCAGCCGGTGGGCGTCGCGGATCAGGGCGTCGGCGTCCAGGAGGGTGCCGAACATGGGGTCGACGGCGCGGTAGTCGGCGACGTCGTAGCCGGCGTCGGCCTGCGGGGAGGCGTAGAAGGGGCTGAGCCACACGGCGTCCACGCCGAGGTCGCGCAGGTACGGCAGGCGGGTGCGGACGCCCTCCAGGTCGCCCATGCCGTCGCCGTTGCTGTCGGCGAAGCTGCGTGGGTAGACCTGGTAGATCACCGCGTCGCGCCACCAGTCGCGGCGCCTGGCGACGGTGGCGACGGCGGATGCGGTCGTGGGGGTCGGGGCCGGGGCTGCGGAGTGCTGCTGGCTCATGTCGTCCTTGATGGCTAACGGTGGTCGGATCATGAATCGGGTGATGACTTGGATCATGAATCGGATGGGGCCGGATCACGCCCCCGGTGGGGACCGAGTCCCCCGATCGTGGGCCGGTTCCCCCCGATCGTGGGCCGTGGCGCGGGTGCGGGGCCGGTGAGGACCGGGCGGTCGCGGCGCCGGCGGGGTCGGATGGGCGCCGCGACCGCAACCCGAGCGGCGGGGCCGCGCGGGAGTCTCGAAGGGAGGATCAGCCCTTGGTGCCGCCCGCGGTGAGGCCGGTCACCAGGTTCTTCTGCACCAGGTAGAAGAAGGCGGACACGGGTATCGCGATCAGCACGGCGGTGGCGGCCATCAGGTGGCGCTGGGCGTCGTGCTCGCTGACGAAGCTCTGCAGTCCGACGGCGAAGGTGTACTTGGTGTCGGACAGCATGAACGTGGAGGCGAAGGCGACCTCGCCGAAGGCGGTGATGAAGCTGTAGAAGCCGGCCACCGCCAGGCCCGGCCGGGCCAGCGGCAGGATCAGCCGGAAGAAGGTGCCGAACGGGGACAGGCCGTCGACCCGGCCGGCCTCGTCGATCTCGAACGGAATGGTGTCGAAGTAGCCCTTGAGCAGCCAGGCGCAGTACGGCACCGCGGTCGAGCAGTAGACGAGGATCAGGCCGAGGTAGCTGTCGACGAGCTGCAGCTCGGACAGGATCTGGTACATCGGCACGATGAGCACGGCGATCGGGAACATCTGTGTGACCAGCAGCACCCACATCAGCTTCCGGTAGCCGGGGAAGCGCATCCGGGAGACGGCGTACCCGGTGGTGGCGGCCACCATGACGCCGATGACCGTGGTGCCGAGCGAGACGATCAGCGAGCTCTGCAGCCAGTGGAAGAAGTTGGTCTCCTGCAGGACGAACACGTAGTTGTCGAGGGTCATCTTGCCCCAGATGCGCCCGGGGTGGAGGTAGTCGTCCTTGTCCGGGCCGAGGGACAGATAGACCAGCCAGGCGACGGGGAACAGCGCGATCAGGCTGGCGACGGTGAGGATGCCGTGCGAGGCGAGGGCCGCGAGCGGGCTGTTCTCGCCGCGGCGGCGCACCTTGCGGGGCGCCGCGGCGGGCGCGGGGGCCGGCTCGGCCGGAGCGGTGGCCGTGGTGACGGTGGGGGTGGTCATGGGAGCTCCTGCCTCAGATCGCGAGCTGCTGCTCATTGCGGTTCAGCCAGCGGCGGTAGAACGAGGTGAACACGATCAGGATGGCCAGCAGCAGGATGCCGTAGGCCGCGGACTGTGCGAAGTCGCGCGGCTGCTGTCCGAAGCCGAGGTAGTACGCCCAGGTGACCAGGATCTGCGCGTCCGGGGCGGTGTTGCCGAACAGCAGGAAGATCACGGCGAACTGGTTGAAGGTCCAGATGATGCCGAGCAGGACGACGGTGGAGCTGACCGAGCGCAGTCCGGGCAGGGTGACGTAGCGGAACCGCTGCCAGGCGTTCGCGCCGTCCATCTCGGCGGCCTCGTAGAGCGAGGAGTCGATGGACTGCAGGCCGCCGAGGAGGGAGACCATCATGAACGGCACTCCGCACCAGGTGTTGACCATGATCGCGGCGAACCGCTGCCAGAAGGTGTCCTCCAGCCACGCCGGGGTCGGCAGGTGCAGCGTCTCCAGCGCGCCGTTGATGATGCCGGTGTCGGCGAGCATGAAGCGCCAGCCGAAGACGGTGACGAAGGTGGGCACGGCCCAGGGCAGGATGAGGATCAGCCGGTAGAGGGTGCGTCCGCGCAGCTTCTGGTTGAGCAGCAGGGCGAGGCCCAGGCCGATGGAGTAGTGCAGCGCGACACAGGCCGCCGTCCAGACGATCGTCCAGATGAAGTGGGACCAGAAGCGGTCGTAGGCGGTCTCGCCCCACAGGATGTCGGCGTAGTTGTCCAGGCCGATGAACTTGTAGGTGGCCTCGATCTCGTTGGCGCCGATGGTGCGGGCGGTGTTGAGGCTGGTGGCGTCGGTGAAGGTGAGGTAGAAGCCGTACGCCAGCGGGTACAGCACGAGGACGCCGAGGACGACGGCCACCGGCGCGATCATGGCGTAGGCGTACCAGTGCCGCTGGAACGCCTGCTTCAGGCGCCGGCCGAGGCCGGGCCGCGGGGCGTGGTCACCGCGGCGCTTGCCGGTCGCGCGGTCGATGGCGACTGTCATGGTTCGACAACCTTTGCGAAGGTCGGGAGATCGAGGGGGTCGGCACACGGCCGGCGGCCGCCGGAGACCCCGGGATCCGGGGGTCTCCGGCGGCCACGCGGGCTCACTTGCTGAAGTCCGGCACCAGCTTGGCCATCGCGGTCTCGGCGTCGCCGAGGCCCTTGTCCAGGGACTCCTTGCCGCCGGCGATCTGCGGCAGCTCCTCGTCGAGCGGACCCCACAGGGAGCTGTACTCGGGCAGCGCCGGGCGCGGCTGGGCGGCGGGCAGGACGCCCTGGTAGCCGGCGATACCGGGGTCGGCCTTGACCTGGTCGGTGTAGGCGTCGTCGCGGGTGGGCAGGGTGGAGTTCTTCAGGGCGATGGTCTCCTGGGACTTCGCCGAGGTCATGAACTTCACGAACTTCAGTGCGGCCTTCTGGTGCGCCTCGTCGGAGCCGGCGTACACGGAGAGGTTGTGGCCGCCCGTGGGGGCGCCCGCCTCGCCGGTGGAGCCGGCCGGGACGGTGGCGATGCCGAGGTTGTTCCTGTCCTGGAACGCCGAGCCCTTGTAGAAGTTGGTGATCTCCCAGGGGCCCTGGAGGATCGAGGCGACCTTGCCGCTGACGAACGCCTCCTGGATGTGGGCGTAGGCGTCGGCGGTGGTGTCGGCCTTGTGCAGGCCCTTGCCGTCGAAGAGGTCCAGCCAGGTGCCGTACGCCTTCCTGGCCTCCGCCGAGTTGACGGTGATCTTCTTGGCGTCGGCGTCGACCGTGTCGGTGCCCTCGCCGTACAGGAACGGCTGGGCGTAGTAGGACTGAGTGGAGCCCCAGTAGCCGTCGACGCCGGTCTTGTCCTTGATGGTGGCGGCGGCCTTCTTCAGGTCGTCCCAGGTCTCGGGGGCCTCGACGCCGGCCTCGGCGAAGAGCTCCTTGTTGTAGACGAAGGCGAGGGTGTCGGTGACCAGCGGCACACCGTAGGTCTTGCCCTCGTACTCGGCCTGTTCGACCAGGTTGGGCTGGAACTCGTCCTTCTCGGCGAGGGCCTCGGTGCCGTCCAGCGGCAGGAAGAAGCCCTTCTTGGCGAAGGCGGGCGTCCAGCCGACCTCGGAGCGCAGCACGTCGGGGGCGCCCTTGGAACCGGCGGCGGTGTCGAACTTGTTCTGCGCCTGGTCGAAGGGGACGTTGACGTAGTTGACCTTGATGTCCTCGTTGGCCGCCTCGAACTCCTTGACCAGCGCCTGGTAGGTCGGCGCCTCGTTGGTCGCGTTGGAGGTGTCCCACCAGGTGATGGTGACCGGACCGCCGGACTCGCTGTCGCTGCCGCTGTCCCCGCCGCACGCCGTCGCCGCGAGGGCGAGGGACGCCACGAGCGCGGTGGCCGCTATGCCACGCCGCATGAGTTCTCCTTGAGGGTGAAGGCCCGTGTGGTGCGAGAGGGGTCCCGTCCGCTCCCGCCTGCCGACTGCGCCGTTGCCGCGGCCGGGCGACGGTGACATTAGCTCTGCGTGTCGGCCTTGCGAAAGGCCTTGCAGAAAAAAAATGCAAGCACTGCCGACAGTTACCCCGCCGTGACCCGACCTCGACCGTCGCGAGACCGCCTCACGTCCGCCCCAGGGCTGCGATAGATCGACTTTGAGCCGGTGTTTCCGCGCGCCCGACAGGGAGACGCGCACTTGTGCAAGACTCTGCAAGTACTTGCCACGCCTCTCGCCGACCGGGGTCCCTCCGTTGCGGACGAGGTTGCCGACCACCACATGGGGGATCGCGATGACGCACCAGCCCGCAGCGGGCCGCTCCACGGCACGCACCCGGCGCCCCGTCGGTGTGCAAGGCGTCACGCGGCCGGTACAGTCCACCCCTGTGACCACACGGCTTGCCGACATCGCTGCGCAGGCGGGGGTGAGCGAAGCGACCGTCAGCCGCGTCCTCAACGGGAAGCCGGGCGTCGCCGCCACCACCCGCCAGTCCGTGCTGGCCGCCCTGGACGTGCTGGGCTACGAGCGCCCGGTACGGCTGCGGCAGCGCAGCGAGGGCCTGGTGGGCCTGATCACCCCGGAGCTGGAGAACCCGATATTCCCGGCGCTGGCCCAGGTGATCGGCCAGGCCCTGACCCGCCAGGGCTACACCCCGGTGCTGGCCACCCAGACGCCGGGCGGCTCCACGGAGGACGAGCTGACCGAGATGCTGGTCGACCGCGGGGTCGCCGGGATCATCTACGTCTCGGGACTGCACGCCGACACCACCGCCGACATGCAGCGCTACGAACGGCTGCGCGCCCAGGGCGTGCCGTTCGTGCTCGTCGACGGGTTCTCGCCCAAGGTGCAGGCGCCGTTCATCTCCCCCGACGACCGCGCCGCGATGAACCTCGCGGTGACCCACCTGGCCTCCCTCGGCCACAGCCGCATCGGGCTGGCGCTCGGACCGAAACGGTTCGTCCCGGTGCAGCGGAAGATCGAGGGTTTCGTCCGCACCATGCAGGACCAGCTGGGACTGGACGCGCACACGGTCGAGTCGGAGCTGGTCCAGCACTCCCTCTACACCCTGGAAGGCGGCCAGGCGGCGGCCGTCGCGCTGATCGAGCGGGACTGCACGGCCGTGGTGTGCGCCAGCGACATGATGGCGCTGGGCGCGATACGGGCGGCGCGGCAGCACGGCCTGGGAGTCCCGCGGGACATCTCGGTCGTCGGTTTCGACGACTCCCCGCTGATCGCCTTCACCGATCCGCCGCTGACCACCGTCCGCAAGCCGGTCCCGGCGATGGGGCAGGCGGCGGTGCGCACCCTGCTGGAGGAGATCGGCGGCACCCCCGCCCCGCACAGCGAGTTCGTCTTCATGCCGGAGCTGGTGGTACGCGGCTCCACGGCGTCGGCACCGGGCAACAACGGGCGGCCCTGAACCACCCCGAATCATCCTCAAGTCGGAGGTAGCGGCCTCCCGTCGGCGTAGAACATGCGTGCAGAACCCGACAGGGGGATGATCGGTGGAGGAATGCAAGTCTGGCAGACTCTGTGCCCATGGGTGACACGACCGTGACCACGACGGAAAGCCGCGAAACGGCCGCTTCCTCCTCCGTCGCGGACGAGGTTTCCTCCCCCGTCGCGGACGAGGTTTCCTCCCCCGTCGCGGACGAGGGCCGCTCCCCCGTCGCCGACCGGACGGGGCGGGGTCTCCTGCGCCGGTTGCGCACCCCCCGCAGGCCGCGGTTGTGGTTCGAGATCCTGCTGATCGCGGTCAGTTACTGGACGTACTCGCTGGTCCGCAACGCCGTGCCGGAACAGCGGGCAGAGGCGCTGCGCAACGCCGACTGGATCTGGAAGGTCGAGCACCAACTCGGCATCGCCGTCGAGGAGTCGATCAATCACGCCGTGAACTCGGTGACTTGGCTCATCGTGGGGATGAACTACTACTACGCCACCCTGCACTTCGTCGTCACCCTGGGTGTCCTGGTCTGGCTGTACCGCAGGCATCCCGGCCGCTACGCGGCGACCCGGACGGTGCTGTTCGCGACCACGGGAGTCGCCCTGGTCGGCTACTACCTGTATCCACTGGCCCCGCCCCGCCTGATGAACGGCTCCCTGTTCATCGACACCGTCATGGTCCACCAGACCTGGGGGTCGATGGCGTCCGGCGATCTGAAGAACATGTCCAACCAGTACGCGGCGATGCCGTCGATGCACATCGGCTGGTCGCTGTGGTGCGGCCTGACCATCCTCGCCCTCACCACCGTCCCCTGGGTCCGCGTCCTCGGCATCCTCTACCCGGCGCTCACGCTGGTGGTGATCGTCGCCACCGCCAACCACTTCTGGCTGGACGCGGTGGGCGGACTGATCTGCCTCGGCTTCGGCTACGCGGTGGCCCGTGTCTGGTACGGCGCACAGCCGTACGCCCTGCCGAGGCTGGTCCCGGCCCGAGGCGGCGGCCCCCTGCTGTCCTCGAGAACGTAGCCGGGACCCCGGGACCGCCGAGACCCCGGCCCCCTCACCCTCCGTAGAACAGCTCCTCCACCACGGTCCGGGAGCGGCGGGCGGTGCGCCGGTAACCGTCCAGCATGTCGCCGGCGTGGCCGGGCCCGTAGCCCAGGTAGCGGCCGACCGCGGCCAGCTCGCGGCGCTCCGAGGGGAAGGTGTCCCCGGCCCGGCCCCGGACCAGCATCACCGCATTGCGCACCCGCGTCGCCAGGACCCACGCCTCGTCCAGGATCCCGGCCTGCTCCTCGGTGAGCAGCCCGGCCTCCCGGGCCGCCGCCAGTGCCTCCCGCGTCCGCGTCGTGCGCAGGCCCGCCACCTCGCACCCGTGCTGCAACTGCAGCAGCTGCACCGTCCACTCGACGTCGGAGAGCCCGCCGGGCCCCAGCTTGGCGTGCAGCTTGGGGTCGGCGCCGCGCGGCAGCCGCTCGGACTCCATCCGGGCCTTCAGCCGCCGGATCTCCCGTACGGCGTCGTCGCCGAGCCCGCCCGCGGGGTACCGCAGCGGGTCGACCAGCTCGATGAACCGCCGCCCCAGGTCCGCGTCACCGGCGACCGGCTCGGCCCGCAGCAGGGCGTGCGACTCCCAGGTCAGCGACCAGCGCCGGTAGTACGCCTCGTACGATTTCAGGGTGCGCACCAGCGGCCCGGACTTGCCCTCCGGGCGCAGGTCGGCGTCGATCAGCAGCGGCGGGTCGGCACTGGGCAGCGCGAGCAGCCGCCGCATCTCGGCGACCACCTTGTTCGCGGCCTCGCCGGCCTCCCGTTCGTCCACACCGTCCCGGGGCTCGTGCACGAACAGCACGTCGGCGTCCGAGCCGTAGCCCAGCTCGTGCCCCCCGAACCGCCCCATGCCGATGACCGCGAACCGGGTGGGCAGCACCTCTCCCCAGCCGGCCCGCGTCACGGCCCGCAGTGTCCCGGCGAGCGTCGCGGCCGTGAGGTCGGACACCGCACCGCCCACCCGGTCCACCAGCGCGCCCTGGTCGGCCTCGGCGGGCTGGGCCTCGGTGCCGTAGGAGCCGACGATGTCGGCGGCGGCCGTACGGAACAGCTCCCGCCGCCGCACCCCGCGCGCCGCGGTGACCGCCTGCCCGGCGTCGTCGGCGCGCCGGACCGCCGCGAGGATCTCCTGCTCCAGCTGGACCCGCCCGCGCGGCGCCAGCCCCGCGCCGTCACCGTCCCCGAGCAGCGCCACCGCCTCCGGCGCCCGCATCAGCAGATCGGGCGCGAGCCGCCCGGCGGACAGCACCCGGGCCAGGTTCTCGGCGGCCGCGCCCTCGTCCCGCAGCAGCCGCAGGTACCAGGGCGTCTTGCCCAGCGCGTCCGACACGTTCCGGAAGTTCAGCAGCCCGGCGTCCGGATCGGCCGAGTCCGCGAACCACCCCAGCAGCACCGGCAGCAGCGTCCGCTGGATGGCCGCCTTCCTGGTGACCCCCGACGCCAGCGCCTCCAGATGCCGCAGCGCGGCGGCCGGGTCGGCGTACCCGAGCGCGACCAGCCGCTCCCGCGCCGCCTCCGCACTGAGGCGGGCCTCGCCGGGCGCGAGCTGGGCGACCGCGTCGAGCAGCGGCCGGTAGAACAGCTTCTCGTGCAGCCGCCGTACGACGGAGGCGTGCCGCCGCCACTCCCGCAGCAGCGTGGCGACCGGGTCGGTGCGCAGTCCCAGCGACCGCCCGAGCCGGCGCAGGTCCGCTTCCTCCTCGGGCACCAGATGGGTTCGCCGCAGCCGGTGCAGCTGGATCCGGTGCTCCATGGACCGCAGGAACCGGTACGCCTCGTCGAGCTGGGCGGCGTCCACCCGTCCGACGTATCCGCCCGCGGCCAGCGCGGTCAGCGCGTCCAGCGTCGTCCCGCTGCGCAGCGAGGCGTCGTCCCGCCCGTGCACCAGCTGCAGCAGCTGCACGGCGAACTCGACGTCCCGCAGCCCGCCGGGCCCCAGCTTCAGCTGCCGGTCGACCTCGGCGGGAGGGATGTTCTCGACCACCCGCCGCCGCATCTTCTGCACGTCGGCGACGAAGTTCTCCCGCTCGGCGGCCTGCCACACCAGCGGCTGCAGCGCCTCGACGTACGCGTCCCCCAGCCCGGGATCGCCGGCCACCGGGCGGGCCTTGAGCAGCGCCTGGAACTCCCAGGTCTTCGCCCAGCGCTGGTAGTACGCGAGATGGCTGCTGAGCGTGCGCACCAGCGGACCGTTCCTGCCCTCGGGCCGCAGATTGGCGTCGACCGGCCAGATGGACCCCTCGACGGTGGTCTCGGAGCAGATCCGCATCATGTGGGAGGCCAGGCGGGTGGCGGCGCGCAGCGCCACGGCCTCCTCGGTGCCCTCCACGGCCTCGCCGACGAAGATGACGTCCACGTCTGAGACGTAGTTCAGCTCCTGGCCGCCGCACTTGCCCATGGCGATCACGGCGAGCCGGCACACCTCGGCGTCCTCGGGCGCTCCGGCCTCGGCGAGCCGGAGCGCGGCGCGCAGGGTGGCGGTGGCGAGGTCGGCCAGTTCGGCGGCGGTCTCCGCGACGTCGATCGTGCCGCAGACGTCCCGGGCGGCGATGGACAGCAGACAGCGCCGGTAGCCGACGCGCAGCGACACGGGGTCGGTGACCTCGGCGAGCTGGCGCTCGAACTCCGCCACCCCGCGGTGCAGATCCTGCGGCTCGTAGGTCACGAGCGCCCGCCAGTCGCCCGCGTGCCGGGCGAGGTGGTCGCCAAGCGCGGCGGAGGCGCCGAGCACCCCGAGGAGCCGGTCCCGCAGCGGCTTGGCCGCCGTCACGGTGTCCAGCAGCTCCTGCCGGTCGGTCGGCCCGTCCTGCGCCTCCAGCAGCCGCACCAGCCCGTGCAGGGCGAGATCGGGGTCGGCGGTGCCGCCCAGCGCCTCCAGCAGCACCGGGTCGTCGCGGACGGCGGCCGGCTCCACACCGTCCAGCAGCCGCTCGGCTGCGGAGGGGTCGGTGAAGCCGTGCCGCAGCAGTCGCGTGAAGGTACTGCTTCTGCGCCCCGGCGCCGTCATCCCGGGCCTCCTGTCGGATCAAGGTCGTCCTGGCCAGAGCCTAACGGGCGCGCCCGCGCGGGGCTCCGACGAGTTCCGCGCCCCGCAGCCGTCTGCCCTCTCGCACAGGTCGAGGAGGGACGATGACCACCACCCGCCCCCAGGCCCGCCTGGACCCCCGCTACAGCGACCCCGAGTCCGTCGCCCCGCCCTGGCCGGGGGCGGAGGCCCGGCTCGCCGCGGCCGAGCTGTTCTGGATCTCGACGGTGCGGCCGGACGGCCGCCCGCATGTGACCTCGCCGCCCGCGGTCCGGTCGGAGGCCGCGCTGCACTTGTGCACCGGGCCTCAGGAGGGCAGGGCGAGGAACCTGGACGAGAACCCGCAGGTCGTCCTGACGACCGGCACCAGCACCTGGAACCGGGGCTACGACCTGGTGGTCGAGGGAGCCGCGGTGCGGGTCACGGACGACGCGCGGCTGCGCGAGCCGGCCGCCGCCCGGGAGACGAAGTACGGCAGCTTCTGGCACTTCGAGGTCCGGGACGGCTGCTTACAGCGCGGTGCGGGACACGCGTCCGTCTATGCGGTGGCGCCGCGCACCGTTTTCGGCTTCGGTAAGGGGGAGCCGTTCAGCCCGACGCGCTGGCGGTTGTGACACCCACGGGAGGACGCTGTATGGACATGACCCTCGAAGTGATTCCGCTGCCGGTGAGCGACCTCGACCGGTCGAGGGACTTCTACCGGGACAAGGTCGGTTTCCACGTCGACATCGACCAGGAGGTCATGCCGGGGATGCGGATCGTGCAGCTGACGCCTCCCGGATCCGGCTGCTCGATCGCCCTCGGCGACGGCATCTGGGACGAGAGCCGGGGGCAGAAAAAGCCGGTGCCCGGCTCCTACCAGGGTCTGCAGCTGTGCGTGACCGACATCAGGGCGGCGCATGCGGAGCTGACCGCGCGGGGGCTGGAGGTCTCCGAACCGGTGGAGTACTCGCCCCAGGACGGGGGGACGTTCATGTACTTCAGCGATCCGGACGGCAACGGGTGGGCGGTACAGGAGTACCGCCGGCGCATCAAGGAGCCGCTGCACGAGCTGCTGGCGCAGGTGAAGGCACGGCAGCAGGAGAGCTGACAGGCGCCCCGGCGGTGCGGTGACCGTCGGGCGGGCGGGCGCACCCCGACGTCGCCGGGTCGCGCCGCCCGCGCCCAGCAGGCCGTTCAGGCCCCGCGCCCACCAGGCTGTTCAGGCACCGGGGGGCACGACTGCCCGCGGCTCGGCGGATCCGGGCCGCGGATCCGGGCCGCGGATCCGGGCCGCCCGCCGGGTGGGCGCCGTCGCGGCGGTGTGAGTGGCCACCGACCCGCACCGGCCGCCGCAGGCATCGCACCCGCACTCGGACCACCCCCACCGAACCGCCGGAGGCACCCCGCGCCCCCCGCCACCAGAACCGCCGGAGGCACCCCGCGCCCGGCGTCAGGCCGTCTCGCGCCACCCGTTGGTGATGGGCAGGCGCCGGTCCTTGCCGAAGCCCTTCGCCGAGATCTTCGTCCCCGGCGGGTACTGCCGCCGCTTGTACTCCGCCGTGTCGACCATCCGCAGCGTCCTCGTCACCAGCTCCCGGTCGTACCCGGCCGCGACGATCTCGTCGGCCCCCTTGTCCCGGTCGACGTACAGCTCCAGGATCGCGTCCAGCACCGGATAGTCCGGCAGCGAGTCCGTGTCCACCTGCCCCGGCCGCAGCTCCGCGCTCGGCGGCTTCACGATCGAGTTCTCGGGGATCGGCGGTGTCTGCCCCCGCCCCACCGCCGCCCGGTTCCGCCACTCCGCCAGCCGGAACACCGACGTCTTGTACACGTCCTTGATCGGCCCGTACGCCCCCACCGAGTCCCCGTACAGCGTCGAGTACCCGACCGCCAGCTCCGACTTGTTGCCGGGCGCCAGCACGATGTGCCCCTCCTGGTTGGAGATCGCCATCAGCATCGTGCCCCGCAGCCGCGACTGCAGGTTCTCCTCCGCCAGCCCGGCCAGCCCCAGCGCCCCCATGTACGCATCGAACATCGGCTCGATCGCGACCGTCCGGAAGTTCAGCCCGGTCCGCCGCGCCAGCTCCGCCGCGTCGTCCTTGGAGTGGTCGGAGGAGTACTTGGACGGCATCGACACGCCGTACACGTTCTCCGCCCCCACCGCATCGCACGCGATCGCCGCGACCAGCGCGGAGTCGATCCCGCCGGACAGCCCGATCAGCACCGACCGGAACCCGTTCTTCGCGACGTACGCCCGCAGCCCCACGACCAGCGCCGAGTAGATCTCCTCGGCGTCGTCGAGCCGCTCCGCGTACCCGCCGCTCATCTCCCCCGCGTACGGCGCCACCGGCTCCTCCGACAGCACCACCCGCTCGATGCGGAGCCCGTCGTCCACGACTCCGCTCGGCGCGTCGGGCACGGCCGCGGGCAGGTCGAGGTCGAGTACGACGCACCCCTCGGCGAACTGCGGCGCCCGCGCGACGACCTCCCCGCCCGCGTCCACCACGATCGAGTCGCCGTCGAAGACCAGCTCGTCCTGCCCGCCGATCATCGCCAGGTACGCGGTGGTGCACCCGGCCTCCTGGGCCCGCTTGCGCACCAGCTCCAGCCGGGTGTCGTCCTTGTCGCGCTCGTAGGGCGAGGCGTTGATCGAGACGAGCAGCCCGGCCCGCGCGGACCGGGCGGCCGGCACCCGCCCGCCGTCCTGCCAGAGGTCCTCGCAGATCGCGAGGGCGACGTCGACGCCCCGCACCCGCACCACCGGCATGGTGTCGCCCGGCACGAAGTACCGGAACTCGTCGAAGACGCCGTAGTTCGGCAGGTGGTGCTTGGCGAAGCCGAGCACCACCTCTCCGCCGTACAGCACGGCCGCCGCGTTCTGCGGCGCACCGGCCGGCTGGCCGTACTTCGGCTGGGCGGTCTCGCTGCGGTCGAGGTAGCCGACGATCACCGGCAGCTCCCCGAAACCCTCCTGGGCGAGCCGCGCGGCGAGCGACCGCAGCTCGGCGCGGGAGGCCTCGACGAAGGACGACCGCAGGGCGAGATCCTCGACGGGGTACCCGGTCAGCACCATCTCCGGGAACGCCACGAGGTGCGCCCCCTGCTCCGCGGAGTGCCGGGTCCAGCGCAGAATCGTCTCGGCATTGCCGGAGAGATCACCGACGCGGGAGTCGATCTGGTTCAGGGCGAGTCGTAGTTGAGGCACGCGGCCAGTTTAATCGTCAGAGCGACGCGATATGGAGAAGGAGGTACGGATCACGCAGCCCGACCGGATAATTTGAACGCCGGATGCACAATTACCTACGCTCCCGGTATGCGGCTGCTGCGCTCCACCGACCTCGCCCTGCGCGTCCTGATGCGCCTCGCCGCGGCCCGTGACGCCGACCCCACGGCGAATCCCACTACGCGTGACGTCGCCGCGGCCATGGACGTGCCGTACACCCACGCCGCGAAGGTCGTCGCCGAACTCCAGCACATGAACCTGCTCACGGCCCGACGGGGCAGGGGCGGCGGGCTCACGCTGACCGAGCAGGGCCGTACGGCGTCCGTGGGCGCCCTGGTACGCAGCTTCGAGGGCGAGGGCGACGTCGTCGACTGCGAGGGCACCGCGACCAGCGCGCCCTGCCCCCTGAGCCCAGCCTGCCGCCTGCGCGGCGCGCTGCGCCGGGCCCAGGAGGCGTTCTTCGCCTCCCTGGACCCGATCACGGTCTCGGACCTCACCGGCGACGCGACGGGCCCGCTCCTGCTGGGCATCCCACCGCGGCCGTAAGGGCATCGACAGCCCTATCCCCGCCCGGCCTGCCACAGGTCCGGCCCGAACACCTCGTAGTGGATCCCGGCCGGTGCCACCCCCTTGCCCATCAGCTGCTCCCGCACCGCCCGCAGGAACGGCGGCGGACCGCACAGATACGCCCGTGTACCCGGCGCGACCGGCACGGGCGTGAGGTCGACGTACCCGGTGTACGCGCCGGCCGGCGCATCCTGCTCGTACCAGAAGTGCACCGTGCCCGCGGCCAGCTTGGCCGCGTACGCCTCGTGGTCGGCGCGCAGGGCGTGGTCGGCGGGCGAGCGGTCCCCGTGCACGACGGTGACCGGTGCGCGGTGCCCGCTCCCGGCGATGTGCGCCAGCAGCGCGGTCATCGGGGTCACGCCGATCCCGGCCGATGCCAGCAGCAGCGGGGTGTCCGCACCGACGTCGAGGACCAGGTCGCCGTAGGCCTCGGACAGCTCCAGGACGTCACCGGCCCGCACACGCGCATGGAGATGGCCCGAGACCTCACCGTCGGGCGTGGGGCCGCCGTGCACCCGCTTGACGCTGAACTGCCGCTCGTCCGGCCCGGGCGCCCCGGAGAGGCTGTACTGCCGTATCTGCCGGGCTCCGTCGGCGAGGGCCACCCGGACGGAGACGTACTGGCCCGCACGGAAGTCCCGCACCGGGCCGCCGTCGGCCGGGCGGAGCCGGAAGGTCACCACATCGGCGGTCTCGGTGATCCGCTCGACGACCTCCCAGGGGCGCCAGCCGTGCCCGCCGCGCTCCTCGTGGAGACGCCTCTCGATGGCGATCAGGGCGTTCGCCATCAGCCAGTAGACCTCGGTCCAGGCCGCCGCGACCTCCGGCGTGACGGCGTCACCCAGCACTCCCGCGATGGCGGCGAAGAGGTGCTCGTGGACGATCTCGTACTGGTCCGCGGTGACGCCGAGGGAGGCGTGCTTGTGCGCGATGCGCTGGAGCATGGCGTCCGGCCGTTCGTCCGGGTGCTCCAGCAGCTGGGTCGCGAAGGCGGCGATGGAGCCCGCGAGGGCCCGGCGCTGGGTGCCGGCGGCCTGGTTCCCGCGGTTGAACAGATCGCGCAGCAGTTCGGGGTGGGCGGCGAACATCCCGGCGTAGAACCGCTCGGTGATCTCGCCGAGGGACGCGCCGACGGCGGGAAGTGTGGCACGTACGGTGACAGCGGACTGCTCGGACAGCATCGGGCCTCCTGTGCTGGGCATGCTGGACTTGCCGGAACCTGCTCGGCTGCTTGCACCCTCATTAAAACTTGCATCCAGAATTCCAATTAACGGGGGTCTGCGGACCCGGCGACGGACCCGGCTGTTACGGATGCCGGGGCGAGCGGGCAAGATGGGCCACAGGGGCGATCGGCAACGCACACGAAACGCTGGTGTGGTGGGATGCCCAGGAGTGCCCGACCGCCTCCCGCGGTACCGGAGACAGGCGGCCTGACCAGCAAGGATGGGGAAGCGGAAGATGGACAAGCAGCAGGAGTTCGTGCTCCGGACCTTGGAGGAGCGCGACATCCGTTTCGTACGTCTGTGGTTCACGGACGTGCTGGGCTTCCTGAAGTCGGTCGCCGTGGCTCCGGCGGAGCTGGAGCAGGCCTTCGACGAGGGCATCGGCTTCGACGGCTCCGCGATCGAGGGTTTCGCCCGGGTCTACGAGTCCGACATGATCGCCAAGCCCGATCCGTCGACGTTCCAGATCCTCCCCTGGCGTGCGGAGGCCCCGGGCACGGCCCGGATGTTCTGCGACATCCTGATGCCGGACGGCTCCCCGTCCTTCGCCGACCCGCGCTACGTTCTCAAGCGCGCCCTGAACCGCACCTCCGACCTGGGCTTCACCTTCTACACCCACCCGGAGATCGAGTTCTTCCTGCTGAAGAACAAGCCGACGGACGGCTCGGTGCCGACCCCGGCGGACAACTCGGGCTACTTCGACCACACCCCGCAGAACATCGGCATGGACTTCCGCCGCCAGGCGATCACCATGCTGGAGTCGATGGGCATCTCGGTGGAGTTCTCGCACCACGAGGGCGCACCGGGCCAGCAGGAGATCGACCTGCGTTACGCCGACGCGCTGTCCACCGCGGACAACATCATGACGTTCCGCCTGGTGATGAAGCAGGTGGCGCTCGAGCAGGGCGTGCAGGCCACGTTCATGCCCAAGCCGTTCTCCGAGCACCCGGGCAGCGGCATGCACACCCACCTCTCCCTCTTCGAGGGTGACCGCAATGCGTTCTACGAGTCCGGCGCCGAGTACCAGCTCTCGAAGGTCGGCCGCTCCTTCATCGCGGGTCTGCTGAAGCACGCGGCGGAGATCTCCGCGGTGACGAACCAGTGGGTGAACTCCTACAAGCGGATCTGGGGCGGCTCGGAGCGCACCGCAGGCGCGGGTGGTGAGGCACCGTCGTACATCTGCTGGGGCCACAACAACCGCTCGGCGCTGGTCCGCGTGCCGATGTACAAGCCGGGCAAGACCGGCTCGGCCCGGGTCGAGGTCCGCTCCCTGGACTCCGGCGCCAACCCGTACCTGGCCTACGCCCTGCTGCTCGCGGCCGGTCTGAAGGGCATCGAGGAGGGCTACGAGCTCCCGCCGGGCGCGGAGGACGACGTCTGGGCCCTGTCCGACGCCGAGCGCCGGGCGATGGGCATCGAGCCGCTCCCGCAGAACCTCGGCGAGGCGCTGGACCTGATGAACCGCAGCGACCTGGTCGCCGAGACCCTCGGCGAGCACGTCTTCGACTTCTTCCTGCGCAACAAGAAGCAGGAGTGGGAGGAGTACCGCTCCGAGGTCACCGCCTTCGAGCTGCGCAAGAACCTCCCGGTGCTGTAGGCCCGAGTCGGAGCGGGCTCCCTTCGCCCGGCAGACGGGGGCCGGCGGTCACGTACCGCCGGCCCTTCGGCGTTCCACGGCCCTGTCGCCCTGTCGCGCTGTCTCCCTGTCGACGGAGGCTCGATCCAGCGTCCTGCGCCGGTGATCGACGCCCGGCCGGAGAGCACTCGCGGAATGCCCGCCGAGTGGACGGACGGCTCCGCCGCCCCCTCGGGCTGCTCCGTGCCCGGCTGCGCGAGCAGCGGAGCCGCGCGGGGAGACCGGCACCCGGGGGTGCCCGAGCACGGATCGGCACTCCGTCGGGTGAACCGCACCGTCGGGTGGCTGCCGACGCACCCGGCGCCGGGAAGGGCGTTCGTGCCGGACAGCCGACGCACAGGGAGCGCCCATGCCGAAATTTCTCATCCAGGCCAGCTACACGCCCGAAGGCACGAAGGGACTGCTCGCCGAAGGCGCGAGTGGCCGGCGGGCCGCTGTCGAGCAGGCCGTCTCCAGCCTCGGCGGGAGCGTCGAGGCCTGCTACTTCGCCTTCGGCGAGGACGACGTCGTGCTCATCATCGACTTCCCCGACCAGGTGGCGATGGCCGCGGTCAGTCTCGCCGTGAAGGCCAGCGGCGGCCTGCGCACCCGGGCGACCCCGCTGCTGACCCTCGACGAGATCGACCGGGCCACCCGCCGGGAGGTGTCCTTCCGCGCCCCCGGTGACTAGCCCCGGTCACTGGGCCGGGGTGTCGTGTGCTCGTCCGGCCCCAGTGCGTCGAGGATGAGCGCGAGGCCGAACGCGAACTCGTCGGCGTAGTCGTACCCGGGCTCGAGGGCGTGTTCCGTGGCGAGTTCGGTGAGGTGTGGGTAGGCGTCGGCGGGCATGTCGGACAGGATGGCGCCGGCGACCTCGTCCAGCTCCGCCGGGCCGGTGAAGGGCAGGCTGGTCTCCTGGATCACGAAGCCGTACAGGTAACTGTCGATCAGTGAGAAGGCGTGCGCGGCCATCGGGACGGAGAAGCCGCCGGTGCGCAGGGCGCCGAGGACGGCGTCGTGGTGGCGCAGGGTCGCGGGTCCCGGCCGGGTGCGGGAGTCCATCAGACCCACGGCCCAGGGATGGCGGCGCAGCACGGCGCGGGCGGACTCCGCCCGGTGGCGCATGGCACTCTTCCAGCCGGTGTCGCGCGGGGGCAGGTCGATCTCGGCGAACACCGCGTCGACCATGCCGTCGAGGATGTCCTCGCGGCCGGTGACGTGGTGGTACAGCGACATCGCCTCGACTCCCAGCGGCGCGGCTACCGCCCGCATGGTGACGGCCGACGCCGACCCCTTCCCGTCCGCCACCGCCATCGCCGTACGGATCACCCGCTCACGGGTGAGCGGCTTCCTTCCCTGCACCGCGCCCCTCCTCTTCACCGTGCCCCTCCTCGCTGTCCCTTCTTGACGACCTTACGACATAAGGCTACCGTCCCTTACATCATAAGGTGACTGTTCGGCGGAGGGCGGCGCTGTCATGGGTACGGATCAGGTGGGCACGGGTCGGATGAAGAAGGTCTGCATCGTCGGAGCTTCCGGGAAGCTCGGGCAGTACATGGTCCGGCACGCGCTGGACCGCGGCTACGAGGTGGTCGGGGTGTGCCGCGAGCGCAGCGTGCCGAAGCTGGCCCCGTTCGAGGGGCGGATCACCGTGGTGCCGGGGCCGACGAACGACCCGGAGGTGATCCGCCGGGCGGCCGACGGCTGTGACGGGGTGCTGACGGTGCTGGTGCCCTGGGGTGTGCAGCAGTACTCGTCCGGCACGGCACAGGCGGTGCTGGACCACGCGCGGCCCGGCGCGCGGCTCGTCTTCTCCTGCGGCTGGCACATCACGCGGGACGGCAAGGACCGGTACTCGCGGACGTTCCGGGCCGCCGTACGGGTCGCCGCCCGGCTGGCCAAGCTGGTCCGCGCGGTCGAGATAGACGACCAGGTGGAGGCGTGCCGCCGGGTGTTCGCCAGTGACACCCGGTGGACGGTGGTGCGCGGCAGCTCCCTGGAGGAGGGCGAGAGCCAGGGGCTGCCGGTGTGGAGCCGGCACGTGGGCGACCCGGTGCTGGCCAGCAACCGGACACGGCGGGTGGACTTCGCGCTGTTCATGGTGGAGGCGCTCACCGACGACACGCTCGTCCGGGAGGCCCCGGCGATCGTCGGGTGCCGCACCCCCAGCGCCCTCGCCCACGCCGCCCGGCACGCCGACCCCGCTTAGCCGCGGCACCTCCGGCAGACACTCCGACGAGAGATCGCTCCCCTCGCCGGAGATACACATGATCTGCACCAGCAGATGCATGGCACCGGAGCGAACCGACGTCCACGCCGACGACAGCGACCTCGCGCCGATCAAGGAGGCCGCCGGACGTCTCGGTGCCGCGGAGGCGGAGATGATCCGCCAGGGTGTCCACCGGATCGCCCCGGCCCATCGGGTCCGGGACGAGCCGTTCGTGACCGACGAGGAGACCTTCGGCCTCGGTGGCCCCGTGGACCGGGCCGAGATCGCAGGGCCGTCGCCCGGGACCACGAGCGCGCGAGCGGGGGGGACCGGGGCGACGCGGCGTGATCGCGATCGCCGGCACCTCCGGGCTCCTCGCCCTCGTCAACCGGGCCGACCCCGATCACCACGCGGCCAGGAAGGCCGCGGACCAGTGCGGCTTCCTCGTCACCAGCCCGCTGGCGCTCACCGAGGTCCACCAGGTGGCGACGAGCCGCGCCGGGCACGCCGCTGCGGACGGGATCCTGCGCTCCCTGAGCGCACGCATGCGGCAGATGCGGCTCGTCCTGGCGCCTCCCACGCCCGAGATCCTGGACGCCGCGCTGTCCGTCCGCGCCCGCCACGACACCCTCGACCTGGATCCGGTGGACGCCGTGGGCGCCGTGGGCGCCGTGGGCGCCGTGGGCGCCGTGGGCGCCGTGGGCGCCGTGGGCGCCGTGGGCGCCGTGGGCGCCGTGGGCGCCGTGGGCGCCGCCCTGGCCGCCGAGTACGACACGGACGCCATGGTCCCCATGGACATCCGGACTTCCGGACGGTCCGGACGCCGGGCGGGCGGTACACCTGCTTCCGGATCCTTCCCGACGACATCTGGGCGCGCCCCTGGACTCTGAGCGCCCTAGGCTCTCCTGAGCACCCGGCCCCCTGAGCACACCGGGGCCCTGAGCGCATCGGGCCTCCGCTCAGCGGCGCGCCGCCTCCGGGGCCTTCGTCCGGCGCGCCGCGACCACCCGGCGCGGCCGGTCGGCCGGCGCCGCCCGCCGGTCGACCGCGTACGCCGCGCCCGCCACCGCCAGGCCCAGCACCGCCAGGGCCGACCCGGCGAGCGCCGGGGAGGTCACGCCGTGGCCCGCGGCCAGAGCCAGGCCGCCGATCCAGGCGCCGCCGGCATTGGCGAGGTTGAAGGCGGCCTGGTTGGCGGAGGAGGCCAGGGAGGGGGCCGCCGCGGCCTTCTCCATGACCGTCAGCTGCAGCGGGGATCCGGTGACGAAGGCCGCCGTGCCGAGCAGCGCGACCGCGACGGCGGCGGTGACCGGGGTGCGCATCAGCAGCGGGAAGAGGGCCAGGACCAGCGTCAGGGAGGCCAGACCGCCGAAGAGCGTGCCGCGCAGCCGGTGGTCGGCGAGCCGGCCGCCCAGCAGGTTGCCCGCGGTGGCGCCGACGCCGAACAGGGCCAGCAGCAGGGTCACGCTGGTGTCGGCGTACCCGGCGGCGTCGGTGAGCATCGGGGCGATGTAGCTGTAGGCGGCGAACAGGGCACCGAAGCCGGCGACGGTGGTACCGAGCGCCAGCCAGACGGGCAGCGAGCGCAGGGTGGCCAGTTCGCCGCGCAGACCGGCCGCCGGCGCGGGTGCGTTCTCGCGCGGGATCAGCAGCGCCAGCGCCGCGATCGCGGCGAGGCCGATGGCGGCGACCCCGAGGAAGGTCGCCCGCCAGCCCAGATGCTGGCCCATGAGGGTCCCGGCCGGGACGCCCGCGATGTTGGCGACCGTCAGGCCCAGGAACATCAGGGAGACCGAGCGGGCCTTGCGCTCCGGGGCCACCATGCCGGTCGCGACCACCGCTCCGACGCCGAAGAAGGCGCCGTGCGGCAGCCCGCTGAGCAGGCGGGCGGCGAGCAGCCAGTGGTGGTCGGGGGCGAGCGCCGAGAGGGCGTTGCCGACCACGAACAGCACCATCAGGCCGATCAGCACGGTGCGGCGCGGCACGCGTGCGGTCACCGCGGCCAGCAGCGGGGCGCCGATGACCACTCCGAGGGCGTACGCCGAGACCAGATGGCCGGCGGCGGGGATGGAGACACCCAGGTCGTCCGCGACGCCGGGCAGCAGGCCCATCATCACGAACTCGGTCGTTCCGATGCCGAAGGCACCCACGGCGAGGGCGAGCAGGGCCAGGGGCATGAGGGGTCGCCTTTCGGGAGCGGTTGCGCGGACCGGGACTCGGGGTGTCCGAACCCTGTATGTTCAAGCTCGGAACAAAGTCTCTCAGGTCGCGCATTCCCTCCGGAGCCCTCAGGAGGCCGTTGTGTCGACCTTCACACGGGCGGCCACGGGGAGGTGATCACTGCCGGTGGCGGGAAGCGTCCAGCTGGTGACCGGATCGACGCCCTTCACCAGGATCTGGTCGATCCGCGCCATCGGGAACGCCGCCGGCCAGCTGAACCCGAAGCCGTCGCCCGCCGCGCCCTGCGTGGAGCGCATCTGGGCGGTGACGGCGTTCAGCGACCGGTCGTTCATGGTGCCGTTCAGATCGCCGAGCAGGACCACCCGCTCCAGCCGCTCCCCCGCGATGGCCTCCCCCAGTGCGTCGGCGCTCTTGTCCCGCTGCCGGGCGGTGAATCCGGCCTCCAGCTTCACCCGCACCGAGGGCAGGTGGGCGACGTAGACGGCGACCGGTCCGCCGGGGGTGGCCACGGTGGCGCGCATCGCCCGCTTCCAGCCGAGCTGGATGTCGACGGAGCGGACGGCGCTCAGCGGGTACCTGCTCCACAGCCCGACGGTGCCCACCACCTCGTGGTGCGGATAGGTCGCCGCCAGCGCCTTCTCGTACGTCGGCACCGCGGACGCCTTGAGCTCCTCCAGGGCCAGCACGTCCGCGCCCGAGGCGGCCACCGCGCGGGCGGTGCCGGAGGGGTCGGCGTTGTCGGCGTTGACGTTGTGCGTGGCCACCGTCAGATCCCCGCCGGAGCCGGTCTTGTCACTGAGCAGCCCGCCGAAGAGGTTCAGCCACACCACCGCGGGAAGCAGCACGGCGATCAGGGCCGTGGCCGACCTGCGGACCAGGGCGACGGCCAGCAGCACCGGGATCAGCAGGCCCAGCCACGGCAGAAACGTCTCGGTGAGACTGCCCAGGTTGCCGACCGCGTTCGGGATGTGCGCGTGCGCCGCCAGCACCCCGGACAGCAGCACCGCCACCGCCGCCGTGATCAGACCCCGGCGCCAGATCCGCCGGTCGCCCCGCCAGCCGGCGGCGTACCGGACGCACAGGCGCCGGATGCGGTTCCCCCGGGGCCCGGCCTCCGAGCCGCCGCTGTCCGTCTCCGTCACGTACGCCTGCTGCGCCATACCGCCGCCTCACTACCTGCCGTGCACACCGTCGCCCCCCGCGCCCCGGAAGAACCCTAGGGGATGATCGGTTCCCTTCCCGCCGCCGCATGACGGCCGTACGGGCACGAGGACGAGCCGGTCGCCGCCCGGAGTTCCGGTGGCGGGCGGTGCTGGAGGGGTCTGTGACCAAACGCGCACATTCGGCGGCTCGCGACGGCGCCCCGGTGCCGCCCTGGTACCGGGGTCCTCTGGCCCTCGGTGGCACGAGGTGCCACCATGGAGGGGAGTCCGGGGACGCCGTCAGGGCGCCTCGAGATGACATGAAGGAGCCGTTGCCATGACGCAGCTCTCGGCTGCCCATGACGCGCAGGCGTCGCAGCACAGCAAACCCTCCGACGGCAGCAAGGCGCTGTACGGGGGCAGGAGCACCCGCCGCATCACCGTCCGGGACGTCACCGCCGCCAAGGAGCGCGGCGAGAAGTGGCCCATGCTCACCGCGTACGACGCGATGACCGCGTCCGTCTTCGACGAGGCCGGCATCCCGGTGATGCTGGTCGGCGACTCCGCGGGCAACTGCCACCTCGGCTACGAGACCACCGTCCCGGTCACCCTCGACGAGATGACCATGCTGTCGGCCGCGGTGGTCCGCGGCACCAGCCGGGCGCTCATCGTCGGTGACCTGCCCTTCGGCTCCTACCAGGAGGGCCCGGTCCAGGCGCTGCGCTCGGCGACCCGGCTGGTCAAGGAGGCCGGTGTGGGCGCGGTGAAGCTGGAGGGCGGCGAGCGCTCGCACCGGCAGATCGAGCTGCTGGTGGAGTCCGGCATCCCGGTGATGGCGCACATCGGGCTCACCCCGCAGTCGGTCAACGCCATGGGCTACCGCGTGCAGGGCCGCGGCGAGGAGGCGGCCCAGCAGCTGCTGCGGGACGCCAAGGCGGTGCAGGACGCGGGCGCCTTCGCGGTGGTCCTGGAGCTGGTGCCGGCCGAGCTGGCCGCCGAGGTGACCCGGACGCTGCACATCCCGACGGTCGGCATCGGCGCCGGTGCGGAGACTGACGCGCAGGTGCTGGTGTGGACCGACATGCTCGGGCTGACCGGCGGGCGGGTGCCGAAGTTCGTGAAGCAGTACGCCGATCTGCGTGCGGTCATGGGCGACGCGGCGAAGGCGTTCGCCGAGGACGTCGTCGGTGGAACGTTCCCGCAGGAGGAGCACTCCGTCCACTGAGCGCTCCGCCGGCAGCGCCGCGATGTGCCGTCGCTCGTCCGCGGCGCCGTCGTGGCCGGTCGCGCAGTTCCCCGCGCCCCTTCAGCGCGCTGCCGAACCGCAGGGGACTTCGCCCGACCTGCTTGGAGCCATCGCGGTACGACACCGGGGCCTCGCCGATCTTCCCCCGTCGGCGGGGCCCCGGCGCGTTCCGCGGCTGTCGGTGGCCGTGTCGGTGCCGTGTCGGTGCCGTGTCGGTGGCTGCCGGTGGGTGCCGGTGGGTGCCGGGCGGACGTCGGTGAGGTGTCGGGAGTGCCGGGCGGCTGTCGGCCGGCTGTCGGTGGTTTGTCGGCCGGGGCTGGCACCGTCGGCGGCATGAAGCGAATCGACGGAAATCCCCCGGCCGCGAGCGCCGCGGTCACCGTACGGGGGTTGGTCAAGCACTACGGCGAGACCAGAGCGCTGGACGGCGTCGACCTGGATGTGCGCGAGGGCACCGTGATGGGCGTGCTCGGGCCGAACGGCGCCGGCAAGACCACTCTCGTACGCATCCTCTCCACCCTGCTGGCGCCCGACGCCGGGCACGCCACCGTCGCCGGCCACGACGTGCTGCGCCAGCCCCGGCAGCTGCGCCGGGTGATCGGGCTGACCGGGCAGTACGCGTCGGTGGACGAGAAGCTCCCCGGCTGGGAGAACCTCTATCTGATCGGGCGGCTGCTGGACCTGTCCCGCAAGGCCGCCCGCGCCCGCGCCGACGAGCTGCTGGAGCGGTTCTCGCTCACCGACGCCGCCAGGCGTCCCGCGGGCACCTACTCCGGCGGTATGCGCCGGAGGCTGGACCTGGCCGCGTCGATGATCGGCCGCCCGGCCGTCCTCTTCCTCGACGAGCCCACCACCGGCCTGGACCCGCGTACCCGCAACGAGGTGTGGGACGAGGTCAAGCGCATGGTCGGGGACGGCGTCACCGTGCTGCTGACCACCCAGTACATGGAGGAGGCCGAGCAGCTCGCCTCGGAGCTGACCGTCATCGACCGCGGCCAGGTCATCGCCGGCGGCGGCATCGAGGAGCTGAAGGCGAAGGTCGGCGGCCGCACCCTGCGGGTCCGGCCCGCCGACCCGCTGCAGCTCCGCCCGCTCGCCGGGTACCTGGACGAGCTCGGCATCACCGGGCTCGCCAGCTGCACCGTGGACGCCGAGCGCGGCTCGGTTCTGGTGCCGATCCTCAGCGACGAACAGCTCACCGCCGTGGTCGGCGCGGTCACCGCGCACGGCATCACCCTCGCCTCCGTCGGCACCGAACTGCCCAGCCTGGACGAGGTGTTCCTGTCCCTCACCGGCCACCGCGCCGGCGCCCCGCAGCAGCCCGCGCCCGCCGAGACCCGCGAGGAGGTCGCCGTATGAGCGCCGCCACCCTCACCACCGACGCCGCCCTCTCCCCCGCGGACTCCCGGATCCCGCTGCGCGCCCATCTGCGGCACACCGGCGCCCTGGTCCGCCGGAACCTGCTGTGGATCCGGCAGGACCCGGAGTCGATGTTCGACGCCCTGCTGTTCCCGATCGTCTTCACCCTGCTGTTCGTGTACGTCTTCGGCGGCTCCATCGGGCAGGCGCTGGGCGGCGGGCAGGAGGCGTACGTGCAGTACGTGGTGCCCGGTCTGATGGCCATGATGGGCATGACCATGGCCCAGGGGGTGGGCACCGGCTTCAACCAGGACTTCAACTCCGGGGTGATGGACCGCTTCCGGTCGCTGCCGATCGGGCGCGGCTCGGTGCTGTTCGCGAAGATCGCGGTGGAGCTGCTGCGGATGCTGTTCGCCACCACGGTGCTGATGGTCGTCGGGGTCCTGGTGGGCTTCGACATCACCAACTGGCCGGGGCTGATCGCCTCCGTGGGGCTGTCCGTGCTGTTCGGCTCGGCGCTGATGTGGATCTTCCTCACCCTCGGGGTGACGATGAAGAACGCCCAGTCGGTGCAGGCGATGGGCTTCCTGGTGCTGATGCCGCTGCAGTTCGGGTCGTCGATCTTCGCGCCGACCGAGTCGATGCCGGGCTGGCTGGAGACGTTCACCGGGTACAACCCGCTGTCCAACCTGGCCGACGCGGCCCGCGGGCTGATGACCGGCGGCCCGGTCGCGCACGACCTGTGGATGGTGCTCGGCTGGTCGGTGGTGCTGACGGCGGTGATGGCGCCGATCGCCGTCCACAAGTTCCGTACGAAGCACTGACCCCCGGGTCACACCAGGGCGGCGGCCTCATCGCCGGTGAGGCGGCCGCCCTCGGCGTACGCGGCGTCGTACGCCTCGGCGCCGAGCACCCCCCGCACACGTGCGGAAGCCCGGGCGCGGCAGTGCCGCTCCATCGCCGTCGTGCAGTGGGCGGGCGGCAGCACCGCAACGGCGGCGCCCAGGCACCGGGCGGCGTCCCGGGCCCGGTTTCCTCCGTCGACACCGGCCAGCGCCATCCCGGCGATGGTGAGGTGGGTGGAGCGCATCTGCGGGGCGATGGCCCGGGACAGCGGGTCCTCGGACCGCTCCAGCGCCTTGCGGACCTTCGCCAGCGCCTCCTCGTGCCGGTCCTCCAGCGCGTCCAGCCAGGCCTCCGAGCCGAGGATGTAGCCGTCGAAGACGGCGAAGTGGGAGAGGGCGAACTCCTCCCGCAGCAGCCTGAGCTGCTCGCGCGCCTCGGACAGCCGGTCGGTCACGCCGAGCCGCCCGGCGAGGAACAGCCGGGCCGCCGGCAGCGCCCCGTTGTGCCGGGCGTCCGACACGCTCTCGATGACGTCCCGCAGGATCCGCTCCCCGCGGACGGCCTCCGTCTCGTCGCCGGAGTCCACCAGGGCGCTGCCGAGGCGGGCGCCGAGGACGGCCACCTGGGCGTGGGCCCCTAGGCGTTCGGCGTGCTCGGAGGCGGCTGCGTAGTCGGTGGCGGCGAGCAGATGGCGGCCCTGGCGCTCATGGGCCTCGGCGCGCGCGGAGAGCGCCTCGGCGGTACCCCAGTCGTCGCCGAGCCGCCGGTAGATCTCCAGCGCCTCGTCGGCGTCGCGGGCCGCGTCACCGGCCCAGTGGGCGCGGTTGGCCAGGAGGTTGGCGCGCAGCTGCAGACTGCAGGCCAGCTCCCACTCGAAGCCCGGGGTCCGCCGGCAGGTGCGGACGGATGCGTCGAGGATGACGCGCAGCCGCTCCATGTCGCCGGTGAGCATCACGGCGTAGAACCAGAGCATGCCGGGGCTGCGGCAGGTCTGCGGCATGCCGGGCTCGTAGGTGGCGGTGATGGCGCGCAGCTTCGCCTGTGCCGCGGGCTGCTGCCAGGTCTCCAGCTCGGTGTCCATGCAGGCCATGTGGGCCAGGTGCACGCCCCGCCGGGCCTCGGCGAGCACCTCGCCGGTCATCGGGGGCGGTGCGGCGGTGCAGGGCTCCCGGAGCGGTGCGGCCGGGCGGACCGGCTCGGTGAACGGGTCCGGCCCCAGGGCCATCACCTCGCTGCACCAGCTGCGGGCCTCGATCCGCAGGTCGCGTATCTGCCAGTACCAGGCCAGGGACAGCACCAGGCACAGCGCCTCCTGCTCGTCGCGCTCGGCGACGGCGTGGCGCAGTGCGGTGCGCAGGTTCTCGTACTCGCGCTCGAGCCGCTCGATCGCGGTGAGTTGTTCCGGGCCGCGCAGCAACGGGTCGGTGGTGCGGGCCAGTTCGCGGTAGTACGTCAGATGGGCGCGGGCGGCGGTGTCCCGGCCGCCGGACGCGCCGAGGTGTTCGCCCGCGTACTCGGCGACGGTCTCCAGCAGCCGGTAGCGCATCTCCCCGTGGTTCGACGGGGCGGCGACCACCAGGGACTTGTCGACCAGGGAGCCGAGCGCCTCCAGGGCGGCCGGCCCGCACACGGCCTCGGCGGCGGCCAGGTCGCAGCCGCCGGCGAACACCGACAGGCGGCACAGCACGTCCCGTTCGGCGCCGTCGAGCAGGTCCCAGGACCAGTCGACGACCGCGCGGAGCGTCTGCTGGCGGGGCAGGACGGTACGGCTGCCGGAGGTGAGCAGCCGGAACCGGTCGTCGAGCCGCTCGGCGATCTGGCGGGGGGTGAGCATCCGCAGCCGGGCGGCGGCCAGCTCGATGGCGAGGGGCAGCCCGTCCAGGCGCCGGCAGATCTCGGCGCACGCCTCGGGGTCGTCGTCGACCCGGAAGCCGGGGCGGGCGGCGGCGCCCCGGTCGCCGAGCAGCCGCAGCGCGGCCGGTTCGGGCAGCGGCTCGACCGGGCGCAGCAGTTCGCCGGGCACGCCGAGGGGCTCGCGGCTGGTGGCGAGGACCGTCAGGCCGGGGCAGCGGGAGAGCAGCTCCTCGACGAGGCGGGCGGCGGCCCCGACGACATGCTCGCAGTTGTCCAGCACGATCAGCATGCGGCGCCGGCCGCAGTGCTCGACGAGCCGTTCGACGGCGTTGTCCGGCCGTTCGGCGACGGCCCGCATCTCCTCCGCCCCGGCGCCGTACAGCACGGTCTCGCGGGCGCCGAGGGCGGTGAGCACGGCCCCGGGCACATCGTCGGGGTCGTCGACGGGGGCGAGCTCGGCCAGCCACACACCGTCCCCGGCCGGGTCCCCGGCGGCCTCGGCGGCCTCCTGGGACAGCCGGGTCTTACCGGATCCGCCGGGCCCGAGCAGGGTGACGAGCCGGGCGCCGGACAGGTCCGCGCGAAGGGTGTCGAGGTCGGCGTCGCGGCCGACGAAGGAGGTGAACCGGGCCCGGAGGTTGCCACGGGGCGGCCGGGGCGGGGGCACGGACTCCCCGGACGCGGCCTCCTCGGACACGGACTCCCCGGACGCGGCCTCCCCGGGCACGGGCTTCCGGGGACCGGGATCTGCGGTGGGGGGCTGCTCCGGCCCGGGCCGGAGCAGCTCGGCGTGCAGCGCCCGCAGTTCCGGGCCCGGGTCGGAGCCGAGCCGGTCGGCGAGCAGGCGGCGTACGTCCTCGTAGGCTGCGAGCGCCTGCGCGGTACGGCCGGTGTCGCGCAGGGCGCGCAGCCGCAGCGTCTGGAGCGGCTCGTCCAGCGGGTGGGCGTCGCACAGGGCGGTCAGCTCGGGCAGCGCCTGCTCGGCGTGGCCGAGGCCGAGGGCGGCGGTGTGGCGGGCCCGCCGGGCGTCCAGCCGCCGGGTCTCCCAGCGGGCGGCCTCGGCGCTGCGGTCGGGCAGGTCGGCCAGGGCCGGGCCGTGCCACAGGGCGAGGGCGTCGTCGAGCGCGTCGGCGGCCTTGTCCGGGTCGCCGCCGGCCAGGGCGCGGGTGCCCTCCTCGGCGAGCCGGTCGAAGCGGTACAGGTCGACGTCGTCGGGCGGGGCGGCGAGACGGTAACCGCCGTCCGCGGAGGCGACCGCGTCCGCGCCGAGCGTCCGGCGCAGCCGTCCGACCAGCGCCTGCAGCGCCCCCGGCGCGTCCGCGGGCGGATCCCCGGCCCATACCTCCTCCACCAGCAGGCCCGCCGGTACGGTCCGGCCGGCGCGCAGGGCGAGCACGGTCAGCAGGGCACGCAGCCGCGCCCCGCCGACCGGGACGACGGTGCCGTCGGGGCGGAGGGCCTGAGTGGTGCCGAGGATGCGATAGCGCACGGGCCCATTGTCCCCGGTGACGGCACGGTTCCGCGCCCGGGTTTTGGCGGGCGGGCCGGGAACCGGTGGCCGCCCCCTGACGTTTCCCTCCAGGCACGGGTACGGTCGAGCCTTCCGCCGGGCCGGACCCGCCGTGCCGGACCCGCCCCGACAGCCCCAGGAGCCCGCCTCTCATGACCACCGCCACCGCACAGCCCAGTGACCGGCGGGTCAGTCCCGTGTTCGTCGGGATCCTGGCCGTCGCGGCGGTCACCGGATGGGCGACCTGGACCGGGTTCGCCGAGCTGCCGGGCGTGGCCGTGTTCCTGTTCGTGACGGCCGCCTGGGTCGTCTCCCTGTGTCTGCACGAGTACGCCCACGCGCGCACCGCACTGCACAGCGGGGACATCTCGGTCGGCGCGAAGGGCTATCTCACGCTGAACCCGGTGAAGTACACCCATGCCCTGCTCAGCATCGTGCTGCCCGTACTGTTCGTGATCATGGGCGGGATCGGTCTGCCGGGCGGTGCCGTCTTCATCGAGCGGGGCCGGATCCGGGGCCGCTGGCGGCACAGTCTGATCTCGGCGGCGGGCCCGCTGACCAACGTGCTGTTCGCGGTCGTGTGCACGGCGCCGTTCTGGCTGGGCGCGCTGGACGGCGTGCCGCGCGACTTCCGGCTCGCGCTGGCCTTCCTGGCCCTGCTCCAGGTCACGGCGGCGATCCTGAACTTCCTGCCGGTGCCGGGGCTGGACGGCTACGGGGTGGTCGAGCCCTGGCTGTCGCGCCGGGTGCGGCGGCAGGTCGAGCCGTTCGCGCCGTTCGGCCTGCTGTTCGTGTTCGCGCTGCTGTGGGTGCCGGAGCTGAACGGCGTGTTCTTCGACGCCGTCGACGGCATCCTGGGCAGCCTCGGGATCGGCGACGCCGAGACCTACTGCGGCTTCGAGCTGTACCGCTTCTGGCAGACCGACGAGCTCTGCTCGCTCAGCCCGTGACGGACGACGAGGACGGGTCGGAGGAGGCGGCGGAGGCGGCGGCGCGGTCGGTGTCCCGGCCGCGCTTGACGTAGTACCAGCACATGTTGGACGACACGCCTGCCATCAGCACCCACACCACGCCCATCAGCACACTGCCCCGGACGAAGGAGACGACGGCCGCGGCGACGGCGAGGGCGCAGACGGCCAGGGCGTAGCGGGCGAGACGGGGCATGGGAGGGGCTCCTCGGGGGGACACGGGCGGGCACTGCTGGTGCCCCCAGTGTCCCCCATCGCCTCATACGTCCGTGACGCGGAGCCCGGCGTGCGCCTTGTAGCGGCGGTTGACGGAGATCAGGTTGGCGACCAGCGACTCCACCTGGTGGGCATTGCGCAGCCGGCCGGCGAAGACGCCGCGCATGCCGGGGACGCGCCCCGCGAGCGCCTGGACGGTCTCGACATCCGCCCGTACCTCGCCCAGCACCATCACATCGGTGTCGATCTGCTCGATCTCCGGGTCCTGGAGCAGCACGGCCGACAGATGGTGGAAGGCGGCGGTGACCCGGCTGTCCGGCAGCAGCGCGGCGGCCTGCTCGGCGGCGCTGCCCTCCTCGGGCCTGAGGGCGTAGGCGCCCTTCTTGTCGAAGCCGAGCGGGTTGACGCAGTCGACGACGAGCTTGCCGGCCAGCTCCTCGCGCAGCGACTCGAGGGTCTTGCCGTGGCCCTCCCACGGCACGGCGACGATCACGATGTCGCTGCGGCGGGCGGTCTCGGCGTTGTCGGCGCCCTCGACGCCGAGACCGAGCTCCTCGGCGGCGGCCTGCGCCCGCTCCGCGGCACGCGAGCCGATGATCACCTTCTGGCCGGCCTTGGCGAGCCGGTACGCCAGTCCCTTGCCCTGCGGCCCGGTCCCGCCGAGCACGCCGACGACCAGCCCGGAGACGTCGGGCAGCTCCCAGGGGTCCTTGGCGGGGGCCTTCTGTGCGCCCTGTGCGGCACTGTCGGTAGAGGTCATGCGCCGACTCTACGTGCGCCCGCCGGAGCGGCCGGGGTCAGGTGAGCAGTTCCACCGGCAGCCTGCGGAAGGTGATCGTGTCGTACGGCCCGCCGGTGCCGGTCTCGTACAGCGGGCCCACGGTCCCGGCGTCGGTCCGGACCAGGTCGGAGCAGGCGGCGGGCAGCTCGTCCACGGTGTGCGCCGGGTGCCGGGTGGTGCCGCCGTCGGTGGAGGCGCGCAGCGTCATCCGGGCGCGGGCGTCCGGATCGGCGGGCCCGGAGATCAGCAGCACGCCGGGCTCGCGCAGCTGCAGGACGCTGCCCTGGCAGACGGGGCCGGCCAGGCCGGGCTGCATCCGGAAGGGCGTGGTCAGGGTGCCGCCGCCGTCCGCGGAGCGGGCGTCGGCGCGGGGTGTGGGGGACGACGGGGGCATGGTGCGGGCGTTGACGTAGAGACGGCCGTCGGCCACTTCCGCAGCGGTGGACTCGACGGCGCCGATGCGTCCGGCGGTTCCGTCGGCGGCCTGGCCGAGCCGCCAGGTGCTGCCGCGGTCGTCGCTGAGCGGACAGTGGCCGCCGTCGGGACCGCCCGCGCCGCCGTCGGCCGCGGGGCAGGGAGTGGCCGGCGGGGACGACGACACGACCGGTGCGCAGTTGGAGGGCGTGGCCGGGGGTGGTGGCGTACCAGCGCCAGGGCGGCTTCCTCACCTGCCGGGTGATCTCCGACGGGCCGGCCCAGGTGAGCCCGTCGTCGTCGCTGTGTGTCACCCACACCCGGCGCCCGTCCTCGGCGGAGACGTCGCCGCGGCGGACGGCGGCCTCGGTGGCGTGAGCGGCGTTGCGGACGTGCACCAGCAGGATCCGCCCGGTGTCCAGCACGACGGGGGCGGGGTTGCCTGCGCGGTCGTCGCCGTTCTCGGCGGCGAGGAGCGGCGGCCCCGGGTCCGGCCGCCGTCCGTCGGATCGCTTCACGACGATGTCGATGTCGCCGTGGTCGGCCGGCCCGCCGACGCGGCCCTCGCAGGACGCGAGCAGGGTGCCGGCGGCGGTGGCGACGACGGCCGGGATGCGGAAGCTCGCGTATCCGTCCTGGCCGGCCCGGAAGGGGACGGAGGGTTCTGCCGTGGGGACGGGCTCCTGATTCGCACCCGGTGGCCTGTCGGCATGCCCGGGTCGGGCGAATTCGCGGTGAACTCCGGGTCACAAGTGACTGGTTGCGGCAGGATGCGGCGGCATGGACGCCGTGAGGGTCGCGCTGCTGCGGGAAGTGCTCGCCGGGACGGAGTGGCTGGGGGCCACCCGGAGGTTCGCGGGGGCGCTGCGGGGGTCGGTGGTGGCCCACGGGGGCGGGTTGCTGCTGGTGGGCACCGCGGAGTACGAGCCCTGGCATCTGGCGGCGCACCTGGTGGACGAGGCCGCGTGGTCGGGGACGCCGGAGCTGGCGCCGACGCTGGTACGGCACGGTGCGCGGCCGTCGGACCCGGCGCATCTGGCGGTCGGTCCGGGACGGCTGGCGGCGGCGCGGCGCGGGGAGACGCTGCTGGTGGTGGCGGATCAGGAGCCGGGGGCGGGGCTGCTGGAGCGGGTGCACGACGTGCGGCGTGCGGGGGTGACGGTCCTGGCGCTGGGCGGAGGCGAGAAGGGACCCGGCGAGTTGGGGGCGATGGCGCACGAGGTGCTGGCGGTGCCGGAGGGGGGTGAGCTGGACCTGGACACGGTGCAGCATCTGGTGAGTGCGGCGGCCGGGGAGAACGCGGTGCCCCCGCGGGCGGCGGGCCGGGGGCGGTTCCGCGAGCGGCTGTCGCGGCTCGCCGATCAGCTGACGGCGCCGCCACCGCCCGCGGGCTGGTGAGCGGCGGGCGCTGCGCGGCTGCCGGGAGTGGGTCCGCCAGCCCGGTCCGGACGGGGTTGCCGTCCGCGCCCTCCCGTGCCGCCCTGGAGGGGCACCGCCCGGGGCGTTCACGGGCACCGGGGGAGGCACGGCTGCCCGCGGTGCGGCTGCCCGCGGGAGGTGCGGTGCGGCACAACCGCCCGCGGGCCGGGGGGCGTCTCAGTCGCTCTCCGGGCGCGGCGTGTCGTGCCACTTGGGGTCGGTTTCCCATTCGAGGTTGCGTTCGCGGGCCGTCCGCATCGCGTTCTCCGCCTCCGGGCGGGAGGCGTACGGGCCGAAACGGTCCTTGCCCGGGCAGTCCGGGCCCTCCTCGACCTTCTGGTGTTCCAGGCAGTAGTACCACTCGCCCGGCTTACCCGCCGTGCGCTTCTTGAACAGGGCCATGACCGGCTCCTTCCGCCAGGGGACATGGTCTCGTATGCCCGCTGGTTAGACTCGCTGGCATGTCTGGCCAGTCGCTGCTCGTTCCAGGGGAGCTCTCTCCCACCCGTTCCGTACCCGGAAACATCCGCCGGCCCGAGTACGTCGGCAAGCCCGCGCCGACGCCGTACTCCGGCCCGGAGGTGCAGACGCCCGAGACGATCGAGGCGATGCGGGTGGCGGGCCGGATCGCGGCGCAGGCGATGGCCGAGGCCGCGAAGCTCATCGCGCCGGGGGTGACCACGGACGAGCTGGACCGGGTGGCGCACGCGTACATGTGCGACCACGGCGCCTACCCCTCCACGCTCGGCTACCGCGGCTTCCCCAAGTCGCTGTGCGCCTCGATCAACGAGGTGATCTGCCACGGCATCCCGGACTCGACGGTGCTGCGCGACGGCGACATCGTCAACCTGGACGTGACCGCGTACATCGGCGGTGTGCACGGCGACAACAACGCCACCTACCTGGTCGGCGAGGTGGACGAGGAGAGCCGGCTGCTCGTCGAGCGGACCCGGGAGTCGCTGAACCGCGCCATCAAGGCGGTCCGGCCGGGCCGGCAGATCAATGTCATCGGCCGGGTGATCGAGTCGTACGCCAAGCGGTTCGGATACGGGGTGGTGCGGGACTTCACCGGCCACGGCATCAACAGCTCGTTCCACTCGGGCCTGATCATCCCGCACTACGACAGCCCGCACGCGACGACCGTGGTCGAGCCGGGGATGACGTTCACCATCGAGCCGATGCTGACGCTGGGCACCCACGAGTACGACATGTGGGACGACGGCTGGACGGTCGTGACGAAGGACCGGAAGCGGACGGCCCAGTTCGAGCACACGCTGGTGGTGACCGACACGGGCGCGGAGATCCTCACCCTGCCGTAGCCCCACCGGCCCCACCGGCCCCGGTTTCGTCCCGCTGACCCGCTCTCCTCTCGAGGGCGGGTCATTTCGTGTGTCCGGGGGTAGGCTTTTACCGACAGGACGTCGGCAACCGTATTGACTTAGGTAAGCCTAACCATAGAAGATCGGTGACATGGACTCCTTCTCGACGCTCATCCGCACCGCGTCACACGAACAGCACGTGGAGGCGGAGACCTCGACGTTCATGAGCGACATGCTGGGCGGCCGGCTCGGCGTCGACGCCTACGCCCGGTACACCGAGCAGTTGTGGTTCGTCTACGAGGCGCTGGAGAGCGGCACCGACCGGCTGGCGGCGGACCCGGTGGCCGGGCCGTTCATCCGTCCGGAGCTGATGCGGCTGGCCCCCCTGGAGCGGGATCTGGAGCATCTGCGGGGGCCGAACTGGCGGGCGTCGCTGTCCGCGCTGCCGGCCACCCGGGCCTACGCGGACCGGGTCCGGGAGTGCGCCGAGCGCTGGCCCGGCGGCTATGTCGCCCACCACTACACGCGCTATCTGGGCGATCTGTCCGGCGGCCAGATCATCCGCGACAAGGCGGAGCGCACCTGGGGCTTCGCGAAGAAGGGTCCCGGCGTCCGCTTCTATGTCTTCGACGGCATAGCGAACCCGGCCGCGTTCAAGCGCGAGTACCGGGAGCTGCTGGACGGCCTGCGCGCGGACGACCTGGAGCAGCAGCGCGTCGTCGCCGAGTGCAAGAAGGCGTTCGCGCTGAACACGGCCGTGTTCCGGGCACTGGGCGAGGAGTTCCCGCTGAGCGCATAGCGCACAGCGCACAGCACACAGCGCACAAGGCTCAGGCCGGCCGGCTCAGCGGTCCAGGAAGACGCGTCCGCCGATCTCCACCCAGTCCTCGGGCTGCGGCGCCGTGAGGATCTGGGAGCCCGCGCCCTGCGTGATGTTCAGGGCGCGGCCCAACTGCTCGGTGAGCAGCAGTGCCGCCGCCCCGGTCGCCTCGTCCTCGTCGATGCCGTCGTCACGGCCGGGGAACGCACGGGCCCGGACCCGGCCCGCCGCCTCGTCCTCCCATGCCCAGGCGTACTCCCAGTCCCCCGGCGGCGGTACGGCCAGCCCTTCGACCTCGGCGACGGTGGCGTACCGGCGCAGGGTGCGCGGCGGCGCCCACTCGGCCCGTGCCTCGATCCAGCTGAACTCCCCGTCCTGCCGGGCACCCACCACCCCGGCCGGGGTGACCAGTTCGGGCACGTCGAGCAGCCAGGCGGTGCCGACGCAGGGGTGGCCGGCGAAGGGCAGCCGCAGGGTGGGGGTGTAGATGTCGATGACGCCGCGCTCGGGGTCGTCGACGAACACGGTCTCGCTGAAGCCGAGTTTGGCCGCGCACCGCTGCCGGTCCTCGGGGTCCGGCAGCACGGAGCCGTCCCGGACGACGCCGAGCTCGTTGCCGTAGCCGCCGTTCGGGGCGCAGAAGACTCGTACGACGTCGTAGTCGGGCAGGATTTCGGTCACGGAGGCATTGAAGCAAACGGGGTGTGGGGGACGGATGTCCGTCCCCCACACCCCGTCGTCCGGTCGCCTACCGCTCCCCGGCCGTACGCCGCCTGCGCATCGCGAGCACCACGCCGGCCCCCGCCGCGACCGCCACCGCGGCGGCCGTGCCCAGTGCGCCCGCCGGTATCTCCGACCCGGTGGTGGCCAGGCTGCCGCCGGTCACGGCACCGGTGGTGGTGCCGGTGCCGCCGGTCGTCGAACCGGTCCCGCCGGAGGTCGTACCGCCGGCCGTCGTACCGCCCGAGCCGCCGGTCGAACCGCTGCCACTGCCGCTGCCGTCGGGCAGGTCCGCGTCCGCGTTCAGCGCCACCGCGAGGTCGACCGGGTCGAGGGCGGCGCCGGCATCGTAGAAGCCGCCGAAGGCCTTCGCACCCGCCTGCGTCAGGGTGGCCGCGACCCCGTCGACCGTGATCACGTCGTCCTCGGCCGTCAGGTCGGCGGACCCCGCCTCGAGGTCGGCCAGGACCACGTCCTGCGAGGTCTCGCCGAGACTGGTGACATCGGCGGTGAGCGTGCCGGAGCCGCCGTCGAGGCCGGCCTCGAGGTCGGTCAGGGTGAGGTCGAGGCCGTAACCGCCGTTCTTCTCGTGGCCCTTGAAGGTCACCGCGCCCTCGAAGGAGGCGGTCAGCCTGTCGGCCTCGGTGTCGTAGGTGCCGGTCGCGTCGGCGAAGGTGAACGGGCCGTTGTCCGCGGCCTGGCTCGCACCGCCCGACGTGGTGATCGTCCCCTTGGCCAGGGGACCGACGACGTAGGTGCGGAAGGACTCCTTCACGCCCCAGCCGAGTGTGCCGTAGGCGATCTCGCCCTGCGCCGGAGCCTCGCCCGGGGAGGCCGAGGGCTCCGGGCTGCCGCCGGGGGCGGGGCTGGTGCTGGTGCTGCTGGACACCGACGGGGTCGGCTCCGGGTCCGGGTCCGGGTCCGGCGACGAGGGCGTGGACTCGCTGGTGCTCGGGGCCGGCTCCGGCTCCGTCGGGGTCGGGGCGGGCTTGTGGGCCACCGTCAGCGGGTCGCCGGCCGCGCCCTCGTAGGACGCGGAGCCGAAGACCTCCGCGGCCTCGGCGGTGAGCGTGGTCGCCATGTCCGTCATCCGGCGGGTGACGGCGACGGTGGCGAGCGGTACGTCCTGGGTCGTGGTGCCGTCGCGGGTGACGTCGGCGGTGATCTCGGCGTCCTTGCTGTCGAACCGCACATCCGACAGGGTCAGGGCGAAGCCGTGTGCCCGGGACTCGATGGCCAGGCCGCCCCGGAAGGCCAGGTTCACCGTGTGGCCGGTGGATTCGTAGCTTCCGGTGCCGTCGACGAAGGTGAAGGCGCCGTTGCCGGGGGCCTGGCTCGCACCCTCGGTGAGGGTGAAGGTGCCCTTGGCCGTCCCGGTGACATAGGAGCGGTACGACTCCTTGATGCCCCAGGTCAGTTCGTAGTCCTCGAGCGGCGTCCCGGCCGCGGCCGCGCTGGTCGCACCGGCCGCGGCCAGGGCGGTGGCGCCGAGGGCGGCGGCCGTGGCGACGGCGACGGCGAGGGCGGTGGAGCGGCGTCGTCTGGCGGGCATGGGTCGATGTCTCCTCGGTGGGCGGTCCGTCTCCGGTGCGGGGACGGAACAGGGGGTTCAGCTCTCTTCGGGGGCCTCGGCGGCGGGGCGCGCCCGGCGTCTGCGGACCGCGACGGCCGCGGCGAGCAGCAGCAGGGCACCGGCCGCGAGGCCGACGGGCAGGGCGGGGAAGCCGGAGCCGTCGTCCGCGGCGGCGGCCACCGGTGCGGCCGACTCCGGTACGGCGGACCCCGGTACGGCGGGCTCCGGCTGCGGACTCGCGCTCTCCGTGGGTGCGCTGCCCAGGTCGGGCAGGGCGGGCAGTTCCGCGTCCGCGGTGAGGGCGACGGCCAGGGACACCGGGTCCATCTCGGTGCCGGCCTGGTACATCCCGCCGAAGGCCTGCGCGCCGCGGGAGGTGAGCTTCGCGGGCGCCTCGGTGACCCGGACCAGACCGTCGGCGGGCTCGAGGTCCTTCGCGGTGAAGGTGACCAGCGGCACCTCGGTGCCCTGGTACCCGGGGCTCTTCACGTCGGCGTACAGGGTGCCGGTGCCGTCCTCGACGGCGGCCCGCACTCCACTGAGCGTCAGGTCGAGGCCGTGGGCGCCGGTGAAGCGCACCGCGCCCCGGAAGGCGGCGGTCAGTTCGCCGTCCCGGTACGTCCCCTCGCCGCCGGGGAAGCGGAAGAGGGCACCGCCGTCCTGGGCCCCCGCGGTCAGGGTCCACCTGCCGTCGGCGATGTCGCCGGTGACGTACTCCCGGAAGGTGCGGCGCACGCCCCAGTCGACGGCGCCGTCGGCGAGGGGGCCGCCGGCGGCCCGGACGGGCGTGGGCGACCTGCCCGCCTCGGTGGGCGTGGCGGACGGCTGCTTCCGCTGCGCCGCGGGCCGGACGTCCGCGGAGAGGCTCACCGGGTCCAGGGCGGTACCGGCGGTGTAGTAGCCGGCGAAGGACTCGGCGCCCCGGGCGGTGAGGGTGGCGGGGACGTTGTTCAGGGCGACGGAGGTGCCGCCGCCGCGCATGTCGATCCCGCCGAGGGAGAGGGAGGCGAAGGGCACCTGTCGGGACGTCGTGACCGCCCCGGTGCCCTTCGCCCTGCTGACGACGTCCACATGGAGCGTTCCGGTCCCGCCGGAGATGCTCACCGTGGGGCGGCTGACGGTGAGGTCGAGCTGCGGGGCGCCGCCGTCCTGCTGGTGACCGACGAAGCGGACCCCGCCGGAGAACGAGGCGCGGAAGGCACCCGTGGCGCCGTCGTAGCTGCCGGTCGCCGAGTGGAAGCGGAAGGCGCTCCCGCCGACGGTTGCGGCACCGCCGGTGAGGGAGTAACTCCCCTTGGCGACGGGCCCGGTGACATAGCTCTGGAAAGTGGACCTGATGCCCCAGTCCAGCCGCCCGCCCTGCACGGTCCGGCTCTCGGCGTGTGCGGGGGCGGCCGGGAGCAGGGCCCCCAGAACGGCCGCGCACAGCACGGTCACCAGGGTGCGTAGGCGGGTGGGCATGCGGCATCCTCCGGGGCACGGACCGGTAGCGAACGAAGGTAAGGCTAACCTAAGCTTCAACCTGCCGATACATCAGTGGACGGAAAGGACGGACGGAACCGTGCGACGCTTGCGCACCCGACTGGCGGGAGCACTGCTGTCCGTGCTCGCCCTCTCCCTGACCGCGACCGGATGCTCGGGCTCATCGGGCTCATCGGGCTCATCGGGCTCATCGGGCTCGGCCTCGCCCAGTGCCGCCACGGCCGGCCCGGAGACCGTCGCCGACCGGGTGGAGCCGCTCACCGACCGGCCCGTGCCCGAACTCCCGGTGACCGTGCGCTCCGCCGACGGCACGGAGGTGACGGTGGGCAGCGCCGACCGACTGGTGCCGCTCTCCGGCAGCCTCAGCGAGATCGTGTTCACCCTCGGCCTCGGCGACCGTGTCGTCGCCCGCGACCTCACCGCGACCTTCCAGCAGGCCGAGCAGCTGCCCGTGGTCACCCGCGGCCACGACGTCTCCGCCGAGAGCGTGCTGTCGCTCCGGCCCGACCTGGTGATCGCCGAGACCGGCACCGGGCCCGAGGAGGCGATCCGGCAGATCCGGGCCGCCGGTGTCCCGGTCCTGGTGGTCGCCCCGGCCACCGGCCTGGACGACGTGGCCGCGCGCATCGGCGCGGTCGCCGACGCACTCGGCGTCCCGGCGGCCGGGCAGCAGCTGACCCGGCGTTCGCAACAGCGGATCGACGCCGTCCGCGGGGACGTGCCGCGGGACGGGGACGCCAGGCCGCGCATCGCCTTCCTGTATCTGCGCGGCTCGGCCTCCGTCTATCTGATCGGCGGCCGGGGCTCGGGCGCCACCTCGCTGATCGAGGCGGCCGGCGGGGTCGACGCGGGCGCCGCCTCGGGGCTGGAGAAGGACTTCACCGCCATCACCAGCGAGGCGCTGGTCAAGGCGGCGCCCGACGCGATCCTGGTGATGAGCAAGGGACTCGAGTCGGTCGGCGGCGTCGACGGCCTGACGGAGATCCCCGGGGTCGCCCAGACCCCGGCCGGCACGGACCGGCGGATCGTCTCGGTCGAGGACGGGGTGCTGCTCAACTACGGCCCGCGCACCGACCAGGTGCTGCGGTCGGTCGTGGAGCAGCTGTACGGCGAGAGCGGGGACCGCGCGTGACCGTCCTGGACAAGCCGGTGGGGCGGGCCCCCGCCGAACCCCCGGCCCCGGTACCGGCCCGGCGGTCCGCGGCCCGGCTGCTGGCGGCCGGGCTGCTGCTCGCCCTGCTGGTCCTGGTGCCGGTGGCGGCGGGGCTCGGCGCCTATCCGATCCCGGTCGGCGACGTCCTCGGCTCCCTGGCGCACCGGGTCGGGATCGGCGGTGCGGAACTGGACCGGATCGCCGAGTCGGTCCTGTGGAACGTGCGGTTCCCGCGGATCGTGCTGGCCCTGACCATCGGGGCGTCGCTGGGCTGCGCGGGCGCGCTGATGCAGGGCGTGTTCGGCAACCCGCTGGCCGAGCCGGGCACCATCGGGGTCTCGCTGGGCGCAGCGGTCGGGGCGGTCGCTTCGATCTCGCTGGGGCTGGACTTCCTCGGCAACTGGACCCTGCCCGCGATGGCGTTCGTCGCCGGGCTCGGCACCGTGCTGCTGGTGTACGGCATGGCACGGGCGCGGGGGCGCACGGAGGTGGTGACGCTCATCCTCATGGGCATCGCGGTGAACGCCTTCGCGGGCGCACTCATCGGGCTGTTCGTGTTCCTCGCCGACTCCGCCGCCGTCAACCAGATCACGTTCTGGCAGCTCGGCTCCCTCGCCCAGGCCACCTGGCCCAAGGTGTGGGCGGTGCTGCCGTGCGCGGTGGCCGGACTGGCCGTCGCCCCGCTGTACGCGCGCCGCCTGGATCTGCTCTCGCTGGGCGACCGGCCCGCCCGGCATCTGGGGGTCGAGGTGGAGCGGCTGCGGATCGTGCTGATCCTGGTCGTCGCCCTGCTGACGGCCGCCGCGGTGAGCGTCTCCGGGGTCATCAGCTTCGTCGGTCTCGTGGTACCGCACCTGATCCGGATGGTCGCCGGCCCCGGTCACCGCTTTCTGCTGCCGTGCAGTGCGCTGGGCGGGGCGCTGGTGCTGCTCGGCGCCGACCTGGCCGCGCGTACCGTCGCCGAGCCGGCCGAGCTGCCGCTCGGGGTGCTGACGGCGCTGCTCGGCAGTCCGTTCTTCTTCTGGCTGCTGCGCCGCACCCGGCGCAGGCAAGGGGGTTGGGCATGAGGACCGTCCTGCATCGCATGGGTCTCGTACCGTCCCGTCCGGCGCCGCCGGCTCCGGCCGCGCCCGGCGACGTCCTCGCCGAGGCCGAGTCGCTGCAGGTCCGGCTGGACGGGCGGCCCGTCCTCGACGGCGTGGACACCGCCGTCCGGGCGGGCGAGGTGCTGGCGCTGGTCGGCCCCAACGGGGCGGGGAAGTCGACCCTGTTGGGTGCGCTGGCCGCGGATCTGCCGCCCGCCGCCGGGGTGGTACGGGTCCACGGGCGCCCGGCGCCCGAGTGGTCCGCGCCCGAACTGGCGCTGCGTCGCGCCGTGCTGCCGCAGTCGGCGGCGCTGTCCTTCCCGTTCCGGGTGGAGGAGGTGGTCCGGATGGGCCGCGCCCCCTGGGCCGGGACACCGGCGGAGGACGAGGACGACCCGGCCGTGGATGAGGCGATGGCCCGCACCGAGGTGACCGGCTTCGCCGGCCGCCCGTTCTCCGCGCTCAGCGGCGGCGAACGGGCCCGGGTGGCGCTCGCCCGGGTGCTCGCACAGCGCGCCCCGCTGCTGCTGCTCGACGAGCCGACCGCAGCCCTGGACCTGCGCCACCAGGAGCTGGTGCTGCGGCTGTGCCGGGAGCGGGCGCGGGCCGGGGACGCGGTGGTCGTCGTCCTGCACGACCTGGGCCTGGCGGCGGCGTACGCCGACCGGGTCGCCGTGCTGCGGGCCGGCCGGGTCGCGGCCGACGGCCCACCGCGGGAGGTCTTCTCCGACCACCTGCTGACGGAGGTCTACGACCAACCGGTCGAGGTACTCCCCCACCCCCGCACCGGAGCCGCCCTCGTCACTCCGCGCCGGGAAGGCTGACCGCACGCGGCACAGAGGACCCGGCCACCGGAGCCTCGGGACAGCCGCCCCGGAGAACGCGGCAGGACCTACCGCGCGCGGAGCACGAGCAGGCCACCGCAGGCAGGGCACGGGAGGGCAGCCCGCGGGCACGGCACCGGCGCGCCGACCACGAGCGGCGCGAGAGGCCCGCCCCGGGTCGCGGCGCGGCAGGGAGCGGCGGGTCGCGGCGCGGCAGGGGGCCGGCCGGGTCGTGGCCGACGGCCCTCGCGGGTGGCCGACGGCCCTCGCGGCAGGTCTCCTCCGGCCGTCTGCCGACGGAGGTCCACGAGCGACCGGAGGTGCTGCGCCGACCCCGCACCGGAGCCGCCTTCGTCACTCCGCGCCGGGAAGGCCGACGGCACGCGGCACGGGAGGGTCGGCCGAGAGCGCAGTGCGAGACTGCTGACGGCGGACGCGGCGCGGGACGGCCGGCCGAGGATGCAGCGCGGGTGGGCTGACCCTGGACGAGGCGCGGGTGTCGGGTCGGATCACGGAGCGGGGACGGAAACCGGCTCCGGCCGTCCGTGCGTCCCTTGGTCCCGGTAGGGTTCGCCTCCGGGAAGGGGAGGGTGAAGGAAACCTGATGAGCAGGGATCGCGGCACTGAGAGGCTTCGCGGGCGTGCCCGGGGCGCGCTGCTGGCGGCGTCGGTGACCGTTCTGTCGGTCACGGCGAGCGGATGCGTGGTGGTGCACGGCGAGCGCGAGGTGCTCCCCGCGGCCACCCGGGCCGAGGCCGCCGAGGCGCTGGAGCGGTTCACCGCCGCGTACAACAAGGCCGACAAGGCCTACGACCCCTCCCTGGACGCCGGGGTCACCACCGGCGCCCTCGCCGACATCGACTCGGCCCGGCTGAGGGCCGGTCAGGCCAACCACCCGGACGGCAACCCGGGCCACGATCCGCTCGAACTGACGGACGTGAAGTACACGATCCCGAAGAAGGCGGGCTGGCCGCGCTGGTTCCTCGCCGACGCCCGGGGCAACAAGGGCGGCGACGCGCGCTGGCTGCTGGTGTTCACCCGGGACGGGATCGACGACACCTGGGAGGTGGCCTATCTGACGCTGGCCGCCCCCGGCTCCATACCCGGCTTCCCGACGGACGAGGACGGCTGGGCCGAGGCCGTCCCCGCCGACTCCGCCGAACTGGCCGTGCCGCCCGGCGAACTGAGTGACGCCTACGCCGCCTACCTCGGGGAGGGCGGATCGACCTTCAAGGACGGTGCCCACACCAGCGGCTGGCGGGAGCTGCGCAGGAAGCAGGAGAGCCGGCCCGGACTGGCCCGGCAGTACATCGACGAGCCGCTGACCAACGGCGACTACGCGCCGCTGGCGCTGCGCACCGAGGACGGCGGCGCGCTGGTGTTCTTCACCTCGCGGCACTACGAGAAGCAGACCGCCGCCCAGGGCGCCTCCGTGCCCACGCCGAACCAGGACGTGCTGGCGCTGACGGAGGGTGAGATCAAGCAGTCGCTGACGATGGAGTTCGTCTCCAACGCGGTGGCACTGGACCCGGCGAAGGATTCGGGCGGGGACGGTGTGACGATCGTGGGGCGCGTCCAGGGACTGACCTCGGCGCAGGGCGAGTAGCAGCCCCCGGACGGGGCGGGGCGGTCAGTGCCGCAGCGGCCAGGCCGACCCGGCGTGGTCGGCCTCCGCACGGACGTGCCGGGCGCAGGCGTCGGTCAGCGTCTCCAGCAGGCTCAGCGGGTCCGGGAGCGGATGCTCCGGGCCGCGCACCCAGTGCACGCTCTGGTCGCCGGGCAGCACGGCGGGGGGCACCAGGACGTAGGAGCCGCGGCAGTGCCAGCGCAGGCCGGGGTGCTCGTCCATCGTCTCGGGGTGGCAGTCCAGCTCGCAGGGCCACCACTCGTCCTCGTCCTCGGGGGTGCCGCGGGTGAGGGTGAAGAACAGCATGCGGCCGTCGTCGCTCTCGGCGACCGGGCCGACCTCGACGCCGGAGTCCGCGAGCCGCTGCAGCGCCTGGCGGCCGGCCTCCAGGGGGACGTCGAGGACGTCGTGCACCATGCCGGTCGCGGTGATGAAGTTGGCCTGCGGCTGGTGGCGGGCCCAGCGCTCGATCTGCGCCCGGTCGGTGGTGGACTGCGTCTGCCAGGCGAAGGAGACCGGGTGCCGGGCCGGGGTGGGACAGCCGACGCGGTCGCAGGAGCACATGTAGCCGGCCGGGTGCGCGGCGGGCGCCAGCGGCAGTCCGGCCCCGGCGGCGGCGAGCAGCATGGCCTCCCGGCCACCGTCCCCGGCGGGCTGCTTCGGGCGGCGTCCGCGCAGCCACTGGGAGAGTCTGCCCTGCCGGCCGGTACGGCCGCCGAACTCCGCGCTCATCTATCCCCTCGCCTCGCCGTCGTGCGCTCCAGCATGCCCTATCGTCGCACCATTCCGTGCGTCGGGGTCGGGGACGGACAAACTTCCCAGGTCAGCGCGGACCGCGTCAGTGCGGGGCGAGTCAGCCCGGAGCCCCTTCGGCGCGGGGCGGGTCAGCGCGGGGCGAGTCCGTGCAGCGCGTAGTCGACGAGCGTGTCGGTGTACTCGTACGAGAACGGGGCCGTGCGCTGGAGCCAGCGCTGGGCGAGCGGGGAGACGAACAGCTCCAGCGCGATGCGGGGATCGAGGTCCGGGCGGATCTCCCCGGCGTCCTGCGCGGCGCGCAGCCGGTCGGCGTAGAGCTGGAGGGACGGCTCCAGCAGCTTGGCGACGACGGCCCGGCCGAGCTCCTCGTCGACGACCCCCTCGGCGGCCAGCGCCCGGCTGGGCCCCTCGAACCTGGGGTCCCGCAGCTCGTCGACGGTGGCCCGGAGTACGGCCTTGAGGTCGGCGGCGAGGTCGCCGGTGTCCGGGATCGCGTACTCCGGCTGCTCCTGCCGCTGCTCCGGGTCCTGGCCCGACTCGTAGGCGAGGTCGAGGAAGGCCTCCAGCAACACGTCCGCCTTCGAGGACCACCAGCGGTAGATGGTCTGCTTGCCGACGCCGGCACGGGCGGCGATGCCCTCGACGGTGGTCCTGGGGTAGCCGACCTCGGCGACGAGGGCGAGGGCGGCGTCGTAGATGGCCCGGCGGGACTTCTCGCTGCGGCGCTTGTGAACGGGCTTCGTTGTCGACATGGCTCGAATCTATCAATTGACAAGACGGACCGTCTCGCGGTATCCGATCCATCGAGACGAACCGTCTCGTACTGTCATGCCTTCGATGGAGGAGTCCTTCACGACCCGAAGCGGAACAGGAAACATGCTGGGCGTCGGCGGCGCCCGCCGGAACCCCGGCCGAGGAGGACCTGCGCCCTGAAGGGGCGCGGAACTGCCCTACCAGCCACGACGGCGCCGCAGACGAGCGACGGCACAGCGCGGTACTTCCAGCGGAGCGCTCAGCGCCCGTCCGGCGGCCAGGCGTCGCCCCAGTCGGCGTCGCGGGCCGCCCGGTACAGCTCGCCGTGGCGCTTGGTGACCGTGACCCGGCGCAGGTCCTGCTCGGCCTCGCACAGGTCGAGCAGGACCTGCCCCTTACGGATCTGCGGACGCCGGACCACGCGTGCGGCGGCCGGCGCGGCGGGGAACCGCACTGCGGCGACGTAGGAGAACTTCTCGTCCTCGTAGGCGAGGGACCCGCCCTTGACCTGGCGGTGCAGGGAGGAGCGGCTGACCCGCGCCGAGAAGTGGCACCAGTCGGTGCCGGGGGCGATGGGGCAGTCGGCGCTGTGCGGGCAGGGCGCGGCGATCCGGAGACCGGCGGCGATCAGCCGGTCGCGGGCCTCGATCACCCGCTCGTACCCGGCCGGGGTGCCGGCCTCGACGATCACGACCGCCTGCCCGGCACCGGCGGCCGCGTCGACCAGGGCGGTGCGGTCGGCGGGCGTGAGCTCGTTGAGGACGTAGGAGACCGTGACGAGGCCGGTGGCCTCGAGGGTGAGGTCCGTGCCGATCCGGGCGCGCCGCCAGCGGACGTCCGCGAGTCCGGGCTCGGCGGCGGCGATCTCCCGGCCGAGTGCGAGCGCGGGCTCCGACCAGTCGAGCACGGTCACCGGCCGGGCACCGCCCCAGACGACGCCGGCCGCCCAGACGGCCGCCCCGGTGCCGCCGCCGGCATCGGTGTGGCTGCCGGGCGTCCAGCCGGGAGCGGCCACAGCGAGCGCCGCCAGCGCCGAGCGCACCGCCTCGAAGGTCGCGGGCATCCGGTACGCGGCGTAGGCGGCCACGTCGGCGCGGTTGCGCAGGATCGGGGCGCCGGTCGGGGTGGCCCCGCGGTAGTGCGTGATCAGCCGCTCCACGGCCTGGGCGGCCTGCCGGGTCGGCAGGCCGTCGAGCAGGCCGGCCAGGGCGGCCCGCAGGGTGTCGGCGGGGGCGGCGGGGGCGTTCACCCGGCGATTCTACGGGCCCGGCCGGTGCCGGTGATCGCTGCTCACGGTGTGCGGCGGCGCCCTCACCGGCCGCGCACCGCCCGCGCCACACAGGTGGCCGCCGCGGCCCGGGGCCGGCTGTCCGCGATGTGCGGGCGCCGCGGGTGCACCGTGTTGGCGAGCAGGACGAGGAAGGTGTCCGTGGCCCGGTCGAGCACCAGCATCGGCCCGGTGAACCCGGTGTGCCCGGCCGCCCCGCGCCCCGCCAGCTCGCCCATGAACCACGGCTGGTCGAGGGCGAAGCCCAGGCCCGGCGGGGTCAGCAGCAGGTCGACGAAGTCGGGCCCGAGGATGCGCGCCGGGCCGTAGCCGCCGCCCGCGAGCAGTGCGCGGCAGAACACCGCCAGGTCCCGGGCGGTGGAGAACAGGCCCGCGTGGCCGGCGACCCCGCCCAGTGCCCAGGCGTTCTCGTCGTGCACCACCCCGCGCAGCATCCCCCGGTCCGCCTTGGCCCACGGGCGGCGCTGGTCCTCGGTGGCCGCCGCGTCGGGGCACGGACCGAAGCGGGTGGCGGTCATGCCGAGCGGGCGGGTGATCCCGTCGTGGACCAGGGTGTCGAGGCGGCGGCCGGTGATGCGCTCCAGGACCTGCTGGAGCAGCAGCATGTTCAGGTCGGAGTAGCAGTGGGTGCCCGATGCTGCCGCGGGCCGCTCGGCACGGAGCAGCGCCAGCCGTTCGGCGTGGTCGGCGCAGTCGTACAGCGGGAGTTCGGGCCGGAGCCCGGAGGTGTGGGTCAGCAGCTGCCGTACGGTGATGCCGGCGCGGGCCGCGGCCCGGAAGTCCGGCAGATAGGCGCCGATCTCGGCGTCGATGCCGAGCGTGCCCCGTTCGATCTGCTGCACCGCGGCGACGGACGTGAACAGCTTGGTGAGCGAGGCCAGGTCGAAGGGGGTGCCGGGGGTCACCGGCACCCGGGACGGCTCCGGCAGCTCCACCGCCGAGCCGCTGCGGGCGTCGTAGGCGGCGTAGCGCACGGCCCAGCCGGCCGCCTCCTCGACGGCGAGCACCGGGCCGCGTCCCACGGCCAGGGCGGCACCGGCCGCCCAGGGGCGCTCCCCCGCCGTCAGCCGGCGGACCTCCTGGACCAGCCGGTGCAGCTGAGCCGGGTCCAGGCCCGCCCGCTCGGCCGTGTCGCTGCGCAGTCTGGGTGCGCTCAGCTCTCCGCTCCCTCCGCGTCGGGCCGCGCCTCGGCTTCCGCAGGTGCTCCGCGAGTGCTCCGGGGACGGCACATTCCCATGAAGCAGGCCAGTGCCACCAGGGCGGCGCCCAGTTGGACGACGGCCATCGGCACGGCGGTGTCCTCTCCGGCGACGCCGACCAGCGGCGAGGCGACGGCCCCGATGAGGAAGGAGGCCGTGCCGAGCAGCGCGGAGGCGGAGCCGGCGGAGCGCTTGACCCGCATCAGGGCGAGGGCCTGGGTGTTGGGCAGGGTGATGCCCATCGCGGACATCAGCACGAACAGCGCGGCGGCCACCGGCACCAGTCCGACCTCGCCGAAGACGCCGAGGGACATCAGCAGCAGCACGGTCGCCGCGGCGACGACGATCGTCAGGCCGAGGCCCAGCACCCGGTCCAGCCGGACCCGGCCGACCAGAACCTTGCCGTTGATCTGGCCGACGACGACCAGTCCGACGGAGTTGAGGCCGAACAGCAGGCTGAAGGTCTGCGGGGAGGCGCCGTAGATCTCCTGGATCACGAACGGCGAGGCGGAGATGTAGGCGAACAGCGCGGCGAAGGCGAAGCCGCCCGCCAGCAGGTACCCGGAGAAGGACCGGTCGGCGAGCAGGCCGCGCATCGAGCGCAGCGCCTGCCGGCCCCCGCCGGTGTGCCGCTCGGCGGCGGGCAGCGTCTCCGGCAGCTTCGCCCACACCGCACCGCCCAGCAGCAGTCCGAGCACGGCGAGGACGACGAACACCCCCCGCCAGTCCGTGATCCGCAGGATCTGCCCGCCGATCAGCGGCGCGACGATCGGGGCGACGCCGGAGATCAGCATGAGGGTGGAGAAGAAACGGGCCATGGCCACGCCGTCGTACAGGTCGCGGACGACGGCCCGGGCGATCACTATCCCGGCGGCGCCCGCCAGGCCCTGCGCCAGCCGGAAGGAGACCAGGGCGCCGGCCGTGGGGGCGAGCGCGCACAGGGCGGTGGCGACGACATAGACGGCGAGGCCGGCCAGCAGCGGGCGGCGGCGGCCCCAGCGGTCGCTCATCGGTCCGACCACCAGCTGGCCGAGGGCCATGCCCGCCAGGCACGCGGTGAGGGTGAGCTGGACGGTCGCGGCGGGCGCGTGCAGGGACCGGGTGACCTCCGGCAGCGCCGGGAGGTACATGTCCATCGCCAGCGGGGGCGTTGCGGTGAGGCCGCCCAGGATCAGCGTGACGAGCAGGCCGGTACGGCGGGCGGCACGCAGCGCACGGGGCGTTCCGGGCGGTGCCGTCCCCGGTCCGGGGTCCCCGGGCGGCCCGCTCTTCGGTTGTGGGGTGTCCGGTATCGATGCCCCGCGCTCGGGCATGCGGCCCTCCCTTTCGACGGATCCGGCACCCATGCTCTCAGCTCGTACGAAATGCTTGTACGACGCGTGCGGCGCACCGCGTGTGCGCACGTACTCTGCGGACCCATGAACACCGTGAGAGACACCGGGGCAACGACCCACGAAGAGACACCCGGAGCGGCCGGCCCGCACAGGACCGCCGTGGTGACGGGGGCGGGCTCGGGCATCGGGCGCGCGGTCGCGGTCGAGCTGCTGCGCGCCGGCTGGTCGCTGGCGCTCGCCGGCCGGCGCACCGAGCCCCTGGAGGAGACGGCGGCCCTGGTGCCGGGCGGCTCGGCCGTCCCCGTCCGCACCGACGTGTCCCGCCCCGAGGACGTGGCGGCGCTGTTCGCGGCCGTGCGGGACCGCTTCGGGCGGCTGGACCTGCTGTTCAACAACGCGGGCACGTTCGGCCCGGGCGGGGTGCCGGTGGAGGAGCTGTCCTACGAGGCCTGGCGGCACGTGGTGGACACCAACCTCAACGGCGCGTTCCTGTGTGCGCAGGCGGCGTACCGGCAGATGAAGGAGCAGCACCCGCAGGGCGGCCGGATCATCAACAACGGCTCGATCTCGGCGCACACCCCCCGGCCGCACTCGGCGGCCTACACGGCGACCAAGCACGCCCTGACGGGCCTGACCAAGTCACTGTCGCTGGACGGGCGGGCGTACAACATCGCGGTCGGCCAGATCGACATCGGCAACGCGGCGACCGACATGACGGCACGGATGCAGACCGGCGCCCTCCAGGCCGGCGGGGAGGTCGCACCGGAGCCGGTGATGGACGTCGCCGACGTGGCCCGCACGGTGCGCCACATGGCGGAACTGCCGCTGGAGGCGAACGTGCAGTTCGCGACGGTGCTGGCGACGGCGATGCCGTACGTGGGGCGCGGCTGACGCACCGGCGGACGGGCCACGCGCCGCCGGGCGGGTGTGCACCGGCGCGCTCAGACGCCGTGAGCGCACGCCCCGGGCGCACTGGTTCGCACACGAACGGAGCTTGATATTCCGCGCCGTTGCGGCCGGTGGGCGACCTGTGCTCAACTCTCCTCCATCAGAGCTTCACAAGTGAAGCACGGATGGATGCCGGTCACCGCGAGCCAACGCGAGGGGGAGGCGGCAGCCGTTCCGCCCCGCCGGCCGAGGGCGGGACGGCTGCCGCACGGACGCATCAGGCCTGGCCGGTCTCGAACCGGGAGATCCTGCCGTCCTCGTCGACGTCGAACTGCCACCGGGTGCGCATCTCGCCCCAGGTGTCGTTGCGGTACTGGGCGACCAGCGCGCGGCCGTCGTTGGACTCGTTCTCGACATCCATGTGGCCGTTGGAGGAGAAGATCTCCCGGTCGATCCACTCGGTGAGGTCGCGGTCGGAACCGTCGTCGGCCATGGTGGCGTCGGGGGTGAGCAGGGAGAGGAAGGCGTCGCGGTCGTGGGAGTTGACGGCGGCGACGAAGGCACGGACGGCCGGGTCGCTGAGCCGGTTCTGCTGAATCGTCATGCCGGCCAGCCTCACACCGGCCCCGCACCCCCGCCACCTGAGCGTGCCACTCGGGCCCGCCCGTCCGGGCGCCACCCGAACGGCGCCGGTGAGGGGCCCGCGCTGAGGCCGCCGGTGCGACGGTGGAAGGGCGGACCGCTGGCCTCCCGAAGGAGTCGACGTGACCTGTACCGACCGACGCGACCTGGGGCTGCTGCTGCTCCGGCTGGGCACGGGAGGCGTGCTGGCGGCACACGGTGCGCAGAAGCTGCTCGGCTGGTTCGGGGGCGGCGGGATCGAGGGCACCGGCCGGTTCATGGAGTCGGTCGGCTACACGCCGGGCGAGGCCAGTGCCACGGCCGCGGGCCTTGCGGAGGCCGGCGGCGGGACGCTGCTGGCGCTGGGCCTGGCCACCCCGGCGGCCGGCGCGGCGGCGGCCGGCGCGATGGCGGGCGCGGCGGCCGTGCACGCCCCGAACGGTTTCTTCGCCCGGGCCGGCGGCTACGAGTACGCCGCGTCCCTGGGCCTGACGGCCGCCGGGCTCGCGGTCACCGGCCCCGGCCGCTACTCCCTGGACCATGCGCTCGGCCACACGGTCAACCGGGGCTGGATGGTCCCGACGGCGTTCGCGGCGGTCGCGGCGGCCACGGCGGTGGTCGTGGGGGCGCGTAACCGGCGGGTGCGCAGGGCGGCGGAGGGGGAGCAGCAGGCGCTGTTCGACTGACGTACCGGGCACCCGGCGGTCCGGCCGCGCGTGGCAAGCTGCCCCGCATGAGCGACGAACGCGGCGGCTCCCCCGCCGACCTCTGGAGCACCATCGACGACCTGTGGAAGTGGCTGGACACCGATTCCGTCGTCGGCGGCCGGGAAGGGCTGCTGCTGCGCATGCTGAAGCTGTCCGAGGAGGTCGGCGAGGTCGCGGAGGCGGTGATCGGCGCGACGGGCCAGAACCCGCGCAAGGGGGTCACGCACACCTGGGACGACGTCCAGTCGGAGCTGTGCGACGTGGTGATCACGGCACTGGTGGCGCTGCGCACGCTGACGCCGGAGGCACGGGAGGTGTTCACCCGGCATCTGGTGCGGGTGACGGAGCGGTCGCTGGGCGGGTGAGTGCGGCAGGGCAGGAGTCCTCACCCTCGGCCGGCGGCCGGTGGGTGCGGGGGCCTGCAGGCCGGCAGTCGTGCACCGTACCGGATGGCGTGTCCCGCGTTGACTCCGTAGACGAGGTCTCGCAGGAGAGTGCCTGCGTGTCGCAGCAGCGTCCTCATGTGGGCGACTCCGAGCAGCCTTTGACGGCCGGGCAGCGGGTGCGACGAGGCCTCGCTGCTGCTGCTGCGCAACCTCGCCGGCGCCCATCTCATCCGGCACCAGGACGAGCGCCGCTACCAACTGCACGATCTGCTGCGGTCGTACGCGACGAGGCCGGCGAGGCGCCTGGACACCGAGTCCGAGCGGACCAGGGCGATGCGCCGGGCGGCCGACTTCCATCCGCGCTGACGCCGGGGCTCCGGCGGGGGCGCGGGAGGTCAGGGCTGCGCCGGTTCCCCGGCGAGCGACCTCTCGACGAGGACGGCGGCCATCTGCTCGCCCTCCTCGTCCCTGGGCTGGCAGGTCCGCGAGATCCCGGCGAGCAGCGCCGGCTTCTGAACCTTGTGGTGCCCTGCGGTCACGTCCTGGAGCGCCTTGCTCTTGGCTCTCTTCTCGACGGCGATGATCTGATTGAGTTTCGCCACGTCACCCCCGTCTATCGAACACCAGAACCGTAGTCGGGGCTCCGGACCGCGGCACGCGCATTCCACCGCACGTGGCCGCTGCTGGTGGAGCCGTCGTCCGCCCCGGGGCCCCGGCGTGTCCCTCGGTTTCGAGCGGCCCCGATCGCTCTTCCCGGTTCAGTCGTCGTGCAGAAAGCGCGCCGACTCGCCCAGCACCGAGCGTGCGCTGTCGAAGTCGGCCAGCCGGGCCGCCACCGTGGCCACGGCGAGGCGTTCCGGTAGGGCGGCGGAGAACTTCAGCCCGCGTACGGCCCGGCGGTCCACCTCTGGCAGGACGAGGTTGTCGCCGACGTTCTCACGGGCCGTACGCCAGTCGGCCGGGGTGAGGTTCTCGCGCAGGCGCAGCCAGCTGTCGGTGGGCCGTTGCAGGGGGTCGGTGACCGATCGGAGGGTGGCCGCAAGGGTGGCGTTTGCGCGGTGGCCCGCCCAGGTCCACCAACGGACGTCGGAGCCGGCACGCGTGATCAACGTGCCACCTGGGTGGACCGTGTCGGGTGCGTCGGTCCCGCGCTGCTCGGCCAGGCACGCCTCCGCACGCCGAGTGAGAGAGACCGGCGGGGCGGTGCCCAGCAGCACCTCGCGCATGGCGCGCGTCAGGGCGTACGACAGTCCGGCGACGCCGCCGTTCATCCACTTGGCGATGCCGCCGCCCTCGGCCGGCTCGACGAAGACGCGTCTGCGCAGCCAGTCGATGTACGTGACCTGCCAGCTGCGTCCGCCGAGCAGCAGCCTCCTGGGTCCTGGGCGTTCCTCTGTGAGCACGCTCGGGTCGGTGCGGCCGATCTCGGTGCGGCCGGACAGGACGGTGAACTGCGGAGGTGCGGTGAAGGAGGCGGTGAGTTCGATGAAATGTCTTCTGCCGAAGCGGCGCTCAGCCTCAGGGCCGACGAACAGCATCCCGCCGTCGCTGTCGAGGAAGCCCTCCTCGGTGAGAAAGCGCAGGACAGGGGCGGCCGACTTGTCGAACGGGGCAAGGCCGTTCCACTGCCGGTCCCACAACCGGTCGCCGAGCTTGTGCTGCTGAAGGGTGACGGCGAGCAGCTGCTGGGCCACCAGGTGGCGCGGCTCCGGCGGGGGGACGACCGGTTCCACCCAGCCTCGCGACCACAGCAGCAGCAGTCCCCCCGCCTGCAGCAACGATTCCTTGCGGGTGGTGAGGAACAGGCAGTTCCGCACGGTGCCGGGGCGGCGGCCGGTGCGGCCGATGCGCTGCAGGAACGAGGCGACGGAGGCCGGGGAGTCGATCTGGATGACGCGGTCCAGGTCACCGACGTCGATGCCGAGTTCGAGCGTTGACGTGGAGACGATGACGCAGTCGCGGGCATCGGCGAACGCCTGCTCGGAGCGGGCGCGTTCGTCGACGGAGAGCGAGGCGTGGGACAGGAAGACGGTGACCTCGCGCGCGCGGAGCGCCGCGCCCAGCTCCTCGACCTGGCGGCGGGAGTCGCAGAAGACGAGCCGCTTCTCTCCTCTGTGCAGCACCGAGATGAGTTTGGCCGCGTTGTCGAGGGAGCCGACGTAGTCGAGTTCCACTTCGCCGGCGGGCCGGCCGGCCGGCTCCGGATGCGTCTTGCCGCCGTGTCCGCTGCTGTCGGCGGCGGGCAGGTGCACTCCGGGGGCGACCACCTTGCCGGTGCGGCCGGGGGCGCCCGAGCCTTGCAGCCAGTACAGCAGTTCGGCCGGGTTGCCGACGGTCGCCGAGAGCCCGACGCGCTGGATGGGCCGTCCGGTGACCCGCTCCAGCCGTTCGAGCACGGCGAGCAGATGCCACCCCCGGTCGTCCCCCGCGAACGCGTGCACTTCGTCGACGACGACGGCCCTCACGCTTCCCAGCAGACGGGCGTGGTCGGTCTTGACGCCGATCAGCATCGCTTCGAGCGACTCGGGCGTGGTGAGCAGGATGTCCGGCGCCTCGGCCCGGATGCGCTGCCGTGTCGATTCCCTGGTGTCACCGTGCCAGAGTGCGGCTCGCCGCCCCAGCCACTGCGCGTACGCGTCGACGCGGCCGACCAGGTTGTTGAGGAGCGCCTTGAGCGGGCACAGGTACAGCACGGATGTGCCCGTCCACTTCTGCTCGGTCATCGCCGACAGCAGGGGGAAGCAGGCCGCCTCGGTCTTGCCCCCCGCCGTCGGAGCCAGCAGTACGGCGTCCTGCCCCCGCATGAGCGGCGTGATCGCCGCCCGCTGCAGGGGGCGCAGATCGGGCCAGCCCAGGGTGTTGACGATGTGGTGCAGGACGACGGGGTCGAGTCGGTCCAGTTCGTCGACGTCCTCCTCACCCGGTCTCTTCCCGGCCGGGTGTTCCGCGTCCGCCATCACAGCTCCAGGTCGATGTCATCGGCCGACGCGGCGCCCCCGGAGACCGTCGCGGCCAGATTCCGTTCGACGTCGGTCAGTTCGCCGTCGGCGACGGTGAGCCGGTAGTGCCGCCGTGGGTCGAAGTCCTCGAACTGGTCCACGCGGTCGAGCACGTCCCCGACGAGCTTCTTCAGGAACAGCCGGGGGGCCACCCCGGCCTTCCCGCCCAGCGCCCCGCCGACGGCTGCCGCGAGATCGGCGACATACCCGTCGTCGACGGCCTTCCGCACGCGCTCGGGTGCTTCCGCCGCATCGGCGTACAGGTCACGGATCGTGAGGCCGAGTCCGACCAGGGACTCCCGGTTGAAGCCGGGAAGCCTGATCTGCACGGCACGGGGGTTGTCGAACCGCGGGTCGGTGGTGAAGTCGGTGGCCAGCCGCTGAGCGAGCGGGGCCAGGCGCTGCACGCCCTGCTGGCCGTCGTAGAAGGCCGGGGTGCCAGTGATGACCAGATAGAGGCCGGGGAAACGGCCGGAGTGCACCTCGTCGATGAGCTGCCGCAGCGCGTTGAGTGCCTTGTCTCGGGCGTCCGACCGGACCCGCTGCAGCGTCTCCACCTCGTCGAGGACGACGAACAGCCCGGTGTGCCCTGAGTCACGCAGCACGGTGAGGAGGCCCTGCAGGAAGCCGAGCGCGCCGAAGTGGTCGAGGTCGCCCCGTACTCCGGCGGTCCGGCGGACGGAGGCCGCGACGTGCGGCTGGCCGCCGAGCCACGCGAGGACGGCGGCGGCGGTCGCCTCGTCGTCGCCGGCGAGGGCGGCCCGGTAGCCGCGCAGGGCGGTGGCGAACGACGGGGCGTGCCGGGAGACTTCGGCGAGCCGTGCGACGAGCAGCTTCTCCACCTCGCCAGGGAGCTCGTCCTCGGCCGCGCCGGCGGCGAGCACGTCCTCCTCGAGGGCGTAGAACCAGGCGTCGACCGCGGGCCGCAGCGCGCTGGGCGGGAAACTGGAGGTGGTGAGCCGTTCGGTGAGCCGCCGGTAGACCGTCTCCAGCCGGTGCAGCGGTGTCTCGTTCTCCGAGACCTGGATCTCGGCCGCGGCGAAGTTGCGGCGTTTGGCCCGCTCGCCCAGCCAGCGGGCGAAGAACGTCTTGCCGGACCCGTACTCGCCCCGCACGGCCTTGAACACGGAGCCGCCGGACGCCACGGCGTCCAGTTCCGCGTCCACGGCAGCCTCGAACCGGTCGAGTCCGGTGGCCAGCAGATCGAGTCCGCTGTCCGGCACGGCACCGCGGCGCAGCGCGTCGATGACGGTACGGCGGCGGGCGGCGCTCACCTGTACGGGGCGCTGGGATCCGGTGGTACTCACAGGAAGCAGTCTTCCATTTCCACGGACGAACGTGCGGGGACCGGAGCGCGAGGGCGGCGGAACGGTCCTCGCTTCACGCTGCTCGCTGCCGAGGCGACGCCCTTCCCGGAATCGGTTGACGGTCACCCGGAGACACTGCTGGAATCACTCTCCGTACAGCCGACAGGGTGGGAGTGGGACGGGCGTGGCGGCACTCGACAACGTGAAACTGAAGGACGTACTCGCTGACGTGGCCTCGGGCTCCCTGCAGTTGCCCGACTTCCAGCGGAACTGGAAATGGGACGACGACCGGATCCGCGCCATCATCGCGACGGTGACGCTGGACTACCCGCTCGGCGTGGTGATGACGTTGCAGACGGGCGGCGCCACCCGGTTCCGCTCCAGGACGCTCACCGGAGCGCGCCCGGACGGGGACCCGGCCGCGGACCTCCTCCTGCTGGACGGGCAGCAGCGCCTCACGTCCCTGTTCCAGGCCCTGTGGCTGGACGCCCCGGTGGAAACCGCGGACGCCCGCGGCAAACCCGTCGAGCGCTGGTACTACGTCGACATCGCGAAGGCCGTCGGCCCGTCCGCGGACCGCGACGCGGCCATCCTGTCCGTCCCGGCGGACAAGGTGCTGCGCACCGACTTCAACCGCACGGTGGTGCTGGATCTGAGCACCGTGGACGACGAGTGCGCGGCCGGTCTCTTCCCCCTGCACCTCGCCTTCGACGCCCAGCGGGTGAACCAGTGGAAGAAGGCGTACATCAAGGCGGACGAGGACCGGAACTGGGACCTGTGGGGCCAGTTCGACGAGTCCGTCCTCCAGCAGATCCGCGCCTTCCAGGTGCCGATGATCCGGCTGGCCGCCTCCACCTCCATGGACGCCGTCTGCGCGGTGTTCGAGCGGGTCAACACGGGTGGTGTGCCGCTGAACGTCTTCGAACTGCTCACCGCGACCTACGCCGGGGACCGCGAGTACGTCGACCGGACCGGGGACTACTACCAGCTCCCCGAGGTGTGGCAGGAGATCAAGCAGGGGCTGGCCGCCAAGTACCCGGTCTTCGGACGTCTGGACAGCGGCATCGAGAACGGGCTGAGCAGCATCGACTTCCTGCAGGCCATCGCCCTGGTACGCACCTGGGAGCGGAAGCAGGCGGGCATCGGGGCGACGGTGTCGTGCAAGCGCCGGGACCTGCTGGACCTTCCGCTGGCAGACTTCATCCGGCTGGCGCCGAAGGTCGCCGACGCCCTCGCCTGGGTGGGCGACTTCCTGGAACGGCAGTGCATCGTCCGCCCGAACGACCTGCCGTACCAGACACAGCTCGTCCCGCTCGCGGCGGTGCGCGCCATCCTCGACACGGCGCTGGACGGCCTGGCGGCGGAGGAGAAGATCGAGCAGTGGTACTGGTGCGGGGTCCTCGGCGAGATGTACGGCGGCTCCACCGAGACCCGCTTCACGCGTGACGTCGAGCAGCTCGTCCCGTGGATCGCGCAGGGCGACCGGGCGCCCGACACCGTCACGGACGCCTTCTTCTTCGCCGACCGCCTCGACAGCCTCACCACCCGCAACAGCGCGGCCTACAAGGGCATCTACGCCCTGCTGATCAAGCAGGGGGCGGTTGACTGGCATCACACGGGCAGCCCGCTCAGCCCCGGCAGGCTGGACGAGTACGGCGTGGACGTCCGGCAGGTCTTCCCCAAGACCTGGTTCCGGCGCGGGAACAGCGAGGGCCTGCCCACGAACTCCATCGTGAACAAGACGCCGCTGTCCTACCGCGCGGCGATGGTCATGACCGGCGCGCCTGCCTCCTACCTCACCACCATGGTCGCTGCCTCCGACATGCGCCCCGAGTGGTTCGACGACGTACTCGCCACCCACCTCATCGACCCGGAAGCGCTCCGCGACAACGACTACGAACGGTTCTACAGTGACCGTTCCAAGCAGTTGCAGGATCTCGTGCACTCCGCCATGGGCAAGAGGACCATGCTCCGTGATCTCGCGGAGGACGACGCCCGATGACGACCGCACCCGGCGGGCAGGACCTCGCAGCGCTCAAGGGCAGGACCGTCCCCGTGCAGGACATCCTCGACCTGTTCCAGGTCCGGGTCCGCGACCACCGGACGGTGCACCGCATCTCGCAGGCGCTCACGGACGCCGGACTGACGACGCTGCCGGACTTCGCCGTGTGCGGCCAGCGCAGCAACGTCGACGTGGTGCCGCTCGCGTCCGTCCCCGCACAGTCCGCCCCCGCCGAAGCGGACGCGGACGAGACGGAGGAGGCGCTGCCGTCGGCCGCGCTTCCGCAGCGCCTGCTGCTCGGGGACATCCCGTCGGCTCGGCGCGGCCTGGTGTCCGTCGGACCCGGCACGCCCCTGGCGCAGACCACGTTCCTGATGCGCACGAAGGGCGTCTCGCAGGTCCCGGTGACCACCGGCATGGCGCAGATCCACGGAGTGGTCACCTGGGGGTCCGTCGCCAAGATGTACGAGGCGGGCAGGCAGCCGACGCTGGACAACGCGATGGAGAAGGACTCCCTCCCGGTCGCCGACACCCGCCAGGAGTTCTTCTCCGCTCTGCCGGTCATCCGCGAACAGGGGTATCTCCTGGTCCGAGGCGATGACGGCTGCCTCTCGGGCATCGTCACCGCCGCGGACGTCACGGACCGCTTCGAGGGCGCGGCGCGGCCCTTCTTCATCGTCGGGGAGATCGAGTCCCTGCTGCGCCGCTGTCTGGGCGCGGCACTGGACGAGGAGACCGTCAAGGCGGTGCAGACGAACAAGAAGCCCGAGCACCGCACCGGCCAGGTCTCCGACCTGATGTTCGGGGACTATCTGAGACTCCTGGACGGCGGCCAGGCGAAGACGTCGCTGGCCGAGCGGGCCGACGCCAACTGGGCCGCCCTGAAGTGGGCCAACATGCCCAGGGAGCAGTTCATCGGCCGTCTGAAACGGGTGAAGGACATCCGCAACCGGATCGCCCACTTCGACGAGAAGCCGCTTCCGCAGGAGCTGCTCGACGAGCTGACGACGTTCGCGAACCTGCTGCGGGCGTTCGTGGCCTGACGGCGTCGGGGGTGCTGCCTCCGACGCCGTCAGCCCGCCCGGAGGGCGAACTGTTCGCGCAGCAGGGCCTCATGGAGCCGTAGCGTGCGCCCGTCCGGCAAGGTCTCCAGCACCTGTACGCCGTCGTAGTTGAGGAGCTGCCGCAGCACCGCGGCGAAGCCGTCGCCCCGGGCGGTGGGCATGCCCGCGCGCTGGGCGAGCGCGGTCGCGGGCAGGGTGCCGCCCGCGTCGAGCAGGGCCGCCAGGGCCTTGTGGACCTGCTCCCGCTGCGGCCTGCGCGCCAGACCGTCCAGCTGCCCCTGATACGTCTCCGAGTCGAGCAGCGCCCTCACCAGCGCCTCACTGCGCGAGACGACGACCGGTGTGAGCAGGGCGTCGTCTCCCCCGCCGGTCAGCGCCACGTCGAACAGCGCGTCGGGCAGCGACCCGGAGTCGGGGTGCTTCTTGCGCGGTTTCGCCGTCCGCTTCTTCGGAGCCGCGCCGGCCGGCTGAGCCGAAGGCCCGTCCGGCGCCTGCCTCCCCGCTTCCTCGGGAGCCCACCAGGGGGGCCGCTGGTCCCCCAGCTCCCGCCATCCCTTGGGCGGTTCCGCCCCGAACGGCAGGAACGCGAGCACCGGGATGGTGAACTCGGCGAGGGAGGCCCCGCCGTGGTAGCCGGCTTTGAGGGCGGTGTAGCGGGAGTCGGCGTCCCAGAGCGCGACGATGGACGCGCCGGGCTCGGGCCAGACCACGCGCGGTCCGGACAGGGCGATCTCCCGTTCGCCGATCGGGCCGCCGGGCAGGCGGTGGCGTGCGGACGCGGGTTCGGTGGCCGCGTCGGCCTTCGCTCCGTGCCGGTCGACGACATGGCCGTGGTCGCTGGTGACGATGACTGCCATGCCCTGGGCCGCCGCGACCCGGAGCAGGCCGCGCAGGCCGGGTACGTCGTCGATCCGCCAGGCGCCGTCGCCGAGCTTCTGCTCCTTGGCGAGGCGGTCGTCGACGGCGTTGAGGACGACGGCGACCTGCGTTCTGCCGTCGGTGAGCGCTTCCGTGAGGGCCGGTCCGAAGGCGTCGCCCGCGGTCTCGGTGCGCAGGTCGTCCTTGTGGAAGACGGCGGCCGGGGCCCCGCCCCACAGCCTGAGCGCGGGGAAGTGCCGCTTCTCGTCGGCCTGCGCGCCCTTCATCAGGGCGCCCGCGAAGAGCGACGTCCGGGACACGGCCGTCACGGTGGGGAGGGCGGCGGCCATCGCCCGTCGACGGGGCGCGCCCTCGGCGAGCGGGTCGAACTCCGCCCAGGAGCGGCGCAGTTCCTCGCCGAGTTCGTTCGCTATGGCCGCGCTCATGCCGTCGACCACGAGCAGCAGCACCCGCCGCTCCTCCCCGCGCCGGACGACGGGCCCGACCACCCGGTCGAGGAACGACTCGACGGTGAGCATGCCGCCGGGCGGGGTGCCGTCCTGCGTCCAGCCGGACAGCGAGCGGGCGAAGGAGGCGTCGATCTGCCGCCGCCGGTCCCTGACGCGCGTGCCGAGGGTGTCGTAGGCGGCCTTGAGTGCCAGGTCCGGGTCGCCGCCGGCCTCGATGTGCTCCAGGGCGAGGTCGGCCCAGCCGGTTTCGGCGATGTGCCGCTGGATGGCGTCGGCGACGGTGGGCGCGTCGGCGGACGGGTCGGTGGCCAGCCAGCGGGCGAGGCGCTGACCCATGCGGGCGCGTTCGACGCGGGCGGCCTCCTCCGGGTCGGCGGCGAGCCGGTGCTCCGCGAGCCGTCGTACGGCCTCGGTGACGGCCGTCGTGTCGTCCGCCGTGAGCGCGTGGCCGACGGCGGTGAACCGGGCTTCCAGTCCGCCGCGCAGGACGGGGCTCGCCGCGACGGCCGGCTCGGCGCCGAACTGGCGGGCCAGCGCGGCGGCCCGGTCGAGCACGATGCCGCTGGTGCGGCGCGCCTCGCGGGCCTGGTCGGCGTCGGCGCCGCCGTTCCGGCACCCGGCTGCCAGCAGCGTGCTCACATACTCCTCGGCGGAGCTGCCGAAGACGCACACCAGGGTGTCGAGTTGTTCGCCGACGGCCGGGGGCTGGTCGCCGAGGTAGCGTTCGGCGCGGCCCCGGGCCCGATAGGTCTCGGGGGCGGGCTCGGCGTGCTGCCACAGGGCCGCGCACACAAGGCCGAAGGCGGCGGCGTCCACGCCGCGGTCGGCGTCGACGAGGGCGAGCAGAGCACGTCCGGCGAGACCGGCCTGGTCCTCCTCGCCGAGGAAGGCGGTCAGCCCGGCACGCTCGGGGCCGCGCAGGGCCGGCAGCCGCTCGGGGGCGCCGGGCCGGGTCGACCAGTGCAGGAGGGTCTGCGCGTCGAGCCGGTCCTCGCCGGGGCGTCGCGCACCGCCCTCGGTCTCGTAGCGGCCGAGGCGCAGGCGGCGCTGGGCGAGTGCGGTGAGGGCGTACTGCCGGGACAGCCAGCCGCCGGGCACCGGCGGCCAGCCGCCGGGCGGGGTGGCGTCGAGCAGGGCTTCGGCGGCCCAGTCGGCGTCTTTCAGGCGCGGGTCGATCTGCCGTGCGCCGAACGCCTCCCGCACCACGTCCCAGCTGTCGACCATGTCGATGCGCTGCTTGTGGACGCGTGCGGTGATCGCCGGGTCCAGTTCGTTCTGCTCGCGGTCGGTGAGGACCACCAGGACGGCGGGGCCGGGGCGTCGGCCCGCCAGATGACCGAGGACGAGTTCGTGGACGGCGAGCGGTGAGGGCGCCGCCGTGACGCCGGCCGTCCGGCCCTCACCCCAGACTGGTTCGGCGGGCCCGTCCCACTGGGGCGCGGACCGCAGCAGCACGACCCGGCGTCTGCCCCCGCCGTCCGCGGTCAGGGAGGCGGCGAGGGAGGACTGCGACGACAGGTACTGGGTGACGGTCGCCGTGTTCAGCCGGACGGCGCCCGGGGCGGCGGCGACGGTGTCCGTCATTCGACGACCTGCCAGGTGATCTCGATGGTCGCGTCGGGGTGGCGGGCGGCCAGTTCGGACAGTTCCGCCCGGAGGTCGGCGACGGCGCGCGCCGCCGTCGTCCGGCGGCCGCCGGCCTTTCGCGCGGAGCCGCCGCCGGACGTAGCCGGTGTCGCGGACTCCTGCGGGGTGTACGGGATGCGCGGGACTCTGGTCGGTGTGTTCAGGGACACGTCGTCGGCCGTCGGCCGGGGCTCGGCGGGAGGGGGCGGGGGCGGGGTGACGGCGGCCTGGCTGCGCTTCACCAGGGCGACGACCTCGCGCTGGGTGCGGGCCAGGGCGTCGCGGAGGTTCGCGGTGTGCTGGTCGTCGCGGGCCACGTTGCGCAGCGAGTCGAGCAGTGCCGCGCCCTCGGGGCCGAGTCCGGCGGCGAGTTCGAGGGTGCTCCAGGGCGCGGAGGCGACGGCTTCCGCGACGCTGCGGGCCTGCTTGATGGAGGTGCCGTACCGGTCGGCGCTGGTCTCGCCCAGATCGAAGGAGGCGAGGGCCTCCACGGTCTTCTTCGCACCGGCCGCGCCCTTGCCCGCCTCCGCGGTGAGCGCGTCCAGCAGTTGCATGGCGCGGCGGGCGAGGGCGAGCCGTCCGGTTTCCGCGGTCTGGTCGAGTCCGAGGAAGGTGGCGTGGCCTTCCAGCTGGTGGACCAGGTCGGCGGTGTGGCCCTGGTGGGCACGGGCGGCCTCGACGATCTGGCGGGCGAACTGGTTGACCATGCGGCCGCGCCGCAGGGCGGGAGCCTTCTGCCCGAAGACCGTCTCGAAGCGCTGCCGTGCGGTGTCCCAGGCCGGCTCGGCGGGCAGCGGCTGGCTGCGCAGCGCGTCATGGTCCTTGATCGCGGACAGTTCCGGCGCGGGGTCGAGTACGGTGCCGCCGCGCACCCACACCCGGTCGTCCATCTCTGCGAACGCGGCGACGACGAGCCGGGCGAGGAAGTCGGGCAGGCCGCGCGGGTCGGGCTTGTCGGTCCAGTCGGTGAGGGTGATCAGAGTGAGGTCCCCCGTGCTGCCCTGGGCGCTGGCGAGCTGGCGGAAGTGGTCGGCCCAGTAGCGGGACAGCTCGAAGTACGCCTCCTTCTGCTGCCCGAGGCGCAGGGGCCCGGCGATCCGCTGCATCAGCCTGCGGTCGGCGGCCGGGACCTCCACGCGTCCGTCCCGCGCTTCGGCGGCGGCGCGGACGTGCGTGAACACCTTTCTCGTGTCGGCTGACTTGACGGCGGCCCCGGTTGCGTCGGGGTCGAGGTCGGGGTGCGCCGGGTACTGGTGGGCGAGCAGCTTGCCCGCGATGTGCCGGATGCCGTCGTGCAGGCTCTGCCCGAAGGACAGGGTGAGGCCGTCCACGTCGGGCAGTGCGACGAGATGGTCGTCGAAGTCGGGCACGACGTCGGCGGCCTGCTTCCGGGCGAGCCCGTAGGCCTGCTTGAAAGCGCCCTTGACCTGCTTGAGCAGAGCGTCGCGCTGGGTTTCGAGGAGGCCCTTGGCGCGGCTGCGGTTGTCGGCGTTGAGGTGGCCCGCGTACTGGGTGTCGAAGCGGTGCTCGTCGGCGAGTGCCTTGTCGATGACGACGAGCCGGCGGAAGTCGGCGAGGCGCTGCGCGGACAGATGGGCGGGCAGCCAGGCGACCGTGCGGGACCGTTCGCCCTGCTGGCGCTCGCGCAGTCGCCGGATGCGGTTGACGTCCTCGACGGGGCCCCACTCGCCCTCGTCGAAGGGCAGGTCCATGGCGATCCGCCAGCGCCCCTGCTCCTGCGGCATCAGGTCGTGGTCGGGCAGCTCGTCCTCGTCGGCGACGTTGCCGAACACGATCTCGACGGTGCGGGCGGTGCCGCGCCACACCAAGCCGAGCTGGTCGCTCAGCTGCCCGTGGTCGACGCCCAGTTCCTCCGACAGCAGCCGCCGGGCGAGGGCGACCCGGTTGCCGGGGTTGTCGTTGACCTGCGCGTTGGCGATGACGGAGTCCACGTCGACGCCGGACAGCTCCAGCCGCACGCCCGGGTTGGCGTCGGTGCCGGTCTCCTTGATCTCGGGGAACCTGGCCGCCCACTCGGCGACCTTGTTCTTGATGATGCCGACCTCGGCGCCGGGGATGGGCGCGAGCACCGACCCGTGGTTGAGCGCGCCGAGCCGCCGGATCGTCAGCTCGGACAGCGCGGGCACGCTGGGCGCGAGCGCCGACAGCAGCAGGGTGCACACGAGCCGGTTGTCGCCGGCGAACATCCGGCAGCGGTTGGCGCGCTGCGGGTCGGTGAGGGACTCGGGCCGGTTGCGGTACTGCTCGACGTCGTCCTCGGTGATGTCGTACGAGCTGAGCAGGTACGGCCGCAGCTTGGTCTTGTAGAGCTTGTCGGCGGCTTCGAAGACGACCTTCAGGCTGTCGGTGAACGGCTTGTCGCCGCCCTCCGCGATCACCGGGTACAGGTCGCCGACCGGGATGAGCTGCCCGAGCCGGATCTCGTTGCGGTGGTCGGCGAGCAGCTGGCCCATCAGCTTCAGACCGGTGCGGGAACGCTGCAGCGCGGACGAGATGTGGACCAGGGTGTCCATGAACGCCGGCGAGAACGGGTAGGTCAGCCGGAACGACTCCGCGTCCGCGCCGGTCGTGCCCTTCTCCGAGCCGAGGAGGGTGTCCCAGACCTGGCTGCCCACCCGCTTGGTCTGCTCGAAGGCCGCGTCGACGAGCTTGGCCGCCTCGGCGTCCCTGGGCTTGAGCAGGCGCGCGTGGGCGACCTGCGGAAGGTTGCGGTCCTCCAGCGTGATCTTGTCGAACCGGCCGGAGGCCAGGTTGAGCGTGTCCTGGATGGACGACTCGGCGGCGCCCGACACCTCCTCGCCGACCAGTTCGCGCAGGTCGCGCTGGCGGGCGATGAAGGACACGACGGGGATGGCGCGGCGGGCGTCGCCGCCCTCCACGAAGTTCGTGATCTTACTGGCCTCGCGGGCCACGAACTTCTGGTCGTGGATCAGGGTGGCCAGCCACAGGATCAGCTCGTCCATGAAGAGGATCAGCCCGTCGTAGCCGAGCGACTTGGCGTGCTCGGCGATCACGGACAGGCCGGCGTCGAGGGAGACGAAGCCGTGCTCGTCCTCGGCGGCGTTCCTGGCGAAGCCCGGGAGGAGGTTGGTGCCGGCGTCGTTGACCAGCTTGGCCCGCAGCTCGGCCGGGGTGGACGGGTTGCGGAGGTCGAGCGCGGCGGCCCCCTCGTGGTCCTCCTCGGCGGCGAGCGCGGTGTCGAGGAGCTGCGGGGTCCAGGCGAAGCCCTCGCCCCACTCGTCCTCCTCGTCACCATCCGCATCGCCGCCGCCCAGGCCCCGGATGACCGCCTCGTCACCGATGTTGGCGCGCATGGCGCGGATGTCGGCGAAGAGGGAGTCGGTCCGGTACACCTGCGGGGTCGGGGCGTCCGGGTGCAGCTTCTTGACGTGCGTGACGTACCCGCCGAGCACCCGCTGTTCGAGGGCCTTCGCGCCGAGCATGTGGTAAGGCACCAGCAGGAACCGCTTGCCGTCCGTGGTCAGCCACTCGTGCTTGGTCAGCAGCGGGTCGAACTCGGTACGGGCACGGGCGGCCGGGTCGCCGCTGAGCAGCGCGTACAGCACGGCCATGAAGTGCGACTTGCCGGAACCGAACGAGCCGTGCAGGTAGGCCGCCTTGGAGCGGTGCCCGTCGAGCGAGGATCTGATCAGGGCCAGCGCCTCGTCGAAGTTCTCCAGCAGCCGCTCGGTGACGACGTAGTCCTTGAGCGCGTGCCGGGCGCCCTCGGGTGTCGTCGCCTCGGCGAGGGACAGCACGAAGTCCGAGGTGGAGATGGACTCCTTGATGTCGATGACGTCGCGGAGGAGGGGCGGCTGGGCCATTGCGGGTCTCGCTCTCCCTGACGGTGGTCGCTGCTGCTGCTCGTGTCGGTGTGGTGCGGGTCTGGCGCCCAGCCCCAGGGCCGGATACCGGTCCGGGCCATGGAGGAGGGCCCGTAAGCGCGGGGACCTGTGAGCGGTGCGAGGTGCCGGTGGGCCTGCTCGGCGCGGAGGAGACCGGGTCACGTGCCGCCGGGTAGGACCGACGTTCACGGCATCGGCCAGGTCAGGGGAGACGGGGTCGCAACACTGGCACTCTTTGTCCCCCTCGTCCTCGACGGTCACCTGTACAGCCTGCGCATAGCACCCTACATCCGTACTCCGACCGACCCCGCGCCGTACACCCCCGTGCACCGTCCGCGCATGCCGCTCTCACGCGCCGCACGGTTGCGGCGGGCGCCATCGACCCGATCGGTACTCGTCCAGGAGCTGTCGGCCCGCCACTGTGAAGGGGTGCTCGTGGCCCAGTCCGCGTTCCCGCCGTGCGACGACATCGGCCATCAGCTCGATCGCCTCATCGACGTGGCCGAGCGCGGCCCGGGTCCGGGACAGCAACTGCCTGGCCGCGAGAACGATCGGGTACTCCGGACCGAAGCGCCGCACGTACCTATCGGTGACCAGCCTGATCTCACGGTCGGCCGCGGCGAACCGGCCCAGGAGGTACAGCGCCCACGCATGGTTGTGCCGGGCGCCCAGCGTCACCGTGTGATCGGAGCCGAGAAGCCGGTCGCACTGCGCAGGCAAGGAGAGCAGCGCGCCGCCTTCCTCGACGGCCAATTCGGCGGAGGGCAGCATCTCCAGCAGGCTGGCACGGGCGCGCAGTGTCAGCGGATGCGCCGGACCCAACTCCGAGTGTCGACCCGCCACGGTCGCTCGGAGCAACGCGATCGACTCCTCTCGCCTGCCGAGATTCGCCAGCACGAGCTGAAGCCCGTAGGAGGTGTCCAGGGTGTCGGGGTCGTCGGCCCCGAACAGCCTCTCCTGCGCGGCGCGGGCACCGCGGAGCACCGACTCGGCTTCGGCGTACCTGCCCAGCCGGAACAGTGCCCTGCCGCTTCGCGAACGGGCCGCCAGGACCAGCCGGTTGTCCTGGCCGAGCAGTCGCTGTGCGAGGTCCGCCGCGGCGCGGGAGGTCTCCCAGGCGGACAGGTAATCCCCGGTCCGGTGCAGGGCGACCGAAAGGCGCGTCGCGACGGCCAGGGCGTCGGCGGCGGCCGAGGGCTCGCCGATACGTCGCACCAAGGTAAGCGCATGAGGCACCAGCAGTCGCAGTTGCGGATCGTGCGGGCCCGCATCGGGTGCCCGGGGGACGGCGGCGTCGAGCAGCCGGACGGCCGTGGTGTCGAGCGCGGGCAGCAGGTCTGCGGGGGTCGCCGCGCTCACGCTGTCGAGCAGCACACCATGGCTCTGCACGCAGCGCGCTCCCACGATGTCGACCAGCTCGGACAGCGACTGGTCGAGAAGGGCTCTCAGGGCTGTCTCGGTACGGGCCCGGGGAAGGACGTCACCGATGTCGGCGTGGTTGAGGAGGCTGAGCGGCAGGGGCTCGGCTGGGAACCGGGCCAGCAGCCTGAGCAGCATCGCCGCTTCGGGCAGCCCGCGTGCCTCGAAGATGTCGAGTGTGAGCTGCCAGGTCAAGCCGACCAGATGTCGCGGGTCCGGTCCGGACAACGCGTCGGCTCCCCGGTCGATCAGCTGAACCCGTTCGTCTCCTTCGAGGTGTTGTCCGTAGGCGTCCATCGTCCAGGGATCGAGCACCTGGTGGGAGAGGAAGCCGCCGGCCAGGGTGAGAGCAAGAGGCAGCCGCCCGAGCCGGTCCGCGATCTGCGCCGCCTGCTCGGGCGTACCGGTGTCCGGGGCGAGGTCGCACAGCACCAACGCCGCATCCTCACGCGGCAGTACGCCGATGTGCTGCAGTTCGGCCCCTGGCCACCAGCGGGCCGCGGCGCGCCGGGTGGTCACCAGGACGACGCCGCGGGGGCTGGTGCGCAGCCAGCTGCCGTCCCGTAGGATCTCCGGCTCGTCGGCGTTGTCGAGGACCAGCAACCAAGGTTCGGCGGAGCGATCGAGATACGTCCAGACGAGGTCGGCGGCAGGTCTGAGGCCGTTGCGTGCCGCGAGCAGCTCGCCGTCGCCCGCCCCTCGGTCGGCAGCGACGGCGAGCATGCCGGCGCGCAGGCTGGCGCGGTCGGAAGCGTTGACCCACAGGCCTGCCCGGCCCCGCTCTCCGATGACCTCCTGGAACAGGGCGCAGGCGACCGCCGTCTTGCCCGAGCCGCCCATGCCGTACAGCACGTAGACCTGGCCCCCGCGCCCCGCCTCGACGCTCGCCCGCAGGCGTTCCATCACCTCGTCGCGGTCACGCAGTACGACGGGCGGTCGCCCCACTGCCGGGCGGCGCACGGAGTCCGGGCCACCGCCCCCGGGCTCATCACCGCCGTAATGGTGATGCTCGTGGATGTGCTGGTCACCTCGCGACTGATAGACACGTCCCTGGTCCTCGGCGTGGCCGTCCGCCCCACCCGTCATCGCTCTGCGATGTGCTGGTCACGCCCGGCTTGGTAGACCCGGGCTTGACCGGACGCGGTGGCATGCTGGGTGATCTGCCGGGCAGCCGAGCCACCGGGGTCGAGTTGGTCCAGCAGTCCGCGCAGTTCCTCAACGGCGGCGGGCCGGGCGACGAGCAGCCGCAGCACCAACCCCTGCCACTGAACCCGTAGTTCGTCCAGAGTCTCCTGGTCGTCCGCCGCCGCGGCGGCCAGCACGTCCTCGCGACCGGCCTCCAACTCGGCGGCGACGATCTCGACGCGCTCGGGTTGCGTCCTGCGCCAGAGCTGTGTGATCCCGTCGCGCACATGGTGCCAGGCATCGGTCGCCATCAACGCGACCAAGGTGGTACCCGCGCTCTGTGCGAGCAAGGTCACTTCTGGGCCCACAGCCGCCCCTCCGTTCACCCGTTTTTCCGACAACACAGATGGCGAGATCGCCCCGCAGGCGTTGGCCTGATTTTCCTTCCGATCATTATCATTCCACCCTTGAGTGACATGAAACGAGGAGGGATCAATCCTCGTCATTCCCCGTGGACCGGACCCAACACCTGGCCAGGCGGGCGAGTTGCGCGCTACAGTAAGGCATTCCGACCGATCGAGGGGGAAACGGAAGATGACCAGGCCATGGGAAGCGGATCCGGAGACGACTTTCAAACAGCGCTTGGGAAAAACACCCCAGGAACTCGGAAACACAACCGGAACCCCTGACTGCCCAGACATCTGGGAACTCGCCAACGGCGATATCGCCGTCATCGGCCGGGACCTCACCCAGTCGCTCGGCAGGAACTTGCCCGACGGGGTCTCGATCGGGTCGGACGAACGCCTCGTGGTCATCCCAAGGAACATGCTCATCGCGGCGAAGCCGGACATCCCCGGTGTTTGATTCCTTCCCTGACGGTGCCTCCGAGCGCCTGGACCGCCTCGCGTACCACGCAGACCTGGGCCGGGTCTACAACAGCGGGGTCGGCTTCCTCAACAAGCTCGAACGCGGCCAGCACTTCCAGGAGCGTGGCTTCGCGAGCTGGGAGGCCTTCGCCGCCGGCGACTGGGAGAGAGCACTGGCCTTGGCCGACGAGAGGCGCGAGGACTACGCGCAGGAACTCCGGCGGGCGTCGCAATCGGGCGTCAGGCACCGCCGTCTTCGCGTCGTGGAATTCCCGGTGACGCCGTATGTGCAATGGGAGATGTTCGTCCTGCGCGTGCGCGTGGACCTGGGTGACGACATTAAGGTTATGGACGCTCGCGACATTTCGAACATCGAGCGGAGTCGCCCGGTGCCAGAAGTGGTGATTCTCGGCGATGCGGTCATGTACGAGGTCGTTTACGACGAGGACGGGAATGCGGCCGGCGCCAACCGGTACACCGACCGCTCACTGATCCGGGAAACGAACGTCGGATTCGATGGGCTTTATGAGCGCGGTGAAGAATTCCACGCCTTCTTCGACCGGGAGATCGCCCGGCTGGCCCCGCCCCGGGTGTCCGGTGCTCCGGCGGATCTTCGCCGTTCGCGGTGATCAGTAGCGCGGGTCGCGAGCGAGTCCTTGCGCCGACAGATCACCGCCCGGGCAATGACCAGAACGCCCGCATCGGCGACGCCCTCGGCCCGCAGAGCGCGCCTGCGGTGTCAGGACTGAGGTTCCTCCAGCTTGACGGCAGTGGCGTCCGTGCGGGCTTCACGGAGCCCACTGCACCGGCTCCGTTGAGGCCTCGGCAAGCACACGCCCGCCGGAAGGCCTGCGATCGGTGCCGCCCCTGTCAGAGTGCAGCGAACTGGACGAACGCGGTCCAGGCCGCGGGTGGTACGCCCAGTGCGGTACGGGTTGTGTCTTTCGAGTCGCGGACGTGGACCATGCCGGGGTGTGAGGCGACCTCGACGCATTCGCCGCCGGGGCCCGTGCTGTAACTGCTCTTGAACCAGGCCGACTCAGGTACCGTCGCGAGCCGGAACACCATTACGCCCCTGGCCGGGGTCCGTCACGGAGCAACGGCGCGCACGAGGAGCGTCCCGATGTGCCCAGGGTGAGGAGCGTCGAGGACCCGCGCGTCGGCCGTGGCGAACCCGGCTCGGGTGAGCAGGCGCTCCCAGACAGCTGGGCGGTAGCTGTACCGGTAGGTGAACATCGCCTTTCCGGCGAAGCCTCCCTTGTACATGCCCTGCGGGCCGTACGCGCCGGGGATGGCCGGCGGCTGCGAGAACACGAAGACGCCGCCGGGCCTGAGCCTCCGGCGGACGAGAGAGAAGAGACGGCCCGGGTCGGCGAACCAGGCAGCACCGAAGACCGAGTAGACCGCGTCGTACACCTCTTCGTGCTCGCTCAGGTACTCCAGCACCTCGGAGCACACGAACTCCGCGCCGGTGCCGCCCCATTTCGCGGTGGTCCTCTTGACCATGACGGGAGACAGGTCGACACCCCGGGCGTCGATGCCTCGCTCAGCGAGGTAGGCGAGAGCACGGCCGGTGCCACAACCGATCTCCAGCACGGAGCGCGGGTCGCCCATCAGCTCCGGGCCTGGTCCGTGACCGGCGTACTGGGTCCAGCAGAAGCTCGGCTCCGCGCCTCCTTGAAAGCAGAAGCGGCGAAGGCGTCCCATAGCTCCGTCTCAGCGGCGATGTCGTGTTGTACAGGCAAGGCGCTTCCTCTTAGCTCTTAGCAAGGGCTGGCCCCTACCCTCCGAGGGACGAGACCGTCGGGCAGTGAACTGATCACGCGCCCAAGAGCTCCAGCGTCAACGCCGCCAAGGCATGCCGTCCAGGCGACACGATGGGGCTCCCACCCTTCGGGACATGCACCGGGGCCCTCGGCAAGCGCAGGCCCGCCGAGGGCCCTGCCCGTGTCAGAGTGCCGCGAACTCGACGAACGCGGTCCACGCCGTGGGGTCCACGGCGAGTGCGGGACGGGTGGTGTCCTTGGAGTCGCGGACGTGCACCTTGCCGGGGCGGGCGGCGACCTCTACGCATTCGCCGCCGTCGCCAGCGCTGTAGCTGCTCTTGAACCAGGCCGGTCTGTCCAGGCCGATCCTGGCCTTCTCCCCGCTCATCTCTCTCCCAACAGCCTCTCGATCAACGAACGTGATTCTGCCGGAGTGTGGGCCTGCGCGCGCAGGGTCCCGTACGTACATTCAAGCTCTCGGACCTTCTGACGCACCGTGTGGACCCGGCTGTCGCCTTGTACCTCCGCGTAGGCGATCCTGCGCCCATCCTTCATTTCCATCAAGGTGAACGGGCCAGCCAATCCCGCGTGTTCCTGACGGGAGAGCGGCATCAACTGGATCTCTACGTTCCGCTTCTCCTCGATGAGCAGGATCTGCTCCAGCTGCCCGCGCCAAACCGCATCACCACCGAGCGGACGCAGAAGCACGGCCTCCTCGATCACAAAGCTCACGTGCGGTGCGGGCCGCCGGTCGAAGATGGCCTGTCGCGCCAGCCGGGCAGCCAGCCGCTGCTCGACGACCTCCTCGTCCAACTGCGGTCGCCACATGGCGAACACCGCCCGCGCGTACTCCTCGGTCTGCAAAAGACCTGGCACAGCCTGGGTGGCGTACACGTGCAGCACAACCGCCTCGGCCTCCAACTTGGCCGCATCTCGAAAGAACGCCGGATACTGAGCCCGAGCCACCTCCTCCTTCCCCGCGCTCAACACCCCACCCGCTCCGAGCACTTCATCCGCCCGGTCGATGAACTTCCCTGGCGGAATCCGTCTCGCCTGCTCGAACGAAGCGATCGTCGAGGCCGAGTAGCCGGTCAGGGAGCCGAACTTCGCGCGGTCGACACCCGCCCGCTCCCGGATCAGCTTCAACTGCCTGCCGAACACGGACAGAATGCCCGCCCCGAACTCGTACTCCGGCTGCTGAACCTCGTCGCTCACGCCGCAGCTCCTCCCGTACGACCACACCACAGCCACCGAACGTCACCCAACGCGCGGCCTCCATATCCGGTCACGCCCCGCGCCGCGGACAAGCTCACCGCGCAGGCGTACAGCCCGCGCCTTGTCAGCGCATCGCTCCTGTTCAACGCTACGCAGAGTCCGCGACCTTTGACCGCATGAAGTCGGCAACTCCCCCGAACGGGCATACGTCGCAGCACCCCGAGCCGGACCACGCGTTCACCATGCGCTTCACCTCCACGCCACGCGGCGCGCGCCTCGCCCGCAGACTCGTCTCGCACCGCCTGAACGACTGGGGGCACCCCTACACGACCCCGGTGAATGAGACGCTCACCCTCATCACGGCAGAACTCACCGCCAACGCCGTGCGGCACGGCCACGTCCCCGGGCGGGACTTCCGCGTTCGACTCACCCTCGCCGAGGGCATCTTCCACATCGAGGTGACGGACACCCGAGCCGAGAAACAGCCCCCGTCGACTCCCCCGACCCCCGACTCCGCATCCGAGTCAGGCCGCGGCCTCCACCTCGTTGCCGCTCTCGCGGACGACTGGGGTGTCAGCCCGCGCCTGGCGGCCCCGGGCAAGACCGTGTGGGCGGAACTGCGCGCAATGCAACAGGGCCACTCGTCCACACACCAAGTGGCCCCTGACTCGACCGACGTCGATCTCCTTCTGGCTACTGCTTCACAGCTGCGCGACGACCTCGGGTCGCGGCCGGAGGACGCCAGCCGCGGAGGTCGTCGTCCGTGAGCCCGTGCTCGCCCTGCTTCTGCTGGCGGTAACCCGCGAAGAAGTCGGCCGGGGAACCGCTGTAGAGCACGTCGAACTCGTTGTGCCACTGGCCTAGCCACGGCTGGAGTTCCAGCAGGCCAGCGAGGAACGGGGCGATCTCCTCGGTGGACAGCGCGGTGTTCGTGAAGTACGTGGCGAGGGCCTGCGCCTGCTCCCGGTGGTCCCAGCCGGCCCACCCGTACAGCTCGGGGGTGGCGGCGTTGGTCTGCCCGTACGAGATGAACCGCTCCTTGGGCACGTCGAGCTTTCCACGCGCCCTCCAGTAGGAGGGGCGGAGGAAGTCGGCCGAGGTGTACTTCGGCGGCACGGGGATGGAATCCCGGATCTTCCGCTTGGAAGGCTCATCGGGCGCGGCGTCCTCCTTGCGCTGGAGGTCCCACACCTCTTCCCAGTCGGCGCGTTTCTTCAGCCCGGAGGGCTTGTAGCGCAGGGCGGAGAGGAACGGCACATGCTCGTCGGTGATCAGCTGGGCGACGACCTTGGCGAGTTCCTTGCGGGGCGCGTAGAGCTTGGCGACGGACACGAAGTCCTCGTCACGGGAAAGGGCGTCGGTGAGACGAGCAAGGGTGAGGATGGTGGGCTGACCGTTCTCGTCGAACCAGTGGTCGCGGTTCTCCATCCGGTCGAGCAGCCAGGAGCGTAGGGCCTTCTCCTGGAGGGCGTCCCACCCCTCGGTGGCCCAGCGGCGCTTGTACTCGGGCCGCTCGACCATGCCGATGGCCCGGCTCGACTCGATGGCGTCGACGCGCTTCTGGACGACCTCGCGGTAGAGGGCGGGCCAGTGGGCGGGGATCTCCGTGATGGGCGTGGAGCCGTGCCGCTTGAACCACTCGTCGCTTGCCTCGCCTGCGGCAACGCGTCGCGCCAGCACGATCTCGAAGGCGCGCTCACCGAGGGCGAGTTCGGGGATGTTGGGGTCGTCGGCATCCTCGGAGACGCGGAGGTCTTCGGGGTGGAGGCTGTAGAGGGAGTAGACCTGCCAGTCCAGCTCCTCCTGGAGGGCGATCATGCGGGAGCGGGTGGACTCCCAGCGGGCCTTGGCTTCGCGGATGACGCTGGCGTTGGGTGTGGACTCGGTAGCCACGGTTGCGGGGCTCGTGGCGGTGAGTTGTTGAGCCAGGGCATCGAGGGTGGTGGCGATGGCGGTGGGGTATTCGGCAGGTAGTGGGAACTTCTGGAGCTTCGTGCCAGTGAACTCGTAGAACTGCTCCCATGCCTCTGTTTTGATACCGGACTGATGTCCCTCAGTTCCTTTACTGTGGCTCACCATCTTCAACCAGAACCCAGCCGTAGAGCTGTTGAGCAGCCCAAGCAACCGCGGGTACTCCTCCTCACTCGCCCCCTCCCGCAACCTGATCACAGTCGCGGAGTGCTTGAAAGCGACCCGCCCCCGGTTGAAGTAGAAGTGATTATGAGTCGCGACGAGCGGAAAGGAGATCACCCTGTCAGCACGCAACTTAGAAGGGTAAACTTCGCGCCACTCGATCCAGGGGATGCCCCGTTCAAGCAGGGTGATGCTGAACTTTTTCCGCAACTCAAGCAGTCGCCTCAGTGGCCACATGAACCTGTTCAGGTTGGAATTATCCACGTCGGAAGCAAGGCTGAAGTCCTCCAAGTAGGGGTTCGCCAGGTACACCGCTTTCTGCAGGTTCCAGTCACGGATGTCAGGACCATCCGCCGCCCTGGCCACTCGGACCTTCTTACTGACGAACGCGCGAGCAAGTGGGATCTCGAATGCGGCATCCTCGCCGGTGACCAGCGAAAGCCCCATCTCATCGACGACGTCCCACAACCGGCCTGGTGCTTCCAGTAGCGCGTTCATCACATCAACCGCCGCGCCGCCCGACAGGCTCCACGGGTGCTTCGACATGCTCTCTCGCGGAAGGTCGATGACGCTGACCCACTCACTCTCGGAATCCCCCGCGTCCACCTGCCGACGAATCGCCTGCCAAACCATGCCTTGGCTCGGGTCATCGGGGATCGATGGCTCTCCCTGGATGCTCCGCACCGTACGCAACACAGCCGCCCGCCCGCTGCCGCCCCTGCACCTGCCGATGAGGATGACAGTCGGTGTACCATGCCCGGGAATATAGGCACCAGAAGTATCGATCACTTCTGTGAGCTCGATCTTCTCCCGGAAATAGCTCTCGACAAGCTTCTTTCCGAACTCACGCTTCATGAAGGAGTTGGCCGTGATCTGCCCCACCCAGCCGTAGCCGAACCCCTGAGCGTCACCACGTCTGGCGAGTTCGAAAAACCTTTGCGCAAAGGGCACGGAAAGCGCGTATTCACGATGACAGGCATCATAAAGTTCGCGGTAGAGCGCGTTCGTCCTTTTGTCCTTCACTGTGATGTAAGGAGGGTTCCCCACCACCACATGATAACGCCCCTGCTGGAGAATCCCCGAGTGCTCGTGCACATCCTCCGTGGCGTAGGCAAACGAAGTCAGCGGATCATCCAAGTCGTCCTCATCGCCGCCCAGCGTCAGCTCCAACTGCCGAGCCTTGATCAGCGAGTCGCCCACCGCCAGATGAACCGGCCACTCGAACTTCGCCGCCTCCCCCAGCGTCCGCACCCCACTCGCCGCCATCGCCGCCACCAGCAACCGGAACCGAGCAATAGCCACCGCGAACGGGTTGATGTCCACCCCGTGGACCGAGTCCAGCGCGGCCCGCACCCGCTCGTGCACATCACGTCCCGGCTGGCCCTCCGCCCACAGCCGCACCAGCCGACGGAACGCCCCCAGCACGAAGTGCCCCGACCCGCACGTGGGGTCGATCATCTTCAGGTCCTCGTAGCCGAACTCCCGCACCGCGGGGTTCATCGTCCGGTCGAGGATGAACTCCTCCACGAACTCCGGTGTCTGGAGCAGCGCATACGTCTTCCGGGCCGCCTCGCTCAGGTCCTGGTACAGGTCGCCCAGGAACCGCGTGTCCCAGCCCTCCGTGCCGTCCTCGTTCAACGGGTCGGTGAAGTCGTGGACAAGGGAGCCCGCCTCGTCCCTCCCCCGCCAGAACTCGACCAGCTCCCGCGCGCCGTCGTGCGAAAGCGGCACCTGGTACAGCGGGTTGTGCCGCTGGTCGAAGAGCAGCCGGCCCGCCTGGCCCTGGCCCAGTTCCTCGAACGCCTTCTCCAGCCACCCCCGGTACGTCGGGTCCTCGTCCGACTCCACGTACGCGTCGTACCGGGACTCCGCCAGCTCCCGGCGGTCGCCGTCCGGCCCGGTCAGGTACGGTTCCGGGATCAGGCGGTTGTCCTCGCAGAACCGCACAAAGACAGTGCCCAGCACCCACGCCACCGCGACCTGGGTGATCCGCTCGTCCAGCCATGAGTTCCACGTCGCCGCCGTACGCCCGAGCTTGCGCGCGCGGTCGTACTCGGACCGGAGCCGCGCGCCGACGTCCCCCAGCGCCTTCACCTGGCGCGCCAGGTCGGCTTCGACCGCTTTGACCTGCTGCTTGAGGTCGTCCAACAGAGCCTTGCGGTCGATCACTTCGCGTCTCCCTCGACACCACCGGTACTGGCCGCACCTTCGCCGGACCCCCGATGGGCGTTGCCCACCCAGGTGTCCGGAAGCTGAATCCACTCCCCCAGGCCTGCCTGGTACGGCACGGCCACCTGCCCCAGACGGGGCTCGCGCGACGGGTCGGCCTGAGGGACCAGGAGCCACAGGCCCCGGCCGCCCCGCCGGGCCGCCGACGCCAGGCGGTCCAGGACGCCCATCGCGTCGTACCGCGCGAACACCGCGGCCTCCGTGAGCAGCACAGGCCCGGCCCCGCCGCCATCGCCGCCGTTGCCCAGAAGCTCCGCGATCCGGGGCTCCACCGCGCCCCACGCCGTCCGCGCGTACTCCGCGAACCGCACCGCACCCTTCGAGCCCGGTTCGGCGGCGTCCGCCTTGAGCAGGGTCTCCCAGGTGGGCTTGGTGCCCGGTGTGACCTGCGCGTGAAGGGCCTCAAGGAACAGCTCCGTCACCGACACCGCGTCCGCGCCCAGCCGCCCGGCGCCCAGCTCCCGCACCGCGTCCCGGACCAGCTGCTGTCGTACGGTCAGCACCCGGTAGCCGTCCCGGCGGGCCGACGCGAGCAGCCGCTCCTCCGCCCGTACCGCGCCCGCGAGCTGGGGGTCGTCGGCGTACCGCGTCACCGCACCCGTGCGCGTCGACTGCCGCCACGCGCCCGTCGTGAGGTAGCTGGACGCGTCGTCGATCCGCGTCGGCAGGTAGCGCAGCACGCCGTCGCGTTCGTGCATGCTGAGGGACAGTTCGAAGCCCGCGTCGCGCAGCGCCTTGGTGAGCGGGCCGCTCGTCGGGAGTTCATGGTACGTGCCGCCGCGCCCGTCGGGAACGACCATCTCGGGGAAGCGGGCGCGGACCCTCTCGTGCACGGCCTCCACGGTCAGGCCCGGCTGCTGGCCCTCCGGCATGCCCGGAATCCAGCGGACGAGTCCGGCCTGGGTGAGGCGCAGCGCCCTGACCAGGGACAGGTCGCGGGGGTAGATCTCCAGGCGGGGAGTGGCGGCGGCGTTCACGGACGCCGCGGCCGCCAGCTCCACCATGCGCCGCTCGTCCCAGTCCACCGCGCCCGGCGGCACCGTCAGCGCGCTCAGTTCGGCGAGCACGGTCGCCGCCGTCGGCAGGGTGTCCAGTCTGGCGAGCCGGTCGGCGGTCTTGCCGAGGCGGGTCGCGTACTCCAGGAGGCCGGGCGCGGTCGGGGTGTCGGGGCCGTCGTTCTCGCGTACGTCGAGGGCGAGCAGGCCGGCGCCCAGGGATTCGTCCGTCGCCTTGCGGTTCGGCTGGTGCTGGAACTCGGCTTCCTGCGGCAGCAGTTGCTCGACCTCGACCACGGCCCGTACGGCCGCCAGCGCCATCGCACGCCGCTGCTCGCGCCCCGCGAGATGGGTGCCGCGACGGACCGCCAGGGCATCCGCGATCTCCGCTGCCGAGGCGACCCGGCCCATGCCCGCCAGCAGGTCGAGGATCTCCTCGCGCAGTGCCTGGACGGCGGGCTCCGCCTTCCAGCGCTTGCGCTCCTCCTTGAGCATCTGCGGGATGCGGCCGTGGCTCAGCCCGAGGCCCTCCGCGACGTCCTTCTGCTTCGGCCAGACCCCGATGTCCGGCAGCACGCCGTGCTCGTCGGGCAGGCGCAGCAGCAGCCGCACCATCTCCGCCTTGTTGCGGTTGGAACCGTTGTTGTTGACGGCGGGCACGAAGACGGTGGCGAGGGCGTCGAGGCTGACGGAGCGGAGCGTGCGGGGCGAGAGCGCGCCCGCCGACCCGGCCGCCGTGAGTCCGCCGACGAGGGCCGACTCGGCGGCGGTGAGCTGCTCCAGCTCCTCCCTGGCCTCCGCACGGCCCTTCTGGGTCAGCGGCGATACGGGGATCTCACGCAGCCGCTCGCCCCACTCGCGCTGCCGCTGCTGGACCTCGTTGCGGGTCTTGGCGCCGAGGCCGGGGGCGTTGACGAGCTTGCGGCGGCTGTAGTCGAGCAGTTCGCCGACCGTCGTGATGCCGAGGCCGTAGAGGAAGGACTGGGCGGCGGGTGTGAGGCCGGAGACGGTGAGCGGGGTGTCACGGGCGACCTCGGCGGCGAGGCGGTCGCGCTGCTGCTCGGCGCTCTCCGGCTCGGCGTCCGCGATCCCTCCGGCGGGCGCCCCCTGTCCGGTGGCCGCGGTTGTCGCGGCGGCCGGGTGGCGGGAACGGTGGCTGGACGGGACGGTCTGCGAGGCGTCGAGGAAAACCTTGCGCCAGGCGTCGCGCATCGGCTTCAGCTCGGGGAACCGCTTGCCGGCGTCGCGGTGCAGGGCCTTCTGGAAGAAGGCGACGAGACCGTCCCGTACGGCGGGGTCGAAGGCCTCGGCCGCGATGGTCGGGTACGGCCACTCCTTCGGGTCGGTCATGCGGGGCAGGACGCTGCCGTCGCCCCACTTGGGCAGCTCGCCGGAGGCCATCTGGTGCAGAGTGACGGCGACGGCGTACCGCTCGGCGTGCGAGTCGTACGAGCCGCGGGTGATGACGTCGACGAAGGGGTCGAGGTAGCCGTCGGTGCCCGCGTTGGTGCTCCTCGCCGGGTAGCCGGCCAGGGAGAAGTCGATGAGGACGAGTTCGCGGGTGCGGTTGGGGCGGATGCGGACGGCGATGTTGTCGGGCTTGATGTCGCGGTGCCAGACGCCTTCGCCCTCCAGGAAGTCGACGGCTCCGAAGAGGTAGTCGCCGTATGCCTCCAGCTGGTCGACCTGGAGGCGGCCGTTCTCCCGGAGCTGGCGGGCGACGGTCTCCTCACGGCGGCGCGGACGTCCCCCGCCGTCGGCGCCCTGGCCGGTGTCGTCGCGCTCGTCGCCGACGTACTCCAGTGCCAGGACGGTACGTCCGCCGAGGTGCAGCGGCTCGGGTTCGACGAGGCGGATGATGCCGGAGTGGGGGCGCAGCCGGCCCATGGCCTCGGCCTCGCGGACCAGGATCTCGCTGCGGCTGTCGGAGAGGGCGACCTTCAGCACGGCCAGCGGGCGGGTCCTGCGGGCTTCGGCCTGGAGGTCGCGGACGAGGAAGGCCCGGCTGGTGGAGCCGGTGCCGAGGCGGCGGCGGACCTCCCACCGGCCGGCGAGCACATCACCGGCGACGGCCTCCAGCGGGTCCTTGTCGGCGGCGGCTTCGCCGTCCTCGCGGTCCGCCGGCTCCGTAGCGGCGGCGGCCGGAGCCGGGGCGGTGAGGGAGTCCTCGACGACCTCCAGCAGCTCCAGGAACTCGTCCACTCCGGACAGCCGCTGGCCCGGCCGGTAGGCGGTGGCGGCCTGCACCAGCTCGTCCACGTCCTCCGACAGGCCGTCCACCAGGGAGCTGGGGCGCAGGCCCTCGCCCGCCTCCAGACGGGCCAGCAGCTCGGCCTGGCCGGCGGCCGGGGCCTGGCCGGTGACCAGCAGGTAGGTGAGGACGCCGAGCCCGTACACGTCGAGGTGGACCGGGTCGGGGTTGAGAGCGGTGAGCTCGGGGGCGAGATAGGCGTCGGCGTCGTCGGCCAGGTGCATGGCGGACAGGGCGGTCGGCGCGAAGCGGGTCATGCCCTGGCCCTGGGAGGAGTCGCCGCTGCGCTGGGTGGCGATCTGCCAGTCGGAGATCTGCAGGTGCGGGGTGAGCCAGGCGGCCTCCTCCCCCACGGCCCGCCCCTTCCTGCCGCGCGGCCGGGGGACTACGTGCACGGAGCGGGCGGCGAGGGCCCGGTGGTGGATCCGGCTGGAGTGCGCGGAGCGCATGGTCTCGGCGAGCTGGCGGACCAGTGCCATCCGGCCGAGGATGTCCAGCTTCTCGCCGTACTGGACCAGGTACTCGTCCAGCTTCAGGGTGTCCGGGTGGTAGTCGAAGATCAGCGCCGGGCCGGCGGCGTGCCCGGAGGGGAAGTACTGCTTGAGCTCGACCACGCCCGGGTGCTTGAACCGGCCCAGCACCGCGGCTTCGCGCCGGGCGGCGTTCTCGACGGACTGGCGCAGGGAGGCGTCGGAGCCGCGCTCGCTGAGGTAGATGCGGACGCGGGCGGCCTCGGGCAGGTCGCTGTGGCGGGCGAGGTAGTCGGCCCAGGTGGGACCGGAGTCAAAGGACTTGCGCTCCAGCTCGTACGGGCCGACCTTGTACTGCGCGTCGCTCTTGCGGATGCCGATGTTCTTCAGGCCCGCCGCGATCTCGCGTGAGCCGATCGCGGTGATGCGGCGACGCTCGTCGCGCGGAGGCCGCCCCAGCATCTCGACCAGCTGCTGGACGGTGTAGACGCCGTTCTGGTCGTGGGCGGGCAGGCGTACCCGCAGGCCGTCGTCCGTGAAGCAGACGGCCTCGGCGACCCAGACCCGCCTGCCCCCGGGCAGCGCGAGCAGGCCGGCCAGTTCCTTGGCCTTGCGGTTGACCAGGTGCAGCGGGTTGCCGTGCGTACGGCGGCGGCCGCCGGGCGTGGTCTGCACCCAGGTGCCGTTCTCGGAGGTGACCGAGCCGTGCCAGTCCTTCAGCTCGATCATGCAGACGCCGCCGGGGGTGACGACGAGCAGGTCCACCTCGCGCACGTGGCCGGTGTTCGCGGTGAAGGTGAAGTTCGACCAGGCACGCCAGGGGTCGGAGTCCGGGAGCTTCTCCCGGATCGCCTCCAGGCCGCGGCGTTCGTGATCGAACTCGGACTCGGTGACCGTGACCCACCGGCCTTCCCGCATGCCTGTTCCCCGCTCCGTGTGTCCCGCGAGGGCCGCCGTTCCCCATGGTCAGGCCCAGGGTGCAGATCCTAGTCCCTGTATCTGACATGCGAAGGGGTGACGAAGGGGCTGCGCGCAATCGCGCTACACGACCTCGACGACGTCCGACCGCACACGGCCGTCCCGTCAGACCGGCACGGCTTCCCGCGCGGTTCCACCCGCGAGCTCCCGCAGCCTGCGTCGCGTCTCCGGGTCCGTCGAGTACACGACCGTGCCCACCATGCCCCGTGTGAGCAGCACCTTGTACGTGTTGCGGATCAGTCGGTCCACGTCCGTGTCGGGGGTGGACTTCTTGAAGACCGGGTCCTTCGACGCCGTGCGGTCCGTGATCCAGCGGTCGCCGCGCCAGAGCAGGTCGGGGCCGATGATCACGCCGGACCAGTCGTACTCGAAGCCCTGGGCGGTGTAGACGCAGCCGACCTGTCCGAAGCCCGCCGGGTCGGTGGCCCACAGGGCGGCCGGGGGCGCGCCGGAGACGGAGCGGTCACCGCGCAGGTTCCAGGGGCGCGCCCAGTCGCCGATGACGACGTCGGGCGGGAGCGGGTCGCCCGGCTTGGGTTCCGGGGACCAGCGCCAGCAGTAGCCCGCGGACATACGGGCGCCGTAGCCCTGGCCCCGACGGGCTTCGAGGAAGGCTTCCATCTCCTGCGGGCTGTCGGCGACCAGCAGTTGCATGCGGTCGTCGGGTTCCCATACGACCGGCCCGCCCGGCTCCAGTCCGAGGAGGCGTACCACCCAGCGCAGGTACGCGTCACTGCCACCGCAGCGGAACTGGCTGTCCAGCGGGACGACGCCGCAGGGAATGCCACGCTTCGCCGCTGCCGCCTTGATGTCGGCCACGGTGCCCATCTCGCCGGGGCGGACGACCTGGTGCTCGTCGAGGAAGAAGACGGGCACGTAGGCGACGTCGATGAGTTCGTCGATCTGTGCCCTGCCGGTACGGTTCTCGGCGCGCGTGTACCGGTTGGCCGAGGTCTCCCGGATGCGGTGTGCCTCGTCGCAGATCAGGGCACCCAGGCTGTTCTTCTCGGCCGTCATGAAGCTGTTGAAGTACTTGAACAGGTCCTGGACTTCCCGCTTGCGGGCTCCGGCGACCTTCCTCATCGTCTTCGTGAACGACTGCGAGCCGGTGGCGTGCAGTGCCGGAACCCCGCGCCGGTAGAGCTCGCCGAGCAGTTGGAGAGCGATCACACTCTTGCCGGTGCCGGGGCCACCCGTGACGATCACGACCTCCTTGCGATCGGCGTGCTTCGCCTTCTCGACCGCGTTGAGCACCATGCGGTACGCGACCTGTTGCTCGTCCAGGAGCACGAACTGCGTGCGTTCGCGCACCTCCTCGGCGGCCACGGACATCAGCTGCTTCGACGGCACCGTGGCACCCGCGAGGAGTTCGTCCGCCGCCCGGGTCCCCGGGTGCTTGTCGCTCAGCCTCGAACGAAGGTGGTCGACGAAGGCGCCGCGGCGTTCCGCGGTGAAGAGCAGCCCGTGGTCGTCGCGTTCGATCTCCCGCAGCCCCGTCACGCCGAACTCGGTCGCGTTGTGCAGATACGCCGCCCCGGCCACCCGGTCCCCGTGTTCGGCCACCGCCCCGTTGAAGTTGACGAGGTACTCGCAGTAGCGGCGCACCTGCTCGACGGGGTTGAGGACCGGATGGGCGTAGGCATCGACATGGCACAGCGTGGGATCGTCCTCGTGGGGCAAGGCCTGGCTCCACTGCTTCAGCTCCACCACGACGTAGGACGGCTCACCCGTGACCGGGTGCACTCCGGCGAGGACGACGTCGGCGCGCTTGCTGTTCAGCGGCAGCGCGTACTCCAGCATGACCTCCACGTCGCCCAGGCCGGCGTCGTTGAGCGTGGCGGCCAGGACGGGGATGCTGCGTTCCCAGGAACGCACCTCCGAGGCGCCGGGCCGATAGCCGTGCATATGGACGAACTGGTCAGTGAGGTGCAGGAACAGTGAACCGTCGAGTGCCATGACGGCGACCGTTTTCGCGGACGCGCGGAACAGCAAGGACTTCCCCCAGGCAGCACGAAGAGACTCGTGCGGGTGGGGGCGTGTCCTTCGAGACTCCACCGGAGTGGAACGGAAGCCCGTCGGGCCGCGTTGACGATGTCTGAGGGTACCTGGCGGTACTGACAGTCGTACCGACGGTCACGGTGGCGACGGCAGCCCCCGCGCCGGGAGTCCGCTGCCGGACTCCGCTACCGGCACCCGGACATCCGTGCCGGGATCCTCGGGCATCATGATCTCCGGCCTGCGGAAGCAGAGGGCGGCAGACGAGTCGGGCTGTACGCCGGGTTCTGTTCCGGCGGGTCCTCGCGGGCCCGCCGGTGACGGCCATCCATCTAGGGCCGGTGTTGCCACCGGCCTCCAGCGGTCTACCCGCGGACTCGGGCGGGCCGCCCTCGATCGTCCGCGCAGAAGCACCGGGGTGCTTCCTTCTTGACCTTGCTCCGGGTGGGGTTTACCGAGCTGCCCAGGTCACCCTGGGCACTGGTGGTCTCTTACACCACCGTTTCACCCTTACCGAGGACCGAGGTCCCCGGCGGTCTGTTTTCTGTGGCACTGTCCCGCGGGTCACCCCGGGTGGCCGTTAGCCACCACCCTGCCCTGTGGAGCCCGGACGTTCCTCGGGAAGCCCCGTCAAGGGGACTCCACGCGGCCGTCCGCCCGGCTCGTCTGCCGTGCCGACCATGGTACCGGGCGTCGCCGCGGGCTCGGTGCCGCGGCGGCCGTCGCCAGGACCGAACCCGTGAGGATGAGCAGGAACGCGGCCAGCACGGCCGGTGTCAGCGGCTCGTCCAGCAGGACCGCGCCGGCCGCGACCGCGACCGCCGGATTGACGTACGTGATCACCGTCGCCCGCGTCGGACCGGCCTCCTTGATCAGCTCCAGGAAGGCCACGAACGCGACCGCCGTGCAGAGCACGCCCAGGCCGGCGAGGGCCGCCAGCGCGCCGGTGGAGGGGAGGGTGTCCGGGCGGTTCAGGGCCGCGGCGGGGGCGTAGACCAGGGCGGCCAGGGTCAGGCAGGTCGCGGTGAGGTGGAGGGAAGGTACGTCCCTCAGATGGCGGGCGGCGATCAGCGGGGCGATCGCGTAGCCCAGCACCGTCACCAGGACCTCGGCGAGCGAGCGGGCGTTTCCGCCGGTCAGGTGCGGGACGGTCAGCAGTGCCACGCCGGTCAGGCCCAGGGCGAGGCCGCAGATCCGGCGGGCGCCCAGCGTCTCCGTGTCGCCGAAGAAGCGGGCCAGGGCGACGCCCACGATCGGCACGCCCGCGATCAGCAGCCCGGCCGTCGAGCTGGACAGATGACGTTCGGCGTCGGTCAGGGTCCACCACGGGCCGATGATCTCGATGACGGCGAAGGCGAGGAGGGGCTTCCAGTGCCCTCGCACCATGCGGGGCAGGGTGCCGCCGCGCAGCGCGAACGGCAGCAGGAGTGCGGCGCCGAGTGCGCACCGCGTGAACACGACCACGGACGGGGACACCTCGTCCACCGCCACCTTGATCATCAGATAGGGGATGCCCCAGACCACTCCCATCAGGGAGAAAAGGAACCAGCCGCGTGCAGTCATGCGGCGAGTCTGCGGCGCCTCATCCCCGGTCGTCTTGAACGCTGTTGCGGTACGCCGCCGGGGTCACTCCCACGACCCGGCGGAACCAGCGGGTCAGGTGCGCCTGGTCGGCGAAGCCGACGAGCGCGGCGGCCTGGGCGGGGCGCAGGCCGGTCTCCAGCAGGGCGCGGGCCCGGGTCACCCGGTGCTGGGCCAGCCAGGCGTAGGGCGGGATCCCCATGGTCGTACGGAAGGCGCGCAGGAGCTGGTAGCGGGACAGGCCCAGGTCGGTGGCGAGGGCGGCCAGGGAGGGCGGGGCGAGGAGTTCGTCCGCCAGGCGGTCACGGACGGCGACGGCGATGCGGGCGGCTCCGGGGACCCGGTCGTCGGCGGCCCGGGCCGTGGAGTGGCGGCGGGCCAGTGCCGTCAGCAGCCAGGGCAGCCGGGACTCGGCCTCCAGGGGGTCGGGGCGGCGGGCCAGGTCGGTGTGGGCGGCGCGCAGGGCACGGGCCAGCTCCGGGTCGTGGAGGACGGGATCGCGGAAGTGCGGGAGTGCGCCGGCGCGGGTGCCGTCGGTGAGCAGCGCCGGGGTGGCGTACAGGGCCTGGTAGGCGTAGCCCTCGGGGGCGGCCGGGCCGCCGGTGTGCATCTCGCCGGGTTCCAGGACGACGATCGAGCCGGGTCCGGAGTGGATGTGCCCGCCGCGGTAGGCGATGACCTCCAGACCGCCCACCGTGACGCCGACGGTGTAGTCGTCGTGCGCGTGCGGGGCGTAGACGTGGCGGTCGAAGCGGGCGGTGAGGAGATCGAGCGGCGGTCCGTCCGGGCCCAGGCGGGCTCTGGTCCAGCTGGTCTGTTCCGGTACGTCCACCACGTCCACCACGCCCACCCCTGCGCCCCGACCTGCTACAGGGGATCAGAGGAAGTCCGCGGTGTCCAGGTCGAATCCGAAGGGCTCGGGCAGGGTGAGCGGTTTGCCGGAGGGGCGGGTGCAGTGCTCGCGGTAGTCGCCTCCCTCTGGGGCGCTGAACAGCGTGACCGAGCCCTCATCGCGGTCGGCGAGGAGGTGGAGAGGGATACCCGCGTCGGCGTAGCAGCGGCGCTTGACCTCGCGATCAGCCCTGGGCTTGGTGGACGTCACCTCCAGAACCATGGCGACGCCTTCGCAGGGCATCCACGACCCCGTGCCCCCGAAGAGGTCGAGTTCGAGGGATCCGAACGTGACGTCAGGGATGACGTGGTTCTTCGGGCACACGTGTCCCCTGATGAGCTGCAGCCCCTTGTTCCCGGAGAAGTCCATGTCGATCCGCGATCGCTTGATCACTTGATCACTTGCCGCACGATCCGGCTGATGTACTTCTCGTGATCCCCGTCCGGCGGCGGCGTCACAACGATCTCCCCGTCGATCAGCTCGGCCCGGAAACCCTCCGGGGTGTTCAGGGCGAGGAAGCCCTCCAGCAGGACCTCTTCCTGCGAGAGCGGCTCGTGGGCCATGGCAGTCATGTCACGCCCCTCCTTCGGCCGCTCGCCAGACTGGGACATCGGCTGATCACCTGTCCGAGAGATCGGGAACCGTTCCCTCGATCGTGGCACGCGGTCCCCGCCCCCGTCAGTCACCAGGCCGGTCGCGGCTTGACCCTGCCGCGGCGTCAACGTCTCTACTGAGGTCATGCGGATCGGAGAACTCGCCGACGCCGTCGGCGTCACCACGCGGACCGTGCGGCACTACCACCACCTCGGGCTGCTGCCCGAACCGGAGCGGCTGCCCAACGGGTACCGGTCGTACACGCTGCGGCACGTCGTCGTGCTGGCCCGGATCAGACGGCTGACGGAGCTGGGGCTGGGCCTCGCCGAGGTGCGGGACGTGCTGGCGGACGAGGCGGGGAAGGACCTCGCCGAGGTGCTGGAGGAGCTGGACGCGGATCTGGCCCGGCAGGAGGACGCGATCCGGGAGCGCCGGGCGCGGCTGCGGACGCTGCTGGACGCCGGGGAGCTGCCCGACGAGGGGCCCGTCTCACCGGAGCTGGGCGCGCTGTTCGCCGATCTGGAGCACGCATCCGGCTCCGCCGCCGGCGCCCCCGCGTCCCCGATGGCCGCCCGGGACCGGGAGATGCTCGCGCTGCTGGAGACCACGGCGGCGCCGCAGGACCGGGAGCGGCTGCTGGGCGCGCTGCGCGGGGCGCTGGACTCGCCGGAGGCGGTGGCGCGGGCGCACCGCGCCTACGCACTGCTCGACGACCTCGCCGACGCCGATTCCGGCGATCCGCGCGTCGCTGAGGCGGCCCGGGCGCTGGCGGACTGTCTGCCGGTGGAACTGCTGCCCGCGGACGAGGTCGTCCCGGACTCGCACGACAGCTTTCTGCGGGCGTTCTACGCCGACTTCGCCCCGGCCCAGGCGGAGGCGATCCGGCAGGCGATGCGCATCGCGGGACGGGGGCGGCGGTGATGCGGATCGCATACGTCCTGGTGCGGCACGAGCTGCGGCTGCTGGCGAGCATTGCGCTGTGGACGGCCCGGCGGACCCACGGCACGGGCGGCGGCGGGCGTGCCTTCGGGTACCAGCGCGGGCACGGCGCGATGCTCTTCGGGTTCGGGTTCGTGTGTGTGGTCGAGACGGTGATGATGGCCGTGCTGCTGCGCCACTGGCCGGCCGTGCACCACGCGGTGCTCGTGCTCGATCTGTACACCATCGTCATCGTCGTCGGGATGCACGCGGCGTGTGTGGTGCGCCCGCACGTGCTGGATGCGGACGGCGCCGTACTGCGCGTCCGCCGGGCGGTCCACCTGACCTGCGGATCCCGCTGGACCGGATCGGCTCCGTCCGGCGGGAGCTGCGCACCACGCATGAGCGCGCCGACGGCGAGCTGAACGTGGCCCTGGGCTCGCAGACCTCGCTCACCCTCGAACTCACCGAGCCCGTCACCCACGTGACCTTCTTCGGCCGGCGGCGCCAGGTGCGGGTCGTGCGGTGCCATGCCGACGACGCCGGCGCCCTCGTACGAGCAGTCGCCGAGGCGCGGTCAGCGCAGCCGGCGGGCGGGTAGGAAGCGGGCGGCCCGCGGTGCTGCGTCGCGGCACGCCGTACCCTGTCGGGGGCCCAGACCGAAGAGCCCGGGGATCCTGAGGAGTACGTGTGCTTGTCCTGCTGCCGCCGTCCGAGGGGAAGGCGTCGTCCGGCCGCGGCGCGCCGCTGAGGCCGGAGTCGCTGTCGCTGCCGGGGCTCGGCGCGGCCCGCGCGGCCGTCCTCGACGAGCTGGTGGAGCTGTGCGCCGCCGACGAGGAGAAGGCGCGCGAGGTGCTCGGGCTGAGCGAGGGGCTGCGCGGCGAGGTCGCCAAGAACGCCGGACTGCGGGCGGCCGGGGCGCGGCCCGCCGGGGAGATCTACACCGGTGTGCTGTACGACGCCCTGGACCTGGCCTCCCTCGACGCGGCCGGCAAGCGGCGGGCGGCGCGGTCGCTGCTGGTGTTCTCAGGGTTGTGGGGCGCGGTCCGGGTGACGGACCGGATCCCCTCGTACCGCTGCTCGATGGGGGTGAAGCTGCCGGGTCTCGGCGCGCTGGCCGGGCACTGGCGGGCGCCGATGGCCGAGGTGCTGCCGGAGGCGGCCGGGGACGGGCTCGTACTGGATCTCAGGTCCGCGGCCTACGCGGCGGCCTGGCGGCCGAAGGGCGAGGTGGCCTCCCGGACGGCGACCGTGCGGGTGCTGCACGCGCCGACGCGGAAGGTGGTCAGCCACTTCAACAAGGCCACCAAGGGGCGGATCGTACGGAGCCTGCTGGCGTCGGGGACCGCGCCGAAGGGTCCGGCGCAGCTGGTGGAGGCGCTGCGCGACCTCGGGTACGAGGTGGAGGCGGAGGCGCCCACCAAGGCAGGGAAGGCCTGGTCACTGGATGTGCTGGTGACGGAGGTCCACTGAGATCCATCAGGATTCGCCGGCATTCGTCGGCATTCGTTGGGATTCATTCGGCCTCTCATTGCGCCTAGCGCAACGGTCTTTGCGCATACTGCATGCCGCGGGCACGATGAGGCCATGACCTCGCCGCAGCCCGTCCTGCCGCATGCCGTCCTGCACGCCTCCGTGCTGGATCTCGCGCCCGTCGTGCCCGTCGTGGTGGCGGCCGACGCCGCCGACGCCGTGCCGCTGGCGCGGGCGCTGGTCGCCGGGGGGCTGCCCGCGATCGAGGTGACGCTGCGCACCCCGGCGGCGCTCGAGGCGGTCCGCGCGATCTCGGCCGAGGTGCCGGACGCGGTCGTCGGCGCAGGCACCGTGATCCGGCCCGGTCAGGTGTCCGAGGCGGTGTCCGCGGGGGCGCGTTTCCTGGTCGGCCCGGGGTGGACGGAGTCGCTGCTGGAGGCGATGCGGGCGTCCGGGGTGCCGTTCCTGCCGGGGGTGTCGACCACGTCGGAGGTGGTGGCGCTGCTGGAGCACGGGGTGCGGGAGATGAAGTTCTTCCCCGCCGAGGCGGCGGGCGGCACCGCCTACCTGAGGTCCCTCGCCGGTCCGCTGCCGCAGGCCCGCTTCTGCCCGACCGGCGGCATCGGCCCGGCCTCCGCCCCGGAGTACCTGGCGCTGCCCAACGTGGGCTGCGTCGGCGGCAGCTGGATGCTCCCCGAGGAAGCGGTGACCGCCCGGGACTGGCCGCGCGTCGAGGCGCTGGCCCGCGCGGCGGCCGGGCTCAGCGCAGGTGGGACGTGTCGTTGAAGAGCCGCACGCTGGCGTTGCCGTCGGCGTAGTAGGCGATCGCCGAGAGCGAGGCCGCCGACAGCTCCATGCGGAACAGCGCCTCGGGCGGGGCGCCCAGGGCGAGGCGTACGAGCGTCTTGATCGGCGTGACGTGCGAGACGAGCAGCACCGTGCGGCCCGCGTAGGCGGCCACCAGCCTGTCGCGGGCGGCGGCGACCCGGGCTCCGGTCGCGGCGAAGCTCTCGCCGCCGCCGGTGGGGGCGGCGTCCGGGGAGGACAGCCAGGCGGTCAGGTCGTCCGGGTGGCGCTCGCGGACCTCGGCGAAGGTGAGCCCCTCCCAGGCGCCGAAGTCGGTCTCGCGCAGCCCCTCCTCGACGGTCACGTCGAGGCCGAGGCGGTCGGCGACGATCCCGGCGGTCTCGCGGGTGCGGGCCAGCGGTGAGGCCACGACCGTCTGGATCGTGCCGCGCCGGGCCAGCGCCGCGGCGACCCGCTCGGCCTGCTCCCGGCCGACGGCGGAGAGCGACGGGTCGCCCCCTCCGCTGCCGGAGAACCGCTTCTGCGGGGTCAGCGGGGTCTCACCGTGCCGCAGCAGTACGAAGGTGGCGGGCGCACCCATGTCCGGCCGGCCCCAGCCGGGCGAGGCAACGGCCTTCGCGGCACGCACATCCGCGTCGGAGGCACGCACATCCGCGTCGGCCGCTCGTACGCGGGCATCAGCCGCAAGTACGTCCGCGTCGGCCGCTCGTGCTCCGGTGTCGGCGGCAGAGACGCCGGCCTCGGCGGCGCGCGCGCCGGCCTCCGCCCCGAAGTCGCCGCCGGTGCCCGTCGGCCCTGCCGGCCCCGTGCCGGAGGGGGGCGCGGTGTCCAGCTCCGCCGTCGACACGGACGCCGACCACTGCTCGCCGCGCGCCCCCGCGTCCATCGCCTCGTTGGCCAGGCGGTCGGCGTGCTTGTTGCGCTCGCGCGGGATCCACTCGTACGTCACCCGGCCCGCCGGGAAGACCCGCGCCGCCTCGGCCGCCAGCGGCTTGAGGTCGGGGTGCTTGATCTTCCAGCGGCCGGACATCTGCTCGACGACCAGCTTGGAGTCCATCCGGACCTGCACGGTCGCCGCCGGGTCCAGCCGGTGCGCGGCACGGAGACCGGCCAGCAGGCCCCGGTACTCGGCGACGTTGTTCGTCGCGACGCCGATGTACTCGGCGGTCTCGGCGAGGGTCTGGCCCGTGGCCTTCTCCCGCACCACCGCGCCGTAGCCCGCCGGGCCCGGGTTGCCCCGCGACCCGCCGTCGGCCTCGACGACGAAGCTCTGTCCCGGCTCCCCGGCCGGCTCCTGTCCCGGCACCGGTCCCGACGCGCGCACCGAACCGGCCTCCTACAGGCCCGAGTCGGCCGTGCGCACCAGGATGCGGCGGCAGTTCTCGCACCGCACCACCGCGTCCGGCGCCGCCGAGCGGATCTCGTTCAGCTCGGTGATCGCCAGCTCCTGGCGGCAGCCCTGGCAGGACCGCTGGTACAGCTTGGCCGCGCCGATGCCGCCCTGCTGCTCCCGCAGCTTGTCGTAGAGCTTCAGCAGGTCCGCGGGGACCGAACCGGCCACGACCTCGCGCTCCTTGGTCACCGAGGCGGCCTCGCCGTCGATCTCCTCGAAGGCGGCGTCCCGGCGCGCGGTGGCGTCGTCGATCTTCGCCTGCACGGAGGCGACCCGGTCGGTCAGCTCGGCGACCCGCTCCTGGGCGGACTCGCGGCGCTCCATCACCTCCAGGACGATGTCCTCCAGGTCGCCCTGGCGCTTGGCGAGGGAGGTGATCTCGTGCTGCAGGTTCTCCAGGTCCTTCGGGGAGGTGACGGCGCCGGAGTCCAGGCGCTGCTGGTCGCGGGCGGCGCGCCGGCGCACCTGGTCCACGTCCTGCTCGGCCTTGGTCTGCTCGCGGGCGCAGTCGCTCTCCTCGGTCTGCGCGGCCACGAGCAGGTCGCGCAGCTGCGCGTGGTCCTTGGTCAGCGACTCCAGCTCGGCGTGCTCGGGCAGGGACCTCCGCTTGTGCGCGAGCTGCTGCAGGCGGACGTCGAGGGCCTGGACGTCGAGGAGTCGGATCTGGTCGGCGGGCGCGGCGTTCAGTTGGGGGCTCCTGCGGTCGATTCGGAGGGGGCGCGCTGGGCGCTCGTCGGGAGGGCGGTGGCCGGCGACGGGTGGGAGGACGCCGCGTGGGCGGTCCAGGGGTCGGTGACCGTCTTCGAGACATGGACGCGCAGGTCCCATCCGTGCCGGTCGGAGATCTCGTCGAGCTGGCTCGCGGCCAGCTCGCACCAGGGCCATTCGGTTGCCCAGTGCGCCGCGTCGAGCAGCGCGAGGGGGGTGTTCTCGCGGGCCTCGGAGGCCGGGTGGTGGCGCAGGTCCGCGGTGAGGAAGGCGTCCACGCCGGCCGCTCGCACCTGGTCGAAGAGGCTGTCGCCGGAGCCGCCGCTGACGGCGACCGTGCGGACGACGGCATCCGGGTCGCCGGCGACGCGGATGCCCTGCGCGGTGGCGGGCAGCCGCTCGGCGGCACGGTCGGCGAGCTCGCGGACGCTCAGCGGGTGGTCCAGGACGCAGATCCGGCCGAGGCCGCGGCGGCCCTCGGGGTCGCTCGGATCGGGGACCAGCGGGCCGGTGACGCGCAGGTCGAGCGCGCCGGCGAGGGCGTCGGAGACGCCGGGGTCGGCGGTGTCGGCGTTGGTGTGGGCGACGTGCAGCGCGACGTCGTTCTTGATCAGGGTGTGCACCACCCGGCCCTTGAAGGTGGAGGCCGCGACCGTGGTGGTCCCGCGGAGGTAGAGCGGGTGGTGGGTGACGAGCAGATCGGCGCCGAGCCTCACCGCCTCATCGGCGATCTCCTGCACCGGGTCGACGGCGAACAGGATCCGGGTGACCTCCTGGTCGGGATCGCCCACGACGGTGCCGACCGCGTCCCAGGACTCGGCCCGCTCGGCGGGCCACAGGTTCTCCAGCGCGGCGATGACTTCTGACAGACGGGGCACGCAGGCAAGGCTACCTGGCTGGTCTGCGCCGTTGTACCGCCACCGCCTCCTCCGTCTCTTCCCGCCTCTTCCCGCCTCTTCCCGGCCCGGAACGGCTCCTTCTCGCCTTTCCCGGCCCGAACTGCACACCCGCCTCCGCTTCCTCAGCTGAATCGTTCCGCTGCCACCCGTATGTGTGAAGCCGACAGCCGCCCGTGCCCCGCCCGCGCGTGCGAAAACTAGCTTCGTCGCCGGAGGTGACCGAACGATGACAGCCTGTGCCATCGAGCCTTCGGCGGACCCCGGGAACGACGGGGGCCCGCAGGCGGCCTGCACCATCACCGCCGACGGCGCCTACGCCGCCCGGCTGGCCCGCAGCGGCGACTCCTGGTACCCGGAGCGCTGGACGCTGGACGGTCCCGAGCCCTACGCGGTGCCGCTGCCCGGCAACCAGCCGGAGGAGCCCGGCACCGGGCTGATGCCGATGGGCGACGGGCGGGTCCTCATCCACCGCCGGGCGGCCGGCCGGCATCTCTTCACCCTGCTGTACCCGACCGGGCCGGACACCGGCGAGCTGCCGCTGGGCTCGGTGGAGTGCCCGCCGGACACCACCCGGCTGCGGCTGCTGCCGCCGGCACCGGGCGGCGAGCGGGCGTACGCCCTGGCCGTCGGACGGCGTTCGACCGCCGTGTGGCTGGTGGCCGGCGGCGCCTTCGGGCCCGAACTGCTCGCCGAGGTGCCGGGGCGCTGCTCGGGCGGGGTGTGGCTGGACCGCACGGCGCGGATGCTGGCGCTGGACCGGGAGACCGGCGGGCGCACCAAGGCCGTCGTGGTCGATCTGGAGCGGGGCGGCGAGGTGTCGCCGCTGCTGCAGATCGCCGCTGACAGCGACGACCGGGTGCTGCTCGCCGACCCGGAGAGCGGGCTGCTGCTGCTCCGCTCGGACGCGCCGGCGCCCGGGGCGGAGCCGCGGCTCGGCTGGGGCGTGCTGGGCAGCACGCTGCCGGTGCGCTTCCCGGAGTGCCTGCGGCTGCCGGAGTGCACGGTGACACCGTTCGCGATCCAGCCGGGGCAGGTGCTGACGCCGGAGCGGTGCGCGGTGGCACTGCGGCTGGACGGGCCGTTCGGCAGCTGGGTCGGGGTGTGGCGGCCGGCCGAGCGGCAGGTGCACCATCTGCCGGCGCCGGATGGCTGGCTGGCCGGCGGCGGCACCTGGACGGCGGACGGGGTGCTGCGGCTGCCGTACGCCACGGTGGAACTGCCCTGCGGACTGGCCCGGCTGACACTCCCGGACGCGGACGACACCGGCCCGGAGACCGCGGCGAGCACGGCTGCCGGGGATGCCGAGGCCGCCGCGACCGGGCCGGAAGCGCGGCGGACCGCGGCGGACCAGGGGGGCCGTGCGGAAGCGGAGCCGGACCCCCAGGCGTCCGCCGCGGCCCGCCCGGTGCCGCTGCAACAGGCGCCGCTCGCACGGCGTGTAACGAAGTAGTGGCGGTTGGCGTGGCCGCCTGGATTCGGACCGGAGTGGGCCGGTTACACTCGCCCGGCTGTAGGAAAGATCATGTTGACGGGGTGAATTCCTTCCGATGAGCGACGCCAGCACGAACCAGCCGATGCAGGGCGAAGGTGCCGACGTTCAGGAGATCGCCGCCGGCCACGGCCGGCACCGCGGTCCGGTCTCCACGCAGGACGGCGAGGCGGCCCCGCGGGGCCGCCACCGCAAGCCGGTCGAGGAGACCGAGACGGCCGCCTGACGGCACGTCACCGAGCAGGGCACGCGGCCCCGTCCGTCACTTCCGACGGGCGGGGTCTTCGCCTTCCCTCCCGCTGTTCCCGCCGACGTCACCACCGCCACCACCGCCACCACCGCCACCATCGCCACCGCCGTCGCCCGCCGCGCGCCGACCCAGCCCCAGCACCTCCACCGCCGCGAACGTCTCCGCCGGCGGCCGGTCCGCGTAGTACGGGGTGAGCCGCGCGTCCAGCTCCTCGTACGTGAACGTCTCGCCCGTGCTGTCGAACCGGGCGGCCACCCGGGGTCGTGCCACCACGGCCACCATGCCGCCGTGCACGACGAGCAGCTGCCCGTTGATCCGCCTGGCCGGGGGCGAGGCCAGATAGCCGACGAGCGGGGCGACATGCCCGACGGAGAGCGGGTCGAGCCCGTCGTCTCCGGGGCCCGGGGCGGCGAAGACGTCCTCGGTCATCCGGGTCCGCGCCCGGGGGCAGATCGCGTTGGCCGTCACACCGTACTTGGCCAGGGCGTGCGCGGTGGAGGTGGTCAGGCCGACGATGCCGCCCTTCGCGGCGGCGTAGTTGGGCTGCCCGGCCGACCCGGCGAGGAACGCCTCCGAGGAGGTGTTCACGATCCGCCCGTACACCGGCGCACCGGTCCGCTTGGCCCGCTCCCGCCAGTGCGCGGCGGCGAACCGGACCGTGTTGAAGTGGCCCTTGAGATGGACCCGGATCACCGCGTCCCACTCCTCCTCGGCCATGGCGAAGACCATGCGGTCCCGCAGGATGCCCGCGTTGTTGACGAGGACGTCCAGCGTGCCGAACTCACCGACCGCCAGCTCGACCAGGTCCCGGGCCACGGCGAAGTCGGCGATGTCCCCGGCGTGGGCGAGCGCCGTGCCGCCCGCGGCCCGGATCTCGGCGGCGACCTTCTCGGCCGGTCCGGAGGAGGCCTCGCCCGTGCCGTCCCGGCCCGGCTGCCCGTGGTCGTTGACGACGACGGCGGCACCCAGCCGGGCCAGCTCCAGGGCCTCGGCGCGGCCGAGCCCCCGCCCGGCCCCGGTGACGATCGCGGACCTGCCCTCCAGCGGCCGTGCCATGCGCGCCTCCGGTTCAGCTCGATACGGGTGGTTGTCGATACGGGTCGGTTCTCGTGACAGGTCGGGTCTGCTCTCGTGACGGGACGGGTCTGCTCTCGTGACGGATCCGATCTCGTGACGGGTCAGGTGCGTGACGGGTCGGACCTTCTCGCGGGTCCGATCTTGTTGCGGGGCCGATCTCGATGCAGGTCCGATCTCGATGCAGGTCCGATCTCGATGCAGGTCCGATCTCGGTGCAGGTCAGACCCCGACACGGGTCAGAACCCGACACGGGTCAGATCTCGATGCAGGTGCGCAGTGCGGCCCCGGTGCGCATCTGCTCGAGGGCCTCGTTGACGCCGGCCAGCGGCACCCGGTGGGTGATCATGCCGTCCAGGTCGATGCGGCCGGCCCGCCACAGGGCGATGGTCCGCTCGTAGGAGCGCCGGACGTCGCCGCCGCCGTAGAGGGAGGGCAGGATCCGCTTCTCGTCGAAGAACAGCTCGAACATGTTGAGCTGGAGGAAGTCGTCCGCGGCGCCCGCGCCGACGACCACCAGGGTGCCGCCGCGCCGGGTGTTCTCGTACGCGGTACGGGCCGTGGCGGACCGCCCGACGACCTCGAAGACGTGGTCGAAGCCCTCGCCGCCGGTGATCTCCTGCCTGGCGTCGGCCAGTTCCTCCGGGGCGACGGCCCGGGTGGCCCCGAAGCCGGAGGCGGCCTCGCGGCGGGCCGGAACCGGGTCCACGGCGACGATCTCGGCGGCGCCCGCCACCCGCGCCCCCTGGATCACCGAGACCCCGACGCCGCCGCACCCGAGCACGGCGACCGAAGAACCGGCCTCCACCCGCGCCGTGTTGAGCGCGGCGCCGAGCCCGGTGGTCACCCCGCAGCCGATCAGCGCGGCTATGTCGAAGGGCACGTCGCCGGGGACGGGCACCGCGCATCCGGCGTCGACGACGACCTCCTCGGTGAAGGTGCCGGTGCCCGCGAAGCCGAACAGGTCCCCGCCGGACCGCCGGAAGTTCGGCGTGCCGGCGTTCAGGAACCCGGCCAGGCACAGCTCGGTCTGTCCGCGCCGGCAGGCCGCACAGGCGCCGCAGGCGGGCAGCCAGCACACCACGACCCGGTCCCCGGCCGCGACATGGGTAACGCCCTCCCCCACCTCGACGACCTCGCCCGCCCCCTCGTGCCCGGGCACGAACGGCGCGGGCTGCGGCAGCACGCCGCTCATCGCGGACAGGTCCGAGTGGCACAGCCCGGTGGCCCGCACCCGGATCCGCACCTTGCCGGGGCCGAAGCCCACCGCCTCGACGTCGTCGAGCACCTCCAGCTTGTCTTGACCGGTCTCGTGCAGTACGGCTGCTCGCATGGCGCGGCTCCCTCCGGGGGTCCGACGGGTGTGGGAGGTGCTGGCGGTGCTGGCGGTGCTGGACACTGCGGAGGCGCCGGAGCGTCAGACGTGCTCGACGACGGTGTCGGCGAGGACGGGCGCGTCCCCGCGCTCGACGGCGCTCACGGCGACCCGTACGGCGTCGTCGCTCTGCCGCCACAGGCGGATCCGCAGCGTCTCGCCCGGATACACGACCCCGGCGAAGCGCGTGCGGTAGTCGTACACCCGGGTCACGTCGCCGTCGAGCAGTGTGTCGACGACGGCTTTGAGGGCGACGCCGTAGGTGCACAGGCCGTGCAGGACGGGCCGGTCGAAGCCGGCACGCACGGCGAAGTCCGGGTCGGCGTGCAGCGGGTTGAGGTCGCCGGACAGCCGGTACAGCAGGGCCTGGTCCTCGCGGAGCCGCCGCTCGACGACCTTGTCCGGCTCCCCGGCCGGGGCCGGGAGCCGCCCGGACGGCCCGCGCTCGCCGCCCCATCCGCCTTCTCCGCGCAGGAAGATCTGAGCGTCGTTGGACCACAGCGGTCCGTCGGCGTCCGCGACGTCGGTGCGCAGGACGAGGACGGCGGCGGTCCCCTTGTCGTGGACGGCGGCGATGCGCGAGGTGGCGGTGGCGGTGCCCCGTACCGGGACGGGCCGGTGTGTCCGCAGCCGCTGTCCGCCGTGCAGGACGCGGGCCAGGTCCACCTCCACGCCGGGCATGGACAGCCCGCTGATCACCCCGGGCGAGCCGCCGCCGGCGACGGTGGCGAAGCTCGGCAGCACGTGCAGCCGGGACTCCAGGGTGTAGCGCAGCTCGTGGGGGTCGGTGGCGGGGACGCCGGCGCCGATGCCGAGGTGGTAGAGCTGGACGTCCCTGGGATCCCAGGAGATCTCGCGGGAGCGGGGTTCCGCGGCGAGCGCCGCGGCTGCGTCGATGGGCATGGGTCTCCTGTTGGTGTCCGACCGGAACCCCGATACGACCGTCCGCACCGTCGGCCGCACCGGGGCCACCCTGGGGACCGTCCTAGAACGCGTTCCAGTCCGGCGCCCTCTGTATAACCCAGCACTGCACAGATGGGAACCCTTCTGACAGTACGTCAGTTCGGCGGCTCCGCGGGTTCGGGGCCGGGTCCCCTGCCCCGGTCCCAGGACATTTGTCCCGGCCGGTTCCGTACAAGCGCATCTGCCGCCGGGCCCGGGTCCCGGCCTAGCGTCGTACCCGTGGCAGGAACACCCAGGGCAGGAACACCCAGGGCAGGAACACTCATGGCAAGAGCACTCATGGCAAGGGCACTCATGGCAAGAGCACTCATGACAGGGGCGGCGACCGCAGGGCCACCGACGGCTCGGACGGCGCACCGCACCGCTCCCGCGGTCTCCTTCCGGGGCGCCTGCAAGTCCTACGGCGAGGTCCGTGCCGTGGACGGCCTGGAGCTGGACCTCGCCCGCGGCGAGACGGTCGCCCTCCTGGGCCGCAACGGCGCGGGCAAGTCCACGGCGATCGCACTGCTGCTCGGCCTGTGCCCACCGGACGCGGGCGCGGTGGAGCTGTTCGGCGCGTCGCCGGAACGGGCCGTGCGCGACGGCCGGGTGGGCGCCATGCTCCAGGAGGGCCGGGCGGTCCCCCGGGTCACGGTGGGCGAGCTGGTCACCTTCGTGGCCGGCCGGTATCCGGCGCCGATGCCGGTGACCCGTGCGCTGGGACTGGCCGGGATCTCCGCGCTCGCCGACCGCCGTGTGGACCGGCTCTCCGGAGGCCAGACACAGCGGGTGCGCTTCGCGGTCGCGCTCGCCGGGAACCCGGATCTGCTGGTGCTGGACGAGCCCACCGCGGCCCTGGACGTGGCGGCCCGGCACTCCTTCTGGCAGTCGATGCGCGCCTACGCCCACCGCGGCAGCACGGTCCTCTTCTCCACCCACCACCTGGCGGAGGCGGAGGCGCACGCCGATCGCGTCCTCGTCGTCGACCGGGGCCGGCTCGTCGCCGACGGCACGCCACAGGAGTTGCGCCGGGCCGCGGGCGGCAGCCACGTCCGCATCGACGTGCACGGCCGCACCGCCGGGCAGTTGTCGCTGCTCCCCGGCGTCCGCGCGGTGGAACTCGACGGCAACCGCGCCCTGCTGCGCACGGACGACTCCGACGCGACGGTGACGGCCCTGGCCGGGCTGGGCGCGATCCGCGGCCTTGAAGTGGCCCCGGCGCCGCTGGACGAGGCGTTCCTGGCCCTCACCCCACCCGCGGCGACCCCGGCCCCCCGGAAGGAGCGGCGATGAGGGACTACGTCGTCCTGGAGACCCGGCGCACCCTGCGCGACCCCGGCTTCGTGCTGGGCGGTGTCGCGGTGCCCGTCCTGATGTACCTGCTGTTCACCAACCTCGGCGAGGGCGCCACGGGCGTCTGGCGGACCGGCGCGATGGTCGGCATGGCGGCCTACGGGGCGGTCGGCTCCGCGCTCAACACCGGCGGCGGGGTCGCCGAGGACCGGTCGATCGGCTGGCTGCGGCTGCTGCGGGTGACCCCGATGCCCGCGCACCAGGTGGTGATCGGCCGCGCCCTGACCGGTACGGTGACCGTCCTGCCCGCCATCACCGCCGTGCTCTGCGCCGGCGGCCTGGTCAACGGCGTGCGGCTGGCCGCCTGGCAGTGGGCGGCACTGGCGCTGCTGCTCTGGCTGGGCTCGGTCCCCTTCACCCTGCTCGGCCTCGGCAACGGCTACCGTCTCACCGGGCAGACCACCGGTGTCGTCAACATGCTGTCCAATCTGTCCCTGGCGGTCATCGGCGGCCTCTGGTTCCCGCTCGCCCTGTTCCCCGACTGGCTGCGCACGGTGGCGGCGTACACCCCGGCCAACCGCTTCGCGGAGCTCGGCACCGCCCTCGCCACCGGCGGCGCCCCGCCCCTCGGTGGCATCCTCGTCCTCACGGCCTGGCTGTCGGCCTTCGGCGGCTACGCCGTACTGTCCTACCGCCGCGCCGGCTGACCGGCAGGAGGGAGTCCGACGATGCCCCGGCCGCGCCTCTTCTCCGGCCTTCTCCCCGGCCGGGCACCTGGGCGTGCACCCGGGCGTCCGCACGCGTTCCCCACCGGCTTCGCCCTCCTCCCCTGGCTGCTGCTGGGGCTGGGCGCGCTGGCCAACGTCGTCCAGGGGGAGACCTCGAACCCCTGGCTGAGCGGGTCGGCGGTCCTCACCTTCAACTCGCTGTACGTCTTCGTCGCCTTCCGCTCCTTCGACGACCGCACCCGGCGGGCCCCGTCGACCCGCCTGGCCCTGCTCGCCATGGCCGCGGTGACCTGCGCGCTGGGCCTCGGCCACGGCGGCACCTGGCTGTACTTCTTCCCCCTCCTGGGCCTCGCCGCGGGCGCGGCCCTGCGCGGCCGGCAGCTGGTCCGGTGGGGCTGGATCCCGGTGACGCTGGCGGGAGTCGTCTCCGGTGCGGAGGCGGGCTGGGACAGCGTGGGGGTCGTCTACGGCACGCTCCTGTCGACGCTGGTGACGGCCGCGCTGCTGGGCCTGGCCGACGCGGTACGGGAACTGCGCGCCGCCCGTGAGGAACTGGCCCGGCGGGCGGTGGAGGAGGAGCGGCTGCGGTTCTCCCGGGACCTGCACGACCTGCTCGGCCACACGCTCTCCGTGATCGTGGTCAAGGCGGAGGCGGCCCGCCGGCTGGCCCCTGGCGATCCGCCGGCCGCGGTGGCCCAGATGACCGACATCGAGTCCGTCGGCCGCCAGGCGCTGACCGAGGTCCGGGAGGCGGTGACCGGCTATCGCGTGGGCGGCCTCGGCAGCGAGCTGGACCGCGCCCGCTCCGCGCTGGCCGCGGCGGCCGTGGAGCCGGTGGTGCACCGCTCCGGCCCGCCGCTGCCCGCGCCGGCGGAGGCGCTGCTGGGGTGGGTGGTCCGGGAGGCGGTGACGAACGTCGTGCGGCACAGCGACGCCGGCCGCTGCGAGATCGTGGTCTCCGGGAGCGCGGAGCGGGTGCGGCTGACCGTGACGGACGACGGAGGGATCGGCGCCGGGAGCGGGGACGGTACCGGTACCGCTTCCGGTACCGGCCTGGCCGGACTGCGGGAACGCCTTGCGGCGGCGGGCGGCTCGCTGACGGCGGGGGCGGCACCGGGGCCGGGCGGGTTCGTGGTCCGGGCGGAGCTGCCGGTGAGGTAGCCGGCGGTGCGGCAGTGGGCGGGGACGGGGCGCCGCGCCCGGCGCGGCGGAACCGCAACGGGGGCGCCCGGCGCGGCGGCGGCCGTTCCCGGTGAACCGGAGGCAACCGAGCCCTACCCTGGGCCCCGTGGCCGCCGACAGGACCTCCCGGATCCGCCTCCTCCTCGCCGAGGATCAGGGCATGATGCGCGGCGCGCTCGCACTGCTGCTCGGCATGGAGGAGGACCTCGAGGTCGTCGCGCAGGTCGCCGCCGGCGACGCCATCGTCGACGCCGCGCTCACGCACCGGCCCGACGTCGCACTCCTCGACATCGAACTCCCCGGCAGAAGCGGCCTGGACGCCGCCGCCGACCTGCACGACCAGGTCCCGGAGTGCCGGGTACTGATCCTGACCACGTTCGGCCGCCCGGGTTATCTGCGCCGCGCGATGGAGGCAGGCGCCGCCGGTTTCCTCGTCAAGGACGGCCCCGTCGAGGAGCTCGCCGACGCCGTCCGCCGCGTGCTCTCCGGCGAGACGGTGATCGACCCCGCGCTCGCCGCCGCCGCGCTCGCCGCCGGACCCAACCCGCTCACCCGGCGCGAGCGCGACGCCCTCGGCGCCGCCGCCGACGGCGCGACGGTCGCCGACATCGCCGGCGCCCTGCACCTCTCGGAGTCCACGGTCCGCAACCACCTCTCCGCGGCCATCGGCAAGACCGGCACCCGCAACCGCACGGAGGCCCTCCGCGAGGCCCGCCGCCAGGGCTGGCTCTGAGGCCCGGCCGGACCCGCCCCCGGAGGACCGAGCCGCCGCTCCCAGCAGTGAGCATCGCCACAGCCCGTGCAACTGTATCCCGTATATGTACGACGTACATATACATTGTTCTCAGCGCTTCGGTGCGGTTCGGTTCGCCCACGACACGAGGAGACAGCCATGCAGGCTTATGTGCAGACCAAGTACGGCAACGCGGACGTCATGCAGCTCAAGGACGTCCCCAAGCCCGCCCCGGGCCCCGGCGAGATCCTGATCCGGGTCCGTGCGGCGGGACTCAACCCCGTCGACGCCGCTCTGAGAAAGGGGAAGATGCGCATGGTGGTCCGCCTGGACCTCCCCGGGGTGGCGGGCAGCGAGCTGGCGGGCACCGTGGAGGCCACCGGCCCCGGGGTCACCGGCTTCTCCGCCGGGGACCGGGTGTTCACCCGCGTCGACGTCAGGAAGCTGGGCGCCTTCGCGTCCCATGCCGCCGTCGCCGCCGACCTCGTCGCCCCGATGCCCCGGGACCTGGACTTCACCCAGGCCGCCGGCCTGCCCCTGGTCGGTCTGACCGCGCTGCAGGCGCTGCGGGACGAACTCGGGATCAAGAAGGGGGACCGGCTCTTCGTCTCCGGCGGCGCCGGAGGCCTGGGCACCATCGCCATCCAGCTCGCCGTGTCCATGGGCGCACACGTCGCCACGACCGCCTCGCCGGCCGGCGAGGAACTGGTGCGCTCGCTCGGCGCGGAGACGGTCGTCGACTACCGGACGACACGGTTCAAGGACGTCCTGGAGGACTACGACGCCGCGCTCGACCTGGTCGGGGGCCAGGACCTGGCGGACAGCTTCTCCATCGTCAAGCCGGGCGCCAAGGTGGTGTCCGTCGCCGGGGTGCCCGAGCGCGCCTCCGCCCGCGACCTCGACGCGGGTCCGCTCGCCGCCGCCCTGTTCGGGCTGATGAGCGCCAAGGTCCGCCGGCAGGCCAAGGCGCACGGGGTCGCCTACCGCTATCTGTTCATGCACCCCAGCGGCGCCGACCTGCGGGCCCTGGCGGACCTCGTGGACAGGGGACGGCTGCGGACCGTGACCGACCGGGTCTTCCCCTTCGAGGAGATCGCGGACGCCTTCGCCCACCTCGAGCGGGGGCGGGCCAAGGGCAAGGTCGTCGTCGAGCTGCCCTGACCCCGGCCGTGCCCGCCCACCGCGCACGTGCCCGCCCTGCCGCACACCGTCACGGCCGGTCCGGCTTCCGCCAGGGGCGACCTGCCCCGTCCCCGGTGGTCCGGGCCGCCGTGTCCCCGCGGTCGATCACGTAGCGTGGACGCCTACGGTGCGGCACACCACGCGGCAGCAGGAAAGGACGTACGGCAGCCATGACATCCACGGCACGGCCCCGCAGACCCAGGGCTCGCCTGTCCCGGGCGGCGTTGGTGGCCGGCGCGACGGAGCTGGCCGGCTCCGAGGGGCTCGACGCGGTCACCATCCGCCGTCTGGCCCAGCGGCACGGCGTGACGGCCATGGCGATCTACGCACACTTCGACGGCAAGGAAGCCCTGCTCGACGCGGTCGGCGAGGCCCTGCTCGACAGCGTCCGGCTGCCCGACGCCACGGAAGGCGACGGCCGTGACGGGCTGACGGCCGCGCTGACCGCCCTCGCCACGGCGCTGCGCGCGCACCCGTCGATCGCCCCGATCGCCGCCCACCGGGTCCTGGAGTGCGAGTCCGGCCTCGACCTCGCCGAGCATCTGCTGAAACGGCTCACCGAACTCGGCCACCCCTCCGACCTGGCCGCCGTCACCAGCCACTATCTGCTCAACGGGGTCATCGCCCTGGTCTCCAGCGAGCCCGGGCGCGGCTGCGCCCCGAACGACCCGGCCGCCCGCGACCAGCAGATACGCACGCGCCGGGCCCGGCTCCTCGCACTCGACCCCGCGCGCCACCCCCACGTCATCGCCTCGGCGACCCCGCTGACCAGCTGCGCCGACCCGGACGGCTACTACACCCACGGAATCCGCCTCCTGGTCGACGGCGCCTGCGCACTCACCCCGTGACCGGGCGGCCGGCGCTCCGCACCGCGGGGGTGTGGAACTCACCCCCGCAGATTCACCTGGCCGGCGGCGGCCATCGCGGTGCTGCGGCGGCCCGCCGGGAGCCACACCCACATCAGCACGGCCCCGACCGCCAGCACCACCGCCGCCGTACGGAACACCGCGGCGTACCCCTCCGTCAGCGCCTCCGGGGCCCCGCTCCCGCCGGAGCGTGCCGCCGCGATCGTCGACATCACCGCGAGGCCCAGCGACCCGCCCATCGTCCGGGAGGTGTTGACCAGCCCGGAGACCAGCCCGGCGTCCCCCGCCCCCGCCCCGGCCGTGGCCACCGCCGCCAGCGGCGTCATCGCCAGCCCGGCGCCCAGCATCATCAGCACCCCCGGGATCATGATCGCGGTCAGGTACGCCGCGTCCATCCGCATGGTCGACTGCCACCCGAACCCGGCCACCGCCACCACGGTCCCCAGCACCGCCACGGCCCGCTCCCCCAGCACCCGCATCAGCCGCGGTGCCAGCTTGGACCCCAGCAGCACCGCCAGGGAGCTCGGCATCAGCGCGAGGCCCGCCTCCAGCGGCGAGTAGCCCAGCACGTTCTGCACGTACAGCGTCATGAAGAACCACATGCAGAACATCGACGACCCGCACACGAACATCGCCGCGTTCGCCGACGCCACCGACCGCATCCGGAGCAGCCGGGGCGGCATCAGCGGCGCGGCCGTCCGCACCTCCACGGCGAAGAACAGCCCGATCAGCACCGGCCCCGCCAGCAGCGGCACCACCGTGCCCGGCGCCGTCCAGCCGGCCACCTCGGTCTGTGAGATGCCGTACGCCAGCGTGGCCAGCCCCGCGGTCACCAGCACCGCGCCCGGCAGATCGAGCCGGCGCCGCTCCCCGGTCCGGCTCTCCGCCAGCCACAGCAGGGCCGCGGCCAGCACCACCACGCCCACCGGCACATTGATCAGCAGCACCCAGCGCCACGACAAGGCGTCCACGAGCAGGCCCCCCACCAGCCCACCGGCGGCTCCCCCGCCCGCGCCCACGGCCGTCCAGGTGCCGATCGCCCGCGCCCGGGCCGGCCCCTCCGGCACCGCGGCGGTCAGCAGCGTCAGCGTCGAGGGGGAGAGCACCGCCGCACCGAGCCCCTGCACGGCCCGTGCCACCAGCAGCTGCCAGCCCTCCTGCGCCAGCCCGCCGCCCAGCGAGGCCAGAGTGAACAGGCCCAGCCCGACCAGGAACATCCGCTTGCGCCCGTACAGGTCACCGGCCCGCCCGCCGAGCAGCATGAACCCGGCGAAGGCGATCGCGTAGGCGTTCACCACCCACTGCAGCCCGTGCGGGCCCAGGTCGAGGCCGGCCCGCATCGACGGCAGGGCGACGTTCACGACGGAGACGTCGAGTATGACGAGGAACTGCCCGGCACAGGCGAGCACCACGACCAGCCAGGTCGGAGGCGTGCGGCGGAGGGCGGTGCGGGCGGGACCGGTTTCGGCGGCATCGAGCATGACCGCCATGCTCTCAACCCTCTCCCGCCCCGGCATCGGCAGTTCGTCCCCTCGGGGCCCGCGCCGACCGGCTCAGAGCCGCCACGCGGCAGCCCCCGGCGACGTCCCGGCGCAGGGCTACTCACCGGTACCCCCGGCGCACCGCGCGGCGGCGGGTACGGCACGATGGGGCGGCGTCACCCAGGCACGCACCACCGAGAGGACCCCCATGCCCGCGGCCCCCGCCCACGTCCCCGACGCCGATGTCCTGGCCGCGTTCGAGAGCGCGAAGGGCTTCATGCCCACCGACGAGGGCCTGGCGCTGTACTCGGCGGCTGTCGAGGCGGGCGGGCTGGGGCTGCCGCTGCTGGAGGTCGGCACGTACTGCGGGCGCTCCACGGTGCTGCTCGCCGACGCGGCCCGCCGCTCGGGTGTCACCGCGCTCACCGTGGACCACCACCGCGGCAGCGAGGAGCAGCAGCCCGGCTGGGACTACCACGACCCGGAGACGGTCGACCCCGAGGTCGGTCTGATGGACACGCTCCCCGCCTTCCGCCGCACCCTGCACCGGGCGGGTCTGGAGGAGCACGTGGTCGCCCTGGTCGGCCGCTCCCCGCAGATCGCCCGCATCTGGGGCTCGCCGCTCGGTCTGGTCTTCGTCGACGGCGGCCACACCGACGAGCACGCGGGCGCCGACTACGCGGGCTGGGCCCCGCACCTGGCCGAGGGCGGCCTGCTGGTCATCCACGACGTCTTCCCGGACCCGGCCGACGAGTTCACCGGCCAGGCCCCGTACCGCGTCTACCTCAGGGCCCTGGACTCCGGCGCGTTCACCGAGGTCTCGGCGACCGGCTCGCTGCGGGTACTGCGGCGGACGGGCGCGGGCGGCTGAACCCGCGACCGGAACGGCGGACCAGGCGGAACGGCCGGACCGGGTCGACCGGGCGGACCGGGTCGACCGGGCGGACGAGGCGCCGGCGGATCAGGCGCGGCAGCGCAGCATCTCCAGCGGCGGATACGCCAGGAGGTCGGCCCAGAACTCCGCGCCGAACTCCCGGACACCGGCGTCGGACACCCGCAGCGGAACCCACTCCACCGCTCCGAACCCGGCCGCCCGCAGACAGCCCTCGTAGACCTCACGGCGCACCGCCGCCCCGACGATGCTGATCGGCTGCGGTTCCAGGAGAGCCGTGACCCGCACCCGCGGCCCCGTCTCCGTCTCCTCGCCGGTCGGCTCGCAACGGAACCCGTACTCCTCGAGCGACGGACAGTCGAACCGGTAGCCGGGGTTCTGGGCGAGCACGAAGAACTCACCGCCCGGCACCAGGCTCCGGTGGATGTTGCGGCACATCCGCTCCATCGCCGCGATGTCCTCGGCGTAGTTGAGGCACTGCACCCCGAGCGCGATGTCGAAGCGCCGCTCGAGCGGCCGCAGCCGGGCCACGTCGCCGACCTCGTAGCGCACGCCGAGCGGGTCACGCCGCTCGATCTCCCGCGCGGCGGCGATCATCTCGCCGGAGATGTCGACACCGAGGACATCCGTGGCGCCGCGCCGCCTGAACTCCCTGCTGTAGAAACCGGTGCCGCAGGCCAGATCGAGGACCGACCTGCCGCTCACCTCCCCGACCATGCCCAGGAAGCTCGGCACCTCCCCGTAGCGGATCATCGGCAGGGCCTTGAACCCCTCGAACGCCTCACCGATCGCGTCGTACTGCTGCACGCTCATGCGCTTCCCCCTTCTGTACGTCGTCCGGTACGCGGCCGCGCCGGCCCTCCGGCTTTCGCGACGCGCCGGGGCGCGCCGGGGCGCGCCATCTCGTGATCGCGGCCGTGGCAGAAAGTCTGCTGCGCCCCGGCCCGGACGCCGTACTGGCGGATGCCACAAAGAAGTTGGCCGTCCGGGCGGGCGGATCTCGGGCTCTCGTACAGCACCGCTCGGGCTCTCGTACCGTGGTCCGGCGCGGAAGGTCCCCCGCGGGCACCCCGGACTGCCCGTAAAGTTGCAGCCGTGTCGTACACAGGCCCCGAGTTCGAACCGTCCTCGTCCCCGCCCCGTCGCTCCCCGCTGCGCCGGCCGCTGACCGTGGCGCTGGCCGCGCTGGTGCCGGGCGCGCTGCTCGGGTGGGGGGTGTACACGGCCGTCGGTGGTCCGGGGGACGGAGGCGGTGACACCGGAGGGCGGGCCGGCGCCGACGCCGTGCGGACCTCCGGCGCGCCCTCGCCCGGCGGGGCCCCCTCGGCCGACGACGCCAAGGAGCCGGGCGGGGCATCCCCTTCGGCCGGGGCCGGCGAGTCCTCCGCGCGCCCCTCGGAGTCCGCCGACGCGTCGTCGTCGGCGTCCGCGCCCGCCGCCTCCGGGCCGCTGCAGGGGAAGGTCGTCGTCATCGACCCGGGACACAACCCGGGCAACTTCCGGCACACCGCCGAGATCAACCGCAAGGTGGACGTGGGCACGCACTGGAAGGAGTGCGACACCACGGGCACCGCCACCAACGCGGGCTGGCCCGAAGCCGAGTTCACCCTGGACGTGACCCACCGGCTGCGCACACTGCTGGAGGAGCAGGGTGCCACGGTGAAGCTGACGTGGAACGCCGACCGCCCGTACGGGCCGTGCATCGACGAGCGGGCCCGGGTCGGCAACGAGGCGGGCGCGGACGCGGCGGTGTCGATCCACGCCGACGGCTCGAGCGAGGGCAACCGCGGTTTCCATGTGATCCTGCCTGGGTCGGTGAACAAGGGCGCTGCGGACACCCGCAGCATCGTCGGGCCCTCCCGCGACCTGGGGGCGCGGATCGCGGGCCGGTTCGTCGACGTCACGGGCAGCGCACCGGCCAACTACGTGGGCGGCGGCACCGGTCTCGTCACCCGCACGGACCTGGGCGGTCTCAATCTGTCAACGGTTCCCAAGGTGTTCGTCGAATGCGGCAACATGCGCGACAGCAAGGACGTCGCGCTGCTGACCAGCGGAGCGTGGCGGCAGAAGGCGGCGCAAGGGATCTCTGAGGGAATCGTGAGTTTCCTGCGCGGGTAGCGGTCGGCGCACCGGTCCGGGCGGACAGCCCGATCCCGTGGACGATAGTCTCGCCCGTACGATGAGGGGCCACCCCCGCGCTTCGCACCGGGCCTGACGGCGACACGGTGACAGCGACGCCTCCACCGACGACGAGACGACCTACGAAGGACCTGAAGTGAATATCCGCTCCCTCACTAGAGGCGACGGCGTGGTGATCGGAGCAGCGGTGTTGCTGTTGATCGCGTCGTTCCTCGGCCTGTACTCGACCGACGGCATTCCGGACGGCATCGACATGCCCAACCTCTGGGGCAGCGGGCCGGTCCTGTTCAGTGTCGTGCTCGCGGGCATCATCGGTGCCGCGCTCGTCGTCGTGTCCCGGGGGCTGCCGCAGCCCCGCAAGGTCGCGGGACTCGACCTCGGTCAGTTCGGCGCCGCCTTCACCGTCTTCGCCGCCTGGAGCGCACTCGGCAACATCTTCGACCCGGGCAGCGGCGTCGACAACGTCGGCGGGGGCTCCGACGGCCCCGACGCCGGCATCGGCCTGATCCTCGCGCTCATCGCCACCCTGGTCATGGCCGCCGCAGCCATCGCCACGCCCCTGGTGCCCGCCCTCAAAAGCGCGCTGGTCCCGGCGGGCCGGCCCGCCGCGCCGCAGCCGCCCTACGGAGGCCAGCCGCAGGGCGGCTACGGCTACCCGGGCGCGCAGCAGCAGCCGTACGGCGCCCAGCCGGGACAGCCCGGGCAGCCCGGGCAGCAGGGCCAGCCGGGGCCGTCGTTCGGTGGCCAGCCGCAGCAGGCGCAGCAGCCGGCCGGGGACTTCTCGCCGTTCTGGTTCGCCGTGCCGGTGCCGCGTCCGCTGTTCGCGGAGGACGGCTCGCAGACACCGATCGCGGAGCTGGCGCCGGGCACCTGGTACCTGGCCGTCGAGCAGCGGGGTCCCGCCCTGGTCGCCCAGACGCAGGACGGCCGCCGCGGTGTGCTGCAGGACACCTCGGGCATCCAGCGCGGCTGATCCGCGCCCAGGCTCCGAGCGGCCCCTCGCCCTTCCGGGCGGGGGGCCGTTGCCGTACAGTCGCAAGCCCTTGACTGACGGAGCGTCAGGAGGCTGGCGTGCGGCTCGGACTCGCGCTCGGCTACTGGGGCCGCGGCCCCGCGGACCATGTGCCGCTCGTACAGGAGGCGGAGCGGCTCGGCTACGCGTCGGTGTGGACGGCCGAGTCCTGGGGCTCGGACGCGTTCACCCCGCTCGCCTGGATCGCGGCGCACACGCGGCGGATCGGGCTCGGCACCGCGGTGGCGCAGATGGCGGCCCGCTCGCCGACCGCCACGGCGATGCAGGCGCTCACCCTGGACCATCTCTGCGGCGGGCGGCTGACGCTGGGGCTCGGCCTGTCCGGGCCGCAGGTGGTCGAGGGCTGGTACGGCCGCCCCTTCCCCGCCTCTCCACTGACGGCGACCCGGGAGTACGTCGACGTCGTACGGCAGGTGCTGCGGCGCGCGGCGCCGGTGACGCTGGACGGCCGCTTCCACCCCCACCCCTACCGCGGGGCGGACGCCACCGGCCTCGGCCGACCGCTGAAGCCGATCACCCACCCGCTCCGCCCGGACCTGCCGGTGCTGCTCGGGGCCGAGGGCCCGCGCAACGTCGCCCAGACGGCGCGGATCGCGGACGGCTGGCTGCCGCTGTACTGGTCGCCGTCGCGGGCCGCCGACCTGTACGCGCAGGCTCTCGCCGACGCCCCGGGCGGCTTCCGGGTGGCGCCGCTGGTCCAGGTGCGGGTGTGCGCCGACGTCGCCGAGGGGCTGCTGCCGGTGAAGACGATGCTCGGCTTCTACGTCGGCGGCATGGGCCACGCGGCCCGCAACTTCCACGCCGACCTGATGGCCCGCATGGGGTACGAGGAGGAGGCCCGCCGGGTGCAGGAGCTGTTCCTGTCGGGGCGCCGTAAGGAGGCGGTGCGGGCGGTGCCGGACGCCTTCGCCGACGAGATCTCCCTGGTCGGACCGCGTGAACGCATCGCCGAGCGGCTGGAGTTGTGGCGGTCGGGGCCGGTGCCGGTGACGGATCTGCTGGCACTCGCGCCGGACCGGCCGACGCTGCGCGTCCTGGCTGAGCTCAACGGCTGACCTCCCGGTGCGGGTTTCAGCCACGCGCCCGGGCCCCGGGCCAGCCGGAAGGCACGTCCCCCGGATACCGCTGGTCGAGCAGCTCCGCCACGACGGCAAGAGCGGTCGTCGCGGACATCATGGCCTTCATCCTCGGTTCGTGGATCCTGATGTCCCTGCTGGACGCCAACCGGGCCGACGACCTGGTGCGGTTCGTCCAGGACGCGGCCACCTGGCCGGCCGGCCGGTCGCACGACCAGGGGGGTCTGGGGATGCACCCCGGAGAACACAGCACGTCGGACGCGGCCGGGGCCCGCGTCGTCACCGGCTACGGCCTCGCCGCGGTGGTCTCCCACCTCGTCGGGCACGCCGTCGCGGGCCGCCTGCGCCGGCGCTGAGGCCCGGACCGCCGAACCGGACCCGCGAGCCGGAGCACCGGGCCCGCCCCACCGGGCCCAGGCCGCCGGGCCAGAGCGCCGGGCCGGACCACCCGGGCGGCCCGCGGACCCAGAGCGCCAGGCCGGAGCGCCGCGCGGGACCGCCGAGCCCACATCACCGGGCAGGGCCGCAGAGGTCGGGAAAGGGCGGCGCCCGTCCGACGGGGGGTCAGTCGCAGCAGTCCGGGTCCAGGCCCCTGGGCAGGTCCTCGCCGCCGAAGACCCGGCAGGTGGCCTCGTGGCCGCCGAGGACCGCGACGGCGAGGAGCACGGAGCCGGCCGTCCAGGTGGTCAGTTCGCGCGGCCAGACGGCGTCGTCCTCGAAGACGTAGCCCGTCCAGTACAGCCCGCTGGCGTCGTCCCGCAGGTGCTGGATGGACTTCAGGACGTCCAGGGCCCGGTCGGACTCGCCCATCGCCCACAGCGCGAGCGCGAGTTCGGCGGACTCGCCGCCGGTGACCCACGGGTTGGGCACCACACAGCGCACCCCGAGGCCGGGGACGACGAAGCGGTCCCAGTCCTCCTCGATCCGGGCCTTGGCCTCGGCGCCGGTGAGCGCACCGCCGAGGACCGGGTAGTACCAGTCCATCGAGTAGCGGCCCTTGTCCAGGAACCGCTCCGGGTGGCACCGGATGGCGTGCCGCAGCGCGCCGACGGCCAGTTCCCAGTCGGGCTGTGCCTCCTCGCGCTGCTCGGCGACGGCGAGCGCGCAGCGCAGCGCGTGGTGGATCGAGGAGCTGCCGGTGAGCAGCGCCTCCGTGGTGGGCGTGCCGTCGTCGTCGCGGCGCCAGCCGATCTGCCCGCCGGGCTGCTGCAGCCGCAGGACGAACTCGACGGCCGCGTGGACGGTCGGCCACATCCGGTCCAGGAACGCGTCGTCGCCGGTGGACAGATAGTGGTGCCAGACGCCGACCGCGACGTAGGCGACGAAGTTGGTCTCCCGGCCCCGGTCGGTGATGTCCGCGGCATCGCCGTCGGCGTAGGCCGCGTACCAGGAGCCGTCGTCCTGCTGGTGGCGGGCCAGCCAGGTGTACGCCCGCTCGGCGGCCTCGTGCTCACCGGCGGTGTCCAGGGCCATCGCCGCCTCGACGTGGTCCCAGGGGTCCAGGTGGTGACCCCGGAACCACGGGATCGCGCCGTCCGCGCGCTGTACGCCGAGGATGCCGCGTACGGTCGCGGCGGCCTGCCCCTCGGTGAGCACCCCGGGCAGGACCAGGTGTTCCGTCCGGGGCGTCGTCACGCGGCGCCCACCGGCGGCAGGTGCGGCTTGGTCGCGTAGGCCACGAAGCTCTTGCCGATCAGCGGGTTGAGCGCCTGCTCGGCGACCCGCGTCGCCAGCGGCTTCTTCATGATGTCCCAGACCAGCAGCTTGTGGTACGCCCGTACCGGCAGCGCCTTGTCGTTGTCGACGCCGAACGCGCACTTCAGCCACCAGTACGGCGAGTGCAGCGCGTGCGCGTGGTGGGTGCCGTACGGCTTCAGTCCCGCCTCGCGCATCCTGCCCAGCAGCTCGTCCGCCTTGTAGATGCGGATGTGGCCGCCCTCGACCTCGTGGTAGGCGTCGGACAGCGCCCAGCACACCTTCTCCGGGCCGTAGCGCGGCACGGTCACCGCGATCCGCCCGCCGGGCCTGAGCACGCGGACCATCTCGGCGAGTACACCCTTGTCGTCGTGGATGTGCTCCATCACCTCGGAGATGATGACGACGTCGAAGGACTCGTCCGGGAAGGGGAGCGCGAGGGCGTCGCCCTCCATGGCCGTGGCGGTGGCGCCCTCCGGGGCCTCGCCGGCCTCCTTCATCGCCGCGAACCACGTCGCGACCTCACGGATCTCCTCGGCGTTGCGGTCCAGGGCCACGACCTGTGCGCCGCGCCGGTAGCACTCGAAGGCGTGCCGGCCGGCGCCGCAGCCGAGGTCCAGGACACGGTCGCCCGGGGCGAGCGGGAACCGGGAGAAGTCGACGGTCAGCACGTGGCCCTGCTTTCGCGGTCGGATACGGCGGTTGCTGCGGAGGTGGTGGACGCGGCGGAAGCGGCGGGTACGGCGGAGCCTGCGGTCTCGCCCGGGGCGGGCGCCACGCCGGCTGCGGCGGAGGCGGGCGCGGACGCCGACGCGGCGACGGCCTCGCGGTAACGGGCCACCGTGCCCTCCGCGGCGCGCGCCCAGGTGAAGTGCCGCAGAACACGTTCCCGTCCGGCCGCGCCGAGCCGTTCCCGCAGTGCCGGGTCGCCGAGCAGCCGGGTCAGCCCGGCGGCCAGCGCGCCCGCGTCGCCGGGCCGCACCGCGAGACACGTCTCCCCGTCGGCCCCGGCGACCTCCGGGATCGCCCCGCCGGTCGTGGCCAGCAGCGGCGTCCCCGTCGCCATGGCCTCCGCGGCCGGAAGTGAGAACCCCTCGTACAGCGACGGCACGCACGCCACCTCGGCCGAGCGCACCAGGTCGACCAGTTCGGCGTCGGAGATGCCCTTGACGAACTCGACGGCGCGGCCGAGGCCGTACCGCTCGATCGCCCGGGCGACGGGCCCCTCGGCGGGCCGCTTGCCGACGACGACGAGGTGGGCGTCGGGCTGCTCGGTACGCACCTTGGCGAGCGCCTCGACGAGGAAGACCAGGCCCTTGAGCGGCACGTCAGCACTGGACGTGGTCACGATCCGGCCCGGCACCCGCCGCACCGAGGGGTCGGGGGAGAACAGGTCGGTGTCGGCGCCGATGTGCACCACGTGCACCCGGTCGGGCCGGACTCCGAGATGGTCGACGATCTCCTGACGGGAGCTGCCGGAGACGGTGAGCACGGACGGCAGGCGGCGGGCGACGCGCTTCTGCATCCGGGTGAAGGCGTACCAGCGGCGCACGGAGAGGCGGCGCCTCCGGCTCCCGGCGGCGTCCAGCTCCAGCTGCCGGTCCACGGTGATGGGGTGGTGCACGGTGGTGACCAGGGGGGCGCCGATGTCGCCCAGCAGGCCGTAGCCGAGGGTCTGGTTGTCGTGGACGACGTCGAAGTCGCCGCGCCGGGCGCGCAGATGGCGGCGGGCGCGCAGCGAGAAGGTCAGCGGTTCGGGGAAGCCGCCGGTCCACATGGTGGCGACCTCGAGGGCGTCGACCCAGTCGCGGTACTCGTCCCGCCCGGGGGTGCGGAAGGGGTCGGGCTGGCGGTAGAGGTCGAGGCTGGGCAGCTCGGTCAGGCGCGGGCCGGCACCGTCGTCGAGGACGTCGAGCACCGGGTAGGGCTGGGCGCCGATCACCTCGACGCGGTGGCCGAGGCGGGCGAGTTCCCGGGAGAGGTGGCGGACGTAGACGCCCTGGCCGCCGCAGAACGGGTTCCCCTTGTAGGTGAGGAGTGCGATGCGGAGCGGTCGCCTGCCGTCGGCGGCGAGGTCCTGGCGGGGACCCGCCTGACTGGCCTCAGCGGTCACTCTGGGCCCCCTTCTCCCTGCGGTGTCCCGCGAGACTACGCCGGGACGGTAATCTAGAACAAGTTTCAGAGTTGATCGTTCAGAGGCTCCGAATCTACCGGCAGGTAGGGACGCTGTGACCAGTGGATCAGGTGATTCGCGCCACGGCGGCCAAGGCGAACAAGGTGGCCAACGTGACCAAGGTGACCAGGGCGGACATCGGCACCCGCCCCGAGGCCCCGGCCCTGACCGAGCGCCAGGAGGCACGCCGGCGCCGCATCCTGCACGCCAGCGCCCGGCTGGCCAGCCGGGGCGGCTTCGACGCGGTACAGATGCGCGAGGTGGCGGAGACCTCGCAGGTGGCGCTCGGCACCCTGTACCGCTACTTCCCTTCCAAGATCCATCTGCTGGTCGCGACGATGCAGGACCAGCTGGAGCACATGCACGGCACGTTGCGGAAGAAGCCGCCGGCGGGCGACACCGCGGCGGAGCGGGTGGCGCAGACCCTGATGCGGGCCTTCCGCGCACTGCAGCGCGAGCCGCATCTCGCCGACGCGATGGTCAGGGCGCTGACCTTCGCCGACCGCAGCGTCTCGCCCGAGGTCGACCAGGTCTCCCGGCAGACCACGGCGATCATCCTGGACGCCATGGACCTTCAGGACCCCACCCCCCAGCAGCTGTCCGCGGTGCGGGTCATCGAGCACACCTGGCACTCGGCGCTGATCACCTGGCTGTCCGGCCGGGCCTCGATCGCCCAGGTGAAGATCGACATCGAGACGGTGTGCCGGCTGATCGACCTGACGGAGCCCGGCGTCCAGGAGTGACCCGGGCGCACGGAAGCGACCTGGGCACACAGAGAGACCTACGAGACGGGTTCCCTTCGCCGGCATGGTCCGGATCAGGTGACTGGGGGTCGCCTTCAGGCCCTGCTGCTGCCGTCAGGCCTCTCAGCCCTACCGTCGACGTCGGCACCGGCGGAGGCTTGCGCCTCCCGCCAGAGTCGGCTACTCCGGTCGGACTCCCTCACTCGTCCCGTAGGCCACTTCCCAGGATAGAACTCCCACAGGCGGACAGAACCTCCTGAATCGCAAAATTCTGAAGTAGGGACGAGGGGGGTCTCTGAGGCGGGAGTGGTTCCCGAGAGACACGAGTGAAGGGCCGAACCCCCGCTCGAGGACATGGACCACGGGTCTGCCCGGCGGCGGACAGCCCCTGTGCCTGTTCCTGTTCCTGTTCCTGTTCCTGTTCCTGTTCCTGTTCCTGTTCCTGTTCCTGTTCCTGTTCCTGTTCCTCATTATTCCTCCGGCGGGAACACCGGCTCCCCGCTCCCCAGCAGCGTGATCGTGATGGCCTCCACCGGGCAGCTCTCCGCCGCCTCCAGGACGCGTTCGTCGGCGTCCGTCTCGGGTCCGACGGGGCGGGACTGCCGTCCGCTGTCGAGACGGAAGCCGTCCGGCGCGTGGTGCACGCACTGGGCGGAGCCGATACAGACGGTGCGGTCGGTCTCCACCCGCCAGCGGTCGCCCATGGCGTCACCCCTCCCGGCCCGCCGGCAGATGGATCATCTTGTGCTCCAGGAACTCGCCGTAGCCCTCCGGACCGAACTCCCGCCCGAGTCCGGAGTTCTTGTAGCCGCCGAACGGCCCGAGCATGTCCAGGCTGAAGGTGTTGACGGAGTAGGTACCGGTACGGACCCTGCGGGCGACCTCGATGCCGCGCTCGGTGTCGGCCGTCCACACACTGCCGCTGAGCCCGTACTCGGAGTCGTCGGCGATCTTCACGGCCTCGCTCTCGTCACCGTAGGGGACGAGGCAGACCACCGGCCCGAAGATCTCCTCGCGCGCGATCCGCATGCCGTTTCCGACGTCGCCGAAGAGCGTCGGCTCCACGTACCAGCCCCGGTCGAGGCCGGGCGGACGCCCGCCGCCGGTGAGGATCTTCGCGCCCTCCTCCTGGCCCAGGCGGATGTAGTCCATGCTGCGACGCTGCTGGCGCCGGGCGACCAGCGGGCCGATCTGCGTCGCCGGATCCAGCGGGTCGCCGACCACCAGGGCCCCGGCGGCCACGGCGAGGGCCTCGGCGAACTCGTCGTAGCGGGAGCGGGGCAGCAGGACGCGGGTCTGGGCGACGCAGGCCTGCCCGTTGTTCATCCAGGCCGCGGGCACGATCCCGGCGACCGTCTGCTCGACGTCGGCGTCCGGCAGCACCACGGCCGCGGACTTGCCGCCCAGTTCCAGGGTGACCCGGGTGAGGTTGCGGGCCGCGACCTCCATCACGCGCTTCCCGGCCGCGACCGACCCGGTGAAGGAGACCTTGTCGACACCGGGGTGCCCGACGAGGTACTCACTGACCTCCCGGTCGGCGGGCAGGACCGACAGCACGCCCTCCGGCAGTCCGGCCTCGCGGGCGATCTCCGCCAGGACGTAGGCGTCCAGCGGTGACTCGGGGGACGGCTTGAGCACCGCCGTGCAGCCCGCGAGCAGCGCGGGCGCCAGCTTGGCGGCGGCGGTGAACTGCGGGACGTTCCACGGCACGACGGCCGCGACGACCCCGACCGGCTCGCGCCGCACCAGGATCGGGCCGAGCACCCCGGAGCGGGCCTCCTCGTAGGGGAAGTCGCGCGCGACCGTGATCGCCGCGTCCCACACCATCACCGCGCCGAGGGCCTGGGCCAGGACGCTCCAGGAGTACGGCGATCCGTTCTGTGCCGAGACCAGGCGGGCGATCTCCTCGTGCCGGGCGGCGACGCCGTCCTTGATCCGGGTGACGACCTCGATCCGCTCCGCCAGGCCGGTGCGCGGCCAGGGCCCCTCGTCGAACGCCCGCCGGGCGGCGGCGACGGCCCGGTCCACGTCGGCGGCGCAGGCGTGCGGCACCCGCCCGAGGGCCTCCTCGGTGTGCGGGGAGACGACCTCGATGACGTCCTCGCCCAGCGGATCGGCCCACTGCCCGCCGATGAACAGCCGTCCGTGTTCCACGCGCTCGGTCATGGCGGTCGCCTCCCGGAGCCGTTGTCCGTCACGTCTGCCGGACCGTCCCCTGTTCCTGACGATCCATCAGGACTGATACCAGTTCTAGTTATAGTGGGCAATGGCCGTACGACGACCGCGAGGACGTCCGGAGGACGGGGGAAGCCCATGGCACCGGTGTACGACCACGGCGGAGGCGTCCGCTCACTGCGCGTCCCCATCCCGGACAACCCGCTCGGCCACACCCTGGTGTACGTCGTCGACACCGACCGCGGCCCGGTGCTGGTCGACACCGGCTGGGACGATCCCGCCTCCTGGGAGGCGCTCACCGCGGGGCTCACGGCCTGCGGCACCTCGGTCGCCGAGATCCTCGGTGTCGTGGTCACCCATCACCACCCCGACCACCACGGGCTGTCCGGCCGGGTGCGCGAGGCCTCCGGGGCCTGGATCGCACTGCACCCCGCGGACGCCGCGGTCGTCCGCCGCACCCGGGCCGCCCGCCCCGGCCGGTGGCTGACGTACCTGGCCGCCAGACTCACCGCCGCCGGCGCCCCGGAGCACCACGTGGCCCCCCTGCGCGCGGCCCCCGCCGACGCCCTCCCCGGCCTCTCCCCCGCCCTCCCCGACCGGGAGATCGTCCCGGGCGGACTCCTCGACCTGCCCGGCCGCCGGCTGCGCGCGATCTGGACTCCGGGCCACACCCCCGGCCATGTCTGCCTGCACCTGGAGGAACACCACCCCTCGGACCGCACCGGCCACGGCCGCCTCTTCTCCGGCGACCACCTGCTGCCCGGCATCACCCCCCACATCGGCCTCTACGAGGACCCGGACGACACCACCATGACCGACCCGCTCGGCGACTACCTCGACTCGCTGGAGCGCGTCGGCCGGCTCACCCCCGCCGAGGTGCTCCCCGCCCACCAGCACGCCTTCGACGACGCCGCCGGCCGGGTCCGCCTGCTGCTCGCCCACCACGCCGAACGGCTCACCGGCGTACTCGCCCTGCTCACCGGCCCGCTGACACCCTGGCAGCTCGCCGAGCGCATGGAGTGGAACCGCCCCTGGGCCGAGATCCCCCACGGCTCGCGGAACATCGCCGTGGCCGAGGCCGAGGCTCATCTGCGCCACCTGGTGAAGCTGGACCGGGTGCAGCCGGTGCCGGGCAGCGATCCGGTGGCATACATCGCGGCGTGAGCGGTCCGGCGGCGTTCGGCGGTGTGATCTGTGCCCCAGGGGGCGGTTCCGTGGTGGCGGGTAAAGTGGCCGGGTCGTCATCACACCCGTACGGGGGAAAGCCGGTGCAATTCCGGCGTTGACCCTCCCTCATTGCCTGAAGGGCCTGGGAGGTACCCCCATCCGTGAGCCGCACCGAAGGCCTCTCCGGCGCCTGCCGCCCAGGGCTTCGCGGGGTGCGGCGAGCCGGATCGCCCCGGGACGGGACCGTGACCGGCTCACGTGCCCGGCGCCCGCCGTGCACGGGCACCGTCGAGGTATACGGAGCCGAGCCGCCGGGGGCCGGTGCCCCCTGCTGCCCGGTTCCCCGCAGTGAAAGGCACCGCCGATCATGAATGTCCGCCGCCGTAGTGCCGCGGCCCTGGCCGCCATAGCCGTGGTCGGCGCCGCCGCCGCGCCCGCGGTCGCCGCCGACCCGTCGCCCTCCGCCCCGGCATCGACGCCGAAGGGCCTGTACGGCACGGCCGACCCGACCTACGACGGCGTCTGGCGCCAGTCCCTGGCCCTGCTGGCCCAGGACACGGCCGGGGTGAAACCGGCCGGACAGGCCGTGCGGTGGCTGACCGGCCAGCAGTGCGCGAACGGCGCGTTCGCCTCCTTCCGCGCCGACCCGGCGGCGGACTGCGACGCCGAGGTCATGGTCGACACCAACAGCACGGCCGTCGCGGTCCAGGCACTCACCGCGCTCGGCGGGCACGAGGCCGTCACCGGCAAGGCCGTCGACTGGCTGAAGTCGGTGCAGAACGAGGACGGCGGCTGGAGCTACGCCCCCGGCAGCGCCAGCGAGCCCAACTCCACCTCCCTGGTCGTCGGCGCGCTCGCCGCCGTCGGTGAACAGCCGGAACAGGTCGTCAAGGACGGCAAGTCCCCGTACGACGCCCTGGCGGGGCTCGCTCTGCCCTGCGGCGGCGACACCCGCGGCGCGTTCGCCTTCCCGGACCAGGAGGGCAAGCTCAGCCCCAACACGGACGCCACCGCCGCCGGAGTCCTCGGCGTGCTCGGCAAGGGCCTGGTGACGTCCGCCGCCAAGACGGCGACGGAGGCCACCTGCACGGCCACGGACCAGCCGAGCCGGGAACAGGCCGCCGCGAACGGCGCCGCGTATCTCGCCCGTGCCGTCGCCGACAAGGGTCATCTGACCTCCGCGCTCGGCGGCTCCGCCGAACAGCCGGACTACGGCAACACCGCCGACGCGGTCGTCGCGCTCGCCGCGCAGGGCGGCACGGCGCAGGCTCAGAAGCCGCTGCGCTGGCTCCAGCAGAACGCCGGCGACTGGGCCGAGCAGTCCGGACCGGCCGCCTACGCCCAGCTGATCCTCGCCGCCCACGCCACGGGCAGCGACCCGCGCGACTTCGGCGGCGTCGACCTGGTGCAGCAGCTGAACGCGACCGGTCCGGCCCCGCAGGCGGCGGAGGACAGGGGCGAGCAGAAGAACGACGACACCGACAAGGCGGAGAAGGACGAGAAGGCGGGCGACGGCTCCGGCTTCGGCGTCTGGTGGTTCGTCGGCGTCTGCCTCGTCGCCGGTATCGGCATCGGCATCCTGATCAGCGGACGCAAGCGGAAGCAGCGGTCGTGATCCGCCGCGTCGCGCTCTCGGCCCTGGCCGCGCTCCTGCTGACCTGCAGTGTCATCGGGGGCGCCGGTCAGGCGCAGGCCGTCGGCTACCGCTACTGGTCCTTCTGGGAGCGCGACGGCGGCAGTTGGGTGTACGCCACGCAGGGCCCGTCCACGGCCCGCCCCTCCGACGGCGCCGTCCAGGGCTTCCGTTTCGCGGTGAGCGAGAACTCGCAGGACGCCGCCAAGCCGCGCGGCACCGCCGACTTCGCGACGATCTGCGCGCAGACGCCCGAGAAGGCGGGCACCAAGCGGGTGGCGCTGGTCCTCGACTTCGGTACGGCGTCCGACGCGCCGTCCGGCGAGACCCCGCCGGACGGCCGTACGGCGTGCGCGCGCATATCCCCCGAGGCGACGACGGCCGACGCCCTCGCCGCCGTCGCCGGCCCGCTCCGCTACAACGCCAGCGCGCTGCTGTGCGCCATCACGGGCTATCCGCAGAAGGGGTGCGGGGAGCAGGTGTCGCAGGAGCGGAAGCCGGAGACGAGCACCGCGACCCCGGGCGCGGCGGCGACGGCCGGCCGGGCCTCGGACGACGGCGGCCCGTCGGTGGGCCTGGTCGCCGGCATCGCCGCGGTGGCGGCCCTGGGCACGGCAGCGGCATGGCAGGCGCGGCGGCGCAGGAATGGATAGCGGCGCCCGGCAAGCGGACCGCCGCGCACCGGGCGGCACCTTGCCGGCGCCGGCAACCGCACCGAGCACCCGCCCGCACCCCAGCCGCGCATCGGCCCATCCCGGCGCCTGGTGGCTCTGGGCGCTCGGCCTGGGCGTCGCCGCCACCCGCACGACCAACCCGCTCCTCCTCGCCCTCCTCATCGCGGTCTCCGCCTACGTGGTGACGGCCCGCCGGCCGGACGCCCCCTGGGCCCGCTCCTACGGCGCCTTCGTGAAGCTGGCCCTGGCCGTCCTCGCCATCCGGCTCGTCTTCACGGTCCTCTTCGGCTCGGCCGTCCCCGGCACCCAGGTGATCGTCACCCTCCCCGAGATCCCGCTCCCGGACTGGGCGCAGGGCATCCGCCTCGGCGGCAAGGTCACCGCGGAGGGTCTCGCCTTCGCCCTCTACGAAGCCACAAGGCTGGCCGCCCTGCTGATCTGCGTAGGCGCCGCGAACGCCCTCGCCAACCCCTCCCGCCTGCTGAAGTCCCTCCCCGGTGCGCTCTACGAGGTCGGTGTCGCCGTCGTGGTCGCCCTCACCTTCGCCCCGAACCTGATCGCCGACGTCCATCGCCTGCGCTCCGCCCGCCGTCTGCGCGGCCGTCCGGACCGGGGGGTCCGGGGCGTGCTCCAGGTCGGGCTGCCGGTGCTGGAGGGCGCCCTGGAGCGCTCCGTCGCACTGGCCGCCGCGATGGACGCCCGCGGCTACGGCCGTACCGCGCAGGTCCCCGCCGCCGTACGCCGTACCACCGCCGCCCTCACCCTGACCGGCCTGCTCGGCGTCTGCGCCGGGACGTACGGCGTGCTGACCGCGGCCGGCGGCAGCTACGGACTCCCGGTCCTGCTCGCCGGACTCGCCGCCGCCCTCGCAGGACTGTGGCTGGGCGGCCGGCGCTCGCCGCGCACCCGCTACCGCCCGGACCGCTGGGACGTGCGCGCCTGGCTGGTCGCCGGGTCCGGCGCGGCGGTCGCGGCCCTGCTCGCCGTGGCGGCGGCCCGTGACCCGGCGGCGCTGAACCCGGGCACGGTCCCGCTGGTCGCCCCCACCCTCCCGCTGTGGCCGGCCGCGGCCGTCCTGCTCGGACTGCTGCCCGCCTTCGTCACCCCCGCCCCCGCAACCACTCTCGCTGTACAGCCCACCAAGGAGCCGTCGTGATCCGCTTCGAGAACGTCTCCGTGACGTACGACGGAGCGAGCGAACCCACCGTCCGCGGCGTCGACCTCACCGTCCCCGAGGGCGAACTCGTACTGCTCGTCGGTCCGTCGGGCGTCGGCAAGTCCACGCTGCTCGGTGCCGTCAGCGGCCTGGTCCCGCACTTCACCGGCGGCACCCTGCACGGCAGGGTCACCGTGGCCGGCCGTGACACCCGCACCCACAAGCCGCGCGACCTGGCCGACCTCGTCGGCACGGTGGGCCAGGATCCGCTCGCCCACTTCGTGACGGACACGGTGGAGGAGGAACTGGCCTACGGCATGGAGTCGCTGGGCCTGGCGCCGGAGGTGATGCGCCGCCGGGTGGAGGAGACCCTCGACCTCCTCGGACTGGCGGACCTGCGCGACCGCCCGATCGGCACGCTCTCCGGCGGCCAGCGCCAGCGGGTCGCGATCGGTTCGGTCCTCACCCCGCACCCCGAGGTGCTGGTCCTGGACGAGCCGACGTCCGCTCTGGACCCGGCCGCGGCGGAGGAGGTCCTGGCGGTCCTGCAGCGCCTGGTGCACGACCTCGGCACCACGGTCCTGCTGGCCGAGCACCGCCTGGAGCGCGTGATCCAGTACGCCGACCAGGTCGTCCTGCTGCCGGAGCCGGGTGCGGCGCCGGTGGTGGGCCCACCGGCCGAGGTGATGGCCGTCTCGCCGGTCTGCCCGCCGGTGGTGGACCTGGGCCTCCTGGCCGGCTGGTCCCCACTGCCGCTGACCATCCGCGACGCCCGCCGCCGGGCCGCCCCGCTGCGGGAACACCTGGCCACCCGGACCGACCGGGCCGGCAGGACCGACCGGGCCGGCAGGGCGGACACAGCAAGCGAGGCGGACCGAACGAGCCAGGCAGACCGGACGGACCAGGCGAGCCAGGCGGACCAGACGGGCCGGATGGACCAGACGGACCAGGCGAGCCAAGCAGACCAGACGGACCGAACGAGCCGGGCAGACCGGACGGACCAGACGAGCCAGATGAGCCAGCCGGACCAGGCGGACCAGCCGGGCCAGGCGAGCCGGGCGGACACGGCGGACCGCGCCGAAGGAGCGGCGGCCGGTGCGGACGTGCGGGTGCCGCGCGCCGGCTCCCCGGCCGATCGCCCGAAGCCCGCGCCCCCCGCCAGGGGGGACACCGTCCCCGCACGCCGCTCCTCCCTCCTCCGGGGATTCCGCGGAGGCCGGGGGAAGTCCCGGACCGACTCCGCCCCCACCCCCGCCGGCCCGGCCGCCGAGACCCGCTCCCTCTCGGTCCGCCGGGGGCGGATCGAGGCTCTGCACGACATCGGCCTGACCGTCTCCCCGGGCGAGACCGTCGCGCTCATGGGCCGCAACGGCGCGGGCAAGTCCACACTCCTGTCCACCCTCGTGGGCATGGTGGCGCCGTCCTCCGGCACCGTCCGCACCTCCGGCGCGGTCCCGCACCGCACCGCGCCCCGGGAGCTCGTCCGCCGGGTCGGACTGGTCCCGCAGGAGCCCCGCGATCTGCTGTACGCCGACACAGTCGCCGCCGAGTGCACGGCGGCCGACGCGGACGCGGACGCCGCCCCCGGCACCTGCCGGTCGCTGCTGTCGGAACTGCTCCCCGGTGTCGCCGACGACACCCACCCGCGCGATCTGTCGGAGGGCCAGCGGCTGACCCTGGCCCTGGCGGTGGTCCTGACGGCTCGCCCGCCGCTGCTCCTGCTGGACGAGCCGACGCGCGGCCTGGACTACGCGGCGAAGGCGCGGCTGGCCGGGATCCTGCGCGGACTGGCGGCCGAGGGCCATGCGATCGTGCTGGCCACGCACGACGTGGAGCTGGCCGTCGAGCTGGCCCACCGGGTCGTGCTGCTCGCCCAGGGCGAGGTGATCGCCGACGGCCCGACGGCGGACGTGGCGGTGGCGTCGCCGTCGTTCGCTCCGCAGGTCGCGAAGATCCTCGCCCCGCAGAAGTGGCTGACGGTGGCCGAGGTCCGGAAGGCGCTGTCATGACCCCCTTGTCGTCGACCCCACCGGCGTCCCCGTCGTCGCCCCCGCCGCGGTCCTTCTCGCCGCCCGCGCAGCAGCGGCAGGCCCGCGCGATCCGGCTGGGCCCCCGCTCCACAGCGGCCCTCGCACTGGTCAGTGCGGTGGGTGTGGCCGGTTTCGGCTGGCCGTTCCTGTCTCCGCCCGCCTCTCAGGTCAATGCGCACTCCCAGGACGCACCCTGGCTGTTCGCGGGGCTCCTCGTCCTGCTCGTGGCCGTGGTGGCGGCGACGGTCTCCGAGGCGGGACTCGGCCCGAAGGCCGTGGCCATGCTGGGCGTGCTCGCCGCGACCGGTGCGGCGCTGCGCCCGCTGGGTGCGGGGACGGCCGGCCTGGAACCCATGTTCTTCCTGATGGTCCTCAGCGGCAGGGTTCTCGGCCCCGGCTTCGGCTTCGTCCTCGGCTCGGTCACGATGTTCGCGTCCGCGCTGCTCACGGGCGGGGTGGGGCCGTGGATGCCGTTCCAGATGCTGGCGATGGGCTGGTTCACGACGGGCGCGGGTCTGCTGCCGTTCCCGGACCGGCTGCGGGGCCGTACGGAGCTGGTGATGCTGGCGGTGTACGGCTTCGCTGCGGCGTTCGCCTACGGCACGGTGATGAACATGCAGGGCTGGCCGTTCATGGACACCCTGGCCTCGAACATCGCCTTCGACCCGGACGCGCCGGCCGCCGCCAACCTGGCCCGGTTCCTCACCTACTGCCTGGCCACGTCCATGGGCTGGGACCTGGGCCGCGCCGTCGTCACGGTGGTGCTCACCCTGACCCTCGGTGCCCCGCTGCTGAGAGCCCTGCGCCGGGCCACCCGGCGGGCGGCTTTCGAGGCGCCGGTCACATTCGAGACCCCGGCCGAGGTGAAGCACCCCACGTGACCTGCTTCACCTACGACCCGGCATCGTAGGTCCCGGGTTGGGCCGCAGCCCGCCCCCTCACCCCTCTGACCTGCACATTGAGACGCGGGTCACACTCCAGACCAATCCCCCACATACGACCACCACTAGCAAAAGGGGTGATTGCGGACCCTGGTCCGGCCTGTTTCTCTGGACGTGTCGCCAGGCGCCAACGCCCCCACGGGCCGCGGCGCTCTTGCATGCCCCCGGCGTGCACGACACCCCCGTACCCGACGAAAGGCCTCGACCTTGACCGCCGCTTCCCTCCTCCGCCGTGTCGCCACCCCGAAGAAGGCCCTGGCCGGTGCCGCCCTCGCGGCCGCCACCTGCGGCACGCTGATCGCCGCCGCGCCCGCGCAGGCCGCGGCCCCCGCCTCCTCGGCCCAGGCGACCGCGAAGAAGATGATCGGCAACTCGGCCGAGTACACGTGCTTCGCCAAGATCGTCGACCACGAGAGCGACTGGAACGTCACCGCCACCAACCCCTCCAGCGGCGCCTACGGCCTGGTCCAGGCCCTGCCGGCCACCAAGATGGCCTCGGCCGGCTCCGACTGGAAGACCAACGCCGCCACCCAGATCGAGTGGGGCATGGACTACATGAAGGACCGCTACGGCAGCGCCTGCGACGCCTGGAGCTTCTGGCAGGCCAACGGCTGGTACTGACCGGCCCACAGCGGAACGGCAGAACCGAAGGCGGCGGCCCCCGATCCCCGGGGCCGCCGCCTTCACCGTGCCCTGCGCCCGTCCACCGGACCGTCGCCCCGGAGCGTCCACCGGGCCGTCGCTCCGGAGCCCGGCGCCGTCGCGCCTTCAGCGGGTGGAGCAGACCCGGGTGAACGACAGCCGGTCGTGCAGCGCACGGTGCGACGGCAGCAGGACCAGGAAGAGCCCTCCGAAGACGATCCACTCGGTCACCAGGAAGGTGAGCGGACGGTCGGTGCGACCCACCAGGGCGTACATCCAGCCGTACAGCAGGATCACTGCGGGTGCGCCGATCAGCACCGCCGCGCGGATCAGACCGCACAGGGCCCCGGGTTTGGAGCCGTCGAAGCGCACGACCCTCAGGCCGAACACGGCCTTGCCGATGGTCCGGCCGAACGCCGCGTGCGCCAGCCAGTCGTAGACCAGCCACACCAGCATGGCGAAGAGCACGAGTGCGACCAGGAAGGTCGACGCCGTCCTGGCCAGCAGGGCCACCGATTCCCGTGCACTGTCCTTGACCGCCTCGGCATCCAGGCCGGACGTCAGGACACGTCCGCCTCCCCTCCGGACCAGCCCGCGCAGCTGGAAACCCAGGACCGCCTTCATCAGCGGCACCGCCGCCCAGCCCAGAAGTGCCGTGGGCAGCATGACGAAGGCCCCGTCGATCATCCGGGCCCCCACCCGGCGCATGATGATTCCGATCATCGCCCCCCCTGATCCCCCCCGGGGCATGGCGCACCCCCGGGCATGGCGTCGCCCGCCGCGAGAAGTCACCCCCGCGGCCCGGACGCCCGTGTGCGGGACCAGTATTCACATCCCGGTGGTTTCCCACCCCCTCTTCGCAGGACTCACAGATGCCGCTCCGGGGCGCGGGGGGAACCAGGCGGAATCCGGCGGAGCTACAGCCGTTGCAGAATCGTTCCGGTAGCCAACCCTCCCCCGGCACACATGGTCACCAGTGCGAATTCCCCGTCCGTGCGCTCCAGTTCGTGCAGCGCGGTGGTGAGCAGCCGGGCGCCCGTCGCGCCCACCGGGTGGCCCAGCGCGATCGCGCCCCCGTTCACGTTGACCTTCTCCAGGTCCTGGCCGAAGACCCGCGCCCAGCTGAGCACCACCGACGCGAACGCCTCGTTGATCTCGACGAGGTCGATGTCCCCGAGGGTCATCCCGGCCTTGCCCAGCACGGCCCTGGTCGCGTCGATCGGGCCGTCGAGGTGGAAGTGCGGGTCGGCGCCGACCAGCGCCTGGGCCACGATCCGGGCCCTGGGGCGCAGTTTCAGGGCGCGGGCCATCCGCTTCGAGGCCCACATCAGGGCCGCGGCACCGTCGCTGATCTGGGAGGAGTTGCCTGCCGTGTGCACGGCCGTCGGCATGATGGCCTTCAGGCCGGCCAGCGCCTCCATGGAGGTGTCGCGCAGCCCCTCGTCGCGGTCGACGAGCCGCCACATGCCCTGCCCTGCCGCCTGTTCCTCCTCCGTGGTGGGGACCTGCACGGAGAACGTCTCACGCTTGAAGCGCTCCTCCGCCCATGCCCGCGCGGCCCGTTCCTGGGAGCGCAGCCCGAGCGTGTCGACGTCCTCGCGGGTCAGACCCCGGTGCCGGGCGATCCGTTCCGCCGCCTCGAACTGGTTCGGCAGGTCCACGTTCCACTCGTCCGGGAAGGGCCGGCCGGGTCCGTGCCTGGAGCCCGACCCGAGCGGCACCCGCGACATGGCCTCCACACCGCAGCTGATCCCCACGTCGATCACGCCGGCCGCGACCATGTTGGCGACCATGTGCGCGGCTTGCTGGGAGGACCCGCACTGGCAGTCGACGGTCGTCGCCGCGGTCTCGTACGGCAGGCCCACGGTGAGCCAGGCGGTGCGCGCGGGGTTCATGGACTGCTCGCCGGCGTGCGTGACGGTCCCGCCGGCGATCTGCTCGACGCAGTCGGCGGGGATGCCGGTGCGGCCCAGGAGTTCGCGGTAGGTCTCGCCGAGGAGGTAGGCGGGGTGGAGATTGGCGAGCGCGCCGCCGCGCTTGCCGATGGGAGTGCGTACGGCTTCCACGATCACGGGTTCGGCGGCCATGGGGGTGGGTCCTCTCCGGAGATCTGGGGATCTGGGGGACGAGGGACGGACGAGGGGATGCGGGACAGGGAACGGGGGATGGGTGACGGAGGGAAGCGGACCTGAGGGACGCGGGGCCACTCAGAACTAGTACGTGTTCTAGTTACCAGCCAGTCTGCTGACGCCGCCCCCGCCACCGCAAGGGTCGTGCACGCAATTCGACGACGTCCCGCCTCTTGCTACTTCTGGAACCCGTTACTACCTTCACCCCGACCCATACCTGATGAACCGTCAGATGGAATGGCGGGAGGCGTCCCCATGCCCTGCCCAGCGCTGCCCGACGGATTCGACTTCACCGACCCCGACCTGCTTCACCACCGCGTTCCCCTGCCGGAGTTCGCCGAGCTGCGCCGCGCGGAGCCGGTGCGCTGGATCCCCCAGACCGCCGGGGCCGCCGGCTTCGCGGACGAGGGCTACTGGGCGGTGACGCGACACGCGGACGTCAAGTACGTCTCGACGCACCCGGAGTTGTTCTCCTCGTCCCTCAACACGGCCATCATCCGCTTCAACGAGCACATCGGCCGCGACGCCATCGACGCGCAGCGGCTCATCATGCTCAACATGGACCCGCCGGAGCACACCCGCGTCCGGCAGATCGTGCAGCGCGGGTTCACGCCCCGGGCGATCCGCGCGCTGGAGGACCGGCTGCGCACCCGCGCGGAGGCCATCGTCACCGCGGCCGGGGCACACCCCGGCCCCTTCGACTTCGTCACCCGGGTCGCCTGCGAACTCCCCCTCCAGGCCATCGCCGAGCTGATCGGCGTCCCCCAGGAGGACCGGGCCAGGATCTTCGACTGGTCCAACAAGATGATCGCCTACGACGACCCGGAGTACGCCATCACCGAGGAGGTCGGCGCCGAGGCGGCCACCGAGATCCTCTCGTACGCCATGACGATGGCCGCCGCGCGCAAGGAGTGCCCCGCCCGCGACATCGTCACCCAGCTGGTGGCGGCGGAGGACGAGGGCAACCTGGGCTCCGACGAGTTCGGCTTCTTCGTGCTGCTGCTCGCCGTCGCCGGCAACGAGACCACCCGCAACGCCATCACCCACGGCATGCACGCCTTCCTCACCCACCCCGAGCAGTGGGAGCGCTACAAGCGGGACCGCCCCGCCACGGCCGCCGAGGAGATCGTGCGCTGGGCCACCCCCGTCTCCGCCTTCCAGCGCACCGCCACCCAGGACACCGAGCTGGGCGGCAGGCACATCGCCGAGGGCGACCGGATCGGCCTCTTCTACGCCTCCGCCAACCACGACCCCGAGGTCTTCGACGACCCCGGCACCTTCGACATCACCCGGGACCCCAACCCCCACCTGGGCTTCGGCGGCGGAGGCCCGCACTACTGCCTCGGCAAGTCCCTCGCCGTCCTGGAGATCGACCTCATCTTCAACGCGGTCGCCGACACCATGCCCGCCCTGCGCCTGACCGCCGAGCCCCGCCGGCTCCGCTCCGCGTGGATCAACGGTGTGAAGGAGCTCCGGGTGAGCGCCGGCTGAGCCCGGTCCGGTCCCGGTTCCGGCAGCGTGCCGCCCTCGAGCGGCCGGCCCGGCGGGTCGGCCGGCACCATGCCCCCTCCTCGGCCGGAACGCTCCGCGGCACCCGTCGGCGGCAAGGCCGGGGGAGGTACCGTCCCGGCTTCGCCGACCGCAGGTTGTGTCCCTCGGTGCCCCACCGTTCCTCGAGCAGGGCACGGACGAGGCGCACGAGCTGCCGCAGCCGCTCGGGTTCCCGGTGCCCGCGACTCGCCGTGCCCGGGGCGCGCGGGTTCCGGATCAGCTCCCCGCCCGGTCCTTCACCGGGGCGGGCGGGGGACCGCCTCGTCCGGCTCCCGTCAGGCCGCCGCCTCCGGGGGCGGCTTCGGCCGCAGGCGGAGCCGCCCCCGGAGCCGGAACTGCCCCGGCCGCCGCCTTCACCGTGCGTGCCCGCGGCCCCTGGAAGAGGTACGTCAGGCCGAAGCCCGCGGCCACCACCAGGGCGCCGCCCACCGCGTCCAGGATCCAGTGGTTGCCGGTGGCGACGATCGCCGACGCGGTGAACAGGGGGTGCAGCAGGCCGAGGGCCTTCATCCACGGCCTCGGGGCGATGATCGCGATCACCAGGCCGCACCACAGCGACCAGCCGAAGTGCAGCGAGGGCATGGCCGCGTACTGGTTGGTCAGCGCGGTGAGCGTGCCGTAGTCGGGCTTGGAGAAGTCCTGTACGCCGTGGACGGTGTCGATGATGCCGAGCGTCGGCATCAGCCGCGGCGGGGCCAGTGGGTAGAGCCAGAAGCCGACCAGGGCGAGCAGGGTGGTGAAGCCCAGGGCGGAGCGGGCCCAGCGGTAGTCGACCGGGCGGCGCCAGTACAGGACGCCGAGGACCGCCAGCGGGACGACGAAGTGGAACGACGTGTAGTAGAAGTCGAAGAAGCCCCGCAGCCAGTCGATCTTGACGACGGCGTGGTTGACGGCGTGCTCGATGTCGAGGCCGAGGGCGCGTTCGAGGTCGAGGATCTGCCAGCCGTGCTCCTCGGCGCGGGCCCGTCCGGCCGAGTTGCTGCCACCGGTGGCCGCGAGGCGGACCTTGGAGTACGCGGCGTAGGTGACCCGGATGAGGAGCAGCTCCAGGAGGAGGTTGGGGCGGGTCAGCACCCGGCGCAGGAAGGGCAGCAGCGGGATGTGCCGGAAGCGGGTGGGGACGGCGGGGGCGTACTCCGTCGGGACCGGCGCCCGGAAGTACGGCGAGGTGCGGGACAGGAACGGCACGGCGGTGGCGGCGGCGACGGCGGCCAGGAGGATCAGGTTGTCACGCAGCGGGTACAGGGCCGCCATGTTCGGCAGCATCATCTTGGCGGGCAGCGTCATGACCAGGACGACGGCCACCGGCCACACGTACCGGTCGGAGGCGCGTCTGCCGACCCGGCCGGTGACCGCCAGGAGCACCCACAGGAGCTGGTGCTGCCAGGCGGTGGGCGAGACCGCGACCGCCACGCAGCCGGTGACCGCCACCGCGAGCAGCAGCTGGCCGTCGCGGGCGTAGCGCACGGCGCGGCGCAGGCCGAGCACGGCGACGGCGGCGCCGAGGGCGAGGAAGAGCGCGATCTCCAGCGGACCGGAGAGGCCGAGCCGGAGCAGGGCGCCGTGCAGCGACTGGTTGGCGAGGTCGTCGGCGGCGCCGCCGAGACCGACGCCCGCCATGTGGTGCACCCAGTACGTGTACGAGTCCTGGGCCATCGCCGCCCAGGCCAGCGCGGTGCACGCGGCGAACGTCGCCCCGGTGGTCAGCGCCGCCCGTCTGCGGTCGGTGAACCACAGGAGAGGGACGAAGAGCAGCACCGTCGGCTGGAGGGCGGCGGCCACGCCGATGAGCACGCCGCCGGCGTGCCGGCCGCGCACGGCGAAGCAGCCCAGCAGGACCAGCAGCACCGGGATGATGCTGGTCTGGCCGAGCCACAGGGTGTTGCGCACCGGCAGCGACAGCATCAGCAGGGTCACCGCGACCGGGGCGGCCAGCAGCGCGGTACGGCGCCCCACCGGCCGCGGCAGGGCGCGGGCGGCGGCCAGGCCGAGGGCGGCGACCAGCAGCAGGGTGCCGAAGGTCCATCCCCAGCCGAGGGCCTGTTCGGCCGCCCTGGTGAACGGTTTGAGCACCAGTCCGGCGAACGGGGTGCCGGTGAACTGCGTGGAGTCGTACAGCGACCCCTCGACGTGCAGGACCCCGCCGGGGCCCACCCAGGTCTCCAGATCCGTCAGCCGCTCGCCGCGCGGCGTGCTGAGGACCACCGCCAGCTGCCGTACGGCGAGGACCGCGGCGACCAGCCACAGGACCAGCCGCGCCGCGCGCAGCCGGTCCAGGGTCGCATCCACTGCGGTGGCGCCGACGGACGTGCCCCCGAAGGCCTCCGCCGGTCGCCCACTGTGCTCCGCATTCGCCACGCCGCGTCGGCCTCCCGCCCCGTTCGTCCCACGCGTGCCGTGCGCGGGTTGTCCCTGCGAACCCTAATGAGGCTCGCTCCACCCCCGAAGAGAGACGCAGGCAACCCCCGATTCACCTGTCGGCCGCTCTTCTTTTGTCCGGATGACGATAGTGCGGTATCGGTTCGGTCGCCTCTCACGGGAGCGACCAGGATCACAGCCGGCCGGATCACGGTTCACGTGCGGGTCGGCCGGGGTGTCGCACGCCGCGCGGAGCGGGACACTCTGGATCGGCCGGACGGTCTGCGAGAGTCGTGCACCGGAGAGAACCGGAACCAAGTACCGGAACGAAGCAGAAGACAACCCACGAAGCCCGGCACACGAAAGGCAGGCGCATGAGCGAGTCGAAGGTCTGGGACGACGTCGACGAGTACTTCATCTCCCACCTCGCCCCGGACGACGACGCCCTCCAGGCGGCCCTCCGAGACAGTGCCGCCGCCGAGCTGCCCCAGGTGAACGTCACGGCCGCGCAGGGCAAGTTCCTGCAGCTCCTCGCCCAGGTGCAGGGCGCCCGCACCATCCTGGAGATCGGCACCCTCGCCGGATACAGCACCATCTGGATGGCCCGCGCCCTCCCCTCCGACGGGCGGCTGATCTCGCTGGAGTACGACCCCCGGCACGCCGAGGTCGCCGTCCGCAACATCGCGCGCGCCGGGCTGGACCGGGTCGTCGAGGTCCGGGTCGGCGCCGCCCTGGACACCCTGCCGCAGCTCGCCGACGACAACCCGCCGCCCTTCGACCTGGTCTTCATCGACGCCGACAAGGCCAACAACCCGCACTACCTGGAGTGGGCGCTGAGGCTCACCAGCACCGGCAGCCTGATCGTCGTGGACAACGTGGTCCGCGGCGGCCGGGTGGCCGACGCCGGCAGCACCGCCGACGACATCCGCGGCACCCGCGCCGCGATCGAGATGATCGGCAGCCATCCGCGGCTCAGCGGCACCGCGATCCAGACGGTCGGCAGCAAGGGGTACGACGGGTTCGCCCTGGCCCGGGTGCTCGCCTGAGCGGGCTCACGGGTCCGGGCTCACGGGTCCGGGCTCACGGGTCCGGGGCCCAGAGGTCCGGGCCCAGAGGTCCGGGATCACACCTCGTGGTAGAAGCCCACGTTCACGCTGCGCGGGCCGGTCCGGTCCCGGACCACCACCTCGCCGCTGCCTCCCCTGGGCAGCGGCACGGTGCCGCCGTAGAGCAGCGGCTGCGCGTACTCACCGGAGACCAGCCGGACCTCGGAGGACGGATCCGGCTGTGATCCGCGCAGCCAGGTCAGCTGCCAGGTGCCCTCGGGGCCGCACCGGAACTCCAGATGCACCCGGGAGACGAACAGCCAGTCGTCCGGTGTCACCAGCCGGCACACGGACCGGTCCCGGCCCACCCGCAGCACGGCGCCCTGCTCGCTCGGGGCGTCGGCCATCTGCATCCCGGCCGTGGCGCCCGCGTCCGTCCCCGAGACGGTGGCCATGGTGAGTTCGAGCACGTGCCGCTCCTCCTGAGACCGCCCAGTGCGGTGGCCGGATCGGCCTGCCGCCGCCGCATGATAGATCGGCCGACGGCATGCTGTCCGGCACAATGGACGGCATGACCGAGCGAAAGCCTCCCGGCGTCGACTTCGAGTCCTGGGTCGACAAACAGATCCGAGAAGCGGAGTCACGCGGCGAGTTCGACGGGCTCGCCGGCGCGGGCAAACCGCTGCCGAGCGACGTGGACGCCACCTACGACGAACTGTGGTGGATCAAACGGAAGATGGCCCGCGAGGGAGTCTCGGTCCTGCCGCCGGCGCTGGCGCTGCGCAAGGAGGCCGAGGACGCGCTGGCCGCGGCGGCCGACGCACCGTCCGAGCGGATCGTGCGCAAGACCGTCGAGGAGCTGAACGCCAAGATCCGCGACATGCTCCTCAAGCCCCCGCCCGGCCCTCCGCTGGGCCTGCAGCCCTACGACGTCGAAGAGGTCGTGGACCGGTGGCGGGAACGCCGGTCGGAGCGGTAGAGCCGGTCCGGCCCCAGGAATCCGGTTGCGTCACCCCGGGGTCCGGTACCGACAATCTCCGCCATGGCCTGGACCGTCGCCCCGGAACCCCACGACTCCCCCGTCGCCGCCGCGCTCTGGCGGGCGTACTACACCGAGGTCAGCGACCGCTGGTACCTGCGGCACGAGGGGCGGCGCACCGACCCGCGCGAGCTGGAGCGGGAGATCGCCGCCGGGGCGGCCGACACCGGCCTCGCACCGCCCCGGGGCCTGCTGCTGGTCGCCCGGTACGGCAGTGCGCCGGCCGGCACGGCGGGCCTACGGCTGCTGGACGCCGCGACGGCGGAGCTGACCCGGGTGTTCGTGACCGCGGCGCTGCGCGGGCGGGCCGGGGCCGAGCTGCTGGTCGGGGCGGCCGAGGAGGAGGCGGCCGGGCTCGGTGCCCGGCGGATGGTGCTGGACACCCGGTCCGACCTCACCGAGGCACGCGCCCTGTACGCCCGGCTCGGCTATGCGGAGACCGCCCCGCACAACAGCGGCCCGTACGCCGAGCACTGGTTCGCCAAGCCGATCGGTGGCGTCCCGGAGCGCGGCTGACGCGCACGGACGGATCACGCGCGGCGGCGGTCACCCGCACCGGTGCTCAGCTGAACCCCGAGACCGGACGGTCCAGGTGTCTGCGCTCGTCCAGCGGACGCTCCCGCTCCGCGCCGCACAGCTCGTCGTTCAGCTCCCTGACCAGCTGCGACAGGTCGGTCGGCCGGTCCGGTCCCCACCAGTCGCCGAGCAGTTCGGCCAGGGAGTCCTCCCGGGCCCGGGCCAGCCGCCGGGCGGCCTCGTGACCCTGGTCCGTCAGGACCAGGGCCAGGCCCTCGCGCACGGCCAGCCGGCGCACCTCGACCTGGCGGGTGGCCTCCAGCACGGTGTGCAGCGGCACTGGACCGCGCTCGGCCAGCAGCGCCGGCTCCACCCTGCCGTATCTGCGGATCCGCAGCAGCAGCCAGCTCGCCGCGGGCATCAGGTCGTACCCGGCCTCTTCGGTGATCCTCCGGTAGATCTCGCGGCGCCCCTCGCGGGTGCCGAGCACGGACAGCGCACGGGCCGCCTCGTCGTACGAGGAGCGCTCCACCGGGTTGCTGGCGAAGGTCTCGGCGCCGTCGGGCGCCGTGACCGAGGCGCGCAGCGGGTCCTCCTTCAGGAACCAGGCCAGGACGAAGCCGAGCAGCGCGACGGGGGCGGCGTACAGGAACACGTCGGTGATGGCGGTGGAGTAGGCGTGCACCGCGTCCGTGCGCACCTCGGGCGGCAGGGCGGCGATGCCGCGCGGGTCGGCCTCCAGGGCGTCCGCGGAGACCCCGGGCGGCAGCGGGGTGCCGGCGAGCGCGTCGGTCAGCAGGTCGCCGAGGCGGTTCGCGAAGACCGTGCCGAAGACGGCGACGCCGAACGAGGCGCCGATGGAGCGGAAGAAGGTGGCGCCGGAGGTGGCGACGCCCAGGTCCTCGTAGGAGACCGCGTTCTGCACGATGAGGACGAGGACCTGCATGACCAGGCCGAGCCCCAGCCCGAAGACGAGGAAGAAGGTGCTCAGCTCTATGTCGGAGCTGTTCTCGTCGAGCTCGTGGAGCAGCAGCAGACCGAGGGCGGTGACGCCGGTCCCGGCGATCGGGAACACCTTCCAGCGGCCGGTGCGGCTGACGATCTGGCCGGAGACGGTGGACGCCAGCAGCAGACCGAACACCATCGGCAGCATGTGCACCCCGGACATGGTCGGCGTCACGCCCTGCACCACCTGGAGGAAGGTCGGCAGATAGGTCATCGCGCCGAACATGGCGAAGCCGACGATGAAGCTGATGACGGCGGAGAGGGTGAAGGTGCGCAGCCGGAACAGCTTCAGCGGGAGGACCGGTTCGGCGGCCCGGCGCTCCACGGCCACGAACGCGAGCGCCAGCAGCACGCCGAGCACCGCCAGGCCGACGACCTGCGGCGAGGCCCACTCCCAGGTGGTGCCGCCGAGGGAGGTGACCAGGACCAGGCAGGTGGCGACCGAGGCGATGAGGAACGTGCCCAGGTAGTCGATGACGTGGCGGGTGGTGCGGCGCGGGATGTGCAGCACGGCGGCGATCACGGCGAGCGCGACGGCGCCGAGCGGCAGGTTGACGTAGAAGACCCAGCGCCAGCTCAGATGCTCGGTGAACAGGCCGCCGAGCAGCGGCCCGAGCACGCTGGTCGCACCGAACACGGCACCGAACAGGCCCTGGTACCGGCCGCGTTCCCGTGGGGAGACCAGGTCGCCGACGATCGCCATGGACAGCACCATCAGCCCGCCGCCGCCCAGGCCCTGCAGCGCCCGGAAGGCGATCAGCTCGTACATGCTCTGCGCCGTCCCGCACAGCGCGGAGCCGGCCAGGAAGATCAGGATCGCGGCCTGGAACAGCCGCTTGCGCCCGTACTGGTCGCCGAGCTTGCCCCACAGCGGGGTCGCGGCGGTCGCGGCCAGCAGATAGGCGGTGACCACCCAGGACAGATGGTCCATGCCGCCGAGGTCGCTGACGATGGTGGGCAGCGCGGTCGCGACGATGGTCTGGTCGAGGGCGGCGAGCAGCATGCCGAGCAGCAGCGCGCCGATCGAGACCAGGACGTTCCCGGGGACATGCTCCCCGGCGGCGCCCTCAGCGGTCCCGGCCCGTGCCACGGCCGCCGTCTCCCCGGTCTCCTCGGCCGTGCCCCCGGCCCCGCCCTCCTCTGCCCCGCCCTCCTCTGCCCTGCCTTCCTCGGCCATGCAGACCTCCCGGGGCTCGCGTCACACCGTCCGTGCATCCATCCGTCCATCGTGGTGGGTGTGACCCGTTATGGCCTGTTCAGTCCTCCTGAGACCGCGTGCGGAGCCGGGCTGAAGCCGTTGTTCCGGGGGCGAGGGCCCGGGGTGTGGAGATGATCTGCATAATCTGCTGGGGTTCGCGAGGGAACGCGGGCCGGTGCAGGACCGCGAGGGGCCCGAGGACCACGAGGGGCCCGAGGGGACGGGAGGGGAGGGGACGCCGCATGGAGCAGCCCGAGAGGGACGGGGGCCGGGACCGGCCCGGTTGCGCCGGACATCCGTGCCCGGAGTGCGGGGCGCCGCGGGCGCCGGACCGCACCCCCTCCTGCGGCTGCGGCGCCCGGGTGTCCGACGCCCTGCACGAGGCCCGTACGGCACAGGCGGCAGCGGCGGAGGACTTCGACCCGCTGCGGATCCGGCCGTACGTGGAGCTGGGCGGTCCGCAGGAGTCGCCCGACGCGGAGGCCGGGCCGGGGACGCCGGGAGACGCGCCGCCGGGGCCGCCGGCGTCGCCCGCGGCCCCGGCGCCACCGGATCCGGACGCCACGATGCCGCTGCGCGCCGTCTCCGCCGCACCGTCCGACGCGGCCTCGGTGCTGTCCGCACCTCTGGTTCCGCCGGAGAACGCGCCCAGCGCCACCGACCTGAGCCTGTTCGAGTCCACGGCGGTGCAGCCCGCCGTGGCGCCGGACCCGGCGGGTGCCGCCGCCGGGCGTCGGCGGCGCGGGCGGCGGGGAGCGCTGCTCGGCACCGCGGGGGCGGTGGTGACCGTGCTGGGGGCGGCCGGATACGCCGGCGGGCTGTTCGCGTACGAGACGCCGTCGCGGGACGGGGCCCTGCCGGAGGAGGTACGGGCGAGCGTGCCCGACGCGGCGACCGGGGCGGCCTCGCAGGTCCCGGCCCCGAGCACCGCCTCCGCCCCGGCCACGCCCGCGGCGCCTTCCCTCTCCGCCTCCGCGTCCCCGAGCGCGAGCGCGAGTGCGTCGTCCACGCCCTCCGCGTCGGCGTCGAGCGCCTCGCCGGCCCCGACCGGGTCCGCCGGACCGACTCCGGACCCGACGACGCCCGCCGCGGGCGACGGACCGGACGGGTCCGACGACCACCGCGGCCGGGACGGCGGCCACCGGGGCGGCCAGGGCCACGGTGACGGCCCCGGCGACGACGACGGCACGGTGCTGCGCCGCGGCGACGACGGACCGGAGGTCGCCGAGCTCCAGCACCGGCTGGCCCAGCTCCGTCTGTACGTGGACGACATCGACGGCCGCTTCGGCCGCCGGGTCGAGGACGCGGTCCGCACCTACCAGTGGGCCCGCGGCGTACGCTCCGACGACCCGGGCGACTACGGCCCGGAGACCCGCCGGCTCCTGGAGGGGGAGACCCGGGAACCGTAGCGACTCCGCGGCAGCTTCTCCGGCGGGCCTCCTCTGCGGCCTCCTCGGCAGCCTGTGGGCTATGTCCTCAGCCGATGTGCAGCCGGATCGTCCCGTCCGCCTCGGGGGCCACCCGCACCTGGGTCAGGTCCCGCACCAGCGCGTCCGGGCCGTGCAGACCCGCCCGCGGGCCGACGCCCACGACGAGCATGCCGGCGGCGCGCGCGGCGGCGATTCCGGCGCCGGAGTCCTCGAAGGCGATGCAGTCGGCCGGTTCGACGCCCAGCTCGGCGGCGCCCTTGAGGAAGCCCTCGGGGTCGGGCTTGCTGGCGCCCACCGACTCGGCGGTGACCCGGACCTCGGGCAGGGCGAGCCCGGCGGCGGCCATGCGGGCGGTGGAGAGCGCGACGTCCGCCGAGGTCACCAGCGCGTGGGGCAGGCCGTGCAGGGCGGCGAGGAACGGCGCGGCACCGGGGATCTCGACGACCCCCTCGGTGTCGGCGGTCTCCTCGGCGAGCATGCGGGCGTTGTCGGCGTGGTTCTGCTCCATCGGCCGGTCGGGCAGCAGCAGAGCCATGGAGGCGTAGCCCTGGCGGCCGTGGACGACCTGCATCACCTCGTCGCCTTCCAGCCCCTGCCGGTCGGCCCAGCGCCGCCAGACGCGCTCGACCGAGGCGTCCGAGTTGACGAGGGTGCCGTCCATGTCGAGCAGGAGGGCGCGGGCGGTGAGAACGGTGGCGGTGGTGGCCGTCATCGGCAGACTCCCAAGGCGCGGGTGCGGGGCACAGGGCTCGGCTCGTAGCCCCGGGCACAAGGCGGCTCCGCCCGCCGGTCAGGGAAAGCGGGCGGGAGCCACTTTGTTCCTTCACGGTACAAAATCCGGCCCGGACCGCGCCAGCGGACCCGGGATCGTTCACGCGACGTTCAGCTCACACCCGGGCGGCCGACGGGAGTCCGCAGCGCCGGTCCTATCCGGCGCGAGTCAGGCCGCCACCGCCTCCCACAGGCTCCAGGCACCGAGTCCCAGCATCAGCAGGGCCGCGATCTGGGTGATCAGCCGGAGCGGCACCCGCTTCATCAGTGCCTTCCCGCCGACGATGCCGAGTCCGGCCACGGTCCACAGCGCCAGCACCGCGCCCAGGCCGACGGAGAGCGGGTCGTCGTAGCGGGCCGCGAGGTTCGCCGTCATGATCTGGGTGAGGTCGCCGAACTCGGCCACCAGGATGAGCATGAAGCCCGCCCCCGAGACCTTCCAGAAGGACTGGTTCTCCGGCCTGCGGACCTCCTCCTCGTCCTCGTCCTTCCTCAGCAGCAGCATCGCCGCCCCGCCCAGGAACAGCACGCCCGTCAGCGCGTGCACGATCTGCTGCGGCAGCAGCGTGAGCACGCTGCCGGCGGCGACGGCGAGCGCGACATGCAGCGCGAACGCGGCGGCGACCCCGGCGAAGACGTAACTCGCCCGATAGCGGGTGCCGAGGACGAGCCCGGCGAGCGCGGTCTTGTCCGGCAGTTCGGCAAGGAAGACGACGCCGAACACAAGAGCGGTCACGGTGAAGCTGATCAAGGGTTCCTCAATCGGTCGGGGCCGCCCCACCGAGAGTGCTGAATCCTGCGACGCGACGCCTCGGCACGGCAGCACAGGGGCACCCGCGCCGGACGGCGCGGGCGGTGCACTGCTTGCCGAAGGTCTCGCCGGCCTGCCTCGCGCACGAGGCCTGCCTCCGGGCGCCGGCTCAGGCGGGCTGAGCAGTATGTCGACGGTCCGGCGAAGGGCTACTCCCCTTCCGCGCCGCCCATCCTACGTGAGCCGCCGGACGACCGGCCGCACCCGGACCCGGCCGCACGCAAGGCCGCCGCACGCAAGGCGGCAGGCGGCAGGCGGCAGACCCGATCGCACGAGAGCCCGGCAACGACGCGAGCCCGGCAACGGCACGGGCCCGGCCCCATCCGCGCACGGTCGAATCGCGCCACAACCCTCGACGCGACATGTACGCGTCATTAGCTTCTTACCGACCGCACACCCGTGCGCAATGCGACGCCGCGAGCATTCCCCCGCTCGCGTCCGAAACCCCACCCCGCAAGGGAGTTCGCATGCCCAAGCTCTACGCGCGTCGACGCCTCGGCATACTCGGCGCGCTCACCGGGATCCTGACCTCCGCCGCGCTCGCGGGCGCCCCCACCGCCTCCGCCGCGCTCCCCACCCCGGTCAGCGCCGCCACCGCCCGCAGCTATCTCGCCACGCTCACCGTCGAGTCGGAGAACCGTTCCGGCTACGACCGTGACCTCTTCCCGCACTGGTCCACCGTCAGCGGCTCCTGCAACACCCGCGAGACGGTCCTCAAGCGCGACGGCCAGAACGTCGTCACCAACTCCTCCTGCGCCGCCGTCAGCGGCAGCTGGTACTCCCCCTACGACGGCGCCACCTGGTACGCCGCCTCCGACGTCGACATCGACCACCTGGTATCTGTACCTGCGACGTTGTGAGTGCGGTGTCGCACAGCTCATAGCGTCAGCGGCATACCGCCGCTGCGCCAACTGATGCACCTGCGAATGGTCACGGCTTCAGAAGCGCCCCATTGCCGCTTTCGGCCCCGCCTCGACCCGGCACTGTTGACTCCAGGATGCACGCCCTGCCCGCTTCGTTCTTGTTCTGCACGTTACGGCCTGTCGGCAGGGTTGGCCGTGGCGGCGGACGAGCCCGGCGAGACGAGTCCTGTCTCATAGGCGAGGACGACGGCCTGGGCCCGGTCGCGCAGGGTCAGTTTGGCGAAGATCCGGGCGACGTGGGTCTTCACCGTCGCCTCACTGAGCGTCAGCTCCTGCGCCAGTTCGGTGTTGGACAGGCCCCGGCCCATGAGTGTCAGCACTTCGCGCTCGCGTGGTGTCAGCACGGCCAGATCCCGGTGGACGGCTGGGGTTGCGGGGCCCGAGCCGGTCCCGGGGGTGCTGAGGGCGAAGCGTTCCACCAGGCGGCGGGTGATCGAGGGTGCGAGCAGGGCGTCACCGGTGTCGACCAGGCGTACGGCGGCGGCCAGGTGCGCGGGGGTGACGTCCTTGAGGAGGAATCCGCTGGCTCCGGCGGCGAGGGCGGCGTAGACGTAGTGGTCGAGGTCGAAGGTGGTCAGCATGATCACCCGGCAGTCCGGGGCCTGTGCGAGTACGCGGCGGGCGGCTTCCAGGCCGTCCATGGCGGGCATCCGGATGTCCATCAGTACGACGTCGGGCCGCAGCCTTCGCACGGCGGCCACGGCCTCGGCGCCGTCGCCGGCCTCGCCCACCACGTCGATGCCGCGGGCGGTCAGGATCAGGCGGAAGCCGGTGCGGACCAGCTCCTGGTCGTCGGCGATCACGACGCGAGGGGCGGGCTCAGTGTGCGTCGTCACGGCCGATCCAGCGGGATCCGGGCGCGGACGCGGTAGCCGCCGCCGAGGCGGCGGCGAGCGTCCAGGTCGCCGCCGTAGAGGGCGACCCGCTCCCGCAGGCCGAGCAGCCCGCGTCCCGTTCCCTCCGCCTGGCCCGGGACCGGCTCTCTACGCGCCGGCCGACTGCCCGACAGGACGCTCGGTCCGCTGTTCAGCACCTCGACTCGCAGGTAGTGGTCCGCGTATCGCACTGTCACCTCGGCTTTCGTCCCCTCCCCGTGTTTGAGGGCATTGGTCAGGGCCTCCTGGATGATCCGGTAGGCGGTGACATCGATCCCGGTCGGCAGCGGGCGCGGCTCGCCCGAGATCCGCGTCTCCACGGGCAGGCCGGCAAAGGCGATCCGGTCGATCAGCGGGCTGAGTCGGCTCAAGCTCGGCTGCGGTGACAGGTCCACACTGTAGGGCTCGTCATCGCCGTTCTGCGCAGGTGCGAGCAGGCCGAGCAGGTGCCGCAGCTCGGTCATCGTGTTCCGCCCGGCGGTCTCGACGGCGCTCATCGCCGCTGCAGCCTCCTCGGGCCTCGTCGCCAGTACCTCGCGGGCTGCCCCGGCCTGGACCACCATGAGGCTCACGTTGTGGCTGACGATGTCGTGAAGCTCGGCGGCGATCCTGGTCCGCTCGGCATCGACCGCGGTCCGCGTCGCGCTCTCGCGCTCCCGCTCCAGCAGCCAGCCGCGCTCCTCGATGGCCGCCTGGTACAGCCGCCGCGCCCGGACCACCGCGACGCACAGACACTCGACGGTGCCAACTGCCGCCGCCAGGGCGATGACCAGCCAGATCGTCCCAGATCCCCACACCGGATCATCTTCGCAGCCGCACGACGCACCCCGCATCAGTCCTCGGATGCAGCTCCGTACATCCCCGGGATGACCTGCGCGGGCGGATACATCCGGGAGGTGACGCCCCGCCCGCGGACTCCGTCATACGTTCGAGCCATGACAACTGATGACGGCAGTGCCCGGCACGTGGTGGTGCGGCTGGACGGCGTGCACAAGGAGTACGGCGACACGAAGGCCCTGGACGGCCTGTCGCTGGAGATCCGGGCGGGCGACGCGGTCGCCGTGATGGGCCCCTCCGGCTGCGGCAAGTCCACCTTGCTCAACATGGTGGCCGGCCTGGACCGGCCGACCTCGGGCACAGTCGAGGTGCAGGGCCACGACGTCGGGAAGCTGAACGAGACCGGCCTGGCGCTGTTCCGGCGGCGGAACGTCGGCATGATCTTCCAGTTCTTCAACCTCATCGACGACCTGCCCGTCCTGGACAACGTGGCGCTGGCCGCACAGCTGACCGGCACTCCGGCCCGGCAGGCGCGCCGCCGTGCCCTTGAGCTCCTGGACGAACTCGGTGTCGCCGAACGCCGGAACAACTATCCCACGACGCTCAGCGGCGGCGAGCGCCAACGGGTTGCTGTGGCCCGGGCCCTGATGAACCGCCCGGCCCTGCTCCTTGCCGATGAGCCGACCGGCGCCCTCGACAGCCGGTCGGGCGAGCAGGTCATGGACCTGCTGATCGACCTCAACCAGATCGGCCAGACCCTGTTGATCGTCACCCACGACCCGCAGCTGGCCACCCGCTGCGCCAGTCGGCTGATCGAAGTCGCCGACGGCCGGGTCGCCCGCGAAAGCACGCTGGAGGCAACCGCGTGAGCGCCGTATGGACAGCCTCACGCGCGGCCGTGAAGCGCCGTCGGCTCCAGAGCTTCGTCATCGGGCTCGTCGTCCTCTGCTCCACCACGGCCGTTCTGCTCGCACTTGCGCTGCTGAGCGCCGCCTCGGGCCCCTTCGACAAGGCCTACGCCGAACAGCGCGGTGCCCATACGGTGGCGACGTTCGACACCACGAAGGTCTCGCAGAAGCAGCTGGCGCGGACCGCCCGGCAGCCCGGGGTGGAGGCCGCGGCCGGACCGTTCGCGCAGGCCGTCGTCGACATCCCCAAGGACTGGCTCTGGACGGCAGGCGGCACCCTCACCGTGGTGGGCCGGGCCGATCCGGCGGGCCCCGTGGACCGGATCGAGCTGCTTGAGGGCCACTGGGCCACCGCGTCCGGCGAGATCGTCGTCAACTGGCCTGTCCAGGGCTCCCCCGGCCCGGAGCTGCTCGGCACCAAGCTGGAGATCCCCGGCGGAGGGACGCTGACCGTCGTCGGATTCGCCGCCAGCATGAGCAAGTCGGCGAGCGCCTGGGTCTCGCCCGAGCAGATGGCGGCACTGCACCCGTCCTCCGCCCAGATGCTCTACCGCTTCACGGACTCCTCGACGGAGGCCCAGCTGAGCGCCGGGCTGGCGCGGGCCACCACGGGACTGCCCGAGGAATCACTGACCGGCGCGCAGACCTACCTCGCCCTCAAGCAGGCATTTTCTGCGCTGGCCGACTCCTATCTCCCGTTCATGACGCTCTTCGGCGTCCTCGGTCTGCTGGTCTCCACCCTGATCGTCGGCAACGTGGTCAGCGGAGCGGTCGTCTCCGGGTACCGGCACATCGGGGTACTCAAGGCCCTGGGCTTCACCCCGAACCAGGTCGTCGCCGTCTACCTGACGATGCTCTCCGTACCGACCGTGGTGGGCTGCGTGCTGGGCGCCCTGCTGGGCAACGTGCTGGCCGGGCCGATCCTCAGGGGTGCGTTCACCGGCATCGATGTGGGCCGGGCCTCGGTCGGCGACATCGGCCCGTGGGCCTCCGTGGTCTGCCTGGTCGGCATGCCCGCCCTCGTCCTGCTGGCCGCGCTGATCCCCGCCCTGCGAGCCCACCGGCTACCCGCTGCTCAGGCGCTCAGTGCGGGCGGCGCGCCGCGGACCGGGCGCGGGCGGCGCGTCCAGCGGGTGCTCGGCGCCACCCGGCTGCCGCGTCCGGTCAGTCTGGGCCTCGGCCAGTCGTTCGCCCGGCCCGCCCGCACGCTGCTGACCATGGCGGCCATCGTGCTCGGGGTCACCACGGCGACTCTGTCGACCGGGCTGACCAGCACCATGGTGGCGTACGGCAACGTCGGGCGGGAGGACGGAGGCGCCCGGATCCACGTGACAACCGGGGGGTCGGGCGACGACCGGACCCCGCCCCGGCTCAGTGACCTGCAGATCGAGGAACGACTGCGGTCCCTGCCGGGTGCGGAGGAGGTACGGGCCCGCGCGCTGTCCCAGGCGAACATGACCGGGCAGACCCAGCCCGTCTTCGCTGACTTCTACCGCGGCGACGATTCCTTGTACGAGCACACCATCGTCAAGGGCCGGGCGCCGGCTGCGGCGGGCGAGATCGTGGCCGGGCCGTCGTTCCTGACCCAGCGCGGGCTGAAGGTCGGTGACCGGGTCGCTCTGGAGCTGAATGGCAGGCAGGTCTCCGCAACCATCGTGGGCCAACTCATCGAGGGCAACGCCCGGGCCTTGGAGGCCAGCTGGCAGACCCTCGCCCAGCTCGCACCGGACGCCCACGCCACCGAGTACACGGTACGGCTCGCCCGCGGTGCCGACGCGCGCGCCTACGCCGAGGCGGTCAAGGCGCTCGACCCAGGCCTGCGCGCGTCAGTGGCGAACTCGGGGAACGCCGGCACCACCACCGTCGTCACCTTCTCGACGGTGTTCACGGTGCTGCTGACCCTCGTCGCGTCGCTCGGCGTTTTCAACACCGTCCTGCTGAACACCCACGAGCGGCGCCGGGATCTGGGCATGCTCAAGTCGATCGGGATGACTCCCCGGCAGGTGGTGGTGATGACAGTGACCTCGGTCGCCGGGTTGGGCGTGGTCGGCGGGCTGCTCGGCATCCCGCTCGGGATCACGGCGCACCGTCTCATCGTGGACAACGTCGGGGTGGTCGACTTCCCTGCGTACATGAAAGACGTGTGGCACGCGCCGCAACTGGCCGCGGTGCTCCTGGCAGGTGTGGCGATCGCAGTCCTCGGCGCACTGGTCCCGGCCCGGTCGGCGGCCCGGATGACCATCGCCTCGGTGCTGCACACCGAATAGATCACCGTCAGTACCAGGCCCTGGACCCGACCGGTGGCAGCCGACGCGCCAGCGGTCGGGTCCCACGCCGGCTCGGCGTGCATTCTGGAAGGTGCGCGGGCCCAGCGCTGCGCGGGCCCAGCGCCGACGCCGACACAGAAGGCGGTTGAGACCTCCGGGGCGTTCGCGGCCGAGTTCGCCGACATCGAGGCAGTGACCGCCCGCTGGTGGGTGATTCAATCGGCTTCGTAGCGGGCCAGGCGCCTGCGCAGGTCGAGGTTCTCGCCCTGCGCGGTTTCGAGAGCCTTGCGGAGCCCCGCCACCTCCTCACGGTGAGCCCGCTGCTGCCGCGCGAGGCGAGCGCTCAGCGCTCTCACCGCGGCCGAGGTCGAGGAGTCGCCCGGCGAATCTGCGGGGGCTGCCGGAGCCGACCCGGCCCTGGCCCGGTGTCGCTCGATCTGGGCGCGCAGTTCCGGGCTCCGGTAGAGGAAGTCCGTGCTCACTCCGGCGTGGCGGGCCACTGCCGTGAAGCTGACAGGTTTGTCCGCCTTGACCAGCTCGGCGAGGGCGGTGCGGGCCCGCTTCTCGGCTTTCTGGGTGCGGGCGCGGGTGGCTTGGCGGAGGTGTTCGGGCAGTGGTGTCATGCGGTCGGCTCCTGCTGTGGGGTGGTGAGCGGTTCGGGGCGGTCGGCCGCGCCTGCCCCGCGAACCGCCCGGAGCTGTCCGTCCTCGTGGACGCTGACCTGGTCCAGGGCGACGAGGACCTTGGCCAGGGCACGGGTCTCGGTGAGGCGGCCGACGAGCCAAATGTTGTCCTCGCCCATCGGCTCGCCGTGGCGGGCGGCGAACTGCGCCTGGCGGCGGGTGATCAGTGCTTCGGTCTGGGCAAGCTGGTGCTGGAGTTCGTCGCGGTGGCTGGCGTCGGTGACGAACTTGTCGCAGGTCAGGCAGGCATTGCCTTTGGAGCAGACCTGCCTGGGCGGCAGCATGCACCAGCCGTTGGGCAGCACGCGGTCGGCGCGCTGGTCCAGGTGGAGGAGGTCGTAGAGGTCGCTCGGGTCCACCTCGGCGGTCCTGCCGTCGGCCGTCACCTTCTTGTAGCGGAGGAACTCGCGCTCGGCCGTAACGGCGAGGGTCTTGGCATAGTGCATGGTCATGGCCGGTGTGACGTGCCCGAGGTAGCGCATGACGACGTGGATCGGGACCCCGGCGTTGATCAGGTCGGTCGCGCGGGTGTGCCTGAAGGTGTGGGTCTTGGAGATCTTGACGGGGCGGCCGACGCTGTCGTTGATCGCCAGCTTTTTGGTCAGCGTGCCGAGTCGGCTGTGGAAGGTCGCCGAGGCGTAGGGCCTCTTGCCGATCGGGTTGTTCTTGGTCTGCAGGAAGAGATAGCGCGGGTTCGTTCCCGCCGGGGCGCCTTGGGCGGTGATGAACTCGCGGGCCCACTGCTGCTGGCGGCGGACGATGTCGACGATCTCCTGGTCGACCGGGATCGTCGACGGATCACCGCCGGTGATCTTCGTCTGCTGATAGGCGAGGCGGGCCACGAAGCCGTCCGGATCCTTGCCCTCCTGCCCGCCTGCCGTCAGGAGCGGCAGCAGCGGTTCAAAGTCCATCATCAGGACCTCGTTCATGCGTCGGCCGGTCCGGATCAGCAGCATGAGCGCATGGAAGGCCTGCCGGTCGTCGAGCCCGCCTTCCGGCTTGGGGTCCGCGAGCACTCCGGAGCCGGCGGCGATCTCGCTGATCACCTGGTCCTCCAGGGCCATGTCGTCCGGGAGCTGGTTGATGAGCCGCGGCTTGTCCTCCAGTCGGAACAGCACGCAGTGGTGCATGCCGAGCCCGCCCCAGCGGCGGTCACCGAGCACTCTGACGGCCTCGTCGCGGTTGTCGTACATCCAGCGGTAGAAGGCTTCGACGGTCACCAACGGACCCCGCCGACTGTTCTTCGCGAGCCTGCCGCCCTTGTTCGCCCCGGTCATTGCCGTGTGGTTGTTGAGCAGGTCGACGAATCCCCGTAGCCAGGTCCGCAGCTTCTCCGGGGTGTCCACGAGGTGCGGACCGGCGCATCCCGCCTGATCGATGTACCACTGGAACCACTTCAGATGGTCGAGGCGGCTCTTCACCGATGACCACACATACCGTTCCGTCGACAACTGCACCGACAGCCACCACTTCGCGGCCTCCCGGAACCAGTCCGTCGTCAGCTGGCTGAAGTTCGCGACCGCCCTGCCGTACGGTTCGTGCTCCCTCTGCGGAATGCGCCGATCCAGCGCCGGATTCCATACGTTCAGGCGCCACCACTCACCGTCGTGATAGGCGTGCGCGAGACGGTCCTGGAGATGTTTCAGGCCGTTCTCGACGAACACCGGCAGGTGGGAATTGACCGAGGCGTTCGCGCGCATCAAGGCCCCGCGGACCTCCCGCCCCCACTCCTCGTGGGTCAGAGCCGTGAGCGAGCGCGCCGCTCGCGCGGCCGGGCCCCCGTGCTCGACCGCAAGGACGAGCCCACGGCGCAGTTCTCCCATGCGCCCCGTGTTGATGCCGTATCCGTCGGCGACCTGCTGGTGCACACACCAGGCCAGCTCCCAGAGCATCGGCTCAGGCAGCCCTCGCAGGCTCAGGGACTGCGTGAACCAGCCACGCTCCTTGTTGATCGTCCGCTTGCTGAACGCGGAAAGGTAGTCCGCGGGCATGTTGGCGGCATCGAAGTGATCTTGCCGATGCTCCTCCGGCAGACTCTCCCAGAGCCGCCTCGCACGCTCCACGCTGAACAGCTCAGCGATCGGCAGCCGTGGGTCGCGCTTGTCCCGCCGGTTCCGTTCCCGCACCCGTGGTGCTGTGTCCCGCTGCTGCGGCAGGGCCGTGGTCTCGGCCGGATCAGGAATCATGGCTGTTCCCCCATGCCTGCGTGATCTTCTGCCAGTCGGCACACGCCCTCAGTTCGGCATCGTCCGTGACATGGGCGTACGTGTTGATCGTGGTCTGGATGTCCGCGTGCCCGAGCCTTCGGCTCACCACATGCATCGGCACGCCGGCCAGCAGCAGCGCGGTGGCGTGTGTGTGGCGGTACCAGTGCGGTGTCATGTCCGGCGGCAGGCCGGGTACGTCCTTCTTCCGCGCGGCCAGGTGCTTGTAGACGCTCTCCGCCCTGAGCGGCGCGAACCGGCGTCCGCGATGCAGGTTGCAGAAGATGTACGCGTCGTCCCAGTCGTCCAGCTCGACGTCGGCGCCGGCCTCGCACAGCGCCCAGACCCAGTCCCCGTACAGACGGTCCAGGGCGGAGCCGACGAAGACACGACGGTGGCCGCTCTTGGCCCGCAGACCGTGCGGGTGGTCCTCGCGATGGACGACCTCGACCTGCGCGGTCGTACCCGTGCCGGTCTTCCAGTCGCGGTGCCGCAGGCCGAGCGCCTCGCCGAGCCGCACCCCGGTCTCCTCCAGCAGGGTCCACAGCAGGCGGTACCGCAGCTCACCCGACCACACCGTGCCCGCCGCGTCCCAGGTCGCCTCCGCTTCACGGATCGCGGCCATCTGAGCGGGCAGCAACACCGGCGTCGGTTTCGCCCGCACCCGGACCTTGACCACGCTCGAACGCCGCCCGGTCCTGCGCGCCACATGCTCCAGGAACGGCAGATAACTTCCCGGCCCGGCCCGCACCGTCTCGTACAGCCGACCCGCGACCTCGACACCGCGTGCGGCGTGATAGCGGTAGAAGCCCATGACCGCGCGGGCCCGGCTCGCCACAGTGGCGTCGGCCGCCCTCGCCCGCTCGTGGAGCGCCACGACGTCCTCCGCCACGTCTCCGCGACGCAGTTGACCCACGAACGTGCCGAGTTCAGTGACCCCGATGGCGTCCCACGCCTGTGCCCGCCGTTCCAGGAAGGTCCACCACAGTGCGAGCCCTCGAGCGTAGCTTTTGACGGTGTTGGGCGAGCAGTCCCTCGATCTCAGGTACTCCAGATACTGCTCGACCGGCTCTGCGACGCGGTAGTCATCGCCGAGGACCGTCCACGTCACGTCCTCGCCCGTGACCACCCGCTGCGTACTCGCCACCGCGCCCCCTCTGTCATCGCTGTCAGCGGCAACTCACCGCTGCACCGGATAACGCACCGCTCACAGAGAGGACACGGGCCACATCATCTAGTTCACAGATGTCAGCGGCGTCTTTCTAGAGGTACGGATAACACCTGGTCCCGCTCGCCGAGGCCTGGGACTCCGGCGCCGGCGACTGGTCCACCTCCCAGCGCCGGACCTTCGCCAACGACCGGACCCGCCCGCAGCTCCTCGCCGTCACCGACAACGTCAACCAGTCCAAGGGCGACAGGGACCCGGCCGACTGGATGCCGCCCCGCTCCGCCTACCGGTGCACCTATGTGCGGGCCTGGGTGCAGGTGAAGTACTACTACGACCTGTCCGTCGACTCCGCCGAGAAGTCCGCACTGCAGAACCACCTCGCGAGCTGCTGACCCGCCTCCCGGAACCGTCCGGCTCCTCCGTCGCCCCGGAACCCCACGGGACGACGGAGGAAGGGACCGCCCTGGCGGTTCGCCGCACAGAGCACTGGCGTGCGAGCCGCGCGCTCGCTCCCACGTCTCCCAGCACCTGCCGCAGTGTCCCGGCGAACTCTTCTGGCTGCCCGACGAAGCCGCCGTGGTCCCCGCGAAACTCGATCGGCACCTGCTCACGCAGGCACCCTGCGAACGCGGTGCCGCCGACCCGCTCCGCGCCCACCCGGCCGACCCGGCGCGGAACCTCCCCGCCGGCCTCCGTCGTTCCGTACCGTACGGGGCGACGGAGGAGGGGAAGGCCATGGCCGGACTGCGTCTGGGACCGCTGCTCAGATACGCCGACGGTTCGTCCGCGACCGTCTGGGTCGAGGCGAGCCGTCCCTGCACCGCCGAGGTGCGCTGCACCGACGGTGCCGGGGGCAGCGCCCGCACCTTCCAGGTCGCCGGCCACCACTACGCGCTGGTCCCGGTGAGCGGCCTGACCCCGGGGACCACGGCGGCCTACGAAGTGCTGCTGGACGGCGCCCGGGTGTGGCCGCTGCCCGGCTCCCGCCTCCCGGCGTCCGTGATCCGCAGCCCGGGCCCGGACGACGGGGTGCGGGTCGCCTTCGGCTCCTGCCGCTGGGCCGCCGCGCCGCCGGGCGAGGAGGACCCGGTGGGCCCGGACGCCCTGGGCACCCTGGCCGCCCGGATCGCGGCCGACCCGGACGGCGAGCGGCCCGACGTCCTGCTGCTCCTCGGCGACCAGGTGTACGCCGACGAGACCTCCGACGGCACCCGCCGCTGGCTGGCCGCCCGCCGCGATCTGCGCGACCCACCGGGCACCGAGGTCGCGGACTACGAGGAGTACACCCGGCTCTACTACGAGTCCTGGCTCGCCCCCGAGGTCCGCTGGCTGCTGTCGACCGTGCCCAGCTGCATGATCTTCGACGACCACGACGTCATCGACGACTGGAACACCTCCGCCTCCTGGGTCGCCGACATGCGGGCCACCGACTGGTGGCGCGAGCGGCTGCTGAGCGGCCTGATGTCGTACTGGGCGTACCAGCACCTGGGCAATCTCTCCCCGGCCGAGCTGGCCGCCGATCCGCTTCTCACCGCCGTCCGGGCCACCCCCGACGGCACCGACGCGCTGCGTGCCTTCGCCGCGAAGGCCGACGCCGATCCGGGCGCCGTCCGCTGGAGCTACCGGCGTGACTTCGGCCGGGTGCGGCTGCTGATGGTGGACACCCGGGCGGCCCGGGTGCTGGACGAGGAGCGGCGGGCGATGCTCGACCCCGATGAGGCCGCCTGGCTGCGCGAGCAGATGCTCGACACCCCGGGCTCCTGCGACCACCTTCTCGTCGGCTCCTCCCTGCCCTGGCTGCTCCCGCATCTGGTGCACGATGTGGAGGGCTGGAACGCCGCGCTGTGCCGGGGCGAGCGCGGCGCGCGCTGGGCCCGGTTCGGGGAGCGGCTGCGGCGCGCCGCCGATCTGGAGCACTGGTCCGCCTTCCGGTCCTCCTTCGACGCCCTGGCCGGTCTGCTCGCCGAGACCGGCACGGGGCCGCAGGCGCCCGCGACGGTGTGTGTGCTGTCGGGGGACGTGCACCACGCCTATGTGGCGGAGCCCTCCTGGGCGGACCGGGCGCCGGACGCGCGGGTGGTCCAGCTGACCTGCTCGCCCGTCCACAACTCGGTGCCGCTGTCGATCCGCCTGGGCTTCCGCTTCGGCTGGAGCGCCGCGGCCCGGGCCCTCGGCCGCGCCTTCGCCCGGCACGGGCGGCTGGGGCGGTCGGCGGTGCGCTGGCGCAGGACCGGCGGGCCCTGGTTCGGCAACCAGCTCATGACGCTCACCCTGCGCGGGCGCTCGGCCCGGCTGCGGCTGGAGCGCGCCCGGCCGGGCGGCCGGGCCGGCGACGGGGCGGCGTCGGTGCTGCGGACGGTCGTGGAGACCGACCTGGCGCCCTGAGCGGAGCGGGTGCGGACCCGGGAGCCGAATGTTGAACTTGCAAGCATTGGTTAGGGTCGCCTAACGTTCACTTCAGTCGGTCCGTCCCCACAACGACCGTGCCGCCCAACGGCCGGTCGCACCGAAGGAGCCCCCACATGACCGGACGCCTCGACAGCGCCCAGCCCTACGCCCTCGGCCTGTTCCGTATCGTCGTCGGCCTGCTCTTCGCCTGCCACGGCGCCGCCTCGCTCTTCGGCGTCCTCGGCGGCGCGAACGGCGGCGGCACCGTCCCGGCCGGCACCTGGCCGGGCTGGTACGCGGCCGTCATCCAGCTCGTCGGCGGCGGCCTCGTCCTGCTCGGGCTCGGCACCCGCGCCGCCGCGCTGGTCTCGTCGGGCTCGATGGCCTACGCCTACTTCAAGGTCCACCAGCCGGGCGGCCTGTGGCCGATGGAGAACGGCGGCGAGGCGGCTGCCATGTTCTGCTGGGCCTTCCTGCTGCTGGCCTTCACCGGCTCCGGCGCCCTCGGCCTGGACCGGATCCTCGCCCGGCGCACCGGCGGGCGGCAGCTCCCGGCCACGGACCGGACGCCCGCCGCGGCCTGACCCGGCCACCCGAACTGCCCGGACCCGGGCGGGCTGCGGCCGGGTGAACCTGCCGTGCCGAACACACGAGCCCCCTGTGAAACCTCCGCCACACCCCCGGCGTACGCTGTATGGCTGTCATGGCCACCCCTGCCGTGCCCATGCGTCGCGGCAGGGTCGGGCCAACGGGGGAGACGGGGAGTCACGGTGTTCGAGAGTGTGGGGTCGCTGGTCAGCAGCCCGTGGATCTATGCGCTGGTGGCCCTCTCGGTCCTCCTCGACGTGTTCCTGCCGATGCTGCCGAGCGGTGTGCTGGTGATCACCGCGGCCACGGCGGCGGCAGCGGGCACGGCGGCGGGCACCGGCGCGGCGACCGGCCAGGTCCCGCAGAACGTCCCGGACATCCTGATGCTGATCCTCTGCGCGGCCACCGCCTCGGTCCTGGGCGACCTGGTGGCCTACCGCCTCGCCTGGCGCGGCGGGCCGCGCCTGGACCGTGCGATCGCCCGCTCCCGCCGCCTGACCCGGGCGCAGGAACGTCTCGGCGCCGCCCTCGCCAGCGGGGGCGGCCCGCTCGTCGTGCTGGCCCGGTTCGCCCCGGCCGGGCGCTCGGTGGTCTCCCTCGTCGCCGGCGCCGCGCACCGCCGGGCACGCGACTTCCTGCCCTGGTCCGCACTGGCCGGACTGTCCTGGGCCGGCTACAGCGTCGCCCTCGGCTACTTCGGCGCCCAGTGGCTGGGCGCGACCTGGCTGGCGACCGCGGTGTCCCTGGCGGCGCTGTTCGGCGCGGGCGCCGGAGCGGCCTACCTGATGCGCCGCCAGCCGCGGGCCGGCGAGGCGTCCTAGTCCCCCGCCGCGCCTCACCGCCCAGGACGCCCGCCGGCGTCACCACCGGCACCCGCTGACGCGACCCGGCCTCGCCCGGCCTCGCCCGGCGCAGCCCGGCATCCGGCGACGTCAGCCGGCCCGGCGGGCGCCGGCGCCGCGGATCTCCAGGCCGGAGAGCAGGTCTGCGGTGGCGGCGGCGATCGCGTCGACCGCCTGGTCGAACACCTCGCGGTTGTGCTCGGCGGGCACCCGGAAACCGGAGACCTTGCGCACGTACTGCAGGGCGGCGGCCCGGATCTCCTCCTCGGTGGCCTCCTCGGCCAGCACGGGCGGGCGAAGGGTCTTGATGCTGCGGCACATACGCCCAGTCTCACTCACCGCACCCCGCGACAGACACCCGTTCGAATGAATCAGGGATCGGAACGCCGGGAACGCGCGCCCAAAAATCGAACAGGAGTATCATTGCGGCGTGGCTGCGACCTATGACTTTCCGAGTGACCTCCTCGCCGGTCAGGAGGAACTGCATCAGGTCCGGGCCGAGTTGTCGGCCCTGCTGAAACGGCTCCCCTGGTCCGTCGAGCCACGGGACGCCTTCAGCGACGACACCGGCTGGCGCAAGGTCGAGCGCCCCGCCTCGCCCGGCTGGTCCGCGGACGAACAGGCCGAGGTGGAGAAGCTGCGGCGGCGCGAGCGCGAGCTCGCCGTGTTCGTCAGCACCCACCGCTACTGGTCGGAGTTCCCCGGCCCCGACGGGGTGGCCGCCCGCAGCCGGCTCAAGCACGTCCGCGACGCCCCGCCCGGAGGCTCCGGGCAGGGCTCGTAGCGGCAGCGGGGCCGGTGAGGGGGCGGCGCCTCAGCCGCTGGTGTCTCCGCTGCCGCTCCCGAGGAGCCGGTTCATCTCGGCGATCTCGGCGCTCTGCGCGGTGACGACGGACTCCGCCATCTTCCTGGCGGGCCCGAAGCGGCCCTTCTCACGCTCCGCCGTCGCCATCTCGACGGCGCCCTCGTGGTGTTCGACCATCAGAGTCAGGAACAGCCGGTCGAAGGCGGCACCCGACGCCTTCCCCAGCGCTGCCATGTCCTCGGCATCCATCATCCCGGGCATCGCGGTGTGCTCCGAGTGGTCCGTGCCGGACGCGGTGTCGGCCGGCTCCGGCACCTCCTCGCCCCAGGACGTCAGCCAGCCGGTCATGGTGCGGATCTCCGGAGCCTGCGCCTGCTCGATACGGGTGCCGAGGTCCTTCACCTCCGCCGAGGCCGACCGGTCGGCGACCAGGCGCGCCATCTCCAGTGCCTGGCGGTGGTGCGGGATCATGCCCTGCGCGAAAGCGACGTCCTGGGCGTTGTGCGCCGCGTCCGGGGCCGCGGCCCCGGTGGACGCCGTCGCCCCGGCCCCCGGGGAGGCCTCTGCGCCGCGGTCGGTGTCGGCCCCGCCGCCGCAGGCGGCGAGGAGCAGCGCGGCAGTGGCCGCCGCCGTGACCAGGGCGGCGCGGTGCGCGAACGGACGAATCGACGGTCGGGTCGACGGACGGGTCATGCGGGTCATCTGTGAACTCCTGCTGAGGAAGGGGATTTTCGACAGGCCGGAACACCGCGCCGCACGGGCGCGGTGAGCGGCGGTGCCTATATCCGCAGCAGCTGGAGTTCCGACAGGGAGGGCGGCGCACGGGCACCGCCGGGAGCCTCGGCAGCATGCGCGCGTACGTCCTCGGCACCCGCGACGGCGGCGACCGGGTCGGGCACGAGCGCGGGCAGCGCCGGTCCACCGCTCACCGCCCCGGACGCACAGGTCCCGTCCGCATGCCTGAGGTGCCCGCCGCCGTGACCGTCCTCGGCGCACGCGGACTGGTGTGCGGTCACGGCCGTCGGGACGCGGTGACCATGGCCGCGGCCGTGGGTGTCCGGACGGGAGGCGTTCGGAAGGCCCCCGCCGGGGGCGAGCCCGTGCATCGCCAGCAGTCCGGCCAGCAGCCCCAGCACGCAGATCGCACGCCGCCACCGCACCTGCGGCCGGCCGTCGCGCTGTCCGGGGCTGATCACGGGCCCATCCTACGGACCCGTGCGAGAGGCCCCCGGGCAGGACACCCGGGGGCCTCTTCACCGACGTACGCCGTCGGTCCTGGTGGGCGCGGACGGTTTCGAACCGCCGACATCCTGCTTGTAAGGCAGGCGCTCTACCCCTGAGCTACGCACCCAGGACGAGTCGACAGCCTACATTGCCGGGGCCGGTGCCCCGCAAACCTGTTGTCCGGGCCCCGCTCCCCCGCCCCCGACGGCGCTTCCGGGCGAACTTCCGGGGGAACTTCCGGGGGAAAACCCCACCCCGGATCCGGGAGCGTCCCGGATCCCGTCGGCGCGGCCCGCTCCCTACGGTCGAGGAGTCGTCCGAACCAGGGGGAGACCACCATGACCGCCCAGAGCCGTACCCGTCCCGGAACCGGTACCCGCGCTCGTCCCACCAGCGCCGTTCCCGGGCCCGCACGCGCGCTCGCCGCCGCCGGCGCCGTCGTCGCCCTCGTCGCGGGGCTGAGCGCCTGCTCCTCCGCCTCCGAGGACAAGGACCCCGAGCACCGGTCCTTCCCGCTGGAGGGCCGCACGCTCACGGTCGACTCCGACGACTCGGAGCTGGAGATCGTCGCCGTGGACAGCGAGAACCCCGGCCGGATCGAGGTCACCCGGTGGTTCAAGGGCTCGGTCGCGCTCGGTGACGAGCCCCGGGTGAGCTGGAAGATGGCGGGCGACCGGCTGACGCTCGGGGTGCACTGCTCGGGGTTCATCGCCGACTGCGCGGCCAGGCACCGCGTGGAGGTGCCGCGCGGGATCGCCGTGAAGGTGGAGAACGAGGACGGCCGGGTCCGGGCGCAGGGGTTCCGGGACGCGCTGAGCATCCGGACCGAGGACGGCTCCGTCCGCGTCACCGACTCCAGCGGTCCGCTGGAGCTGCGCAGTGCCGACGGCTCCGTGCGCGCGGAGGTCTCCTCGCGCCGGGTGACGGCGCACACCGGTGACGGATCGGTCCGGCTGCGCCTCGACGCGGTGCCCGACCGGGTGGAGTCCCGCAGCGGCGACGGCTCCGTGACCGTCGAACTGCCCCGCGCCGCCTACCGGGTGACGACGAGGACCGGCGACGGCTCGGTGGACGTCTCGGTGCCCCGGGACGACACTAGCTCCCATGTGGTCGACGCCCGGACGGGCGACGGCAAAGTCACCGTTCGAACAGCGAACTGATCGACCCGTGTGTTCGTCCCTAACGGGTGGGAGAATGAACCCGGGCAGGGCGGACGACACGGGAGAGGGATGTGACGGCGACACCATCGCAGCCGGAACCGCCGCCGATGGTGCCGTGCGCGCCTCCCCCGCCGCAGCACCGCACCCGGCGGCGGCACACCGGGCACGGCCGTCGCCGGACCGGTGCGGTCGGTGACCTGCTCGTGCTCGCCGGGCTGCCGCTGATCGCCGTACTGGCACTGCCCGCCGCGTTCGCCGGCGGCGGCACCCGGCGCTGGTTCGGCGGGCGGGCCGAGGGCCAGCGGGCGCAGGCCCAGGCCGCCAAGGACGACGCGGCGGCGGCCTTCTACGAGCTGGACACGGCCCAGCGCGATCTGCGGATCTCCATCGAGACGATCATGGCCGTGGACGACTCCCCCGCCGCCCGGCGCGCGGTCGCCGACTTCGAGGAGCTCGGCCGGCGCATCGACGAGGTCAGCCACCGCTACATCAGCACCGTCGACGCCCATGACCTGGACCGGGACGACCTGGAGGCGTCCGCCGCGGCGCGGGCCCGGAGCGAGCTGACCGCCGCCAAGGACGAACTCGGCCGGGTCAAGCGGGACCTCGACCGGTTCGGCGAGGGGCTGGGCCCGCTGCTCGGCAAGGCCGAGACCCAGCTGGCCCGGCTGGCGCCAGCGGTCGAGCGGGCCCGGCAGTCCCTGCTGGCCGCCTCCAACGCCCTGGACGCCGTGCGGGGTTCGGGGCTGCGGGCGGACGACCTCGCCGCCCGGCTCGCCGCCCTGGGACCGGAGCTGACCCGGCTGAACGAGGGCGCCGGCCGGCACGGCGTGCCGCAGACCCTGGAGCGTGCCGAACGGGTGACCCGGGAGGCCGAGGCGGTCCGCGCGGAAGCCGATCGGCTGCCCGAGCGCGCCGCGGAGATCGACACCCGGCTGGTCTCGCTGCGTACCCGCGCCCAGGCCCTGACCACCCGGGCCGGCCAGGTCGACCCGGTCCTCAGCGAGCTGCGCCGGCGCTTCACCGCCGCCTGCTGGCAGGACCTGCAGCAGGTGCCGGACCAGGCCGCCGAGACCGTCCGGCAGGCCGAGCGGAAGCTCGCGGAGGCCCAGGCCGCGCGGGACGCCCAGCGCTGGCCCGACGCGACCGCGCTGCTGTCGACCGTACGGGCCCTGCTGAACTCCACCGACGAGGCGGTGTCGGCCGCCGGCGACCGGCTGCGGCAGCTGAACGCCGTGCAGAAGGACCCGCAGGCGGAGATCGAGCGGACCCGGTTCGCCATCCGCGACGCCCAGCGACTGGCGATGGCCGGGCGGCACACCCCCGACCCGCGGCACGCCCGCCCGCTGGACGAAGCGGTGGCAAGGCTGGAGCGGGCGATCACCACGCTCGAGGGCCGGCACCCCGACTACTGGCACTTCCTGACCGAGACGGAGGCGGTCCGGCGGACGGTGTCCCGCGTGGTCGCCCAGATCCGCGAGGAGCGCGGCGGCGGGCACTGAGCCCAACCTCAGCGCCGCACACCCGGCGCCGCGCCAGGTGCGGGGCACCGGGTAGTCGGGCACCGGCGAGCCCGGTACCGGGCACCGGCACGGGATGCTGGAACCCCGGGTACCGACGCGGGGCACGGGCGCGCCGGGTACCGATGCGGGGCACCGGATACCGACCGCCGGGCCGAGTGGGCGCCGCGCACAGGGCAAGCGCCGGGCAGGGCCCGGCGTGCGCCCGGACGGGCTCCGGCCCGGGGCGCACCGGTTTCCCCCGGAGGGGGGCGGGCGCCGGTTAACCTGTGCGCATGCCTCGTTACGAGTACCGCTGCCGGAGCTGCGGCGACACCTTCGAACTGAGCCGTCCCATGGCGGAGTCCGCCGCCCCCGCCCCCTGCCCGGCGGGCCATGACGACACGGTCAAGCTGCTGTCGACGGTCGCCGTCGGCGGCACCTCCGCCGCCCCGGCGGCCCCGGCTCCCCCGTCGGGCGGCGGTGGCGGCTGCTGCGGTGGCGGCTGCTGCGGCTGACCCGCCAGGCCGGCCCCGGGCGGCGTCCTCTGGGTAGTCGGCGTCCTCTGCGTCGTCGACGCCGTCGGCGTCCTCAGGTTCCCCTCAGGTGCGGTTTCCTAGCCTGCCCGCATGACAGCCGGCGGACCGCAGTGGATCAACGACCTCATGGCCACGCTCGGCGCGCCCGGTGCCGGGATCGCCATCGCCCTGGAGAACCTGTTCCCGCCCCTGCCCAGCGAGGTGATCCTGCCGCTCGCCGGGTTCGCGGCCGGCTCCGGTCGGATGGACCTGTTCGCCGTGCTGCTGTGGACGGCGGCGGGCTCGGTGGTCGGCGCGCTCGCCCTGTACGGGGTGGGGGCGCTGCTCGGCCGGGATCGCACGGTGGCGGTCGCGGCGCGACTGCCGCTGGTGAAGGTCGCCGACATCGAGAAGACCGAGGCGTGGTTCCTCCGGCACGGCACCAAGGCGGTGTTCTTCGGCCGGATGATCCCGATCTTCCGCAGCATGATCTCCGTGCCGGCCGGGGTACAGCGGATGCCGCTGCCGGTCTTCCCCACCCTGACCACCCTGGGCAGCGCGATCTGGAACACGGTGTTCGTGCTCGCCGGCCACCTCCTCGGCGACAACTGGACCCGGGTCACCGACCTGGCGTCCGCCTACTCCAAGGTCGTGCTGGCCGGTGCGGCGCTCGCCGTGCTCGCCTTCGCCGGCGTACGGCTGATGCGCCCAGGGCCGGGCGGCGCCGCCGCGGCGGACGTGCACCGGGCGCACGCCCGCGTCCGCGCCCGGCCGCCGAGGCGAGCGCGGAGATCACCGCTCCCGTGCCGCCCGCAGGAACTCCCGCAGGATCCGCTCCCCGGCCAGTACCCCCCGCTCGGGCAGCGCGCTGACCGCCGGCGCCGTCCAGCCGGCGTCGGCGAGCTCGCCGTGGCCCGGGCGCCAGCCCCGGTCCGCGGCCAGCAGCAGGTCGGCGTCGAGCAGCGAGTCGCCGGCGGCGAGGGTGAGCTCGGCGCCGGTACGGCGGGCGACCTCGCGGACGGCCGCGCTCTTGGTGAGCGGCTTGGGGACGGCGTAGATCTTGCGGCCCTGCAGGGAGACGGTCCAGCCGCGGTTCTCGGCCCACACCGCGAGGTCCTTCACCCAGTCTCCGGGCAGCAGCTCACGCTCCACGACGAGGTAGGCGAAGAGGTCCTCTGCGGTGCGGTGCTTGCGCACCCAGACCGGGTCGGCGGTGCGCAGCAGATGCTCCTGCACCTCGCCGAGCGGGGCGCACTCGTCGGCCAGCCGCGCGGTGACACCGGCGTGCCAGCCGGGGTCGGAGACGCCGTCGACGAGCAGATGCCCGCCGTTGGCGCAGATCGCGTACCGCGGCGGCGGGCCCGGCAGGTTGATGCGCTGGTACTGCTTGCGGGTACGGGTCGTGACCGGCATGAACAGGGCCCGGTCGCCGAGGTCGGTGAGCAGCCCGGCGGCCGTCTCCGTCAGGTACGACAGCGGCCGGCCCTCGTAGATCTCCACGCACAGCAGCCTGGGTGCCCGGAGGTCGGGCATGGTCAGCGCCAGTGCCGCGGCGGAGTAGATGAGCGTGCGGTCGAGGTCGCTCGCGACGAGCACCGGCATCAGACCGTCACCGCCCTGCCGTCGGCGCCGGTCGCCCCGCGCGTGTACTGAGGGTGGATCAGCCCGACGCAGGTGTAGGGCAGGTCGGTGACCTCCTCCACCGGCACGCCGCGCTGCTCGGCGAGCAGTCGGACGTGGTCCAGGTCGGGTCCGGCGCCGGAGCGGGCGAGCACCTTCCAGGGCACCCGGCGCAGCAGGACCCGGGTGGTCTCGCCGACGCCGGGCTTGACGAGGTTGATGTTCTCGATGCCGTACTCGGCGCTGATCCGCTCCACGGCCGCCCAGCCCGCCCAGGTGGGGGTGCGGTCGGCGGCCAGCAGTTCCTCGGCCCGGGCGTCCGCGGCGTCCGCGACGTCGGTGAAGCGGGCGGAGACCGCGTCGAGGAAGGCCGGGGACAGGTCGGCGGGGGCGAGCTCGCGGTAGAACTTCGCGCCGTGGAAGTCGTGCGGGCCGACCAGGTCGGCGCGGAGCACGGTGCGCGATATCAGCCCGGAGACGGTGGAGTTGAGGCAGGCGGAGGGGATGAGGAAGTCGTCGCGGGTGCCGTAGGTGCGGACGCAGGAGCCGGGGTCGGCCAGCACCGCGATCTCCGGGTCGAAGCCGGTGACGCCGTCGGAGCCGGCGAAGTCGTCCAGGGCGGCGGAGAGTTCGCGGGTGATGGCGCCCTTGCCGGTCCAGCCGTCGACGAAGACCACGTCGGCGGGGTCGTGGTGGGCCGCCAGCCAGCGCAGCGCGTTGGCGTCGATTCCGCGCCCGCGCACGATGGACACCGCGTAGTGCGGCAGGTCCAGGCCGTGCCGGTGCTGGGCCCAGCGGCGCATCAGGATGCCGACCGGGGTGCCCGCGCGGGCCAGCGAGACCAGCACCGGCCGCGGGGAGCGCTCGGCGAGGACGATCTCGGTGACGGTGCCGACGGCCCGCGCGAGCCGGGCCGCGGACGCCTCCAGCGCCGAGTGGAACAGCCGCTGGTACTCCTCGCTGGGCTGGTACTCCACCGGCAGGGACTCCGCGTAGTGGGCGCCGCCGCTCTGGATCGCCTCCTCGCGTTCCTCGGTCGGGGCCTCCAGCGTCACCTCCGAGAGGTCCTGCAGCAGCCAGCCGACCTCGTCCGGGGCGTACGAGGAGAAGGCGGGGCCGCGGAGGGGCTCGGGCAGCATGGCGGGCCTTTCGGGGGCGGTCGGTGCGGTGGGGCCGTACGAGGAGCCGGGCTCGGCGACGGGTGCGGCGACCGGCTCGGCGACGGGTGCGGCGACGGCCGCGGGGACGTACGACGGGACGACCGCGAGCAGGACCTGCGGGACATGGGCGGCGAGCCGCTCCAGCAGGCCGCCCGGGGCGTGCAGCGCGGGAGTGTCCGCGGCCGAGTCGACGACGGCGACGACGGTGTCGAAGCCGCCCCCGGCGACGTTGTAGGCGTAGCGGTCGCCCGGGCCGTCGGCGGGGTCGTCGTGGGCGGGGAAGAGCAGGCGGGTGCGGATCGCGTAGCCGGGGTCGTCGACGGCGAGGACCGGCGAGCGGGTGGTGGTGGAGTAGCGCACCGCGACGCCGGTGGTCCGCTCCAGCTCGCAGGCCAGGCGCAGCGGGGTGTACATCAGCTCCTCGCAGCCGAGGACGAGGACGCGGCGGGCGCCGGCGGGCAGCGCCTCGGCGAGCCGCGCGCCCATCGCCGGCAGGGCGTCCTCCAGCCGGGCCCGGTGGGCGGCGGTGAAGCCGTGCCGGCCGCCGTCGGGCAGCCCGTGCGGCCAGCGCAGGTCGACGCGGCGGGCCGGGCCCGCGCCGGCCGGGGCGGCGGCAGCCACGGGGGCGCTCTCGTGCTCGGCGACGAGCCGCTGCCCCTTCTCCAGCACGCCGTCCGGCAGCCTGACGGTGCCCGCGGCGGTGGTCACCAGGTCGACGCGGGCACCGATCTCCCGGGCGAACTCCTCCAGCCGTCCGGCGTCGGCGGGCGAGCGCATGTCGACCAGGGCGACGACCACGTAGCGGCGGCGGGGGTAGCGCTCGTGCAGGGCGCGGACGGTGTTGAGCACCGTGTTGCCGGTGGAGAACTCGTCGTCGACCAGGACCAGCGGGCCCTCGCCCGCGAGCAGCCGCGGGTCCTCGGGCAGCAGCAGGTGGGAGGTGGCGTGCGAGTGGGACTCCTCGAAGCCGCCCGCGCGGGCCACGCCGGGCACCGGGCGGCGGGTGGAGTGCAGGTAGGGAGCCTGGCCGAGGCCGTCGGCGACCGAGTGGCCGAGGCCGGTGGCGGTCTCCGCGTAGCCGAGGACGACGGCGCGGGCGGCCTCGACCGGGCCCAGCAGATCGCGGACCCGCCGGCCGAGGGCCAGGCCGTGGCCGTGGACGACGGAGGGCGACTGGGGGATGTGTTTGCCCAGTACGTGGGAGACGAGGAGGTGGGCGCGCTTGGGGTTGCGGCGCAGGGCGAGCCCCAGCAGGCCGGGGAGCCGGTCGTCGCCGTCCAGCTCGACGCCGAGCCGCTCGGCGACCCAGCTGCCGGACCAGACTCCGGCCGGGGTCTCGGCGCGTGCGCCCTCGTCCATCTGCTCGTACCTCCCGCTCTCCATGGTCGTCCCTGTGCCGTCCGGTCGGTGCTTCATCTGTTCCCTGCGTCGGTGCCTGCGGATGTCGCCTGCGTGTCGGTGCGGTGTCTGCGGTTCAGTCCTGCAGGCCGGCGGCGAGCAGCTCCACGAAGCCGATGTCCTCGTGGGCCACACCGAAGGCCTCGGCGCGCTGCAGCGTCCGCTCGGCCCAGGCTCGGTGCGGCTTCACCTCGTTCATCTTGTTCGTGTACGCCGATCTGAGGACACCGCCGCCGTCGCGTTCCGGCCGGAGGATGTCCCGGGCGTCGCTGAACTCCTCGTGGCTGACCACGGACAGTGCGTGGACCGGCAGCACGTGGGAGGGGTGGATGCAGGTCTTGCCGAGCAGGCCGTTGGCGTGGTCCAGGGAGATCTCCCGGAGCAGGCCGTCCATGGAGTGTTCGATCAGCTTCTCGCGCAGCTCGGCGGCCTGCACCTGGAGGAACGGGCTCTGCCGCAGCTGTGGCTTGAACATGCGCTCCTGGACCCGGAAGTACTCCCACACGGGCCCGGTGACGGTGAAGCCGGTGCCGTCCGCCCTGCCCAGCATGTTCACCACGTCGGCGATCACGGAGGCGACGACCTGGACGTCGTAGGCGGTCATGTCGGGGGCCCGGCGCAGACCGTAGGAGGAGCAGAAGTCGGTCACGCCGAGGCGCAGGGCCAGCACGCGGTCGCGGTACTTGTCGACGGCGCGGAAGATGCCCTCCAGGGTCTGCACCCGGGACTCGCGGTACAGCAGGTCGGGCGACTCCAGCACCGGCATGGCGAACAGCCGGCGCCCGCCTGCCGTCTCGGCGGCGGAGAGGGCCTCCAGGAACGGCATGCCGCGTTCCTCGGTGAACTTGGGCAGTACGAATCCGGAGAGCAGCCGGACGGCCGGGCCGAGGCGGCCGACGAGGTCGGGGATCTGCTCGGGGGTGCGGACCCGGACGAACAGCAGCGGGAGGTCGGCGCCGGGGCGGGCGGCCAGCTCGGCGAGCCGGCGGACCAGGTTCTCCTCGGCGTCCGGCACGTCGGCGTCGTCGATCGAGTCCTCGAGGCACAGCACCATGGACACGACACCGCAGGCGGCCTGCTTGAGGATGTCGTCGGCGAGCCGCGGGCGGGTGGCCGGACTGTAGAGGGTGGCGCCCAGCGCCGCGGACAGCAGCCGGGCCGGGGAGTCCGCGGTGAAGGTCGCGGGTTCCCGGTGGAAGAGACGCTTCCGCACCTCGGGGGCGATGTGCCCGAAATGACGCATATGAACTCCCCCGTAGGTGTCTGGGTGACCTGGGAACCGTCCGAAGGTGGCCGGTAATAGTACGTAGGTATCCGTGTCCGGGGTTCCCGCCGGGCATGAATTCCAGGTAACCCGCCGATGGAGGCGGCCACCACCCCAGCGCCCCGCGTTGTCGTGACCAGGACCGAGAGGGCAGGATGACGGGCATGACGCACGCGATGCTGAAGGGGTCGAACATCCCGCTGGAAGCCACCACGGTACGCGCTGTACTGCGCTGGGCGCCCGGGCAGGGGGTCCCGGTCGTGGACGCCTCCGCGCTGCTGCTGGGCCCCGAGGGCCGCGTGCGCTCCGACGAGGACTTCGTCTTCTACAACCAGCCCCGGCATCCCTCCGGGAAGGTCTGGCGGCTCGGCCAGAAGCGCAGCGCCGACGGAGTGACCGACACGATCCAGACAGACCTTTCCGGGGTCGCCCCGGAGGTCGGCCGGATCCTGCTGGTCGCCTCGGCGGACGGCGTCACCTTCGACCGGGTCCGGGACCTGCGGATCCTGCTGCACGACGCGGCGGACCCGGGCGGCGAGCCGCTGGCGTACTTCGACATCAGGCCGGAGACGGGCGAGGAGACGGCGCTGATCTGCGGGGAGCTGTACCGGCGCGGTGAGCGCTGGAAGTTCCGGGCGCTGGGCGAGGGCTATGCGAACGGGCTGAAGGGCCTCGCGACCGACTTCGGCATCTCGGTGGACGAGTCGGAGGAGGCGGATGAGGCGGCTCCGGCACCCGGGCCGTCACAGCCCGCGCCGCCTACGGCCGCGTCCCCGCAGGGCGCGCCGTCGCAGGACCGGCCGTCGCAGGACCGGCCGTCGCAGGACCGGCCGTCGCAGGCCGCGCCTCCACAGCCCGCCGCGGCGCCGTCGGTACCCGTCGCCCCCGTGCCGGAGGTGTCGGCCCCGCTGCCACCCGAACAGCCCGGCGGGGTGCCCTCCCAGCCGGGGTACGGCTATCCGCCGGCCGCGGCGACCCAGCCGGCCTACGGATACCCGCAGGCACCCGCGGCCCCGGCCGCCCCGGCCGCCGCCGGTTACGGCTACCCGCCGGGTGCCGTTCCGGAACCGGACCCGGAATTCCGGCTGCCGCCGCAGGGCCCGCAGTTCATCGGCCGGTAGGCGCCCCGGAGCTTCCCGGGCACTTCCCGGGCCCGGGAGGCGCGGATCAGCGCTCGGCCTTGGCCTTGTAGCCCCGGCCCCACTGCAGGCCCCAGCCGTAGAGCCGGTCCAGCTCGCCCTGGAAGCCGTAGACGAACTTCACCTCGCGGCGGACGAGCATCTCCCCCTTGACGTTCTCGATCAGCACCACGGCACAGGACCGCGCCTGCGGATGACGCTCGTCGAGGCCGATCTCGATCCGCGGGCCGTTGCTCGGGTACAGCGTGACGACGGCGTGCGTGCGGTCGAAGGCGGGCGTCTGGTCGTAGATGTACGCGAAGACCAGCAGCCGCTTGATCGCGTCCCGCTGGTCGAGGTTGACGTATATGGTCTCGCCGGAGGCCGAGCCGAACCGGTCGTCGCCGCTGAGCTTGACGTAGGGCGGGGCGTTGACGTCGCCGAAGTAGCCGCCGAGGGGCTGGACCACGCCCTTGGTGCCGTCCTGGAGCTCGTAGAGGCAGCCGAGGTCGAGGTCCACGTTGACCATGCTCTGGCTGTGCCCGATCACCTCCGGCGGCCTGAGCGCCTTCAAGGGGTGGCGCAGCAGGCTCTGCCGCTGTGAGCCGGTGATGTCGGAGGTGCGCATCCGCCAGGCGAGGTTGATGCGCAGATGGCCGGTGGCCGCGCCCTGCTTGGTCAGGGAGACCTGGGCGTGCCGTTTGGTCAGCTCGATCGTGTTGGTCGCCGCGCTGCCCGAGTCGAACTCGCTCTCGCGGCCCCGCCACAGTCCGTCCAAGAATCCCATTCCCGCCCCCAGGTCGCCACGCCACCACGTTCGCCGTCGCCGTCATGCACCGGCACGGTCCCGTACGGCACGGCCATGCCGACGGGGCGGCGCCGAGGAGTGGTCCTCGACGGCCGCCCCGCTCAGAGCGTTCCTCCGCCGGGCCCCGTTCACACCGGCGGTGCGGGCGCACCGGGGTCGAACGGGGCCCGGGGCTGCGGGTGTTTCACACCCCGGAGGAGACTTCCGTCCTCTCGCTGGAGCCCGCTCCCCCCTGGGGCGCGGCGAGCGCGCGGTTGCGGCGCACGGAGGACCAGAAGGAGGCACCGATGAGGACCACACCGATCAGGCCGGTGATGATCTCGTTGATCTCGTACTGGATGGTGATGAGCAGGATCATGGCGAGCGCACCGATCGCGTAGTGCGCGCCGTGCTCGAGGAAGACGTAGTCGTCGAGGGTGCCCTGGCGGACCAGGTAGACGGTGATCGACCGGACGTACATGGCCCCGACGCCCAGGCCGAGGGCCATCAGGACGATGTCGTTGGTGATGGCGAAGGCGCCGATCACGCCGTCGAAGGAGAAGGACGCGTCCAGGACCTCGAGGTAGAGGAACATGAAGAACGCGGCCTTGCCGGCCAGCAGCACCGCCGACTTGGGCTTGCCCTCGCGTGCCGCCTTCTCCTCGGCCTCGTGCTCGCGCTCCTCCTCTTCCTCGAGCCTGTCCTCGAAGAATCCGGAGAGACCACCGACGATCATGTATGTGATGAGACCGGCGATTCCGGACAGCAGCACCGTCTCGGCCTTGTCGGCGTGAGTGCCTCCGTGCTGGTGGGCGTGGGCGCCGAAGGTCATCGCGGAGACGAGCAGCACGATCAGGGCGATGCAGACGGACAGCATGTCGACCTTGCCGAGCTTGGCCAGCGGGCGCTCCAGCCAGCCGAGCCACTTGATCTCCCGGTCCTCGAAGACGAAGTCCAGGAAGATCATCAGCAGGAACATGCCACCGAAGGCGGCGATCGACGGATGGGCGTCGGTCACCAGCTCCTGGTAGCGGTCCTTGTCGGTGAGGGCGAGATCGACGGCCTCGATCGGCCCCAGCTGGGCGCTCACGGCCACGATCACGACCGGGAAGACCAGCCGCATACCGAAGACGGCGATCAGGATGCCGATCGTGAGGAAGATCTTCTGCCAGAAGGCATTCATCTTCTTCAGGATTCCGGCGTTGACCACCGCGTTGTCGAAGGACAGCGAGATCTCGAGGACGCAGAGGATCGCCACGATACCGAAGGCGGTCCACCCCCCGTAGAAGACCGCCGCCACCAGGCCGAGCGCGGTGACCGCGAACGACCAGCCGAAGGTTTTCAGAACCACTGGCTACCCAATCCTTGATGAAGGTCCCGCCCGAGCAGGGCCCGGGAAGGGCCTCCCCCGCCGCCGTACCCGGCTTTACGAAACATTGACCCCGAAGTCTAGAGCGATGCCGCGAAGCCCCGACGCGTACCCCTGCCCCACGGCCCGGAACTTCCATTCGCCCTGGTAGCGGTAGACCTCACCGAAGATCATCGCGGTTTCGGTGGAGGCGTCCTCGCTCAGGTCGTAGCGGGCGAGCTCCTGGCCGTCGGCCTGGTTGACGACGCGGATGAACGCGTTGCTGACCTGGCCGAAGGTCTGGCCGCGCTCGTCCGCCATGTGGATGGAGACCGGGAAGACGATCTTGTCGCACCGGACGGGCACCTTGGAGAGGTCGATCAGCAGCGACTCGTCGTCGCCGTCGCCCTCGCCGGTGAGGTTGTCCCCGGTGTGCTGGACGGAGCCGTCCGGGCTGGAGAGCTGGTTGTAGAAGACGAACCACTCGTCCCCCATCACCCGCCCGTCGCTGCACACCAGTGCACTGGCGTCGAGGTCGAAGGGCGCTCCGGTGGTGGAGCGCGCGTCCCAGCCGAGCCCGATCATCACCTGCGTGAGATTCGGCGCGGCCTTGGACAGGGAGACATTGCCCCCCTTGGCAAGCGTGACGCCCATCCTGCTGATCCCTCCCCGGGTGGTGGTGCCGCCTCGCTGCGAGGCCGTGTGGTGTGGTGCGCGTCCGGCGCCGCACGTGAACCGTGCGGCGCCGGACGAGCGGAATTCTCGATCAGACGTTCACGCCGAAGTCCTGCGCGATGCCGCGCAGGCCGGAGGCGTAGCCCTGGCCGATGGCACGGAACTTCCACTCCGCGCCGTGCCGGTACAGCTCGCCGAAGACCATGGCGGTCTCCGTGGAGGCGTCCTCGGACAGGTCGTAGCGGGCGATCTCGGCGCCGCCCGCCTGGTTCACCACGCGGATGAACGCGTTGCGGACCTGGCCGAAGGACTGCTGGCGGTTCTCGGCGTCGTAGATCGAGACCGGGAAGACGATCTTCTCGACGTCGGCCGGGACGCCGGCCAGGTCGACCTTGATCTGCTCGTCGTCGCCCTCGCCCTCACCGGTGAGGTTGTCACCGGTGTGCTCCACCGAGCCGTCCGGGCTCTTGAGGTTGTTGAAGAAGATGAAGTGCTGGTCGCTGGCGACCTTGCTTGCGTTGTTCAGCAGCAGCGCGCTGGCGTCGAGGTCGAAGTCGGTGCCGGTCGTGGTGCGCACGTCCCACCCCAGACCGACGATGACCGCGGTCAGGCCCGGCGCCTCCTTGGTCAGCGATACGTTGCCGCCCTTGCTGAGGCTGACTCCCACGAGTCCTCCATTGGTGTCCAGGGGCGGGGTGCCCCGTCGTGCATTGGATGTCGGATCAACGAGTCGATCCTAGTGACGGGTTCCCGCCGCTCGCAGGCCCTGGGTCGACAAAGAACGGGGTGTCGAGCGGGCGGGCGCCGTCACCGGAGCCGTCACAGGGCGTCGAGCGCCTTCACGTACTCGCCGAGGTCGCGGGCGTCCGGCAGACCGTTGACGACGGTCCAGCGCACCACGCCCTCCTTGTCGATGACGAAGGTCCCGCGCACGGCGCAGCCCTTGTCCTCGTCGAAGACGCCGTAGGCGCGCGAGACCTCGCCGTGCGGCCAGAAGTCGGAGAGCAGCGGGTATTCCAGGCCCTCCTGCTCGGCGAAGACCCGCAGGGTGTGGACGGAGTCGTTGGAGACGGCGAGCACCTGGGTGTCGCGGTCGGAGAACTGCGGCAGGTTGTCGCGCACCTCGCACAGCTCACCGGTGCAGACACCGGTGAAGGCGAACGGGTAGAACAGCACCACCACGTTCTTGCGGCCGTGGAAGTCGGACAGCCGCACGGTGGCGCCGTGGTTGTCCCTGAGCTCGAAGCCGGGGGCCTTGTCGCCGACCTGGATCGCCATCGTCGTGTTCGTCCCTTCGGTGGGTGTGTTCGCTGGGAACACCCTACGCAGGGGGTCGCACGCCGTCCGCGACGGACCGGCGGACGGGCCGGCGGCGGTCACCGCCGGCCCGTCCGCTCACGCGGCGGGGCGGGGGCCGGTCACCGCTTGGACTTGGCGGCCTTCGGCGTCGCCAGCCGGCTGCCGCTCCAGTCCTTGCCGATGCTGACGCTCTTGGCTGCGGTCAGCCCCGCCGTCCTGGCGGCGTCCGAGATCTCGCTGGGCTCGATGTATCCGTCACGGCCGGTCTTCGGCGTGAGAAGCAGGATCGCGCCGCCCTCTTCGACGTACGTGATGGCATCCACCAGCGCATCCGTCAGGTCGCCGTCGTCGTCACGGAACCACAGCACAACGGCGTCGGCCACGTCGTCGTAGTCCTCGTCCACCAGGTCGCCCTCGGCGGCGGCCTCGATGGCCTCGCGGAACTCCTGGTCCACGTCGTCGTCGTAGCCGATCTCCTGGACCACCTGCCCGGGCTGGAACCCCAGCCTGCCGGCAAGGGTCGTCTCCTCCGCGTGGTCCGCGGTCGCGCTCACGGGTTGCCTCCTGATCATGTCTTGGTCGGGGTGCCCCCCGGGCCCGTCCGGGCCTGGGGGAATCTCAGCCACGCGCGTGCGCGAAGCGTTGGCCGTAGTCCACACGGGCGGGACGGATCGCGCAAGTACCCGGCGGCCGGGACCGCCGAAACGGTGACGATCCGGGCCGTGTCGCCGCAACTCCAGCCATGCCGTCCCCGTGGAAGGTGACGTACACCACACCCTTCTGCCCCGTTTGCGTAATTGGGAACCATCCGTGGGTACGAGATCCGAATGAACGTGCCCCGGACCCCGGACGGAGAGCCGGTCGCCCCGGAGCAGAGATGACGTGCGCCTGCGCCGGGTACACGATGTGGTCCGGCGCAGAAAGGCGCAGAATACGGAACAACGGCCCTCTGACAGTGAAGGAACAGCGTGGCTTCCGCATCCGATCGCAGCCCGATCATCATTGGCGGCCTGCCGAGTCAGGTTCCTGACTTCGACCCCGAGGAAACCCAGGAGTGGCTCGACTCCCTCGACGCCGCCGTCGACGAGCGCGGCCGGGAGCGGGCCCGCTACCTGATGCTGCGGCTGATCGAGCGGGCCCGCGAGAAGCGCGTGGCCGTGCCCGAGATGCGCAGCACGGACTACGTGAACACCATCCCCACCAAGAGCGAGCCGTTCTTCCCCGGCAACGAGGAGATCGAGCGGAAGATCCTCAACGCCACCCGCTGGAACGCGGCCGTGATGGTCTCACGCGCCCAGCGCCCCGGGATCGGCGTCGGCGGCCACATCGCCACCTTCGCCTCCTCCGCGTCCCTCTACGACGTCGGCTTCAACCACTTCTTCCGGGGCAAGGACGAGGGCGACGGCGGTGACCAGGTCTTCTTCCAGGGCCATGCCTCACCGGGCATCTACGCGCGCGCGTACCTGCTGGACCGGCTCGACCAGCAGCACCTCGACGGCTTCCGCCAGGAGAAGTCGAAGGCCCCGAACGGCCTGTCCTCGTACCCGCACCCGCGGCTGATGCCGGACTTCTGGGAGTTCCCCACGGTGTCGATGGGCCTCGGCCCGATCGGCGCGATCTACCAGGCGCGGATGAACCGGTACATGCACGCGCGCGGGATCGCCGACACCTCGAAGTCGCATGTGTGGGCGTTCCTCGGCGACGGCGAGATGGACGAGCCGGAGTCGCTCGGCCAGCTCACCATCGCCGCGCGCGAGGGGCTGGACAACCTGACCTTCGTGGTCAACTGCAACCTGCAGCGGCTCGACGGCCCGGTGCGCGGCAACGGCAAGATCATCCAGGAGCTGGAGTCGGTCTTCCGCGGTGCCGGCTGGAATGTGATCAAGCTGGTGTGGGACCGCACCTGGGACCCGCTGCTCGCCCAGGACCGCGACGGTGTGCTGGTCAACCGCATGAACACCACGCCCGACGGCCAGTACCAGACGTACGCGACCGAGACCGGCGCCTACATCCGCGACCACTTCTTCGGTGACGACCACCGCCTGCGCGCGATGGTCGAGCACATGACCGACCACCAGATCCTGATGCTGGGCCGCGGCGGCCACGACCACCGGAAGATCTACGCCGCGTACAAGGCGGCCCTGGAGCACAAGGGCCAGCCGACGGTGATCCTGGCCAAGACGGTCAAGGGCTGGACGCTGGGCCCGAACTTCGAGGGCCGCAACGCCACCCATCAGATGAAGAAGCTGACGGTCGACGACCTCAAGGGCTTCCGCGACCGGCTGCATCTCCCGATCTCCGACAAGGAACTGGAGTCCGGCCCGCCGCCGTACTACCACCCCGGCCGGGACACCGAGGAGATGCAGTACATGCACGACCGGCGCAGGGCGCTCGGCGGCTACGTCCCGACCCGGGTGGTGCGCTCGGCGCCGCTGGCCCTGCCGGACGACAAGACGTACGCGACTGTGAAGAAGGGCTCGGGCCAGCAGTCCATCGCCACAACCATGGCGTTCGTCCGACTCCTCAAGGATCTCATGCGGGACAAGGAGATCGGCAGGCGCTTCGTACTGATCGCGCCGGACGAGTACCGCACCTTCGGCATGGACTCGTTCTTCCCGAGTGCGAAGATCTACAATCCGCTCGGTCAGCAGTACGAGTCGGTCGACCGGGATCTCCTGCTGGCCTACAAGGAGTCCCCGAACGGCCAGATGCTGCACGACGGCATCTCCGAGGCGGGCTGCACGGCCTCGCTGATCGCGGCGGGCTCGGCGTACGCCACCCACGGCGAGCCGCTGATCCCGGTGTACGTCTTCTACTCGATGTTCGGCTTCCAGCGCACCGGCGACCAGTTCTGGCAGATGTCCGACCAGCTGGCGCGCGGTTTCGTACTCGGCGCGACCGCCGGCCGCACCACCCTGACCGGCGAGGGCCTGCAGCACGCGGACGGCCACTCCCAGCTGCTGGCCTCCACCAACCCGGCGTGCGTCGCCTACGACCCGGCGTACGGCTTCGAGATCGCCTACATCGTCCAGGACGGCCTGCGCCGGATGTACGGCGGCTCCCCCGGGCATCCGCACGGCGAGGACGTCTTCTACTACCTCACCGTCTACAACGAGCCGATCCGGCAGCCGGCCGAGCCGGAGAACGTGGACGTGGAGGGCATCCTCAAGGGCATCCACCGCGTCGGCGAGGCCACCGCGGGCTCGATCCCGGCGCAGATCATGGCGTCCGGCGTCGCGCTGCCCTGGGCGATCGAGGCCCAGCGGATCCTCGCCGAGGAGTGGAACGTCCGGGCGGACGTCTGGTCGGCGACCTCCTGGAACGAGCTGCGGCGCGACGCGGTGGAGTGCGAGGAGCACAACCTGCTGCATCCGGAGGAGGAGCAGCGGGTGCCGTACGTGACCCGGAAGCTGTCCGGAGCGCAGGGGCCGTTCGTGGCGGTGTCCGACTGGATGCGCTCGGTTCCGGACCAGATCGCGCGCTGGGTGCCGGGCAGCTACCAGTCCCTCGGCGCCGACGGCTTCGGCTTCGCCGACACCCGGGGAGCGGCCCGCCGGTTCTTCCACATCGACGCGCAGTCGATCGTGGTCGCGGTCCTGACCGAGCTGGCCCGCGAGGGCAAGGTCGACCGTTCGGCGCTGAAGCAGGCCGTGGACCGGTACCAGCTGCTGGACGTCACGGCGGCGGATCCCGGGGCCGCGGGAGGCGACGCATAGGGCGACGGCGGACGGCGTCCCGCGGACGGAGGGCGGCGGAGGGCGGCGGAGCCGGGCTCCGCCGCCCCGGCCGTTTCCGGACCGCCTTCCGGGGTCTCTACGATGCGGGGCATGAACGAGGGCATCGCGGTCGCGGAACCGACGGCACTGGAGCGCTGGGAGCGGCGCACGCAACGGCCACTGCTGGTCCTGGCGTCGCTGTTCGCCGTCGCCTACGCCGTCCCGATCGTGGCCGGCTCCGCGAGCGGGGCGGTGACGCGCGCGTGCGCGATCGTCGAGTGGGTGGTGTGGGGCGCGTTCGCCCTGGACTACCTGGTGCGGCTGAAGCTCGCCGAGCAGCGGTGGCGGTTCGTCCGCACCCACTGGCTGGACCTGTGCGCGGTCGCCCTGCCGCTGCTGCAGCCGCTCCGGCTGCTCCGGCTGGTCTCGACGCTGCTGCTGGTGGGGCGGCGGGCCCGGATGGCCTCGCAGGTCCGGCTGACGACGTACGTCGTCGGGTCGGTGGTCGGGCTGATGATGTTCGGCTCGCTGGCGGTGCTGTCGGTGGAGCGGGACGCACCCGGCGGGAACATCCGGACGCTGGGTGACGCGGTGTGGTGGTCGTTCACGACGATGACGACCGTCGGGTACGGGGACCTTGCGCCGACCACCGGGATGGGGCGGCTGCTGGCCGTGGGGCTGATGCTGTCCGGGATCGCGTTGCTGGGTGTGGTGACGGCGAACATCGCGGCCTGGTTCATCGCGCGGTTCGAGCGGGAGGACGTGGAGGGACAGCGCCAGACGGAGGCGATCCGGTCACTGGCGGAGGAGGTGCGGGCGCTGCGGGCGGAGGTGGCCGAGCTGCGGGGTGCGGATCTGCAGGCCGCGGATCTGCAGGCCGCGGATCTTCGGGCCGCCGATCTTCGGGCCGCGGAGCAGCGGGTGGTTCCCGCGGACTGAGAACACGCCCCTGTCCGGCGCCGTACACCCGTGTGCGGGCCGGTGCCGCCCCGGGCGCGCTGCCCCCCTCCTGCAGCGCGCCACGGGCGGACGGGGCCCTCCATGTCCTGCGGAGGGCGTGACCCACTGTGACGTGAAGAGGTCCGGGAGCGGGAGGGGGTCGCCGGGCCTGTCACCCTGATGAGCGAACCGTCAGAACAGCCGAGCGGCCCGTCAGACGTGGCCGACGCCCGCGCCAGCCTCGGCGTTCGCCCCCACCGCTCGGCGAGGAAGACGGGACCGACCCCCTGCCTCACAGGAGTTGCTTCCTGTACCACACGAACGAAACGTGATCCCGGTCACTTGGCTCACGTGAGACCCTCCCGTTCTCCTAGTGTGTCCTCCCAGTGACTTCCTTCGACACCTCCCCGCACCTGCTCGGCACCTCCCCGCAGCCGAACGTCCGGCGTGCGCTGCTGGCGCTGACCGTGGTGTTCGTGATGCTGGCGACCGGCGGCTGGACCGCACTGCGCCAGCAGCGGGCGACGCCGGCCCTGCAGGCGTCGGTCGCCGACTGGGAGGACGGCCGGATCGCCGGGCGCCGGCTGCCGGACCCGCAGGCCGCGCCCGCGCGGCTGGCCCGCTTCTTCGCCTCGCTCACCGACGCGCAGCGGGCGTCGCTGGCCCGCCGCTACCCGCTGGCGGTCGGCAACATGAACGGGGCCCCCGTCCAGCTGCGCTACCGAGCCAACCGCCTCGCGCTGCACCAGGCCCGCGAGGTCGAGCGGCGGCGCATGCACGACGGCCGGCTCTCCCCGGCCGGCCAGCACGAGGCGGGGCGGCGCATGCACCGCTACGGTTCGCTGCTGCGTGCCGGGCGGAACATCCTGGCCTTCGACCCGGCCGGGCCGGGCCGGGTCGCCGAGGTCTTCGGGGACCTGGACCACGCCGAGCGCGTCTCCGTCGTCGTCCCCGGCGTCGACACCGACCTGCTCACCTTCCAGCGCACCCACCGCAGCCACGCGGCGCCGGTCGGCATGGCGAAGGCGCTGCACGACGCCGAGCGAGCGGCCGCCCCCGGCACCCCGACGGCGGTGATCGCCTGGGCGGACTACACCACGCCCAACGGGGTCGGCATGGACGCCGCCACCGCAACCCTCGCCGCGCGCGGGTCGGTACGGCTGAACGCGCTGGTGCGCGCGCTGCCCGGGCAGGCGCCGGTGTCGCTGTTCTGCCACAGCTACGGCTCGGTGGTGTGCGGGATCGCCGCCGAGTCACTGCCCGGACGGGTGGCCGACATAGCGGTCGCCGGCAGCCCCGGCATGCGCGCCGAGAACGCCTCCGAGCTGCGCACCTCGGCCCGGATCTGGGCCATGCGGGACGCCGACGACTGGATCCAGGACGTGCCGTACCTGGAGCTGGGCGGGCTCGGGCACGGCGCCGACCCGATGTCGGCCGCGTTCGGGGCGCGGGTGCTGTCGGCCGAGGGAGCCGAGGGGCACAGCGGGTACTTCGTCCCCGGTACGGAGAGCCTGGCGAACCTGGCGCACATCGGGGTCGGCGCATACCGCTCGGTGGACTGCGCCCGTGAGGACGAAGCCTGCCGGGCCGGTTTGTCCGCAGCGGCGACGGCCGGACGCGCGTAGAGGCGAAGAAACCGCGGTCTGCGCGGGGAGGGGACGTAGGAGCGCGTGCCGCATACGATGAGCCGCATGGGTGACGTACTGGCCGGATTTCATGCCGCCTGGGAGTTCGAGTCCGACTCCGTGCTCATCCGTTACGAACGGGGGATTCGAACACCCAGACTGTTCCAGGCGCTCGGGGAACGCCGGGTGCCGCTGGAGGCGATCGCCGGGGTGACACTGACCCCCGGCAGGCGCGGCACGGTCGTGCTGCGTGCGCAGCTGCGCCCCGGCGCCGATCCGCTGCTGGAGGCGGCGGCGGGACAGCTGAAGGAGGGCAGCGACCCGTACCGGCTGGTGCTGCCGGCCGAGCGGGAGACGCTCGCCGAGTACTACGCCGACGAGCTGCGCACCCGGCTCACCGGGGACGGACCGGCCGAGCGGCACCTGGTGGCCGCGCCCGAGGCGCCCCTGCAGTTCAAGGCGTACGACGGGAAGGCGTATTTCGACGGGACGTCGGTGGCGTTCCGCTGGTTCTGGACCGGGGCCTCCTCGGCGAAGTGGAAGGCCGGCGACCAGACGTTCGCGGTCACCGAGCTGGGCGGCGTGCAGTGGCGCTCGCCCGAGGCGCTGGAGGGCCATCTGCGGCTGGAGCGCCGCGACGCGGAGCCCGCGGCCGGACAGGCCGACCAGGACCCGGCGTCCGTGGTCTTCGGCCTCGGCTACGGGGCGGTGCACGAGTCACTGCCCTTCGCCGCGGCGGTACTGGCCGCCGTCCGCAGCGCCGGACCGGCCCCGGTCCCGGTCCCGGCCGCCGTGGCCCCCCGCAGGGACCCCGCCGACATCGCGGAGCGCATCCGCCACCTCGGGGAGCTCCACCGGGCCGGTCTGGTGACCGACGAGGAGTTCTCCGTGAAGAAGGCGGAACTGCTGGCGGAGCTGTGACCGGGAAGCTCTAGGAGCTCCGCTCCGACGCCAGGGCGTGCCCGGCGTCCGCGTAGACGCCGATCTTCCGGTCGAGCACGGCGAGCGTGCCCTGCAACTCGGCGATCCGGGCGAGCACGTCCTCCCGCGTCGCCCTGAGCAGCTCGAACCGCTCGGCGTACGTGTGGTCGCCCGCGCGCACCAGCTCGGCGTACCGCACCATGTCCGCGACCGGCATGCCGGTCAGCCGGAGCTTGCCGACCAGGTCCAGCCAGTCGAGGTCGCGGTTGCGGTAGCGGCGCTGCCCGGTGTGCGACCGGTCGACGTGCGGCATCAGCCCGATCCGCTCGTACCAGCGCAAGGTGTGCGCGGTCAGCCCGGTGAGCGCGGCGACCTCACTGATCGTGTACCTGTCCTGCCCGTCCGGCCGCCGACGCCCCCGAGGCCCCCCGGCGCAGCTGTCACCCCTGGAGGCAGTGGTCTCCGTCACCGTCATACGGCCCACGCTAGAACCCTGGAGTGCACTCCAGGCAAGTACCCCTCGATGCGGCCGGCCTTCCGAGGCGCTTAGGCTCGCTGGCATGTCGTTGAAGAGCCTTGCGTTGATCGAGAACTGGCCCGTCCCCGCCGCCGCGGCGGGCGTCGTACGCGCCGACGGCACGGTCCTGGGCGCCCACGGCCCCGTGGGGCAGCGCTTCCCCTTGGCCTCGGTCACCAAGCCGCTGGCGGCGTACGCGGCGCTCGTCGCCTACGAGGAGGGCGCCGTCGAGCTGGAGGAGCCCGCGGGGCCGGACGGGTCGACCGTCCGGCATCTGCTCGCGCACACCTCCGGGCTCGCCTTCGACGAGCACAGGGTGACCGCCCCGCCCGGTGAGCGGCGGCTGTACTCCAACGCCGGTTTCGAGCAGCTCGGCGATCACATCGCCAAGGCGGCGGACATCCCGTTCGCCGAGTATCTGCGCCAGGCGGTGCTGGAACCGCTGGGCATGACGGCGACCGCGCTCGACGGCTCCCCGGCGAAGGACGCCGTCTCGACGGTGGAGGACCTGCTGCGGTTCGCGGCCGAGGTGCAGGCGCCACGGCTGCTGGACCCGCGGACGGTCGCCGAGGCGATGACGGTGCAGTACCCGGGCACCAAGGGCGTGCTGCCGGGGTACGGCCACCAGAACCCCAACGACTGGGGCCTGGGCTTCGAGATCCGCGACGCCAAGTCCCCCCACTGGACGGGCTCCGCCTCCTCCCCGCGCACCTTCGGCCACTTCGGGCAGTCCGGCACGTTCCTCTGGATCGACCCCGACGCGGGTGTCGCCTGCGTGGCCCTCACCGACCGCGCCTTCGGCCCCTGGGCGGTCGAGGCGTGGCCGGCCTTCACGGACGCGGTCCTGGCTGAGCTGCGGGGCTGACGCACTCGAACCACACCGTCTTGCCCCGCCCGCCGGGGCGGGGCAGCACACCCCAGCGGTCGGTCACCGCAGCCACGATCACCAGCCCGCGCCCGCCGTCGCCGAGGGCGGCATCGCCGTCCGCCCGGACCGGCAGCTCCGCGCAGTCGTCGGCGACCTCCACCCGCACCCCGCCGGGCCACACGAGGAAGCGGACACGGCAGCACCGACCGGGCACATGCCGTACGACGTTGGCCACCAGCTCCGTGAGCGCGAGTCCGGCGGCGTCGGCCACGTCGCCCAGGCCCGAGCGGACGAGGTGGAGGCGCAGGATGCGGCGCAGATGCCGGGCCGAGTGCGCTCCCACGGCGAACTCGGCGTGGTACTCGGTCTCGATGTCCGTCATCTGCGGACCAGTCACGTGATTCACACCACAAGGCTGCGACGCACTGCATACGCTCGACTACGCAACGAAACGAACGCCGCGAGGCGTTGCCACCCCTGTAGTCCCGTCGTTCCCGGAGCCCCCGGAGCCCCCGGAGTCCCCGGAGTCCCCGGAGTGAGGTGCCGCCGTGGCCAACATCCAGTCGCTCGACCCGACCGCCTCCCCGCTCGACTACTACGGCTGGGAACTCCGCCGCCAGCGCGAGGCGCACGGCCTCAGGCAGGGCCAGCTCGGCGAGATCATCTTCTGCACCGGCTCACTGGTCGGCCAGATCGAGACCACGAAGAAGGTCCCGACGCGGGACTTCTCCGAGCGCGTCGACGCCGCGCTCGGCACGGACGGCCTGTTCTCCCGCCTGATCGGCCTGGTCCTGCGCAGCCAACTCCCCACGTGGTTCCAGCCGTACGCGGAGATGGAGGCGAAGGCGGCGTACATCTCCACGTACCAGGCGCAGTTGGTGTACGGGCTGCTGCAGACGGAGGAGTACGCACGGGCGGTGCTCGACGTGGAGCACCGCGACAATGCTGACGAGATGGTGGCCGCCCGCATGGAACGCCAGCGCATCCTCGGGCGCGACCGGCCACCCGCGCTGTGGGTCATCCTGGACGAGGCCGCCCTGCTCCGCGAGATCTGCGGACAGGACGTCATGCGAAGGCAACTCGCCCACTTGTTGAACTTCACCGAGGCCCCATGGGTCCAGATTCAGGTCCTCCCGCTTGCCTCAGGCCAACACGCGGGCATGATGGGTACGTTCACTCTGTTGAGATTCGACACCGACCCCGACCTCTTCTACATGGACGGTTACGACCGAGGCCGCATGACCGCCGATCCGGAAGTGATCAAGGAACGCTCGTTCGGCTACGCTCGACTGCAAGCCTCGGCGCTCTCCCCCGAGGACTCGGCGAGACTGATCACCCGCGTGATGGAGGAACGCTATGCGGCCCCGCACAGCACCGAACAACGTTGAGTGGCGCACGTCCAGTTACAGCGGAAGCAACGGCGGCGAGTGCGTCGAGTGCACCGTCACCGGCGGCGCCGCCTGGCGTACCTCCTCGTACAGCGGCCCGAGCGGCGGCGACTGCGTCGAGGCCGCCGCCGGCTGCCCCGCCGGTGCCGTCCCCGTGCGGGACAGCAAGAACCCGGCCGGGCCCGTCGTGACCGTCGGCGCCCATGCCTGGCAGTCGTTCGTCGACAGCCTGCGCTAGCCAGTCAGCGAGCCCGGCATCTCCCACACGAGCAGCTCCGCGTCCGAATCTCCTGCCGTCGCGGACAGGCCCTCGGCCCCCGTGATCCGCGCCGCGTCCCCCGCTGCCAGCTCCGCCCCGTCCAGGCGTACCGCGCCCCGCACCACATGGACGTACACATACGCGCCGTCCGGCACCGCCGTGCGTTCGCCCGCTGTCAGGCGTCGTACGTGCAGCATCGCGTCGGCCTCCGGGACCGCGTACGGCGTGGCGTCGGCGATGCCGTGGACGATCCCGTAGGACGGGTCGCCGCCCGGCTCGCGCGGGGCCAGCCACATCTGGACGAAGGTCAGCGGGGTCGGGCCGTCGTTGCGTTCCACATGCCGGACACCGGCGGCCGAGCTGAGCCGCTGGACGTCTCCGGCGCGGACCACCGTCTCGTGGCCGGTGGTGTCCCGGTGGGTCAGCTCGCCCTCGACCACCCAGGTGACGATCTCGGTGTGGCTGTGCGGGTGCTCGTCGAAGCCCGCGCCGGGCGCGAGGCGCTCCTCGTTGCAGGCGATCAGCGCGCCGAAGCGCAGGTTGGCGGGGTCGTAGTGGGGTCCGAAGGAGAAGGCGTGCCAGGACTCGATGCCGGCCGCCGGGTCGCCCCCTGGGTAGCGCTCGTCGGCGCGCCGTACGTCCATCACGGGCACCACGGTAGTCCCGTCGGCGGTGGGTCCGGCCACGCCTCCCGAGGGCGGCCGGGCGGGCGAGCTCCGCCCTGCGGCGCACACGGCCGTCCCGATAAGGCAGTCTTGTCCCCGTGCCCGAATCCGAATCCAGCCAGCGCCCGGCCGCCCCGCACGCCGTCCATCCGCATGCCGCGACACTGAAGCGGCTGGAGAAGTCCTCCGGCTCGCTCGCCGCGCAGGCGATCGCTCGGATGGACGAGACGCTGCCGTGGTACCGGGCCATGCCCCCGGAGAACCGTTCCTGGATCGGGCTGGTCGCCCAGGCGGGTATCGCCGCGTTCACGGAGTGGTTCCGGCACCCGGACGCCCCGCAGGCGATCTCGACGGACGTCTTCGGCACCGCGCCGCGCGAGCTGACCCGGGCGATCACGCTGCGCCAGACCGTGGAGATGGTGCGGACCACGATCGAGGTGATGGAGTCCGCGATCGACGAGGTCGCGGCGCCGGGCGACGAGTCCGTGCTCCGCGAGGCGCTGCTGGTCTACGCCCGGGAGATCGCCTTCGCCACCGCCCAGGTGTACGCGCAGGCTGCCGAGGCACGCGGTGCCTGGGACGCCCGGCTGGAGTCGCTGGTCGTCAACGCGGTGCTCAGCGGGGAGGCCGACGAGGGGGCCGTGTCCCGGGCCGCCGCGCTCGGCTGGAACTCGCCCGAGCATGTGTGCGTGGTGCTGGGCACGGCGCCCGACGGGGACTCCGAGCTGACGGTGGAGGCGATCCGGCGCGCGGCGCGCCACGCCAAGCTCCAGGTACTGACCGGGGTGCTCGGCGACCGGCTGGTGGTGATCGCGGGCGGCAGCGACAATCCGCTGGCCGTGGCCCGGTCGCTGATCGGACCGTTCGCCCAGGGGCCGGTGGTGGCCGGCCCGGTGGTGCCGGACCTGCTGACCGCGACCCGGTCCGCGCAGGCCGCCGCGGCCGGGCTGAAGGCGTGTTCTGCCTGGCAGGACGCCCCGCGTCCGGTGCTGGCGGACGATCTGCTGCCGGAGCGCGCGATCGCGGGAGACCCCTCGGCGCGCGAACAGCTGGTGGAGGAGATCTACAGACCGCTGGAGGAGGCCGGGGCCGCACTGCTGGAGACGCTCAGCGTCTATCTGGAGCAGGCGAGCAGTCTGGAGGGCGCCGCACGGATGCTCTTCGTTCACCCGAACACCGTGCGCTACCGGCTCCGACGTGTGACTGACGTCACCGGTTGGTCGCCTTCTGATGTACGGTCTGCGTTCACCCTGCGGATCGCACTGATCCTGGGGCGTCTGGCCGATGGAGATCAGCAACCCTAGTCTTTTGTCGGGGGCCCACAAAACCCCCTCGTGTTCTTCGTCCCTGTCCCCACGGGCGGCCGTGGCCGTCCCCAAGAGAGAGTGTGAGAGTGCTCGTACTCGTCGCTCCCGGCCAGGGCGCCCAGACGCCCGGCTTCCTGACTGACTGGCTCGAACTTCCCGGCGCCGCCGACCGCGTGGCCGCCTGGTCGGACGCCATCGGACTCGATCTCGCCCACTACGGCACGAAGGCCGACGCGGACGAGATCCGTGACACGGCCGTCGCCCAGCCGCTGCTGGTGGCCGCCGGAATCCTCTCGGCCGCGGCACTCGGTGACATCTCCGAGATCGCTCCGGGCGCGGTCGCGGGCCACAGTGTCGGTGAGATCACCGCCGCCGCCTTCGCGGGTGTCCTCGACGACACCGCCGCGCTGTCCCTCGTACGCACCCGCGGTCTGGCCATGGCCGAGGCCGCCGCGGTCACCGAGACCGGCATGTCGGCGCTGCTGGGCGGAGACCCCGAGGTCAGCGTCGCGCACCTGGAAAAGCTGGGGCTGACCCCGGCCAACGTCAACGGCGCGGGGCAGATCGTCGCGGCCGGCACGACGGAGCAGCTCGCCGCGCTGAGCGAGGACAAGCCCGAGGGCGTGCGCAAGGTCGTCCCGCTGAAGGTGGCCGGCGCCTTCCACACCCGTCACATGGCTCCCGCGGTGGAGAAGCTGGCCGCGGCCGCCGGTGCGCTCACGCCCGCCGACCCGCAGGTCGCCTACGTCTCCAACAAGGACGGCCGGGCCGTCGCCACCGGCGCCGAGGTGCTGGACCGGCTGGTCGGCCAGGTCGCCAACCCGGTCCGCTGGGACCGGTGCATGGAGACCTTCAAGGAGCTCGGCGTCACCGCCCTGATCGAGGTGTGCCCCGGCGGCACGCTGACCGGTCTGGCCAAGCGTGCGCTGCCCGGCGTCAAGACGCTGGCCCTGAAGACCCCCGCCGACCTCGACGCCGCTCGTGAGCTGATCGCCGAGGCGTCCACACCTGCCGCTGACGCGGCGGGCGCCTGACAAGGAGCCCGAGAGCATGCCGAAGATCAAGCCCAGCAAGGGCGCCCCGTCTGCGCGCATCCTCGGTGTGGGCGGCTACCGTCCCACCCGGGTGGTGCCGAACGAGGTGATCCTGGAGAAGATCGACTCGTCGGACGAGTGGATCCGCTCCCGCTCCGGCATCGAGACCCGGCACTGGGCCTCGCCGGAGGAGACCGTCGCGGCGATGTCCGTCGAGGCGGCGGGCAAGGCGATCGCGGACGCCGGGATCACCGCCGAGCAGATCGGCGCGGTGGTCGTCTCGACCGTGTCGCACTTCAGCCAGACCCCGGCCGTCGCCACCGAGATCGCCGACAAGCTGGGCACGGACAAGGCGGCCGCCTTCGACATCTCGGCGGGCTGCGCCGGCTTCGGCTACGGCCTGACCCTCGCCAAGGGCATGGTCGTCGAGGGCTCGGCCGAGCATGTGCTGGTGATCGGCGTGGAGCGGCTGTCCGACCTCACCGACCTGGAGGACCGGGCCACCGCCTTCCTGTTCGGCGACGGTGCGGGCGCGGTCGTCGTCGGCCCCTCCCAGGAGCCCGGGATCGGCCCGACGGTGTGGGGCTCGGAGGGCGACAAGTCGGAGACGATCAAGCAGACGGTCCCCTGGGACAGGTTCCGCGTCGGGGACCTGGCCCACCTGCCCCTCGACAGCGAGGGCAACGTGAAGTTTCCTGCGATCACGCAGGAGGGCCAGGCGGTGTTCCGCTGGGCCGTGTTCGAGATGGCGAAGGTCGCGCAGCAGGCGCTGGACGCGGCCGGAATCACCCCGGACGACCTGGACGTCTTCATTCCGCACCAGGCCAATGTGCGGATCATCGACTCGATGGTGAAGACGCTGAAGCTGCCGGAGCATGTCACGGTCGCCCGGGACATCCGCACCACCGGCAACACCTCGGCCGCCTCGATCCCGCTCGCGATGGAGCGGCTCCTGGCGACCGGCGAGGCGAAGAGCGGCGACACCGCGCTCGTCATCGGCTTCGGGGCGGGTCTCGTCTACGCCGCGACGGTCGTTACTCTCCCCTAGGCACTCCGTGCCGGATCCTGTGGTCCGGTGCGGGAGCAGCACCACCTGCCGCTGACGCGGCGGGCGCCACACCCTCTCGAATATCTACGAAGGAGCGCCACCATGGCCGCCACTCAGGAAGAGATCGTCGCCGGTCTCGCGGAGATCGTGAACGAGATCGCCGGGATCCCCACCGAGGACGTCCAGCTGGACAAGTCCTTCACCGACGACCTGGACGTCGACTCGCTGTCCATGGTCGAGGTCGTCGTCGCCGCCGAAGAGCGCTTCGACGTCAAGATCCCGGACGACGACGTCAAGAACCTCAAGACCGTCGGCGACGCGACCGAGTACATCCTCAAGCACCAGGGCTGATCGACCGATCACCAGGGCGTGGTCCGGGCCGCCCGGCCCGGACCCACAGCCCCGCCACCCGGCGGTGGCGCCGTACGAATCCTCGTTTCTTGGAGAAAGAATCCCCGTGAGCCCGACCAATCGCACCGTGGTCGTCACCGGTATCGGCGCAACCACACCGCTGGGTGGCGACGCAGCCTCGACCTGGGAGGGCCTGGTCGCCGGCCGTTCCGGCGTCACGCCCCTGGAGCAGGACTGGGCCGCCGAGCAGGCGGTCCGGATCGCCGCGCAGATCGCCGTGGAGCCCACCGAGGTCATCCCGCGGCCGCAGGCCCGCCGACTGGACCGCTCGGCGCAGTTCGCGCTGATCGCGGCGCAGGAGGCGTGGGCGGACGCCGGTTTCACCGCGAAGGCCGGTGAGGGCGCCGACGTCGCCCCGGACCGGCTGGGTGCGGTCATCGCCTCCGGCATCGGCGGGGTGACCACCCTGCTCGACCAGTACGACGTGCTGAAGGAGAAGGGCGTCCGCCGCGTCTCCCCGCACACCGTCCCGATGCTGATGCCCAACGGTCCCTCGGCCAACGTGGGGTTGGCCGTGGGTGCCCGCGCGGGCGTCCACACGCCGGTCTCCGCCTGTGCCTCGGGCGCCGAGGCCATCGGCTACGCCATCGAGATGATCCGCACCGGCCGCGCCGACATCGTCGTCGCCGGCGGTACGGAGGCGGCGATCCACCCGCTGCCCATCGCCGCGTTCGGCAACATGATGGCGATGTCGAAGAACAACGACGACCCGCAGGGCGCCTCGCGCCCGTACGACGTCGCCCGCGACGGCTTCGTCCTCGGCGAGGGCGCCGGTGTGATCGTCCTGGAGTCCGCCGAGCACGCCGCCAAGCGCGGTGCACGGGTGTACGCCGAGGCGGTCGGCCAGGGCATCTCCGCCGACAGCCACGACATCGTGCAGCCGGAGCCGGAGGGCCGCGGGATCTCGCACGCGCTGCACAACCTGCTGGACGGCACCGACCTGGACCCGGCGGAGATCGTGCACGTCAACGCGCACGCCACGTCGACGCCGGCCGGTGACATCGCCGAGCTGAAGGCGCTGCGGAAGGTGTTCGGTGACGACACCGACCACATCGCGGTGTCCGGCACCAAGTCGATGACCGGTCACCTGCTGGGTGGTGCCGGTGGTGTCGAGTCGGTGGCCACCGTGCTCGCGCTGTACCACCGGGTGGCGCCGCCGACCATCAACGTCGACAACCTCGACCCGGAGGCGGAGGCGAACGCGGACGTCGTGCGCGGTGAGGCCCGGAAGCTGCCCGTCGAGGGCCGGATCGCGGCGCTCAACGACTCCTTCGGGTTCGGTGGGCACAACGTGGTGCTGGCGTTCCGGTCGGTCTGATCCAGGTCGCCCGAGCCGAACGGCTGATGGCCCGGACCCCGGGAAGGGGTTCGGGCCATCAGCCGTTCCGGTACGGCCCGCGTCGCTAGACCACCTGGTGGAGCCAGCGGACCGGGGCGCCCTCGCCCGCGTAGCGGAAGGGTTCCAGTTCGTCGTCCCAGGGCTTGCCCAGGAGTCTGGCGATCTCGGCCTCCAGGTCCGTGGCCTCCCGCTGGGCGCGGACCAGGGCGGCGCGCAGCCGGTCCTCGGGGATGAGGATGTCGCCGTGGATGCCGGTGACGGCGTGGAAGATGCCGAGGTCGGGGGTGCAGCTGTAGCGCTCGCCCTCGGCGGTGGCGCAGGGCTCGGCGGTGACCTCGAAGCGCAGCAGCTGCCAGCCGCGCAGAGCGGAGGCCAGTTTGGAGGCGGTGCCGGCCTGGCCCTGCCAGGAGAACTCCGAGCGCCAGGTGCCGGGGGCCGCGGGCTGCCGGATCCAGTCCAGGCTCACGCGTGTGCCGAGCACCCCGGCGACGGCCCACTCGACGTGCGGGCAGAGCGCGCGCGGCGCGGAGTGCACGTACAGAACTCCACGTGTCGTCACCGGAACCTCCGGGCTGAGCGGGACATCTCGGAACGGGCGGAACGGCTGCGGCCGGGCGGGCCGCGTTGATGGCGAGGCTACCGTGCGGTGACGCAAGGAGTGTGACGTACCGTCGCTCCCGCTGCCGGGAACCTCCACCATTCACCCGGCAGGACGCTTGTACGGGTGTGAGCCGTTGCACCGGCGGCGTCGGGAACCCTCGCGCGGTGTCATGGGTTGATCAGGGTTGGAGGGCCGAGCGAGGGACGGGAGCGGGATGCAGCAGGGGAAGCGTGGCCGCCGTCACCGTGTGCGGGCCGTTCTCGCCGTGGTGGGCGCGGTCGTGCTCGGGGCGGCCGGCTGTGACGCGGTCGGCGGTGACTCCCCCGCGCCGTCCGGGAGCGCCGTGAAGCCGTCCCCGAGTCCGACGCCCGTGTGGGACACCAGCCCGGAGTCGATCGCGGCCGTGGGCGACTCCATCACCCGTGGCTTCGACGCCTGCACGGTCCTGTCGGACTGCCCGGAGGTGTCGTGGGCGACCGGCAGCAGCCCCGAGGTGGACAGTGTGGCGGTGCGGCTGCTGGGTGCCGACGCGGCGGAGCGGAGCTGGAACCACGCGGTGAGCGGGGCCCGGATGGCGGATCTGGCCGCGCAGCTGACGCAGGCGGCGGCGCGGAAGCCGGAGCTGGTCACGGTGCTGGTCGGGGCGAACGACGCGTGCCGGGCGTCGCTTTCGGCGATGACCCCGGTGGCAGACTTCCGTACCCAGTTCGAGACCGCGATGAGCACGCTGCGCAAGGCTCTGCCCAAGACCCAGGTGTTCGTGGCCAGCATCCCGGATCTGAAGCAGCTGTGGTCGCAGGGGCGCACCAGCCCGCTGGGCAGGCAGGTGTGGAAGCTGGGCGTCTGTCCCACGATGCTGGGCGACGCGGACGCCGTGGACACGGCGGCCACGGAGCGCCGGGAGACGGTGCAGCAGCGGGTGGAGGACTACAACACGGTGCTGCAGGAGGTCTGCGCCGAGGACCGGCGGTGCCGCACGGACGGCGGCGCGGTGTACGACTTCCGCTTCGGCGCCGCGCAGCTGAGCCCGTGGGACTGGTTCCATCCGAGCGTGGACGGTCAGGCCCGGCTGGCGGAGATCGCCCATCGCGCGATCACGGCGAAGGGCCGCTGACCGCCGGCCCGTCGACCGCGGCGCCGAGCCGGAGGTCCGCGGCGGAGCGGGCCCACCCGGGGGAGCCCAGGCCGATCTCCGGCAGGGCGGCAGGGACCACGTGTCCTGTCCGGACAGCAGCCGGGTCCTCGCCGCCGGTCCAGCCGGCCCAGCGCGGCCTCGACGACGGCCTTCCGCGCCGCGCCGGCGGCCGGGCCGGCGCCCGCGTCCGGGCCCGCGTGCCGCTCCTCCGCCGCCCTGCGCCTGCCCGCGTCCCAGCCACGCGGCACCTCCCCGTCGAGAACCAGCCGGACGTCTCCCCCTCATAGTGCTCTCTCGCCCGGCGAATTCGTGATCCCCACCCATGGCGCCGGCCGCTTCCGTCACGCGATACTGCCGCCGTCCGGCGGACGCACCCCACGGCGACGGAAGGACCTGAACTCCCTTGAACCACATACGTGTGCGAGTCGGCGTGCTCGGACTGGCCCTGGTGGCCGGGCTCGTGGCACCGACGACGACAGCGGTCGCGGCGGACGACGCCCCCGCCCTCTCCCCCACCACCGAGGAACGACGGCTCGACCGGGACGCACCGCAGGAGATCCTGCGTCGGTCCGGATTCGACGAGGTGGCCCCGGCGTTCGCCCGGAGACTCGGCCGGGCCGGCTCCTACGCCGAGGCCCGGCGCACCGTGGTCCGCGAGGGCTCGGCGCTGTGGCGGCGCGCCGTGGACCGGGTGCAGGGCCGGGGCCCGGCCGGCGGGGATCTCAGCCGGGACGACGACCGCCCGCTGTACTGGGCCCGGCTCGGTATGACACGGGAACTGCGCACCTGGGAGCCGGGGTTCGGGCTGCCGGACCGGCAGCGGGAGGCGCTGCTGGGCGCGCTGGAGCGGTCCTCGCGCGGGCAGACCGCGATCCGCTACCCGCACGGCACGGGGCTGAAGCGGGTGCTGCTCACCGGGTTCGATCCGTTCACTCTCGACCGTGACATCCGGATCTCCAACCCGTCCGGCGCCACCGCGCTCGCCCTCGACGGCACGGTGATCCGGACCGCCGACGGTCCGGCGCGGGTGGAGACCGCGGTGTTCCCGGTGCGCTGGGGGGACTTCGCGGAGCAGACGGTGGAGCGGACGCTGTGGCGGCACCTTCCGCGGGTGGATCTGTTCACGACGGTGAGCCAGGGGCGCGTGGGCCGGTTCGACATCGAGCGGACCAACGGGGCCTGGCGGGGCGGCTTCCCGGACAACGACAACCTCTCGCGCACCGGGACGATCCCGGTCCTGCACCCGGCCTCGCAGCCGCAGTGGACGACGACCACCCTGCCGTACCGGGAGATCGTGGCCGCGGACACCGGGCGGTTCCCCGTGTACGACAACACGACGGTGACCGAGATCCCCGCGGGCGGCGGCGAGCCGGTGGTGCGGCCGGACGGGCCCACGCCCGGTTCGACGGCCCGGGAGGGCGGCGGCGGGGACTATCTGTCCAACGAGATCGCCTACCGGGCGACGCTGCTGCGGGACCGGCTGGGGCTGCACGACCGGCTGCCGGGCGGGCATGTGCACACCCCGGTGCTGCGGTTCGGCACCGGCAACACCACCGAGGTCACCGATCCGGAGTTCGTCCGCAACCGGCTGGACATCGTCGACCAGGTGCGGTCCATCGTGGCGGTGGCCGTCGGCGCGGCCACCGGCGGTCCGGAGCGGACGCGAGGCTGATGCCGGGGCCGGGCGGGGCTCACCCGGCGGCCTCGGTCATCGGACGGTCTGCTCGTCGGGCGCATCGTCGGAGGCGGCGTCCTCGCCGCCGCGGGTCTCCTCGCCGAGCAGTTCGCGGGCGAGGAGGGTGGCACCGGCGACCGCGCCCGGCATCAGGAACACCGCGACGAACGGCACCAGGAAGGCCAGGGCGAGCGGGGTGCCGAAGCCCCAGACCAGCGCCTTGCGGGAGCGCAGCAGGGCGAGCCGGTCGCGGAGTTCGACCCCGCGGCGCTGCAGGGCGACGGAGGTGAGCTCCTCGGTGAGGAAGAAGCCGGTGACGAAGAATCCGGCCACCGGGACGGCGGTCTGGCCGACGACCGGGACGAAGCCGAGGGCGAAGAGCAGCACGCCCCACAGGGCGGCGCGGACCAGGATGCGCAGGCTGTCCCGGCCGGAGATCCACAGGTCGCGCCAGAGCGGCAGCTCGGACTCCGGTGCGGTGCCGTCCGGTGAGACGTCCCGGTCGACCCGCTCGGAGAGGCTCTCGTAGAAGGGCTGGCCGATCAGGAGCGTGACCGCGGTGAAGGTGAGTACGGCCAGCAGCAGGGCCAGGGCGAACAGGACGGCGGTGAGGAAGCCGCGGAACAGGCCGAGCCAGGGGCTCGACCAGTCGTCGGCGAACGGCGTCGCCCAGGCGACCGCGTCCGTGCCCCACAGCGCCAGCGCGATCAGCGCGGCCGCGTAGAGCACGAGGGTGATCAGACCCGGGACCAGCCCGAAGCCGTAGCTCCTGCCGTGCCGGGCCACCCAGCGCTGGCCCCGCAGAAGATGACCGAATCCCGCCCCAAGATCGCGCATGGCGGCACTCTATCGGGCCGCGCCGCGCGCCGTCTGCCGCCGGTGTCACGGTTGAGTCGAACGGGCGCCCCGCACCGTACCGGTCTGCGGAACGGTCCCCCGGAGTGCGTGGGAGGAGTTCGGATGAAGCAGAAGATCCACGGCACCGTCGCCGACGGCTTCGAGGAGGTCCGCGAGGAGTTCGCCGCGCTCGTCGCCGGGGGCGGCCCGGACCACGAGGGCCAGGTGTGCGCGTATCTGCACGGCCGCCGGATCGTCGATCTGTGGGCGGGCGACGGCGGCGACGGCGACTCGCTGTACGGGGTGCGCACCGCCACCCAGGGCGCCGCCCATCTGGTGGCCGCGCTGCTGGTGCAGGACGGCACGCTGGAGCTGGACCGCAAAGTGACGTACTACTGGCCGGAGTTCGCGGCCGAAGGCAAGGGCGGGCTGACGCTGCGGGACCTGCTCGCCCACCGCGCCGGGCTGGTCGGGACGGACTCGGGGTTCACGGGCGCCGAGCTCGCCGACGACCGGGTGATCGCCGAACGGCTCGCCGACCAGCGGCCGTTCTGGCGCCCGGGCACCGCCTTCGGCCACCACACGCTGGTGATCGGCGCGCTCACCGGTGAGGTGGTGCGCCGGGCGACCGGCCGCACGCTGCAGGAGGTGTACGAAGAGCGGGTGCGGGCTCCGCACGGGCTGGACCTCTTCCTGGGTCTGCCGCCCGCCCTGGACGCGCGCTACCGCACCGTGCAGCGGGCAGCTCCGGCCGCCCCGCCCGGGTCCCCGCACACGCTCGCCGCCATCGCCCTCAACCGCAATGCGGCCCGGCCCACCGACCTGGCGGCGCTGCCGGACGAGCCGCTGGTCCGCGCCCGCGGCCCGGCGTCGGTGGGCGGGACGGCCTCCGCTCGGGGGCTGGCGGGGCTGTACGCCGCGGCGATCGGCGAGCGGGGCGGGAAGGCGCCGCTGCTGAAGCCGGACACGGTGGCGGAGATCGGGCAGGTCCACGCCACGGGCCGGGATCTGGTGGCGCGGGCGCACCGCTCGTACGGGCTCGGTTTCGAGGCGACGGCGGACGTCTGGTATCCGCTGCTGGGTGCCGGGGCGTTCGGGCACCGCGACGGGGGCGGCGGCTGCCAGGGCTTCGCGGATCCGCGCGGCTCGCTGGCGTACGCGTGCACACGGCGGCGGTACTCGGAGGCTCCCCCGGGCTCCGGGAGCCCGGAGGACGGCCGGCTGGTGGCCGCGCTGTGCCGGGCGGCGGCGGGGCGGTGACCTCGGAGGCACCCCGGCCGGCGGCACAGGCGGAGGCCGCACCCCACGTCCAAGGGTGCGGCCTCCGTCGTACGCAACGAACCCCGTCAGGCGAGCGTCACGGTGATGTTTCCGCGGGTCGCCTTCGAGTACGGGCAGACCTGGTGGGCCTTCTCCACCAGCGACCGCGCGGTGGCGGCGTCCACGGCCGGGATCTCGGCGGAGATCTCCACGGTGATCCCGAAGCCGTCGGCGTTCTTGCCGATCCCGACCTTCGCGGTGACGGTCGAGCCGGTCAGGTCGGCGTTCTCCTGGCGGGCGACGACGCCGAGCGCGCCCTGGAAGCAGGCGCTGTAGCCCGCGGCGAACAGCTGCTCGGGGTTGGTGCCCTCGCCGTTGCCGCCCATCTCCTTGGGCGGGTTCACGACCACGTCGAGCTTGCCGTCGTCGGTGGCCACCCGGCCGTCGCGGCCGTTCTCGGCGGTGGCGGTGGCGGTGTACAGGACCTCGGACTGCTGGATCGGCATGCGGTTCGTCTTCCTCCTCGGTCCGTCGCGACTCGCGCCCACGATCGAGACGGATTTCGGAAAGAAGCTACCGCATTCCGGAAAGTCACGGAAGTCGCGGCCCGAGGCCTGGAGGGGAGGCCGCCGGCCCGTGGATCACAGCTTGACGACCATCTTCCCGATGTTGTCGCCGCGCAGGACGCCGAGGAACGCCTCCAGGTTGTTCTCGATGCCCTCCACGACGGTCTCCCGGTACTTGAGCCGTCCGTCACGCACCCACGGGCCGACCTCCTGGACGAACTGCGCCTGCAGGTCGTAGTGGTCGCCGACGAGGAAGCCCTCGATGCGGCCGCGGGTCTGGATCAGCCGGGCGAGGTTCCTCGGGCCGGGGGCGGGCTCGGTGTCGTTGTAGACCGAGATCATTCCGCAGACGGCGATGCGTCCGTCCCGGTTGAGGGAGCCGATCGCGGCCTCGAGGTGGTCGCCGCCGACGTTGTCGAAGTAGACGTCGACGCCGTCGGGGGCGGCGTCCCGCAGCTGGGCGCTCACCGGCCCGTTCTTGTAGTTGAAGGCGGCGTCGAAGCCGTACTCCTCGACGAGCAGCTTCACCTTCTCGTCGGACCCGGCGGAGCCGACGACCCGCGAGGCGCCCTTGAGCCTGGCGATCTGGCCGACCTGACTGCCGACGGCACCCGCGGCGCCGGAGACGAAGACCGTGTCGCCCTCCTTGAAGGCGGCGGTGCGCAGCAGTCCGGCGTAGGCGGTGAGGCCGGTCATGCCGAGCACGCCGAGGTACGTCGAGAGGGGCGCGGCCTGCGGGTCGACCTTGACGGCGTTCGCCGCGTCGACGGCGGCGTACTCGCGCCAGCCGAAGAAGTGCAGGACATGGTCGCCGACGGCGATGCCCTCGGCGTTGGAGGCGACGACCTCGCCGACGGCGCCGCCCTGCATGACCTTGCCCAGCTCGAAGGGGGCGACATAGCTCTTGGCGGAGCTCATCCGGCCGCGCATGTACGGGTCGACGGACACGTACTGGTTCCGCACCAGCACCTGACCCTCGCCCGGGGTGGGCATGGGGGCCTCCACCAGGGCGAAGTCCTCAGGCTTCGGCCAGCCGACCGGGCGGCCGAGGAGGTGCCATTCGCGGTTGACGGCGGGGAGGGCGGGGGATTCGGTCATGGCCGGGCCTTTCGGGTCACGAGGGAGTGGCGGTCGATGCAGGGCCGCAAGTATTTCAGTTCCTGAAACAAAGATGCGCCTCAACATTTCAGGTTGTCAAACACCTGTACCCTGGAAACATGGTCCGCTCACCGCAGTCCCGTCGTCCGGACGCACTGACCCTGGAGGTCGTCGAGCTCATCGGCGAGGTCGTGGCCCGCTTCCACGCGGACTACGAGGAGGCGGCGGCGGACCGCGCACTGACCGGTGCACAGGCGCGGCTGCTGAGCATGCTGGCGCTGGAGCCGCTGCCGATGCGGAAACTCGCGCAGAAGCTGAAGTGCGAGCCGTCGAACGTCACCGGCATCGTGGACCGGCTGGAGTCACGCGGCCTGGCCGAACGCCGCCCCGACCCGGCCGACCGGCGGGTGAAGCTGGCGGCGGCGACGGACGAGGGCCGCCGGATGGCCCTCGACCTGCGCGACTCCCTCCGCTTCGCCCGCGAGCCGCTGGCCGGCCTCACCGGCGGGGAGCGCGAGTCCCTGCGCACCCTGCTGCGCCGGATGCTGGAGACGGACGGGCCGGAGCGGTCGGGGGCGGGCGACGGCCCGGACGGACCGCACGGCGTGGAGCGCCCTCACGACCTGGACGAGGCCCGGGACCGGGCGGCCGACGGGGGCCCTGCGGCCACCGGGGACACGGCCCCCGGGGACACGGCCACCGGCAGGGGCCGGGCGGCCGACGGGCAGACGAGCACCGACGGGGACGCGGCGACCGGCGAGCGCGCACAGCCGCAGGAGTGAACCGCGGGAGGTCCCGCCCGGCCGGCTACGTGCACCACCACAGGAAGCGTTCGCAGGTCTCCGTGGGGGTCGGCTCGGGGGCCGGGGCCGATGTGGTCGGGTCGTCGGACGTGGAGGGCGGGTCGGCCGGTGCGGGCGGGGTGGAGGACGGCCGGGGCGGCGGGGCCGAGTCGGTGTCCGGCGGGGCCTCGGCCGGCTCGGTGGATCCGTCCGGCGACTCGGACGCGCTCGGTGACGCCGAGGGGGACGCGGAGGTGTCGTCCGGAGAGGGCGAGGCGGACGTCGGGCCGGCAGCGGAGCGGGAGGTGTCCTCCAGCGGGGCGGCCGGTTCCGCGCCGACCTCCGACGTGGCGCCGCCGTCCGGCGTGTCGTTGCCCGCGGCGGCGGGCTGCGGGGAATCGCCCGGCGCGTCCATGCCCAGTTCGGCGAGGCTGAGCCCACCGGCCGCGAGGACGAATCCGGCCGCGACCAGCAGGGTCCGGCGCCGGCGCCGACGGTGCGCCGCCGCCTTGCGGTCCCGGCGGCTCGCCCCTGCGGCGGCCGGTCCGGTCGGGGCAGGCCCCTCCTCCGGCTCCCGTTCCCGGCCGCGGCGCCCCCGTGCCTCCCGGCGCCGGGCGGCCCGGCCCGGCTGCGGATCGTCGCCCCCGTACGGGTCGGCGTCGCGCGCGTCGCCCCCGGTGTCGTACTCCTGGCCGAACTCCTCCGCGTTCGGGGCGAGCTGCTCGGCAGGGGTGCCGCACCCCGGGCAGGCGAGGGCGCCGTTGAGGTGCCGTCGGCACGGGTGGCAGTAGTCCATGACGGGGGAAGGTTAGATTCCGCACGGGTTACGTCTCCAGTGACGGCTGTGAATGTTGTGTGGGAACCCGCGGGACACGCCCCGCCGTGACACCGAAACGTCCGAAACCGTGGTGTGTCCGCCCCATTGACACGCCGTGGGCCACGTCCCTACTGTCGCGCCAGCATTTCGAACGTGTGCCGAAATATCGAACACAACGAGGGGCAACCGCCGTGCGCATCACCGGAATCAGCACCCATGTGGTCGGGACGCCCTGGCGCAATCTGACCTACGTCCAGGTGCACACCGACGAGGGCCTCACCGGAGTCGGCGAGACCCGGATGCTGGGGCACACCGACGCGCTCCTCGGCTATCTGAAGGAGGCCGAGGCCAACCACGTCCTCGGCTCGGACCCGTTCGCCGTCGAGGATCTGGTCCGGCGGATGAAGTACGGCGACTACGGGCGCGCCGGGGAGATCGTGATGTCCGGTGTCGCCGTCGTCGAGATGGCCTGCTGGGACATCAAGGGCAAGGCGCTCGGCGTGCCCGTCTGGCAGCTGCTCGGCGGAAAGGTCACCGACCGGGTGAAGGCGTACGCCAACGGCTGGTACACCACCGAGCGGACCCCGGAGGCGTACCACAAGGCGGCGCGCGGGGTGATGGAGCGCGGCTACCGGGCCTTGAAGATCGACCCCTTCGGCACCGGGCACCTCGAGCTCGACCACGAGCGGACCCGGTACGCCGTGTCGCTGATCGAGGCGGTCCGCGATGCCATCGGCCCGGACGCGGAGCTGATGCTGGAGATGCACGGCCGCTTCTCCCCCGCCACCGCGGTCCGGCTGGCGAAGGAGCTGGCGCCGTACCGTCCGGCCTGGCTGGAGGAGCCGGTGCCGCCGGAGAACCTCCGGGCGCTGCGGAAGGTCGCCGAGAAGGTGGACCTGCCGGTCGCCACCGGTGAGCGCATCCACGACCGGATCGAGTTCCGCGAGCTGTTCGAGGACCAGTCGGCCGACATCCTGCAGCCGGACGTCGGCCATATCGGCGGCATCTGGGAGACCCGGAAGCTGGCGGCCACCGCCGAGGCCCACTACATGCTGGTGGCCCCGCACAACGTCGGCGGCCCGGTGCTCACCGCCGCCTCGCTCCAGATCGGCTTCAGCACCCCGAACTTCAAGGTCCTGGAGCACTTCAACGACTTCGCCGATGCGGAGATCAAGAAGGTGGTGAAGGGCGCGCCCCGGGTGGACCCGGAGGACGGCTGCTTCCACCTCTCCGACGCCCCCGGTCTCGGTGTGGAGCTGGACACCGACGCGGCGGCCGGGTTCCCGCAGCAGCAGGCCCGGTTCGACCTGTGGGCCGAGGGCTGGGAGCAGCGGCGGCCGAAAGGTGCTCGGGGATGAGCACAGAGATCGTCGTCGATGCCCCCGGCGTCCACCGGCTCGTCCCGCATGTGCCGCGCGAGCCCGGCCCCGGCGAGGCGCTGGTGCGGGTGCACGCCGTGGGGATCTGCGGCAGCGACCGCGAGGTGTACCGGGGCAACCGGCCCGAGGGGTACGTCCGTTATCCGCTCACGCCGGGCCACGAGTGGTCCGGCACCGTGCAGCGGACCGGCGCCGGGGTCGCCGCGTCGCTGGCCGGCCGCAAGGTGGTCGGGGAGGGGTTCCGCAACTGCCAGGTCTGCGACCGCTGCCACGCCGGCGAGACCACGCTGTGCACGGCCGGGTACGCCGAGACCGGGTTCACCGAACCGGGCGCCATGGCGCCGACGCTGACGCTGCCCGCCCGGCTGCTGCACCCCCTGCCGGACGACGCCGATCCGACGGCCGCCGCCCTGCTGGAACCGGCCGCCTGCGTCGCCGCCGCCGCGCTGAAGGCGGACGCCCGGCCGGGCGAGCGGGTCGCGGTGGTCGGCACCGGCACGCTCGGGATGCTCGCCGTGCAGTTCCTGCGTGCCGCCTCTCCGGCCGAACTGCTGGTGGTCGGTACGGACACCGGCCGCGAGGCGCTGGCCCGCGGGTTCGGCGCGACCGGCTACCACACCGCCGGCCGGGAGCTGCCCGGCGGCTTCGACGTGGTGGTCGAGGCCGCCGGGTCCGCCGACGCGGCCCGCACCGGCGCCGCTCTGCTGCGACGCGGCGGCCGGCTGGTGCTGACCGGGATCCCGGCGCCGGGCGCCGACGGCCTCGGCCCCACCGGCCTGGTGGTGCGTCAGCTGGAGGTGCGCACCGTCTTCGGGGCACCGCCGGCGGCCTGGGCGCACGCGGTGCGGGTGTTCGCGGCCGGACTGCTCGACCCGCTGCCACTGGTGACGCACGAGCTGCCGCTCGACGCGTTCCCGCGGGCGATGGAGCTGGTGGGGTCGGGGGATCCGGGGGTCGGCAAGGTGCTGCTCCGCCCGGAGCCGGGGCAGCTCGGCCCGGAAATGGGGTAGCTCGGCCCGGAGCCGGGGCAGCTCCGCCCCGCACCTTCCCTCCCGGTGCCGCTGCGCACCGCCGCGCCCAGCACTCCGAACAACATCCGGAATACCGAACAACAAGACTCAGTGAGGACAGCTCGTGACGGACACTTCCGCTCCGCCGGCCGCCCGCAGACCGGGCGGCCGGGTGCTCAACGCCCTGGGCCTCGGCGCCCCCGCACCCGACCCCGCCGACGCCTCGCCGCACTCCTTCCCCGGAGGGGGCCGCTGGCGCACCGAGGTCCCCTCCTGCGAGGGCCCGGAGGCGCTGGCGGTGATCCTGAAGGAGTCCTCCCGGCTCGACGTGCCGATCCACCGCATCAGCCAGGGCAGCGGCGTGTGGATGCTCACCGACGCCGAGATCACCGAGATGGCCGAGGCCACCGCCGAACGGGACATCGAGCTCTGCCTGTTCACCGGCCCGCGCGGCACCTGGGACATCGGCGGTTCCGCCCGCACCGACTCCGGCGGGGCCGGGCTGCGCGCCCGCGGCCAGGACGCGGTCGCCGGCTGCGTCGAGGACGCCGTACGCGCCACGGAACTGGGCGTGCGCTGCCTGCTGGTCGCCGACGAGGGCGTGCTGTGGACGCTGCACCGGGCGCGGACGGCGGGCCTGCTCCCGGCCGGCACGACGCTGAAGGTGTCGGCTCTGGTCGGGCCGGCCAACCCGGCGTCGTACGCGGTGTACGAGCGGCTCGGCGCCGACTCGGTCAATGTGCCCGGCGATCTGACACCGGCTCACCTCACCGAGATCCGCAGGGTTTCGGCCGCCCCGATGGACCTGTACATCGAGGCGCCCGACGACCTCGGCGGCTATGTGCGGATGTACGAGGTCGCCGAGCTGATCCGGCGCGGCGCTCCGCTGTATCTGAAGTTCGGCCTGGCGAAGGCGCCCGGCATCTATCCGTACGGCCACCATCTGCGGGAACTGGCGCTGTCCGGGGCCCGGGAGCGGGTGCGGCGCGGGCGGCTGGCGCTGGACCTGCTCGCACGGCACGGCGCGGACACCGGGATGGCGCCGCTCGGTTCCCGGCTGCCCGGCCCGCTCAACCGGTTCGCGCCCTCGTCATAACGTTACGGAAATCCCCTTCACAAAAGGCGACACAGTCGCGCACAATCCAACACACCCGAGCTCGCAGACACATCAAGGATGATGACCATGCGCAACCGCAGAGCCGCGCTCGCCACCCTCGCCGGCGCCGCCTCCCTCGCCCTGACCCTGACCGCCTGCGGCCAGGACAGCGAGGGCGGCAGCGAGGAGGACAAGGGCGGCGCCGAGGGCGCCACCATCGGTATCGCGATGCCGACCAAGTCCTCCGAGCGCTGGATCGCCGACGGCGACAACGTCAGGAAGGACCTGGAGTCCCGGGGCTACCGGACCAAGCTGGTCTTCGGCGAGGACGATCCGGACCAGCAGGTGTCACAGATCGAGAACCTGATCACCCAGGGTGTGCGTGCCCTGATCGTCGCCGCCATCGACAACAAGTCGATGAACAACGTCCTCCAGCAGGCCAAGGACGCCGACATCCCGGTGATCTCCTACGACCGGCTGATCCTCGGCACCGAGAACGTCGACTACTACGCGTCGTTCGACAACGAGAAGGTCGGCGAGCTCCAGGGCACCTACATCGTGGAGAAGCTCGGCCTGAAGGGCGGCGGCGAGAAGGGCCCGTTCAGCATCGAGCTGTTCGCCGGCTCCAACGACGACAACAACACCCGCTACTTCTTCCAGGGCGCGATGAACGTCCTGCAGCCCTACATCGACGAGGGCCAGCTGGTCGTCAGGTCGGAGCAGACCGAGCTCAACCAGGTCACCACCCTGCGCTGGGACGGCGGCACCGCGCAGAAGCGCATGGACGACATCCTCACCTCCGCCTACCGCAGCGAGCGGGTGGACGCGGTGCTCTCGCCGTACGACGGCATCTCCATCGGCATCCTGTCGTCGCTGAAGTCCGACGGCTACGGCACCGGGGACAAGCCGCTGCCGGTGGTCACCGGCCAGGACGCCGAGGTGGCCTCGGTGAAGTCGATCATCGCCGGCCAGCAGTCGATGACCGTCTACAAGGACACCCGCGAACTCGCCCAGGTCGCCTCCGACATGGTCGACGCCGTACTCAACGGCGAGGAGCCGGAGGTCAACGACACCGAGACCTACGACAACGGCGCGAAGGTCGTACCGGCCTATCTGCTGGAGCCGGTCGCCGTGGACAAGGGCAACTACAAGGAGATCGTGGTCGACTCCGGCTATCTCGAGGAGAGCGACCTCGACTGACCGCCCGTCCCGACAGACCACTCACCACACCTGGGAAGGCACGACCATGGCGGGACCCGTCCTGGAAATGCGCTCGATCGTCAAGACCTTTCCCGGCGTCAAGGCGCTGTCGGACGTCACCCTGACCGTCCGGCAGGGCGAGGTCCACGCCATCTGCGGGGAGAACGGCGCCGGCAAGTCGACCCTGATGAAGGTCCTCTCCGGCGTCCATCCGCACGGCAGCTACGAGGGGGAGATCCTCTTCGAGGGGGAGGCCTGCTCGTTCCGGGACATCCGGGCCAGCGAGCGGCGCGGCATCGTCATCATCCACCAGGAGCTGGCGCTGGTGCCCTATCTCTCCCTCGCGGAGAACATCTTCCTCGGCAACGAGCACGCCACCCGCGGCATCATCAGCTGGACCGAGACGCTGCGGCACGCGACCGAACTGCTGCGCCGGGTAGGGCTCGGCGACCATCCCGACACCCGTGTCGCCGACATCGGCGTGGGCAAGCAGCAGCTGGTGGAGATCGCCAAGGCGCTGTCGAAGAAGGTGAAGCTGCTCATCCTGGACGAGCCGACCGCCGCGCTGAACGACGAGGACAGCGGCAAACTCCTCGGTCTCATCCTGGAGCTGAAGAAGCAGGGCATCACCTCGATCATCATCTCCCACAAGCTGAACGAGATCCGCCGGGTCGCCGACTCGGTGACGATCCTGCGCGACGGCCGCACCATCGAGACCCTCGACGTGACGGACCCGGGGACCACCGAGGACCGGATCATCAGCGGGATGGTCGGCCGAGACCTGGAGCACCGTTTCCCGGAACGCACCCCGCACCGCGCCGAGGAGGGCGCCCCACCCGCCCTGGAGATCCGCAACTGGACCGTGCACCACCCGATCGACCAGCAGCGCAAGGTCGTCGACGATGTGTCGCTGCAGGTGCGGCGCGGGGAGATCGTCGGTATCGCCGGGCTGATGGGCGCCGGCCGCACCGAGCTGGCGATGAGCGTGTTCGGCCGCACCTACGGCCGGGGCGCCACCGGCACGGTCCTCAAGGACGGCACCGAGATCCGCACCCGGACCGTCCCGGAGGCGGTCCGGCACGGCATCGCGTACGTCACCGAGGACCGCAAGCACTACGGGCTCAACCTCATCGACACCGTCAACCGGAACATCTCGCTGACCGCGCTCGGCAGGGTCGCCCGGCACGGGGTGATCGACGAACACCAGGAGCGCCAGGTCGCCGAGGGGTTCCGTACCTCGATGAACATCAAGGCGCCGACGGTCTTCGAACCGGTGGGCAAGCTGTCCGGCGGCAACCAGCAGAAGGTCGTCCTCAGCAAGTGGATCTTCGCGGGTCCGGATGTGCTGATCCTCGACGAGCCGACCCGCGGCATCGATGTCGGCGCCAAGTACGAGATCTACACGGTCATCGACCGGCTGGCCGCCGAGGGCCGGGCGGTCGTCTTCATCTCCTCCGAGCTGCCCGAGCTGCTCGGCATGTGCGACCGCATCTACACGATGGCGGCGGGCCGGCTGACCGGCGAGTTCGCGCGGGCCGAGGCCTCCCAGGAAGCGCTGATGCGTCAGATGACGAAGGACAAAGAGGTAACCGGATGAGCACGGACGTGACCGCCAGGACGCCGGCCCCCGCGCCGCCCGGCAAGCCGGGGGCGGGCACCGGCGGCGGACTGCTGCAGCTGCTGCTGGCCGGGATGCGCCGCAACATGCGGCAGTACGGCATGCTGATCGCGCTCGGTCTGATCGTGGCGCTCTTCGCCGTGTGGACCGACGGGGACCTGCTGCTGCCGCGCAACGTCTCCAACCTGGTGCTGCAGAACAGCTACATCCTGATCCTCGCGATCGGCATGATGCTGGTCATCATCTCGGGCCATATCGACCTGTCGGTCGGCTCGCTGACCGCGTTCGTCGGCTCCATGGCCGCGGTGTTCATGGTCCGGAACGATCTGCCCTGGCCGCTGGCGGTGGTGCTGTGCCTGGCCGTGGGTGCGCTCGCCGGTGCGCTGCAGGGGTTCTTCATCGCCTACGGAGGCATACCGTCGTTCATCGTGACCCTGGCGGGCATGCTGCTCTTCCGCGGGCTGACCGAGATCTTCCTGGAGGGCCAGACCCTCGGCCCGTTCCCCCGGAGCCTGCAGAAGGTCGCCAACGGCTTTCTGCCCGAGGTGGGGCCGGAGACCAACTACCACAACCTCACCCTGCTGCTGGGTCTGGCGCTGATCGCGTTCGTGGTCTTCCAGGAGGTGCGCGACCGCCGCAGGCAGCAGGAGTTCGCCCTGGACGTGCTGCCCGCCCGGCTGTTCGCGCTGAAGCTGGTGGCGCTGGTCTCCGCGATCCTCGTCGTCACCCTGCTGCTGGCCAGCTACAAGGGCACCCCGATCGTGCTGCTGATCCTCGCCGCGCTGGTGGTGGGCTTCGGCTATGTGATGCGCAACGCGGTGATCGGCCGTCATGTCTACGCCATCGGCGGCAATCTGCCCGCGGCCAAGCTGTCCGGGGTGAAGGACCGGAAGGTCACCTTCCTCGTCTTCCTGAACATGGGCATGCTCGCGGCGCTGGCGGGGCTGGTCTTCGCCGCCCGCTTCAACGCGGCCTCGCCCAAGGCGGGCCTCAACTTCGAACTGGAGGCCATCGCCGCCTCCTTCATCGGCGGCGCCTCGATGAGCGGCGGGGTCGGCACCGTGCTCGGCGCGATCATCGGCGGGCTGGTGCTGGGGGTGCTCAACAACGGCATGAACCTGGTCGGCGTCGGCACCGACTGGCAGCAGGTCATCAAGGGCGCGGTGCTGCTGGCGGCGGTCGGTTTCGACGTGTGGAACAAGCGCAGGGTCGGCTCCTAAAGTCCTCCTGGTTCACGGTTTCCTCACATCAGATGAACGCCCTCCGGTCCGCCTCCGTACTCATGGGTGGCCCGCGCCCCCCTCGCGCGGGCCGCCCAGAAACGGAGGTCCCCCCTTGGCCGGCAACGTCACCTCGCTGTTCCGCAGCACCGCGGCGCACAGCCCCTCGATGGCGGCGCTGGCGAGGGAGAGCGACGGGGCGGGCCCGGTCGACTTCTGCATCCCCTGCAACCCCTACTTCCCCACGCAGGCGATGTTCGACGACATGGCGGACCGGCTGCAGGACATCATCACGTACTACCCGAGCAGCGCCGACACCATCACCGCGGAGCTGTGCAGCCTGCTGCAACTGCCGCCGCAGTGCGTGGCGATGGGCAACGGCTCCACCGAGCTGATCACCTGGATCGACCATCTGCTGGTCCGCGAGTCCCTGGCCGTCCCCGTCCCCACCTTCGGCCGCTGGACCGACCAGCCGATGGAGACCGGCAAGCGGGTCGACATGTTCCCGCTGCAGGAGTCCGGCGGATTCGCCCTCGATCTCGCGCAGTACGCCGAGTTCATCCGGGCCCGCGGCACCCGCGTCGCCGTGATCTGCAATCCGAACAACCCGGACGGCGGCTTTCTGCACAAGCACGCGATCGTGCAGTTCATGGACGCCATGGCCGACCGGGACCTGGTGGTCGTCGACGAGTCCTTCCTGGAGTTCGCCGACGCCGAGGCCGAACCGTCCGTGGTCCAGGAGGCAATGCTGCGGCCGAACGTGATCGTGCTGCGCAGCCTGGGCAAGAACTTCGGCCTGCACGGCATCCGTTTCGGCTATCTGGTCGCCAACCCGGCGCTGGCCGGGCGGGTGCGGGCGATGCTGCCGAAGTGGAATCTCAACTCCTTCGCGGAGCACGTGGTGTTCATGCTGCGCGACCACGGCACCGAGTACGCGCAGAGCCTGAACCAGGTGCGGCGTGACCGCCTGGAGATGGCCAGCCAGCTGTCCGCCCTGCCCGGCCTGACCGTCTACCCCTCGCAGGGCAACTTCCTCTTCGTGCGCCTTCCCGTCGGCGCCGAGGGCACCGTGGTCCGGGACCGGCTGCTCACCGAGCACCGCGTCCTGGTCCGCGAGTGCGGCAACAAGATCGGTTCGTCCAGTCGCTTCCTGCGTCTCGTGGTGCGCCCCCAGGTGGACGTGCGTCGCCTGGTGTCCGGCCTGGAAGAGGTGCTCTACGGGTCCAGGAGGGGAGCCGCCGTGCCCGAGCAGGCTACCGGGACCAGCTACAGCTCGGGTACGGCGGCGGTGGACCGCCTGGTGAGCGAGACCAACGGGCGCGGTATGCGGGAGCTCGCCGCACAGGCCGCCGCTGCCGGCGCCCCCGGTCTCGCCGCCGCACCGGCCGCCGGCACCGGCATGCCGCTCCCCGCCGCCGTACCGGCCGCCCCGGCGGCCGTCGGCGCCGGGATGCCGCTGCCGGCGGCACCTCAGCCCGCGCCGCAGCCCGTTCCCCCGCAGATGCCGGTGCCGCAGCCGGCGCCGGTCCCGGCCGCCGCCCCGCAGCCGCTGGCCCCGGCGGCCCAAGCACCCGCGCCGATGCCGGCCCCTCTGCCGGCCCCGGCCCCCTCCCCCGCGATGTCCCCCGTGCCGCCCGGCCCCACCCCGCCCGGTGTCCCGGCCCGCGGCGGCCTGACCGCGGCCCAGGTCCGGGGCACCGACGGACTGGAGACCGCCCCGGCGACGGGCTGGCCGGGCGCGCAGAGCTGGCCGAACGCGGCCGGGACGGGCCAGGGGTGGGGAGGGGCGACGGGACAGGGCATGGACCGGACGGGCTGACCGCACCCCGGCCCTCGCCCCCGGCCCCCGGCCCCTCGCCCTCCGGAGGGTCGTGTCCCCGGTCGTGGTGCAGCCGATCACGGTCCGTCGCTTCTGCTTTGGAACCGTCCGGTACGTGCCGCTGCCAGCCGTCGTGCGATCACCGCTGGTTCCAGCCCGGCGAGCCTCAACAGGGCCTCCGGCGAGGTCGATTAGGGCCGCGACCTGGGGATTCCGTCAGGTTGATCGGCTACACCACTCTGCGGGACGCCATCCTCCGGAGGGCCGGCCGGTGTCGCCGGCGACCGCGGACAGGTCCGGATCAGCCCCGGAGAGGGGCGTCCGGACCCGGGCCGGTCCGGACGGTCACGTCGGGCTCCGGGCCGGTCCGCACGGTCATGGCGGACCCGGACGCCGCCACCGACGGCCCGACCGCTCCCGGAAACCCGGCGCGCCCACGCGGCACGACGCCGGAAGCCGCGGCCCGGCAGCCGCCGCAGGGCCCCGGTCGTACACGGGCCGCCACGCCCGGACCCGAGCATCCCCCCGACAGCCCGACCAGGCCCGGGAATCCGTCGTGGACCCGCGGGTCAGGTCCGGGTCGTGGTCAGGGCGTCCAGGATCAGGGACGCGTCCTGGCGGCGGGCGGCGATCAGGACCGGCTTGTCCCCGTCGCGGCACTCGATGGCCACGCCGGCGTAGGTGTAGGCCTGCAGCCAGCTGTCGGGGTCCTCCCCGAGGCGGAAGCCGCGGACGCCCTCCACGGTGAGCGTCTCCGGCAGGGTCACGCGGGCGCAGCGGCCGGCGGGGTCGGGGGTGGTGGCCGGGCGGCCGTCGCCGACCACCAGAAGGTGGTGGCCGGACACGCTGTAGGGGACGTCGCCGGACACGCTCGCGCGCACGGTCCGCCGCTTCGTCGCCGGGACCGGGACCACGTCGCGGGTGTCCGCCGCCCTGCGGAGCCGGCGCCACACCAGCCACATGCACAGGGCGCCGACCGCGGCGGACGGGGGAATGCCGCAGGCGGTGATCAGCAGCGCGCCGGGTACTCCGTCACCGGCGAGGCCCGCGAAGAAGCCGACCGTGCCCACCAGCATTCCGGCGAGCATCACCGCGCCGGGCAGGAGTGCGCGGCGGCCCTTCGGCGCGGTGGGGCGACGGAAGCGGTAGTACCAGCCGGCCCAGACGAGGACCAGCCCCACCGTCAGCAGTGCCAGGCCGATGCCGAGCGGCATCCGCCAGTCGTCCAGCGGGTTGGCGCGGGTGTCCTCGGTGATGCCGTCGAAGGTCACGGCACGCACCTCGCCCCGCCAGTGCGTCAGGGTCACCGCGTCCCCGGGCCGCACCGAGTCGACCACCGGACCCGGCTCCCGCATGCGCAGACGCTGCACACCGGCCGCGTCTTCCGCACCGCCCTCGGTGACATGCAGCCAGTACCGCGCGCCCTTGCCCCGGACCTCGCGCTCCACGGACTCGACGGTCGCCGGGACCACCTGGCGGCAGTCGTCGGCACGGGCACCGGCCGGGCAGGCGGGTGCGGCGAGGTAGGCGCGCCCCTCTGCCCGGTGGCCCGGGACGGTGGCGAACAGCCAGGCGGAGACCGCCATGACGAGCACGCCGAAGATGGCGGGCAGCGCCGTCTGCCACGGGGCGGGCTTCTTAGTCAAGGTGTCCTCCGAGGGATGGTGCAGCCGGACGGCACCCCGTACGGTACGGATTCGGTCCGTTGCCGAAGAAGGTCACCCCATGGCAGAGGCGGCGCGCCTGTGTTGCCGGAGTCCGGCAACTCAGCCGGCCGGGCACTCCTTCCAGGCCAGGTGGTACACGGTGCTGATGTCACCGTCGGTCGAGTCCATGGTCATGAAGCTGACCCTGTCGGGGTCGTTGCCCGCGGTGACCCGGAGCTCGGTGTTGATGTTGAAGTTGCGCTGGACTCCGCAGGGCGCCCAGACCAGCTGGGCCCAGTCGGTCTCGTCGGTGGCCTGCCAGTTGTCGTTCAGCGGGCCGCTGAAGGGATGGCTGCGGTACTCCGTGTTCGGGGATCCCTGGAAGTAGTACGAGGCCCGCTGGACGCCCCAGGCGCCGGACTGGAGGGCGGCGAAGCCGCGGTAGTCGGCGCTGGCGATGGCGTAGGTGAAGCCCTGCGGGACGTGGACGACCAGGTTGAGCTGGCAGTTCTTACGGAATGCCGTGGGGTCGGAGTTGCCGCCGGCCTGGGCGAGATAATCGCTGTAGGTCACCGTGAAGGCGGTGTTGTCCTCGGAGACGGCGACGGCCGTGGTGCCCTGGGGGCAACCGGAGCCGTTCACCGTGGCGACCTTGATGATGATCTTGTCCGGGGGCGGGTCTTCGAACGCGTCGGCAGGGCTCTGCGCGGGCAGCGCGGAGGTGAGGAGCGCGGCGATCGCGCCACTCAGGAGCAGGCCACCGGCCATGGTTCTCCCATCCGTTGCGTGGAGGGTGGATCGTGCATGATGTGTGCACATTGTGTGCGCGCCATGTGCATGTCAGAACGTACGCCGCTCTCCGTCCCGCGGACAGATGGGTGCCCAGCCATTCACAGCCGCACAGCCGGGCGTGAAACGTACGCCCGTCCGCCCCGGCGAGCCGGGATTCGGGACACCACCGCGGACGAGTACACAATGGGCCCGCACATGAACAGGGCATGAACCCGCGCCGAAGCACCGGCCGCGCCGCAAGGACAGGCAACAGGAGGCGCTCCCTTGGAGCTCACCAGACGTACATTCAGCGCCCTCGCCGGCACCACGGTCCTCGGTCTCTCGCTCGGCGGCGGCAGCATCGGTGCGGCGATCCCCTCCGACGCCGGGAACGGGACCGACGGCACCCAGGTGCCCACCGGTCCGCCCCCGGCCCCGCCCACCGCCGACGGGCACCGCCACCAGGTGGGCTTCGACCGGCACTCCCTGCTGGTGGACGGCCGCCGACTGGTGCTGTGGCCGGGCGAGCTGCACCCCTTCCGGCTGCCCAGCCCCTCGCTGTGGCGGGACGTGCTGCAGCGGATGCGCGCGCACGGCTACAACGCGGTCAGCGTCCCCGTCGCCTGGAACCACCACTCCTTCGGGCCGGGACGCCACGACTTCACCGGCGTCCGCGATCTGGACCTGTTCCTGCGCACCGCGGCCGAGGAGCGGCTGTACGTCGTCCTGCGGCCCGGTCCCTGGCTCGGCGCGGACCTCGACACCGGAGGCCTCCCGGCGTGGCTGGCCGCGACCGGCTGCCGGGCCCGGAGCACCGACCCGGCCTATCTGCGGCATGCCGACGCCTGGCTGGCCGACGTCGACGCGGTGGCGGCCCGGCACCTGTACACCCACGGCGGCGGCACGGTGCTGCTCTACCAGCTGGAGGAGACCCCCGACCGGGCCTACCGGGACCATCTGCGGCGCAGGGTGCGGGCCGACGGCATCGACGTCCCCCTCGTCACCGGGTACGCGGAGCGGCGGCCGAGCGGCGGTGCGGCCGACGAACGGCTGCGGCGGCTGGGGCGGTTCGCCGAGGGGGCCGCGCTCCCCAACGTCTCCCTGGCGTACGGCGGGAGTTCCTGGGGCTGGCTTGCCGCGGCCGGTGCCACCGCGTCCCACGGCGCCGGGGCCGCCCTCGACGGGGGACGGCAGCCGACCGACGAGCTGGCCGTCACCCACCAGCTGGGCCATCTGCTGCGCCACGTACCGGACTTCGCGCGGCTGGAGCCGGCGGCCCGGGCGCGGGCCTCGGACGAGCGGCTGGCCGTCACCCATCTGGCCAACCCCGACACCGGCCTCCAGGTGTACGTGCTGCGCAACGACTCCGGCGCCGCCGTCACCGCCTCCCTGTCCGGCACCCCCGTCGAGCCGCCGGTCACCGTGCCGGCCGGGGACGCCCGGCTGCTCGTCGCCGGGATGTCCCTCGGCGGCGAGCGGAAGCTGGCGTACAGCACGGCACAGCCCATGGCGCTGCTGTCCGCCGGGCGCTGGGACATCGCCGTGTTCACCGGCCGGCGCGGCGAGACCGCGCACGTCGCCCTGGACTGCCCGAGCCGGCCGAAGCCGACCCGACTGGACCCGGAGGCGGCCTGGGCCTACGAGCGGGGGCGGCTGCACGTGACCGCACCGCTCGGCAAGGGCGGGCTGACCCGGGTCCGGGTCCGGGACGGCGGCTCGGACCGCACGCTGCTGCTGCTCTTCGCCGACGACGCCACCTCGCTGCGGCTGTGGCCGTGCACGACCCCGTCGGGCGGCGCGTTCCTCGTCTACGGGCCGACGCTGCTGCGCTCCGCCTCCGTGCACGGCGACACCGTCCGGCTCACCGGCGACACCACCGACGACCTCGGGGTGGAGGTGTGGGGACCGCACGGCACCACCGGCGTCGAGTGGAACGGCAGCCCGCTGCGCCCCGACCGCGGTCTGGGCGGCAGCATCACCGCCGAGCGTCCGCCGGGCGGCGCGCCGCCGATGGTGCTGCCCGCGCTGACCGGCTGGCGGCGGCGCACCGGGGATCCGGAGTCCGCGCCGGAGTTCGACGACTCGGACTGGACGGTCGCCGACTGGCGGACCTCCACCGGGGCGACGCCCGTGCCCGACCACCAGCCCGTCCTCTTCGCCGACGACTACGGCTGCCACACCGGCGACGTCTGGTACCGGGGCCGGCTGGCGCACCCCGCCGGGCTGGAGGCGCTCTCGCTGACCTGGGGCGCGGCGGCGGACGGCCTGCTGATGGCGTGGCTGGACGGCGAGCCGCTGGGCACGCACCGGATGCCGGACGCCGACGACCCCGCGGCCGGGCGGCGCACCCGGACGGCCACGGCCCGCTTCGCCCTGCCGGAACGGCTGCGGCGGCGTCTGCGCGAGCGCCCCGCCGCCGGTCCCGCGACCGTACTGTCGGTGCTGGTACGGCCGATGGGGCACAGCGCGCAGGTCGACGCCCGTGGCACCCATCGGGCGGCACGCGGCCTGATCGGCGCCTTCTTCGAGGGTGCGACCCCTCAGGTGCGCTGGCGGCTGCAGGGCGCGGCCGGCACGGACCCGGTGCGCGGGCCGCTCAACACCGGCGGGCTGTACGGGGAGCGGGAGGGCTGGCATCTGCCCGGGTACGACGACGGCGGCTGGCAGCCCGTCACCCTGCCCCGCGCCGAGCCCCGGCAGGGCGTCACCTGGTACCGGACGGAGTTCCGGCTGGGCGTCGACCCGGATGTGGACGCCTCGGTCGGGCTCGAGTTCGGCGACGGCGGCCCGGCCGTGCGGCGCCACCGCGTGCAGATCTTCCTCAACGGCTGGAACCTGGGCCAGTACGTGGGCGGCGGCCCCCCGCACACCTTCGCCCTGCCGTCCGGCATCCTGCGCACCGGGGCCGCCGTCAACACCCTGGCCCTGGCGGTGCTGTCCGACGGGGACTCCCCCTCCGGGCCGGGCGAGGTCCGGCTGACGCTGCTGGGCGTGGCGGCGGGCGGACTCCCGGTGGCACCGGTGGACTCCCCCGGACGGTGACCTCCGCGCGGCCCCGCCCGCCGCGCCGTACGGCCGGCGGGCGCCGGGGAGTCTCGGTCGCACAACGGTGCGCGGATCGCCTGACGTGGGCCGAGCCGGGCGCGTAACCTCGGGAAAGCCGCTGACGGGCGGTGCGGAAAGGGGAGCGATGGGCATAGCGGGCGCGCGCGTGTGGGCGGCCCGGGCCGCCGTGGCGCTCACACGGCCGCGGAGCGGCTCCGCCATGCGTGCTCTGCTCGCCGAGTTCGACTCCGCGGTACGGGCCCGGCCGGGACGGCCGCGGGACGTGCGCGAGCTGTGCCGGGCGGTGTGCGAGGAGCTGGCCGCGCGCCGCGGGCGGCCCATCGAGCTGCGCTTCGACCGGTTCCCCGACGAGATCGAGGTGACCGGGGTGTGGGTGGCCTTCCAGGACTTCGACCTGGTGATCGTCGAGGAGCGCGCCGAGGAGGTGCAGCAACTGGTGATTCTGGGCCATGAGTTGTGGCACATGCAGGCCGGGCACGGGCATCACGACCACGGCCACGGCGGGCTGACCGGCCATGCCGCGCTGGCCGACCGGGAGGGTCGGCGGGGCACCGCGCTCGCCGCCGCCGCCCGCAACGGCTCCCGGGAGGCCGAGGAGGCCGAGGCCGACGACTTCGGCCACCGCCTGGCCGCGCTGTTCCGCCCGCTGCTGCCCGGGTATGGGCAGGACACCCCTCTCGACCCGGTGCAGCGATCCCTCGGCTACCGCCGCCGCGGAGGTGGCCGACGGTGAGGCAGGCGCTCGCGGCGAGCGGCACGCTCGCCGGGCCGGACCCGGCCGGGTTCGTCGGCGGGTTCAGCATCTCGTTCTGGATCCCGACCGCGGTGCTGGCCGCCGCGCTGACCATCAAACTGCCCACCATCCTCCGGCTCTGGCGGGATCCGCTGCTGCGCGCGGTCGGCGGTCTGCTGCTGCTGGCGTGCGCCGTCTTCGTGTTCGTGGCACCGTCCACCATCGCGTGGACCAACCGGGTCACCGGCGTCCCCAACATCTCGGCACCCTGGTGCTATTCGCTGATCACCGCGTTCTGCGGCTCCTGCCTGCTGCTGATCATCGCCTGGCGCAACGGGCTGTCGGACCGCTCGGCGGCCACCCGGCGCGCCATGCGCTGGGTGGTGTCGGTGTACTCGTCGGTCATCGTCGCGCTGTGGGTGCTGTTCGCGCTGGCGGACGCACCCGTGGAGCGGGTGCGGGACCTGGACACCTACTACGCCACCACGCCGTTCATGCGCGAGGAGATCCTGCTCTACCTGCTCGCGCACACCGTGGCGGTACTGATCACGTCCTGGCTGATCTGGAACTGGGTGCGCACCGACGGGCTGGACGCGTGGCTGCGCTGGGGGCTGAAGTTCCTCGGTGTCGGGTATGCGCTCAACCTGGTCTTCGACGCCGTGAAACTCACCGCCGTGGTGGCCCGCTGGACCGGCCACGACCTGGACTGGCTCAGCACCGACCTGGCGCCGCCGGTGGCCTGTCTGTCCGCCATCGTGATCGCGCTGGGCTTCATCCTCCCGCACGCCGGGCAGTATCTGCACGACCGCCGGCTGGTCCGGGCCGCCCACCGCGAACTGCGGCCCCTCTACCAGCTGATGCGGTCGGTCAGCGGCTCGGGCGTGCCGTTCGTCCTGCGCTCCACCCCGGAGCTGCGGCTCATCCGCCGGGAGACGTTCATCCGGGACGTGCTCCTCGGGCTCGCCCGGCACATCGACGAGCGACGGCGGCACGCCGCGTACGGCGCGGCGCTCGCGCTCGGTTTCCCGCCGGACCGGGCCAAGGCGCTGGCCGCCGCGGTGGCGATCGTGGACGCCGTGGAGAGCGGACGCCGGTCGCCGGAGCTGCCGGGCGACGACGACGTCGACACCGCCGACCTGCTCAGGGAGATCGGGGCGACCTCCCGAGCACTCCGCCGGCCCCACGAGATCGAGGCGGTGCGCGCCCGTGCCGCCACCGCCCCAGCAGAGAGCGTGCCCGTAGATGAGTGACCGTGTCCCGACCGCCGTCGTCCTCGGCGGCTCGCTCGCCGGCATGCTCGCGGCCCGAGCCCTGGCCCCGTTCGCCGACCGGGTGACCGTGCTGGAGCGTGATGTGCTGTCCGCCGGTCCGGCACCGCGCCGGTGCCTGCCCCAGGCCCGCCACGCCCACCAGCTGTGGTCGGGCGGCGCCCGGGCCCTGGAGGAGCTGCTGCCGGGCGTGACCGGACGGCTGCGGCGGCAGGGGGCGCACCGTCTGCCGGTCACCACCGACATGGTGGTGCTGTGCCCGCGCGGCTGGTACCGGCGGTGGGAGGAGTCGCACTCCATGCTGCTGTGCACCCGGGATCTGCTGGACGCCGAGGTACGCGCCCGGGTGTGCGCCGACGAGCGGGTCGAGGTGCTGGAGCGGGCCGAGGCGGTCGGCCTCGCCGGCACCGGCGCCGCCGTGACCGGTGTGCGGGTGCGGGAGCGGGGGGCCGCCGAGCGCATCCTGCCCGCCGGTCTGGTCGTCGACGCCACCGGGCGCGGCTCCCGCATGCTCCACTGGCTGAGGGAACTGGGGCTGCCCGGCCCGAGGCAGCGGGAGGTCGACTCGGGGCTGGTCTACGCCAGCCGGCTGTTCCGCGCCCCGGAGGCGGCGCGGGACGGGTTTCCGGTGGTCAACCTGCAGATGGACCCGCGGTCCTGGGGGCCGGGGCGGGGCGGGGTGCTGCTGCCGGTGGAGGACGGACGGTGGCTCGTCACGCTGTTCGGCACCCGCGGGGGCGAACCGCCCTCCTCGTCCGACGGCTTCGCGGCGTATGCGCGCCGGGAGCTGCGGCATCCGGTGATCGGCGAGCTGATCGCCCGGGCCGAGCCGCTGACCGGCGTGTCGGTCACCCGGGCCACCGCCAACCGGCGCCGGTTCTACGAGCGTACGGCCCACTGGCCGGAGAACCTCGTGGTGCTCGGGGACGCGCTGGCCGCGCTGAACCCCGTGTACGGGCACGGGATGTCCGTCGCGGCGCAGAGTGCGGCCGGTCTGCGCTCGGTGCTGCGCCGGCGCGGCTGGGGCGCCCCGGGCCTGGCGCGTGCCGCGCAGCGGGCGGCGGCACGGCCGGCGGGTGCGGCGTGGGACCTCGCGGTGGGGCAGGACGTGTTCTTCCCCGGCGCGGCACCGGGCGGTCCGTCGCTGCGGGAGCGGCTGGCGGCGGCGTATGTCGACCGGCTCGCCCACACCGCCACCGGCAACGGCCGGATCGCGCGCCGGCTGACGGATGTGATGGCGCTGGAACGGGGGGCCGAGGTGCTGTTGACGCCGTCCGTGCTGGTGGCCGCGGCGGCGGGTCCGCTCGCGCCGCCGCTGAACGGACCACCGCTGACGGCCCAGGAGCGCAAGGCGGCCGAACTGGACTGAGCGGTCCGCCGGAAGTGCCGCGCTGTGCCGCGCTCGTCCGCGGCGCCGTCGTGGCCGGTCGCGCCGTTCCCCGCGCCCCTTCAGGGCGCTGCCGAACGGCAGCGGACTTCGCCCGACCTGCTCCGGGCCCGTCCGGCGGATCACGTCGCAGGAGTGAGGTCACTGACCAGCGCAGGTGAGCGGGGCGACGGAGGTGTCCCCCGCGGGGGCGAGGCCGCGCTCGGGGAATCGGCAACCGACGACGCCCCCGCCGGGGTCCCCACGCCGTTCCGGCACTGGGAGGGGGCGTGCCACGCCCCGCGTCTGCCGCTTGATCCGCCGGACAGGCCCCGGCCCCCGCGGGTCAGCCCGCGAACGCCGGCTGTGCCAGCCCCGTGCCCGCGCCCGGCACCACCAGCAGGGAACCGGCCACCGGATGCGGGGCCGCCAGACCGGTGCGGGCGGTGGTGAGGTACAGGTCCCCGAGGCCGGCGCCGCCGAAGGCGCACGCGGTGACGCGCGGCACCGGCAGCGGGAGCACCAGGTCGAGCCGGCCGTCCGGCGTGTAGCGGCGGACGGCCGCGCCGTCCCACAGGGCGACCCACACACAGCCGTCGGCGTCCACGGTGAGCCCGTCCGGGAAGCCGGCACCGTCCTCGATCCCGGCCAGCGGGCGGCGGCCGGAGATCCGCCCGCCGTCGTGGTCGAAGACGTCGATCCTGCGGGTCGGGGTGTCGGCGTAGTACATCAGCCGCCCGTCGGGGCTCCACCCGGTGCCGTTGCTGACCGTCACGTCGTCCAGCACGGTGACCGCGGTGCCGTCGCCGGTGACACGGGTGAGGGTGCCGCCGCCCGGCGCCTCGTCGTAGCGCATGGTGCCGGCCCACAGGCTGCCGTCGGGCGCGACGGCGGCGTCGTTGCCCCGGCGGCCGGGGACGGCGTCGCGCACCAGCATGCGGAAGGTGCCGTCGGGGTCGGCGAGGCCGATGCCGTCGCGCAGGTTGAGGACCAGCCCGCCGCCGGTGCGCGGCTTGGCGGCGCCCACGTGGGTCTCGGTGGTGCGCACTGTGCGGCGGCCGGTGGCCGGGTCGTAGGTGTGCACCCGGCGGCCGAGGATGTCCACCCAGATCAGCCGGGCCCCGGCCGCGTCCCAGGTGGGGCCCTCGCCGAGCGCGGCCTGCGCCCGTACCGCCACCTCGTACCTCATGCCGCGCCCCGGTGGCCGAGGCGCTCCGACAGATCGGCGGCGCCCTTGGCCGCGAGCTGCTCCAGCTCCCCGCGGCGCTCCTCGCTCCAGCGGATCATGGGTACGGAGATGGACAGGGCGGCGACGATCTGCCCGGTGCGGTCGCGCACCGGGGCGGCCACGCAGCTGACGTCCGGGTTGGACTCGCGGCTCTCGACGGCGATGCCGCGCCGCCGGACGGCGGCCAGCTCGGTGCGCAGGGCGGCCGGGTCGGTGATGCTGTTCGGGGTCATGGCGGCCAGCTCGGTGCCGTCGGGCACGCGGGCCGCGAGCTCCGCCTCCGGGAGGGAGGCCAGCAGCATCTTGCCGACGGAGGTGCAGTGCGCGGGCAGCCTGCGGCCGGCCGCCGACACCATGCGCACGGCGTGGGTGGAGTCGACCTTGGCGATGTAGATGACGTCGGTGTCCTCGAGTATCGCCACGTGCACGGTCTCGTCGCAGGTCTCGGCGACGGCCCGGGCGACCTGGTGGCCCTCGGCGGCGAGGTCGAGCTGCTCGGCGTAGCGGGCGCCGAGCTGGTAGGGGCGGACACCGAGCCGGTAGCGTCCCGGCTGGCCGGGCACGGGGACGAGGTAGTGGCGCGCGGCGAGTGTGGTGACCAGCTCGTGCACGGTGGTCCGCGGCAGCCGGAGCCTGCGCACGATGTCGGGCGCGGAGAGCGTGCCGTCCCCGTCGAGGAAGAGCTCCAGTATGTCGAGAGCCCGGGTCACGGCAGGTACGAGGCGTCCCATCGTCCGGCCCCCTCCCTAGGTGTCGTCTCGGCCTGTTCGATATTTCAACAGGCGATCGGCATGGCGAACAGCAGGCTAGTCGTGGTGTCTGCGGCAGGCAACGGCCGGGAGACGAGGGTGCGGGTCAGTGCGGCGGCCGACGCGGCCCCGGCGCGCCGAGTTCGCCGCGCAACCGCTGGGCGCGCAGCACCAGTTCCAGCTCGAAGCGGCGGTCCGGGTCGTCGATCTCGTCGCCCCACAGTTCGCGGATCTGCCGCAGCCGGTAGCGGACGGTCTGCGGGTGGACGCCGAGCCGGGCCGCGACCTCCGGCGCGCCGCCGCGTGTCTCCAGCCACGCCAGCAGCGTCTCCGCGAGCCGCCGTCCGTGCGTGGGGCCGCAGTGGGCCAGCGGGCCCAGGCAGCGCAGGGCGAGGTCGTCGATCAGCTCCTCGGGCTGCAGCAGCACCAGTGCCTCGGTGTGCTCGGTGCAGTGCAGCACCTCCCCGGTGGGCAGCAGCCGCCGTTCCATCAGCCGTACGGCTGCCTCCGCCCAGCGCAGCGACTTGGCCGCGTCGGCGAGCGCGACGGGTGGGCCGATGGCGCCGGACCAGCCGGTCAGGGCGCGGTGCAGCAGCTCCGGGCGGCCGGCGGCGTCCGGTTCGGGCACCACCATGCGGGGCTGCTCGTACTCCATGTCGAGCAGCACGCCCTGGCCGACTGCGGGGGCGACCGCCTCGCGGGCGGGGCGCAGCAGCACGCCGGCGGCGACCTTCCGGGGCAGCGGCCAGCCGATCCGGGCGGCCCGCTCGGCCAGTGCCTCCGTCGGGTCGCCCCGGTGGTGCTCGGCGAACAGCAGCTCCATCAGCCGGCGCTGGAGCCGCAGCCGCTCCCCGGCCTGGCGGGCGGCGGCCTCGGCGTAGCCGCGCACGGACTGGTCGACCAGCCCGTCGAGGTACTCGTAGCCCGCGTCGACCAGTTCGTACATGGCGGGCGGCGGGATCTCCACGCGCTGGCCGATGTCGGCGAACCGGCGCCAGGCCAGCCGCACCCCCATCCGGTAGATGGCCTGCAGCGAGTCCAGGGAGCGGCCGTGCAGACCCTCGCCGCGGCCGAACTCCTGGAAGACGTCCGGCGGGGCGGAGGGCGGGCTGCCGTTGCTGCCCGCGGAGTCGGCGGAGTCCTCCAGGTGCCTGATGAAGGCCTCGATGGCGTGGCGGATGCCGACCAGGGCCATCGGCTCGCCGGAGTCGTCCAGGACGACGGGCAGGTGCGGGTACTCGCGCCGGATCTCGTGCAGGATCTGCTCGGCGAGGGACGGCGCTTCGGCCAGTGCAATCGTCGCGAACTGGCGCACCTGGAAGCGGGGGACGTCCTGCCAGGCCGAGCGGGCGGCGACGGCCCCGGGGCGGGCGGGGGGCACGGCTCAGTCCCCCTGGCCGGCGTGCTCGTAGGTGATCATGGGGGTGTCGGGCTGCTCGGGGGTGGCCTCGAGCACGGCGACGACACCGAACGCGGCGCCGACGGCGAGGGCGGCGCAGAGCGCGACGGTCAGCGCGGCGGCGAGCAGTCTGGACATCGCAGGGTCACCTTCTCGGTACGGGAGGTTCTCGGCCGGCCCACCCGGGCGTCCCGCCCCTGCCTGTCGGAGCCAGTCTCGACAAGCATTGACACCTAGTCAAGAGCAGCCTACGGTTCCCGGCCCATACCGAACGCGCACGTTCCTGCCACGTTCCTGCAACGTTCCTCCCCCTCCTGGAGCGCCCGGATGCGCCGTACATCCTCCCCGTTCTCCCTGATCACGCTGGGTCTCGGCACCTTTCTGCTGGTGCTGGCGCCGATGCTGGCCTGGTATGTGAAACCGCGGGCCGCGGTGAACCCGATCGACATCGACACCACCGCCGTCTACACCGGAACCGGCAGCGTCTTCGACCTGGAGCGGGTCGAGACCGTGCCCGGCCGGAAGATCACCGTCACCCAGCGGGTGCGCGGCGACGTCGCCGAGAGCGAGCGCAGCGGCGCCGCCGTGTGGGACGTGACGACCTCGATCGACACCGAGGACTCGCTGCCGGCCTCCGATCCGCACGACGCGCTGGACTTCACCCCGCACCGCTGGGTCAGCGACCGGGAGACCAACCGGCCGGTGCACTGCTGCGGCGAGCAGCCGTACTTCGAGGGCGAGGCGTACCTGAAGTTCCCCTTCGACGTGCAGGAACGTTCCTACCGCTGGTGGGACAACACGCTCGGCGCCACCGTGGTCCTGCGCTACCAGGGCCGCAAGGAGATCCTCGGCTACGAGGGGCTGCGCTTCACCGGCACGGTCCCGGCGACCCGCACCGGCACCCGGCTGGTCCCGGGCGGCATCGTGGACCAGCCCGAGAGGGCACAGGTGCTGGCCGAGGAGTGGTACGCCAACCACGGCGTGGAGCTGGTGGTCGACCAGGCCACGGGCCGGGTGCTGTACGCGCAGACCGGACCGCGCCGCACACTGCGCGCCCCGGGCGCCGACGAGGACGCCGCGGTGCTGCTGGACAGCCGGAAGGTGGCGTTCACCACAGAGACCCAGCAGGCCGCGGTCGACCGGGCGCGGGAGGACAGCGGGCTGCTGCGGATGGTGGGCACCACGCTGCCGATCGGAACGGCTGCGTCCGGGTTCGTGCTCGCGGTGGCTGGGGGCGTGCTGGTGGCACGGGGCCGGAACACCCGCAATCGACCCGGTATGGCCGAATAGCACCGCCTCGAATTCATGAAGTGATGTGACGTCAGCTCTAACAAAGCCGGAAATTGTCACACCGGTGAGTAGCCCTGACGAACGGCTGGGCGAAAACTGTCCAACCCCACCCGAGCACAGCCCGTCCACACCCCCCGCCCAGAGACAGGACAGCGCTCCCACAGCAAGCCGTCGCCCAGCAAGCCGTCGCCGCTCCGGCGTCACGCCGGCCCGGTCGCATCACGCACCGCCCTCCCCACCGTGAGTTCCGCACCCCGAGACGAGTTGGAGCACCCCATGCCCCAGCACGTGCCCTCCTCGCTGCGCACCGCGCCCCCCGGCGCGCGGCAGCTCCCCCCGGCGCGCCCCGCACCTCCGCGCAGGATCACCTTCCTCGCCCACCGCGACCTGGACAACCCGTCGGCCGGCGGCTCCGAACTGCTGGTCGACCGGCTGGCCGACGGGCTGACCCGGCTCGGCCACCAGGTCACCCTGCTGTGCGGCGGTCCGGCGGCGTTCCGCGACTACCGCGTGGTGTCGGCGGGCGGTGCCTACGGGCACTATCTGCGCGCCCGGTCCGCCTTCGCCCGCCAGGTCGGCGAGACCGATCTGCTGGTGGAGGTGTGCAACGGCATGCCGTACCTGGCGCCGCTGTGGCACCGCGGCCCCACGCTGTGCCTGGTCAACCACGTCCACACCGACCTGTGGCGGATGCGGTTCGGCGGTGCACTCGCCCCGGCGGCACGGATCGGCCGCAGGCTGGAGCACTGGGCGCTGTCCGGGGGGCGGCGGCACGGACTGCTGGTGGCCGTCTCCCCGTCCACGGCGCATGCGCTGCGCGCCATCGGCGTGGAGCGGGACCGCATCCGGGTGGTGCACAACGGGGTGGAGGAGCCGGGTCCGCGCGCCGACCGCAGTGCCGAGCCGCTGTTCGTGGCGGTGGGCCGGCTGGTCGAGTACAAGCGGATCGATCTGCTGCTGCGGCTGTGGGAGCGGGTCCGCCCGGTCACCGGTGGCCGGCTGGTGATCGTCGGCGACGGCCCCGAGCGGGCGCGCCTGGAGCGGCTGGCCGGTCCCGGTGTGGAGTTCGCCGGGCATGTCACGGAGGCGGAGAAGCACCGGCTGCTGTGCGCCGCGTGGCTGCTGCTGCACCCCTCGGCGGTGGAGGGCTGGGGGCTGGTGGTGACCGAGGCGGCGGCCCGGGAGACCCCGGCGGTCGCCTTCGACGTCCCCGGGCTCCGGGACTCCGTCGTCGACGGCGAGACCGGGATCCTCGCGCACGGCGAGTCCTCGTTCGCGGCGGCCTGGTGCACGCTGGCGCTGTCGGCGCACCGCCGCGAAGTGATGGGCAAGGCGGCGCGGGACCGGGCGGCCGGCTACCGCTGGCACCGCACGGTCCGGCAGTTCCGCGCGGTGGCGGCGGAGGCGGCGCGGGGTTGGGCGCCGTGAACACCACCGAGCTGAAGGACCCGTCGATACGCCGGTCCCTCGCTCTCTTCCGGGCCTTCCTGCGGGAGCAGGACGACCCCGACACCTGCTACGCGCTGCTGGCCCGGGACGCCGCCGACCAGGTGGAGCGGTACGGCGGCCCGCTGGCCGGCCGTACCGTGGCCGACGTGGGCGGCGGCAGCGGCCACTTCACCGCCGAGTTCCGGCGCCGCGGCGCCCACGCCCACCTGTTCGAACCCGATGTGCGGGAGCTCGGCGCGGCGCCGCCCCGGGGCACGGTGATCGCCGACGGCTATCTGCTGCCGCTCTCCGACGGGGTCACGGACGTCACCTTCTCCTCCAACGTCCTCGAGCACGTGGCCGATCCGCAGACCTTCCTCAGCGAACTGGTGCGGGTGACCCGGCCGGGCGGGCTGATCTACGTCTCCTTCACCAACTGGCTGTCGCCGTGGGGCGGGCACGAGTGGGCCCCGTGGCACTACCTCGGCGCCGAGCGGGCCCGCGCCCGCTACCGGCGCCGCACCGGCAGGGACGCCAAGCACACCCTCGGCGAGAACCTGTTCCCGGTGCACGTCGGCACCACCCTGCGGCAGGTGCGCGCCCGCGACGACGTCCGGGTCGTCGCCGCCCGCTCCCGCTACTGGCCCTTCCTCGCCCAGGCCGTGGTCAAGGCGCCCGGTCTGCGCGAGATCGCCACCTGGAACCTCCTCCTCATCCTCCGGCGGTGTCCTTCATGACGACCACGGTCCAGGCTCCTCCTCCGGCAGCGGTTCCCACCGGCACGGGCACCGCGGGCCCGCCGGACGGCCCGCGCTCACGGCGCTGGCTGCTGGGCTTCTGGGCCGCGGTGTTCGTGCTGTTCCTGGCCGTGCAGCCGGGGCGGCAGACCTTCGACACCAAACTCGGGGTCACCGTCGACCCGGGACGGTTCCTCGCCGACCTGGGCCAGCTGTGGCACGACCAGAACAACTTCGGCGGCATCCAGGACCAGTACGTCGGCTATCTCTGGCCGATGCTGCCGTACTACTGGCTGGCCGACCTGGTGCAGCTGCCGGTGTGGCTGGCCGAGCGGCTGTGGCTCTCGCTGATCGTGGCCGTCGCCTTCTGGGGCGCGCTGCGGCTGGCCGAGCGGCTGCGGATCGGCAGCGGCCCGACCCGGCTGCTCGCGGCGGCGGCGTACGCTCTGTGGCCGCTGTTCACCACCGTGGTCGGCTCCACCTCGGCCGCCGCGCTGCCCGGCGCGTTCCTGCCGTGGGTGCTGCTGCCGCTGGCCGACGAGCGCTACAGCGCCCGGGTCGCGGCGCTGCGCTCGGCGCTGCTGGTGCCGTTCATGGGCGGGGTGAACGCGGCCTCGACGCTGGCGTCGCTGCTGCCGGTCGGGCTGTATCTGCTCACCCGGCCGCCCGGACCCCGGATGCGCCGGCTGATCGCCTGGTGGGCGCCGGCGGTGATCGTGGTGACCGCCTGGTGGTGGATCCCGTTGCTGCTGCTCGGCGCCTACGGGGAGAACTTCCTGCCGTTCATCGAGACCGCCGAGACCACCACGTCCACCATGTCGGCGACGGAGGCGCTGCGCGGCGGCGGCAACTGGGTCGCCTATCTGCACTTCGGGGAGGCCTGGCTGCCCGCCGGGTGGACGGTGGTGTCCTCGGTCCTGGTGGTCGTCTGCTCGGCGCTGGCGGCCGGTCTGGGACTGGCCGGGCTGGCCCGGCGGGACCTGCCCGAGCGACGCTGGCTGGTGCTGACCGTGCTGGTGGCCGCGCTGGTGCTGCTCGCCGGGTACGGCGGCGCGTTCGGCGCCCCGTTCCACGGGACGGTGCAGGACTGGCTCGACGGCCGGCTGGCGCCGTTCCGCAACATCTACAAGTTCCAGACGGGTCCGGCGCTGGCGCTGGTGCTGGGCATGGCACACGTGGTGAGCGTGGCCGCCGCGGCACGCGGGGCCGCCGGCAGCCCGCGCGGGAACGGCGGCCGGGCCCGCCCGGTGCGCGGGACCGGCGGCGGCCCCCGCGCTGCCCGCGGGCGCCGGTTCGTCCCGCCGGCCGCGGCCGTGCTGATCCTGCCCGGCCTGCTGTGGCCGTACCTCAACGGCTCGATCCTCAGCCCCGGTTCCTTCCAGAAGATCCCCACCTACTGGCAGGCCACCGCCGACTGGCTGGAGAAGTACTCCCCCGACTCGCGCGCCCTGGTCGTCCCGGCCACCGCGCACGGCCTGTACACCTGGGGAAGTCCCATCGACCAGCCCCTCGACGTGGTCGCCGGCTCCCGCTGGGCGCAGCGCGACTACGTCCCCTTCGGCACCCCCGGCAACCGGCGTGCGATGGACGCCGTCGAGCAGTCCCTGATGACCGGCGCCGCGGTGCCGGGCCTCGCCGACTATCTGAGCCGCGCCGGGATCTTCTACGTCGTCGTCCGCAACGACCTGGACCCCGACCGGATCGGCCACGTCCCGACCGCCACGGTGAAACGGACGCTGGAGCAGTCCGGGTACGAGCGGGTGACCGGCCTCGGCCCGGTCACCACCGGTGGCGTGATCGCCGAGGACACCCCACTGCAGGTCGAGGGGCTGTATCCGCGGCAGCGGGCGGTGGAGGTCTACCGTCCGGCGGGCCAGGACGTGCCGCGGCCCGGGCAGGCCGGGCTGGCGCCGGTCGCCGACACGGCCGTCGTCTCCGGCGGCCCGGAGGCGCTGCTGCCGCTGGCGCAGCAGCTGCGCGGCCGGCCCACCGTGCTGACCGGCGACCGCCACCCCGGGCTCGGCACCCCGGAGGTGCAGATCACCGGCGACGGGCTGCGCCGCGCCGACACCCGGTTCGGGCTGGTCAACGCCAACACCTCGTACACGTACACCCGTGACGAGCGCAACGCGCCGGACGCCGTGCAGAATCCGGGCGAGAAGCCGCACCAGATCCTGCCGGTGGAGGGCCTGGACCACCAGACGGTCGCCGAACTGCGCGGTGCCCGCTCGGTGACCGCCTCCTCCTACGGCAACTGGCTGTTCCACCTGCCGCAGTACGACCCGGTGAACGCCTTCGACGGCGATCCGGCCACCGCCTGGGCGGAGGGCGTGCCCGGCCCGGCGGACGGGCAGTGGCTGCGGATCGGCTTCGACGGCTCCTACGACATGCCGGACTCGTTCGAGGTGACACCGCTGCCGCAGGACGGGGTGCGCGCGGCGGCCACCCGGGTGCGGGTGGCGACGGAGCAGGGCGAGCGGACCAGCTATCTGCGGGCCGACGGGACGACGCAGACAGTCCGGGCGCCCGAGGGGGCCACCGACTGGATGCGGCTGACCATCGTCGGCTCCACCGCCCGCAAGGCCGGGCTGACCGGCGCCGGCTTCTCCGAGATCGGCCTGCCGGACATCCAGGTGACCCGGCTGCTGCGGCTGCCCGTCGACGCGGCGGAGTCCGACGCCCGCGCCGAGATCGTCTCCCTGCACCGGGCCGCCGACCCGACCGGGCTGTCCCCGGCCGGCACCGAAGCGGGGCTGCACCGCCGCTTCACCACCGCCGCTGACGGCACCTTCGAGGTGCGGGCGAGCGCGGTGCCGGTGACCGGTGCGGAACTCGACCGGCTGCTGTACGAGGTGGCCCCCGAGCAGCCCGGCCGGATCACCGCCACCGCCGGCTCCACCGCCCGGCTCGGCGCCGGCCTGGACGCCCGCAACCTCACCGACGGCGATCTGACCACGGCGTGGATCGCCGGGGACCGGCCCACCATCCATCTGAGCTGGGAGGGCAAGGTACCGGTGGAGGAGCTGGTGCTGGCCGCGGCGGGCGGGCTGTCCACCCGCCCCACCGAGGTGCACATCAGCTCCCCGGACGGCGCCGCCATCGCCGGCGTGGACAAGAACGGGCTGGTCCGCTTCGGCCCGATCACCACCGACCGCCTCGACATCACGATCACCGAGACGGCACCGCTGACCCTGCACAACCCGGTCGTCGACGAGAAGCTCCAGCTGCCGGTGGGCCTGACCGAGGCCTACCTCCCGGCCCTGGAGCAGCACCGCACCCCGCGGCCGGACGCCGGGCGGGAGTTCACCCTGCCGTGCGGGAAGGGCCCGGACGTGGCGCTGGACGGCGAGCTGTACCAGACCGGCGTCCGGGGCACCGTGGGCGACCTGACCGAACGGCGGCCGGTGGAGGTGACGCTCTGCCAGGAGGGCCGGGCGGACACCGAGGTGCAGCTGGCTGCCGGTGAACACCGGCTGGAGGGCGGCGACGCGGGCCCGCTGGCCCTGACCGGCGTGACCCTGACCCGCGGCTCGGTCACCGGTACCTCGGCCGGGCGCGAGCTGGAGATACTCGACTGGCTCGGCGACCGCCGCGAGGTCGGCGTCGGCTCCGGCCCCGCCGCCTACTTCACGACGTACGAGAACTACAACGAGGGCTGGACGGCCACGCTGAACGGCCGGGAGCTGACCCCGGTACGGCTGGACGGCTGGCAGCAGGGCTGGCGCATCCCGGAGGGCGCGGGCGGCTCGGTCAAGCTGTCCTACGCACCGGCGACGACCTACGACGCCGGGCTGATCGGCGCCGGGGCCGGCATCGCCGCGGTGCTGGGCCTGGCACTGTGGCGGCGGCGCGAACCCAACCCCGACGCACCGCAGCCGCCCGCGCCGCCGCCCGGCCGGTGGCTCGGCACGGTGGCGCTGACGCTGGTCGGCGTGGTGATCGCGGGCTGGCTGGCACTGCTCGTGCCCGCGCTGGCGGTACTGGCCTGGCGGCGCCCCGCGCTGCTGGCGCCGGTCGCCTTCACGGCCCTGGCCGCGGCGGGCGTCGCCGCCGCCACCGGCGCGGGGGACCCGGCTCCCGCGGGGGCGGGCCCCTTCGGCCACACGGCCCAACTGCTCGCGCTGCTGGCCCTGTTCGCAGCCCTGGTGACCTGGGGCGGCGGCGAGGACGCGGCGGCGGCGCCCGCGGCACCGGGGGCGCACCCACGGGCCGACGGATCCCCACAGGCCGCGGGGCCCCCGGAGGCCCCGGGATCCCCACCGGGGGCGGGCCCCTCAGCGGCCGGGGGTCTCCCACCGGCCGAAGGCCCGTCACCGGCCACGGCACACCCGACCGAAAAAACCCCGTCAGCAGGGACGTTCCGCAGGGCCGGGGACTTCCCACCAGCCGGGAGGTTCCAGGCGGCCGGGGACTTCCCACCAGCCGGGAGGTTCCAGGCGGCCGGGGACTTCCCACCGGCCGAAAGCCCGTCACCGGCCACGGCACACCCGACCGAGGAAACCCCGTCGGCAGGGACGTTCCGCACGGCCCGGGACCTCCCACCGGCCGGGACGTTCCAAGCGGCCGGGGACTTCCCACCGGCCGGGGAGTTCGCACCGGCCGGGTCGGCGGGCGGCGCCCGCTGGGCCCCTCCTCCCGGGAGGGAGGGCGGTCCGCCGGCCGGGGCGGTGCGCCCGGAGGCGGCGACCCGGCCGCTGCCCCGGGCCGGCGGGCAGGAGAAGGGCCGGCGGCCATGAGCACCCCACCGATCCGCATCCCGTTCCCGGTGGTGGACGAGGTCGCCCGGCACTGCCTCCAGCACGAGGAGCCGGAGACGGTCCACATCGAGGTCCATCTGCCCGGCCGGCTCGATCCGCCGCGGCTGCGCAAGGCCGTCGCCGAGGCCCTGCTGCGGCACCCCCGGGTCCTGATGCGGGAGGCCCCGGGCCCCTGGTACCGCCGCCGCTACGAGTGGGAGCTGGCCGACGCCGCCGACGTCGACGTGGTGAGCGTGGCCCCGCCGGGGCCGAGCGCGCTCCGGGACGCCCGGACACGGACGCTCACCCATGCGCCCCCGCTGTCCGCCGCCCCGCCGATCCGGCTGGAGGTGGTGGAGCGGGGATTCGAGGGGACGGCCCTGCTGCTCACCGTCAACCACACCGCCCTCGACGGCCCCGCCTGTCTACGGGTCCTGGCCACCGCCGCGGAGCTGTACGGCGGCCGGGACAACGCCCCTGCGGCGCCCCCGGTCCGGGCAGCCACCGCCGCGCCCACCGGAGACCTCACCGCCCCCTCCCCCTGGTCCCGGCCGGCCCGGGTGGCCCCGGGCTCCCCCGGTACCACCCCCGGCAACGGCCTGCTCGTCACCGAACTCGCCCTCCCGCACCGCCCGGAGGGTGCGGGCTACACGGTCAACGACCAGCTGATGGTCGCCACCGCGCTGACCGTCGCCCAGTGGAACCGGGAGCACGGCGCCCGCCCCCGCCCGCTGCGCATCACCATGCCGGTCGACGACCGGCCCCGGGACGCGGGCATGCCCATCGGCAACGGCACCCGCCTGGTCGACGTCCCCTTCGCACCCGACGAGCTGACCAACCCCGACCTGCCCGACCTGCTGCGCCGGACCGCCGCCCGCACCCGCGCCCTGAAGGCGCGGCCACGCCCCCAGCTCGGCCACGGCGCCGCCCTGCTGACCGCCCCCTGGGCGCCGGTGGTCTGCCGCGCCGCCCTGACTCGCGGCCTGCGCCGCGCGGTCGCGCCCTGGACCCCCACCACGCTGCTCAGCAACATCGGCCGGATCCCCTACCCGCTGGACTTCGGTGCGGAGGCGGGCCGCGCGCAGGCGGTGTGGTTCTCGGCCCCGGCCCGCACCCCCCGCGGCCTCACCTTCACCACCGCCTCCACCGCGGGCCGCCTGCACCTCGCGGTGCGCTGGTCGCGGACGCTGCTCGGGCACGGGGACGGGGCCCGGCTGCGCGACCTGTTCGCCCACCACCTGCACACCACGGAGGCGACGCCATGACGCCGACGCCGACGCCGACCACGGCCGCCGCCACCCGGCCCCCGGGCCTGCGCGACTTCTACGAGAACCCCGCCGTCCCCGTCGCCTCCGGCACCCCGCGCAGCCGCCGCCAGGCCCGCATGCTGGCGGCGGCGCTGCGCGGCGCGGACCGCCCGCAGACCATCGTCGACATCGGCTGCGGCGACGGCACCGCGGCCGCCACCGCCGCGCCCCACCTCCCCGGGCACCGCCTCGTCGGCGTCGACTGGTCCCAGGACGCGCTGCGCCGCGCCCGCACCCGGATGCCTGACGCGGTCCGCGGCGAACTCACCGGCGGAGGCCTGCCGTTGGCCACCGGCTCGGCCGACGCCGTGCTGTTCAGCGAGGTCGTGGAGCACCTGGTGGACCCGGACGCCGCCCTGGACGAGATCCGCCGGGTACTGCGCCGCGGCGGCCATCTGATGCTGTCCACCCCGAACCTGGCCGCCTGGTACAACCGCGCCCTGCTGCTGGCCGGTGTGCAGCCGGTGTTCTCCGAGGTCAGCCTGCGCGCCATCCACGGCCGCCCCGGCTCCGAGGTGGTCGGCCATCTGCGGCTGTACACGGCCCGCGCACTGCGGGAGTTCGTCACGGCGTCCGGCTTCGACGTCGTACGCCTGAGAGGGGCCCCGTTCCACGGGGTGCCGCGCCCGCTGCGCCCGCTGGACCGGCTGGCGTCGGCGGCCCGGGCGCCGTGGGCGTCGATCCTGCTGCTGCATGCACGCCGGACGTAGGAGGGGGCAGGGGGACATGTGGTGGGGAGTGGCCGCGGCCTTGCTGGCGAACGTCCTGTACAGCGCCGGGTTCGTGCTGGAGAAGCGGGCACTGGCCGGCCTGCCGGAGGTGAGCGTCCGCCGACCCGCCCGGTTGCTGCGGCTGGTGCTGGGCAGCCCGCTGTGGATCGGCGGCTCGCTCGCGCTGGCTGCCGGGTTCGCCGCGCAGCTGATCGTCTACCGGACCCTGCCGATCGCCGCAGCGCAGGGCATCTTCGTCTCCGGCCTGGTGCTGCTGGTGCTGCTCTCCGCCCGGCTGCTGGGCGAGGAGACCACCGGCAGGGAGCGGTACGCGCTCGCCGCGATCGTGGCCGCGCTGCTGATGGTGGTGCTGTCGCTGCGCGAGGGCGCCGAGACGGTGAGCCGGGGCGCGCCGTACGCGCTGGTGCTGCTGGTGTGCGTGCCGTCGCTGGCCGCGGGGGTGTGGCTGTACCGCTCCGCCGAGCGCCGCGCCGGCCGCCGCCACCGGCTGCCGACGACCGGCGTCGAGTACGGGGTCGCGGTCGGCCTGCTCTACGGCGTCAGCTCGCTTGCGATCAAGGGCGTCTCCGGCCATCTGCCGGCCGAGGACGGCGCGACCGCCGCACTGCTCGGTGTGCTCGGCTCCCCGTACCCGTACCTCCTGCTCTTCACCGGCGCCTTCGGTCTCGTCATGTCCCAGGCAGCGCTGCAGCGCTGCCGGGCGTCCCTGATCGTGCCGGTGTGCACCACCGTGAGCTGCATGTACACGGCGGTGCTCGGCACGCTCTCGTTCGGCGAGGCGCTGCCCGAGGACCCGGCCCGGCTGACGCTGCGCGTCACGGGCACGGTGCTCGCCCTGACGGTGCTGCTGAGCATGCCCAAGCACGACACCGCGTCCCGACCACCCCCCATCGGCGCCAAGGAGCTGACCTCGCGATGAAGCCCGACGACCCGCTGCTGAAGATCCTCGCCTGCCCGCTGGACAAGGGCCCGCTGCACCTGCTGGCCCCGGAGGCGGGTTCGGCCGGGGAGGAGGCGCTGTACAACCCGCGCCTGCACCGCCGCTACCCGATCGTCGACGGCATCCCGCAACTGCTGCCGTCCTCCGGCGAGCAGGTCCCGGAGGACGAACACGAGGAACTGCTGAAGCGGATGGTCACATGAGATCGAGCCCGGGCCCCGCACCGCGCACCCTGGCCGCCCGTCTGGCCCCCCTGTTCCCCCGGCGCCTGGTGGCGGCGACGGCACGGGCCGTCTACCCGCGTTTCGAACCCGAGCTGGCGCGGCTGCCGGAGCTGTGCCCGCCCCGCTGCGGCACCGCCGTGGACGTCGGCGGCTGGTACGGCCCGTGGACGCACCGGCTGGCCCGTCACGCCCGCCGGGTGGTGGCCGTGGAGCCGGTCCCCCATCTGGCGCGGCTGCTGGCCGCCGGCGCCCCCGCCAACGTGCGCGTGATCCGGGCCGCCGCCTCCGACCACCCGGGGCTGTCCCGGCTGTGGCTGCCCCCGGACGACCCCGGCGACCGGGGCGTGTCCTCCCTGGTCCGCCGCGACATCCACGCCCGCGCCCTGGACGTGCCGTGCGTGACCCTGGACGACCTCGCCCTGACCGACGTCGGATTCATCAAGATCGACGTGGACGGGAACGAGGCAGCGGTCCTGCGCGGCGCGACGGGACTGCTGGCCCGCGACCGCCCGGCCCTCTTCATCGAACTGGAGTCCCGGATCCAGCCGATCGCACCGGTGATCACCTACCTGTCGATGCTCGGGTACGACGGCTGGGTGCTGCCCGGCACCACCTGGGTCCCGCTGGGCTCCTTCCCGCTGGAGTCCCACCAGGCCGACACGTCCTGGGTGGCCACCCGCGGACTGCTCCCCCGCGTCCTGCCCTTCCGCCCCGGCCCCCGCTACGTCAACTCGGTCCTGTTCCTCCCGGACGGCCGCCGCCCCGGGGACCGCCCCTTGGGCGACGATGATGCCCATGCCGACCGGAAAACGCCCAGCTAGCCCCTTCACTCCCGTCGACCTCCAACTGGTGCTGCTGCGCCGCATGGCCGACCACAACCCGGACCGGGTGGCGGACGCCCGCCGCGAGCTGGGCGCCTCGGTCACGGACCTGCGCGAGGCCAACAAGCGCTGGCAGGCGATGCTCCGCTCCCCGCGGGCGCGCCCGGCGGCCTCGCGGTACGGCTCGATCCTGGGCGAGCCGGAGTCGACGGTCCCCCGCCGCCTCGGCGACCTGGACTGCGAGGCCCGCCTCTGGCGGCTCCCCCTCTGGCCGGACCTGCGCTTCGAGGTCCTGGTCGGGGCCGACGGCACCGTCTGGAACGAGTGGCTGGTCCGCGCCCCGGGCGTCGCGGGCCCCCGACTGCGCACCCTGGCCGACCTCACCCCCTGGTCCTGCACGGTGGACGAGGCCGCCCGCGCCTTCGCCCCGGCCCGGCCCCTGCAGGGCTCGGCCCCCACCCGCTGGGGGCTGGCCTTCACGGCGCCGGACGCGGAGAGCGGCGTACGGCGTGAGGTGGTGGCGGAATTCACCTGGGGACTGCTGCAGCGCACGGCGGTGGGCGGGCAGGGGTGAGTCCGGTGCGGACATGCGGGACGCCGCCCTCGTGGGTGATCGAGTAGCCGGTGGAGGCAGCACGAAACCCGGAGGACACCGGGAGTCGTCGTACGCCGTCGGCACCGCCGGCGCGCCGCCGCAGCCGCCGTGCGCTTCGCGCTGCCCGTACGCCTCCCGTTTGACGCCACGTGACCGGGCTACCCGGCGCTCATGCGCAATCCCCTGTCGAAGATCGAGGCGCTGGAGAACGCCCGGGCGCTGGACCGCGTGGCGACGCCGTACCGCGAGTTCGTGCACGCGCTCCCCCTCGGGCGTGCACGGGACGTGCTGCACGGCCGGTGGCAGGGCCATCCCCTGCACCCGGCCCTGGTGCAGCTCCCCATCGGCAGCTGGACCTCCGCCGCCCTGCTGGACCTGACCCGCGGCAACGAGCGCGCGGCCCGCCTGCTGGTCGCCGTGGGGCTCGCCGGCGCACTTCCGGCGGCCCTGTCCGGAGCCGTCGATTCCGCCGACCAGCTTCCGGAGCAGGAGCGGGTCGGCGTGGTACACGCGGCGGCGAACGCCACGGCGGTGGCCCTCTACGCGGCCTCGCTCGCGGTCCGCTGCCGGGGCGGGAGCGGCCGGATGCTCGGCTTCGCCGGGCTCACCGTCGCCACGGCGGGCGGGTTCCTCGGCGGTCACCTGGCCTACCGGCAGGCGGCCGGGGTGAACCACAGCGAGGCCGTACCGCATCTGATCGGCGCGGGCTGGCACGCGGTCGGTGCTCCGGAGGAGTTCCCGCGGGGCCGGGCCGTACGGCGCCTCGTCGGGGAAGTCCCCGTGCTGCTGATGCGGGACGCCCAGGGAGTGGGCGAAGTGCACGCACTGGCCGACCGATGCGCCCACCTCTCGGGTCCGCTCTCGGAGGGCGAGTTCAGCGACGGCTGCGTCACCTGCCCCTGGCACGGCAGCACGTTCCGTCTCACGGACGGCGCCTGCGTCGCCGGACCGTCCACCGCACCCCAGCCCTCCTTCGAGGTACGCCTCAACGACGGCCTGGTCGAGGTCCGCCTGCCGGGGGCGGCGTAACGCCACGCCGGTTCGGTCGCGCTCCCGGCGACTTCGAACTCCAGCAGGTACCCGCTGGTCAGACGGCGTCGGCCTCGGAGACCACCCTCGTGGGCGGATCCTACGAAGGTGCCTCACGGAGGACCCGATGGTGTGCATCGACTCCGTGATCTTCTACTGACCCGGCGGCTCGGCCGCCTCGCGCGGCTCCGTCCGGCCAGACCACATCGACGGGAAGCCCGATCCCGCGCGCTTCGAGCACCGTGTCGGCAGTGCCACCGCCCTCGCCGCTCGGAAGCTCGCCGTTCCAAACGGCGACCAGACGGTCAGCACGGCGGAGCAGCATGCGGTTGGTAAGGTGCCCTCTCCTTTCCCGCGTCGGCCAGCGATTCAGCAGCCTCGCCAGTGGCCCGACGGAATGCCGCCGCACGTCCCATGGCTGCGTACGCCCACGCTTCTCGCGTATGCAGCATGGCCCGCAGTCGTGGGCCGGCCGTCTCTTTCACTCCTTTCTGCGCGAGGTGCACCAGTTTCGAGGGCGTCCTGTGGACGATCCCGATACAACATCTGCCGGGCCAGGCCCGCCAGGACGTTGACGCGGAACGCCAAGTCGGAGGCGGCATGCGCCGCCCGCAGTGCGAGCAGGTAATAGTCCTGCGCCTGCCTCTGGAGCCCCGAGTCCCACGCCATGGTGGCAGCGGTGCCGCTGAGGTGCGACAACACCTGGAGCAGACGCTGTTTGACGTCGGGCACCCGATGTTCCTCAAGGTGGCTGGCCACCTCGCTCAGCTGTCCGTGGACTGCCTTGCGGCGCAGACCGCCACTGGGCCCGGCGTCCGCCCGCGGAACCGGAGACTCTCGCTTGACCTTCCCCTTCGGGGAAGCCACAGCATCGGTGGCGGAACGCGAGGGGAGTGCTCGATGGAGCAGGGCATGCTGACGATCGGGGCGTTCGCCCGGGCCTGCCGGCTGTCGCCGAAGGCGCTGCGGCTCTACGACGAGCTGGGGCTGCTGCGCCCGGCGCGGGTGAACCCGTACAACGGGTACCGCTACTACGGCGCCGGGCAGTTGGAGCAGGCGCGGCTGGTGGCGTGGCTGCGGCGGCTGGGGATGCCGCTGGCCGAGATCCGTCGGTTGTGCGCCCTGGACGAACCCTCGTCCGCCGCACGTGAGATACGCGCCTACTGGGCGCGCGTCGAGCGGGAGACGGCGGCCCGGCGCGACCTCGCCGCGTTCCTCATCGACCATCTGTCGACCGAACCCACGGAGGAACCACCCATGCTGGAACTGCGCTACTTCGCCCACTCGGACACCGGCCGCGTCCGCCCCGCCAACCAGGACACCGCGTACGCGGGCACCCGGCTGCTGGCCGTGGCGGACGGGTTCGGCCCGGCGGGCGCGCCCGCGAGCAGTGCCGCCGTGGAGGCGCTGAGGTTCCTCGACGCCGAGGAGATCCCGGCGGACGGGGTGCTGAATCTCCTGGAGGACGCGGTGCAGGGCGCCGCCGAGGCGGTACGGGACGCCGCCGGCGGCACCGACGGCGCCGGCACCACGCTGACCGCGCTGCTGTGGACCGGCTCGCGGCTGGCGCTGGTGCACATCGGGGACTCCCGGGCGTATCTGCTGCGCGACGGCGGGCTGTTCCGGATCACCCACGACCACACCATGGTCCAGTCGATGGTCGACGAGGGCCGGCTGACCCCGGAGGAGGCCGTCTCGCACCCGCAGCGCGCGCTGCTGCTGAAGGCGCTCACCGGCGCCGCGTCCGCCGCCCCGGACCTGCGTCTGCACGACGCCCTGCCGGGTGACCGGTACCTGCTCTGCTCCGACGGGCTGTCCGCGGTGCTCCCCGAGGACCGGGTGCGGCAGCTGCTCACCGACACCCCGGCCGCCCCGGACACGGCGGTACGCCGCCTGGTCGACGCGGCGAACGACGCGGGCGGCCCGGACAACGTCAGCTGCGTGGTGGCCGACGTGGTGGACGTAGGCGAAGCGGCTGCCTGACGCAACCCGCCCGCTGCGGCAGGATCGACGCCAAGTCGCTCTCCGGTACCGACTCCTACGACGGCGTCGATCTGCTGCCTCCCTTGGTCGAGCGGGCGCTCGCCGCCGCCCGTGGGCACGGCTTCCCGTATTCCTGCCGCCGCGAACAGTCTGCTGCTCGCCGCGCCGGCCGGTGGGGCGGCCGGGGTGATCGGCGAGACGGGTACGGGCTGCGGGGTCGGGCCGGCATGGCTGGCCACCGGGGCGGGCGCGGGCGTACGGCTGGTGAGCGTGGAGCGGGACCCGCGGCGGGCAGGTGTCGCGGCCGGGGTGTTCGCGGACCGGCCCGACGTCGAGGTGGTGGTCGGCGACCGGCGGCGGATCGCCGAGCAGGGACCGTACGACCTGCTGGTCCTGGACGGCGGCAGGGCCGGGAAGAGCGGCGCGGACGATGTCTTCGCCGATCCGGCGCGGCTGCTGGTCCCCGGCGGCAGGATCGTCGTCGACGACTTCACCCCCGCCGGGTCCTGGCCGCCCCGGCACGCCGGAGACGTCGACCGGGTCCGGCTGCACTGGCTGGAGCGTCCGATGCTCGACACGGTGGAACTCCCGCTCGCCGGGGACCTGGCCACGCTGGTGGGCACCCGGCGTCGCGAGCGACAGGCAGCGCGCCCGGGGGAGTGACGGAGATCAAACGCCGGTGGGGGAGGATGGGGGACGGCCCGGGGTAGGAACGGTGGTGTCCGGTGGCAGTACGTGCGACCACGACCGACAAGGAGTCGCTGTGTCCTCCCTCTTTCCGGCCCTGACCGGCGGTGGACCGGGTGAGCGGGCCGCTCTGCGGTTCGGTGACCGGTCCCTGACGTATGCGCAGCTCGCCTCGGCGGCCGGAGCCGTCGGGGAGCGGGTGCGCGGCAGCGGCCGGGTGGCCGTGTGGGCGACCCCGGCGCTGGAGACGGCCGTCGCGGTCGTCGGCGCGCTGCTCGCCGGGGTGACCGTGGTGCCGCTCAACCCGCGGTCCGGGGAGAAGGAGCTGCGGCACATCCTGGGCGACAGCGCGCCGGAGCTCGTCCTGGCCGCGCCGGGTGACACGTTCCCCGGTCCGGTGCAGGCCCTCACCCGCGTCGATGTCGATCCCGGCGCCACCGGTCCCGGGCCCGACGACCGCGCCGTCGACGAGACCGCCCCGGCGCTGGTCGTCTACACCTCCGGTACCACCGGCCCGCCCAAGGGCGCGGTCATCCCCCGGCGGGCGGTGGCCGCGACGCTGGACGCGCTCGCCGACGCCTGGCGGTGGACCGGCGACGACGTGCTGGTGCACGGCCTGCCGTTGTTCCATGTGCACGGGCTGGTGCTCGGGATCCTGGGTCCGCTGCGGCGTGGTGGGTCCGTGCGGCACCTGGGGCGGTTCAGCACCGAGGGCGTGGCCCGCGAGCTGGGCTCCGGTGCCACCATGCTGTTCGGGGTACCGACGATGTACCACCGGATCGCCGAGAGCCTGCCGGGCCGGCCGGAGCTGGTCGAGGCGCTGGCCGGGGCGCGGCTGCTGGTGTCCGGGTCGGCGGCGCTGCCCGTGCACGACCACGAGCGGATCGCCGCGGCGACCGGGCGCCGGGTCGTCGAGCGGTACGGCATGACGGAGACGCTGATGAACACCAGCGTCCGCGCGGACGGTGAGCCGCGGGCCGGGACGGTGGGCGTGCCGCTGCCCGGGGTGGAGCTGCGGCACGTCGCCGAGGACGGCACTCCGGTGACCGACTTCGACGGGGAGACCGTCGGCGAGATCCAGGTGCGCGGTGCCAACCTGTTCACCGAGTATCTGAACCGGCCCGACGCCACCGCCGCCTCCTTCACCGCCGACGGCTGGTTCCGCACCGGCGACGTGGCGGTGCGCGACCCGGACGGCTATGTGCGGATCGTCGGCCGCAAGGCCACCGACCTGATCAAGAGCGGCGGCTACAAGATCGGTGCCGGGGAGATCGAGAACGCACTGCTGGAGCATCCAGGGGTGCGGGAGGCGGCCGTGACCGGTGAGCCCGACCCCGATCTGGGTGAGCGGATCGTGGCGTGGGTGGTGGCTGCCGGTCCGCAGGACCCACCGTCGCTCGAGGACCTGGCCGGGCATGTCGCGCGACGGCTCGCGCCGCACAAGCGACCCCGGGTCGTCCGGTACCTCGACGCGCTGCCCCGCAACGACATGGGGAAGGTCATGAAGCGGAGCCTCGGGCATGGCTGAGCGGCTCTCCGCCCGGGAGTTCCTCGGCCTCGTCAGCGACGACTTCACCGAGCTCCCGTACACCGGCTCTTCCGAGCTCCCGTACACCGGCTCTTCCGGACTCCCGTACACCGAATCCGCCGAACCCCCCTCCCCCGAGCGGGAGTCCGCGGCCGACGGGCCGCTGGGCTGGCCCGGCTACGACGCCGCCCGCGTCCGTGCCGCCGGACGCACCGGTGAGACCGAGTCCGTCGTCTGCGGGACCGGCGCCGTGGACGGCACCCGGGCGGTGCTGATCGCGTTCGAGTTCGGGTTCCTCGGCGGTTCGCTGGGGCAGCGCACCGGGGACCGGCTGGAGGCGGCGTACCGGTATGCCCGCGCCCATCGGCTGCCCGTCGTGCCGCTGGTCGCCACCGGCGGCAGCCGGATGCAGGAGGGCATGCTCGCGCTGACCCAGTTGCAGCGGGTGGCCCGCGAGTCGGTCCTCACCCGGGAGGCGGGTCTCGCGCAGATCGCGGTGGTGCGGGATCCGGCGACCGGTGGCGGCTGGGCCACGCTCGGTGCGGGCGCGGACGTGGTGCTGGCGCTCCCCGGCGCCCAGGTGGGCTTCGCCGGTTCCCGGGTCCGGCCGCCGGACGCGGACCCGGCGGCGTACACGGCCGAGGCTCAGGTGGCGGCCGGTTCGGCGGACGCCGTCGTGCCGCCGGAGGAGCTGCGCCGGACCCTGGGGCGGTGGCTGCGGCTGCTGACCTCGCCGTCGGGCGCCCCGGCGCCGGTGCCGGAGCCGCTCGGCACAGCCGGCCCCCCGGCCTCGGGGTGGGAGGCGGTGCAGCGGGCCCGCGCTCCCGAACGCCCGCGCGCGCACGCCTATCTGGACGCCTACTTCACCCACCGGGTCGCGCTGCACGGGGACCGCTGCGGCGGCGCGGACCCCGACGGCATGCTGTGCGGCTTCGGGGAGCACACCGGGCGGACGGTCGCCTACGCCGCCCAGACCGGCACGCCGACCCGCCCAGCCGGGTACCGCACCGCCGCCCGGCTGATCCGGCTCGCGGACCGGCTCGGCATCCCGGTGCTGACACTGGTGGACACCCCGGGCGCGGCCAACGACGCGGCGGCGGAGCGGCTGGGGGCGGGACCGGCCATCGCCGAGCTGTTCGGTGCGGTGGCCGCGGCGCGGACGCCGGTCACCACGCTGGTGGTCGGCGAGGGCGGTTCGGGCGGCGCGCTGGCGCTCGCGGCGCCCGGCAGCACCTGGGCCACGCCGGACAGTTACTTCTCCGTCATCGCGCCGGAGCTCGCGGCGGCGATCCTGAAGCGCCCGCCGGAGGAGGTGGAGGCGACGGCGGACCAACTCCGGCTGACGCCGCAGGACCTGGCGGAGCTTGGCCTGATCCGGATCCGAACACGGGGTCGGACATCCCCTGGAACAGGTGATCGTCGGCCATGAGTGCGCGTGTGGCGCCTGGGACCAACGAGACTCACGGTGTGCGGGCAACGGGCTGCAGACCGTGGCCGCGGCACAGGTCCCACTGCCAGGCAACACCGCAAGGAGCAGCACGATCATGAACCTTCTCACCGACATCCTGGCCGGCCTCGTCCACTTGGTCGGCCGACTGGTCTGACGGTCGCCGGGTACGCGGACGGCGCCGCCTCCCCGTCCCAGGGAGGCGGCGCCGTCCGCGTACCCGCGCGGGCCTACTTCATACCCACGGCCCGGATGATCTCCTGCGTCACCGAGCCGCCCCGGTCGTCGCGCACCGACACCCGCAGGGAGACGTACTCCGCGTCCCCCGGCACCCGGAGCAGACCCGTTCCAGGACGCCTCGCCGTCGTCACCGCCGCCGCGGCCGTGCAGCCGCACCCGGTCCCGGGTCCTCCCCTCGTCGTACGACGCCTCCAGTTCGGCGCCGCCGATCCGGCCGGTGTCCGGAGCCCGCACGTAGTCCGCGCCGAGCCCGATCCGCGGCGGCCGGCCGCTGCGCACCTCGCCGGCGCGGTCGGTGTCGACGTCGAAGGCGAGGTTGATCAGCGGCAGGAAGGTCCAGCGGTCGGCCGGTGCAGCGGCCCGGGCGGAAGGTCCACTCGGCGTGGCCTCTTCACCCCGAGCTCCCAGCGGTCGGCGTACGAAGAGTCTCAGGAGGCTTGTGCTGCAGCGGGGTCGACGGGGCGTGGCGGACTGACGCCTTGGCGGGTATCCGCCAGCCGGGCTGTCGGCGGTCTGCCGGCAGGCTGTCAGGCCGTCCCTCGGGCGGTCATCAGGCGTCGGTTCGGCCGGTCGCCCGGCCGTCGTCCGGTGGAGGACGGCCGCCGGACGTCGGGCAGGACGGCCGACAAGTGCGGGGACATCATCAAGCCCCGTCCGTCACAATGGTGTTGGCGAACGGCGGGTGAAGACCGGTGAACAGGACGGGGGAGCGAACGGCGCCATGGACGATGCGTTGGTGGAGTTCAAGACCGAGGACGGCGCGCAGGTGATGGTCCAGGCCGTCGACGACGCCTCCGGCGCCCGGCTGGTCTCCCGCGGCGACGGACCCGCCCAGGCGGCGCGCACCTTCGAGGGGGCGCTGGACGGGGTGCGGGCCGCGGCCGAGTCCGCGCTGCGGGTCTTCCGTGACGGCTCGCTGCGACCGGACAGTGTGGAGCTGGAGTTCGGGGTGCGGCTGAGCGCGGAGGCGGGGGCGGTCATCGCCAAGGGCACGGCGGAGGGGCACCTGGTGGTGAAGCTCAGCTGGTCGCCGGCCGGTTCGCCGTCCGCCGCCCCGCGACCGGCGGGCGGGGAGGACGCCGGCCGGTCATGAGCAGTGCTGCGTGGCAGGCCCGGATCGAGTGCGGCCAGGAGGTCGGCGCGGGCTTCCTGGTCTCCGCACGTCAGGTGCTCACCTGCGCCCACGTGGTGCGCTGGAGCGACCGCGCGGAGGTGACCGTGAGCTTTCCGGGCCGCACCGACCTGGGCGGGCTGGCCGCCACCGTCGCCGTCCACGGCGGATGGCGGAGCGGCCCCGCCGACCGCGGCGACCTCGCCGTCCTCGAACTGGACCGCGAAGTGCCCCTCACCCCGGCCGCGTTCGCCCCGCCGGGCGCGGAGCAGGGCAGCGAACTGGTGGCCTACGGCTTCCCGAAGGGCTACGACGAGGGCATGCTCGCCTCCTACCGGGCGGTGCCCGGCCCGCTGATCTCCGACGAGTGGCGGCAGCTGGAGGCTCTCACCGCTCACGGCCAGCCGCTGGCGGCCGGGTTCAGCGGCGCCGCGGTGGCGCTCGCCGACGGCAGGGTGGTCGGCATGGTCTCGGCGGTCGCGGGCGCCCGGGACGTCCGGGTCGGCCGGATGCTGCCGGTCGAGGTGATGGCCCGCTACTGGCGCGGACTGGGCGAGCTCGTCCCCACCCCAGGGCACCGGGCGGACGCCCGCAGACGGCTGTACGCACTGGTCCGTCGCGCCGAGGAGACCGGGCTGTCCTGCGACCCCGGCCGGCTCTACGTGTCCGCCGTGGACGCCTTCGCCCCGCCGCCGCCGGAGCGGGGCTTCGCCTCCCTGTGGGCCGCCGCCGCGTACGTGCAGTGGGAGGTCCCGGATCCGGACGCGGTGGCCCGGTTCGCCGACCGGCTGCAGGAGCTGCTGGAGGCTCCGCCGCCGCCCCCGGCGGCGTGGTCGCCGATCGTCGTCGAGATCGACCGCAGCGGCGCGGGCACCGACCAGGTCACCGTCGAGGTGTCCGCCTACCGGGGCGGACAGCGCCGGCCGGTGGGGGCACGCCGGCTGCCGCGGACCGCCGTCCGGTCGTACGTCCAGCAGCGCATCGACGACGCCTGCGCCCAGCTCGATCCGGGTGCCGAGGAGCTGCTGACGTTCGTCCTGCCGCGCGAGCTGCTCAACGAACCGGTCGCGCACTGGGAGTGCGGCCCCGAGGACCCTACGCCCCTGGGCTGCGCCTACCCGCTGGTGGTGGCCGACCGGTCCCGGCACCGCAGCGGCCGGCTGCGCCACCAGCTGCGCAAGAGGTGGAGCAAGCTGGACGCGAGCCCCGGCGCGGCACCGCACCGCGTCGACTGCGGCGGCCGGGAGAGTCCCGCCGTGCTGCGCAAGCGGCTGCGGGACGACGCGGAGCTGACCGGATACGCCGCCCCGCCCAAGGAGATGCCGGAGCACTTCGCGATCGGCCTCACCGTGCCCGTGCCGGTGCTGCTGTGGCCGCGCGGCGGCTGCCCCGGCACCGGCCACACCGGGCCGTGCCCGGGCACCGTGTTCCTCGACGAGCTGGACCTGTCCGTGGCGGGCGTCCCCCCGGCCGAGGTCCCCCGGCTGGTGATGGACCTGCGGCTGACGGCGGAGGCCGCCGACGTACCCGAGGAGCACTGGGCGCGGGACGTCCAGGTGCTCTGGGACGACCCCCGATGCTTCCCCGAGCCCGCCGCCGGCCTCCGCTCGCCCGTCGACTGAAGCCGCCCGCCCGCGCGGGCCGGCCTCCGCCCCGCCGGAGCCCGCATCCCCGCGCGAGAACACCCACCGGAGAGAAGAACCATGCCCTTGTGGCCCGTCTACACCGGCGCGATGGAACCGCACGACGGCATCGCGGAACTGCCGCCGCCCCCGCCCTGGCGGGCCTTCGACGGCCGGCCGGTGCTCGACCCCCCGGACGACGGCGACGACCGGGCCGCCGTCTCCCCCGACCGCGCCCACCGCGCCACGACCTACCGGGCCACCGAGGAGACCGTGCAGCTCGTCAACGCGGCCCTCTATCTGCGCCGCCCTCTGCTGGTCACCGGCCCGCCCGGCACCGGCAAGTCGTCCCTCGCCTACGCGGTCGCCCGCGAGCTGCGGCTCGGCCCGGTCCTGCGCTGGAACATCACCAGCCGCAGCACGCTCCACGACGGCCTCTACCAGTACGACCCGCTCTCCCGGCTCTACGCGGCCCGCCAGGCCGCCACCGGCACGACCGGCGGAACCCGCACGACCGCCGGAACCCGCACGACGGGCGGAACCGGCCTGCCCGGCACTCCCGGGGAGACCGGCGAGAGCCGCGTCGCCGGCGCGAGCGATGTCGAGAACCATCTGCGCCTCGGCCCGCTCGGAACCGCTCTCCTCCCCTACGCCCGCCCGCGCGCCCTGCTCATCGACGAGATCGACAAGAGCGACCTCGACCTGCCCAACGACCTGCTCAACGTGTTGGAGGAGGGCCAGTACGAGATCCCGGAGCTGGTCCGCTCCTCCCGGGACACGCCGGACGGCCGAGCCGAGGTGATGATCGACGGCACCGACCGGCGGGTGCCGGTGGAGCGCGGCCGGGTCCGCTGCCGCGCCTTCCCGTTCGTCGTCCTCACCAGCAACGGCGAGCGCGAGTTCCCGCCCGCCTTCCTGCGCCGCTGCATCTCCCTGCGGCTGCGCCAGCCCGACGACCGGCAGCTGGCCGGGATCGTCCGCGCGCATCTGGGGGAGCCCGACGCCTACGCCGAGCAGCTGATCGAGCGGTTCCTGTCCCGGGTCGACAGCGGCGAGCTGGCCACGGACCAGCTGCTGAACGCCATCTACCTCGCCCGTGCCTCCGGACTCGGCGCGGACTCCCTGGACGACCTGGCCCAGCAGCTGATGCCGTACCTGGGCCGGTCCCCGCAGCCCGATGCCTTCTGACCGCCCGGCGGCACCGGAGCCCCTGGCCCAGCTGGCCGACGTGCTGGCCCGGGCGGGCTCGGGCCGGCGCCCGTCCCCGCAGGAGCTGGCCGAACTCCTCTGGCTGGCCCGGCACATGGCACCGGGCGCCGAGTCCGGCCGGGACGACGCGCCGCCGCCGGACCCGACCACCGAGTCACCGCCCGAGTCCGCCGCCGACACCTCCACGCCGACTCCCCCGCACCGGCCGGACGACCGGCTCCCCCGGCCCGAACGGCCGCCCACCGCCCCCGAGCCGCCCCGCGCCCCGCTGCACCTGCCGCTCCCGCCCCCGGCTCCCCGTCCGGGCCCGGACCAGGACCCGGACAGGGACAGGGACAGGGACAGGGGCGAAGGCAGGAACCGGGAGGAGGATCCTGGCCCCGGACCGACGGACTCCGAGCCCCACGCCGCCCTGCTGGCCCCCGCCCCGCCGATGCTGCGCCACCCGCTGGCGCTGCAGCGCTCCCTGCGCCCGCTGCAGCGCCGTACCGACGCGCCCGCGGGCCAGGAGGTGGACGAGGCGGCGACCGCCGACCGCATCGCCCGGCTCGGCGCGGACCCCGCCTGGTGGCTGCCGGTCATGCGCCCGGTGCGCGAGCGCTGGCTGCGGCTGCACCTCGTGCACGACGTCGGCCCCACGATGCCGGTCTGGCGCCCCCTGGTCGGCGAACTGCACACGGCGCTCGCCCAGTCGGGCGTCTTCCGCACCGTCACCCTGCACCGGGCCGAGCCGGACGGCACGGTGGTCGGCGACGCCGCGTACGCCCCCGCCGACGGGCGTACGGTCACGCTCCTGGTCAGCGACTGCAGCGGCCCCCAGTGGCGGGCGGGGCCGGCCGGCGACCGCTGGTTCGCCGCCCTGCGCCGCTGGGCGCGCCGGATGCCGCTGGCCGTCGTCCAGCCGCTGCCGGAACACCTGTGGCGGGACACGGCACTGCCGCCGGTGCCCGGCCTGCTGTCGGCCCCGCACCGGGCCGCCCCGGGCACGGCGCTCGCCTTCACCCCGTACGACGCCGCCGACGGACCCTTCCCCGAGGGCGCGGTGCCCGTCCCCGTGCTGGAGCCCGGCCCCGAGTGGCTGGCGAACTGGGCCGCGCTGGTCGCGAGCCCGGGCGGCACCGGGTACCCGGGCTCGGCGGCGGCGCTGCACCGCCCGCTGCCCGCCGACGCCGACGACCGGACCGACGTCGCCCGGCTGACCGCCGAGGACCTGGTGCTGCGGTTCCGGGCGACCGCCTCACCGGAGGCGTTCCGGCTGGCCGGTCATCTGGCCCTGGGACGCCCGGACCTGCCGGTCATGCGGCTGGTGCAGGCCGCGGTCGAGCCGCAGCCGCGCCCGCAGCACCTGGCCGAGGTGATCCTCAGCGGCATGCTCACCACCGTCGCCGGTCCACCCGGCTCGTACGCATTCCGGCCCGGCGTCCGCGACCTGCTGCTGCGCGGACTGCCCCGCACCGCCCGCACCCGCACCCACGAGCTGCTGCTGCGCACCGGCGGTCTGATCGACGAGCGGGCGGGCCGCTCCCCGGGCGAGTTCCGCGCGGTGACCCCGGACCCGGACGGCGGCGAGAGCGGGGCGGGCGGCGAGGCGTTCGCCACGATCAGCGCGGAGAGCGCACGGCGGCTGACCGCCACCGGGCCGGCACCGGCCCCGGACACCGACCCGGCACCGGCCCCGGACACCGACCCGACACCGGTCACGGGCAAGGGCTCGGTGCCGACCGCAGACACCGACCCGACACCGACCACAGACACCGGCTCGGTGCCGACCGCAGACACCAACTCGACGCCAGCCACGGACACCGACCCGGCACCGACCACAGACACCAACTCGACACCAGGCACGGACACCGACCCGAGACCGGCCACGGACATCGGCCCGGCCGTCCGCCCGGGGCCGGACGCCGAAGCCGACCCGATGCACGCCCCGCACGCCCACCCGACACCGGACACCGACGCCGGGCCGGGGCCTGCCGGGTCGCCCGCGCCGAGCGCGGAAGTGGACCGGGTGCCGTTCCCGGCGGGGCTCGGGGACCGGTACCGGTTGGTGCGCCGGCTGACCCCGACCGGCAGGGTGTGGCTGGCCGAGGACACCGTCGGCGGGCGCACGGTGACGGTCCGGCTGCACGCCGCCGTCACCGACCGCGCGGCCCGCGACGCGTTCCTGCGGGACGCGCGGCGGCTGCGGCAGCTCGGCCACCCCAACGTGGTGGCCGTCCTGGACGCCGGTGTGGCGGACGGCACGCCGTACGTGGTGATGGAGCATCTGGACGGCATCGGCCTGAACATCCTCACCCGGCGCTCCGGCGACCGGCTTCCTGCGCCGCTGATCGTGTCGGTCGGGGCGCAGTTGGCGGAGGCGCTCGGCGCGGTGCACCGGGCAGGGGCCACGCACGGCGCGCTGGAGGCCTCCCGGGTGGTGCTGCTGCCGGACGGCACGGTCAAGCTCAGCCTCTTCGCCCCGGGGCGGTCGGCCCGCCCCGGCGGCCGTTCCGAGGACCTGCGCGCGCTGTGCGAGCTGCTGCTGCAGCTGGCGTCGGGCACCTCGCATCTGACCGTGCCGATCGACTCCCGGCAGCTCACCCGTCTGCCCCGGGCGCTGCGCAGCCCGTACGCGCACGCACTGGACCAGCTGATGTCCCGGTCGTACGGGTCGCAGGCCCAGGGTCTGGACCTGCTCACCGGACCCGAGCCGCTCCGCCGGGCCCGGGAGGCGTACGAGCGGCGCCGCTACCACGCCCTCGGCCCGATGCGCGTCGAACTCCCGGACGGCGCCCCCGGCCTGCCCGCGGACCTGCGGGCGCTGCTCGCCATGCTGCTGCTCAAGCACGGCCGCACGGTCACCCACGAGGAGCTGCGGTGGGGCCTGTGGGACCCGGGCGACGAACCGCGCGACCCGCGGGCCGAGTTGCGCGGTATGGCGGCGCGGCTGGCGACCGTGCTGGGCCCCGGTGCGCTCGCGGTGCCGTCCCACGGCTACGCGCTGCACACCAGCGCCGACTACGTGGACGTGGTGCGCTGCGAGGAGCTGGTGCGGAGCGCCGAGGCGGACGAGGCGGCGGGCGCGTACGCCGACGCCCGCGCGCACATCACCGAGGCGCTGGGGCTGTGGCCGGACGGCGACCCCCTGGCGGACGTGCCGGGCCCGGCCGCCCGTACCGCACGCACCCGCCTGCTGCGGCTGCACCTGGCCCTGTACGGTCGACGCGCCGAACTCGACCTGACGCTCGGCGACCACGACCGGGCCGCCACGGATCTGGCCGCCCTGCTGCAAGCCCACCCCTTCCGCGAGGACTTCCGCCGCCTCTACCTGACCGCGCTGCGCCACCAGGGGCGCGTGGAGGAGGCCTTGGAGGTGTACGAGGAGTACGAGCTGTCCGGTGGCCGGAACCCGGAGCTGCTGGCCCTGGGCCGGGAGCTGCGTGCGGACCACGGGGGTCCGCCGGACTCCCCCGGTGACGTGGCGGACTACGAGGAACCGCCCGGCGCCGGCTCCCTGGCGGCCCCGGACGAGCTGCCGGAGGGCCCGTTCCCGACGGAGGACGAGAGATGGCGGCCGATCCTCGCGGAGCTGGAGGAGGACGCGGAGCCGGAGCCGGTGCTCGTGGCCGGCTGGGGCGCGCGGCCGGACCCCGACGAGGGTGACGCTGCCGACGACGACCGGGGCGGGCGTCTCGACGACGACCGGGGCGGGGGTCCCGACGACCGTGGCGACGACCGAGGCGACGAGGAGGCGTTCTGGGAGGAGTTCGAGGAGGAGGACCGGGACGAGGACGATCCGTGGGACGCCGACGCCGGCTATCGCACCTGGGGCCACTACACGTTCGCCGACGCCGCGGAGGACGACACCGCACACTCCGCTCTCGTCGACCTGGTCACCCGGCTGCTGGCGGACAGCGGACTGGGCACCGACGCCTATCAGCTCCTGCACGACCCGGAGACGGGCGTGCTCGTGCAGCTGGCGCCCATGACGGAGCTCGGCGGGCTGCTCCGGGCGACCGTGGAGGCACTGCCCGTGCACCTCGCGCTGGTGGGCGGCCTACGACTGCGGGTGGAGTTCTGGCAGGCCTGGTTCGGGCCGGACGGCGAGGAAGAGGGCCGGCGCGCCGCCCGTACGGCGGTCCGGGCCGCGCTGGCCGGCTCCCCGGCACAGGCGATCATCGCCCTGTCGGACCTGCTGCACCACGAGGAGGTGTACGAGGAGGGGGAGGCCGGTCCCCTTTTCCCGCCGGACGTGTTCCGGCCGCTGGCCGACGGATCGGGCTGGTACCACCTGGTGCACCGGCCCGGCGCGGCCACCACGCCGGAGGTGCGGCCGGACGCCACCGCGGTGCGCGGCCCCTTCCCGATGCCGTCCGGCGGCTGGGTCCCCCTCGCCCCCGACCGCTTGCGGACGGTCGTCCTGCGGATGCCCGACGGCACGCTCGTGCCCCACGACGCCGCCCGGGTACGGTCGGCGCCGGGGGGCACCCGGTCGACGTGGACGTACTACGAGGTGGACCTCACGGAGCATCACTTCACCTCGGACATCGCCGGCCTGGGGGCGACCTGGCGGGTCCGCGATCCCGTGAGGGCGGCGGCGCGACCCGGGGTCGACATGGGCCGGATCCTGGACGACGCGCTGGCCGAGGCCCGCCGGACGGCCGGGGGCGACCCCGCCGCGGCGCTCCCCTCACCGACCGTGCCCGGTTACTCCGTCCGCTGGATCACCGGCTCGGGCCGGTTCGCTCCGGGCAGCCGGCGCCCGTACACGGCCGGGGAGGTGCTGCGGCGCGCCCGCTGTGTGCTCCTCGGCTTCGACGACGTGGTGGCCCGGCTCTTCCGGCCGGCCGCGGAGCGGGACGTGCTCCTGGACGTCATGCGGTTCCTCGTCGAGGAACGCGACCCCGAGGACGCGCTGTCGGGGAAGGGCCCGCTGCAGCCGGGGGGCGGGGCCGTCCCCGCGGACGGCCCGGCCGGGACGCTCGACCTGGCCCGGGCTCTGGCCGGGCACCGGCTCGCCCGCGAGGCGGGCGCGCGGCTCGACGGGCACGAGGAGCTGGCGGCGCGCACCGCACGGCCCGTCCCCCTGGCCAACCGGCTGATCCGGACCCTGCACGAGCGCGGGGTGCCGGTCGCGGTGGTGACCGACCGGGCGGCGGGCCCGGTGGAGAAGTACCTGTGGCGGCAGGGCCTGACGGTGACCGGCGGGGTGCACGGCCGTGACGCCGATCTCGCCCGCCTCCTGCCCGACCCGGACGTCCTCGACCGTGCCCTGGACCGGCTCAGCGCCGTCCCCGCCGACTGCGTGCTGATCGGTTCCAGTGCCGCCGAGCGGTCGGCCGCGGCGGACCTCGGCCTGCACTTCGTCGGCCACGCGCCCGGGGAGCCGGCCCGGCGGCGGCTGGGCGAGGCGGACCGCAGCACCCTTCTCGTACCCGGTCTACGGCCGCTGCTGACCGCGGCCGAGGAGCGCTGACGACCCGACAACCCCCATTCAGCGGCCCCCCTCCCGGCCCCCTCCAGCAGGCGCCCGACCCCGGGCCGCCCGCACGATGCGTAGGGAGGCCGGCCACCCGGCGGCCCTCACGGTCCGTGCTCGCGCCGCCCGGCTGAAGCCGGGGGTATCCACGAAGGAAGGCCCCGATGACCGCCAGTCTGGAGCAGCTGCGCCGCTGCCACTTCGCCGTCGACCTGGGCGCGGCGCGGACCAGGGTGTACGTGAAGGGCACCGGCCTGATCGTCGATCAGCCTTCCGCCGCCGCGGTCAACACCCGCACCGGCGCACTCATCGCGGTCGGCGAGCTCGCCGAGAAGATGACCGGCCGCACCCCCGCGTACATCCGCGTCGTCCGGCCCGTGTCCGGCGGCACGGTCGTCGACATCGAGATGGCACAGCGGATGCTGCGGCATCTGCTCGGCGACAAGGTGCGCCGCGCGCTGCGCCGAAAACCCCGGCTGCGCGCCGCGGCCTGCACCCCGCACGACGCCGATCCGCTGGCCCAGCGCGCGGCCATCGAGACCCTCGTCGGCCTCGGGGCGCGCCGCGTCGAGCTGGTCGACACGCTGATCGCCGCGGCCGTCGGCTGCGGGCTGCCCGTGGAGCAGCCCGAAGCGACGATGATCATGGTGTGCGGGGCGCACGCCACCCATGTCGCGGTGCTCTCGCTCGGCTCGATCGTGACGGCGGAGCGGATCCCGGTGGGCGGCGAGGCCGTCGACCACGCGATCGTGCAGCATCTGCGCCACCATCACGAGCTGGTGCTGCCCAGCCAGTCGGTACGGCCGCTGCAGCTCGCCCTGTCCGGCAACGGCCTCACCCCGCAGGGTCCGGCGTCCACCGAGATCCACGGCCGGGACGTCGCCACCGGACTGGCGCGCAGTGTGCAGGTCGACACCGCCGCCGTCCGGGACGCCATCCAGACACCGCTGACCGGCGTGCTGGACGGCATCGGCAAGGTGCTGCGGGAGTGCCCGCCGGATCTGGTCGCCGATCTCGCCGACCGCGGGATCATGATGGTCGGCGGCAGTGCGCTGCTGCCCGGCTTCGACCAGATGCTGCGGCAGGCGACCGGCATGCCGGTGCACATCGCCGAGCGGCCCGACATCTGCGCCGTGCAGGGTCTGGGCACCATGCTGGAGGGCAAGGTCGAGCCGCTGACGCTGAACCCGGCCGCCGACTGACGCGGCGACACGGGGTGCAGCCCGCGGCAGGTCCGGCGGCGACGGCGGGGGCTCGACCGGCGAGCCGGCCGTGGCGGCGGTCACTCCTGACCGCGCACCGGTGCGCCGTCCCGGGTCCCCTCCCCGGTTCCGGCCCCGTGGCCGGCTCCGTCCCCCTCCCCCGTTCCGGCCGCAGCACCTGCTCCGGCGGCCCCGTCGCCACGCCCGGCGAGCCGCTTCCTCAGCTCGGCCTCCAGCATCCGCTCGGCCACGGGGGCCAACGGCGAGCCCAGCAGCCGGTAGACGGGGAACGCCGCCACCGCCAGGGCTCCGATGCCGACGGCAGCCAGACACCCCCCGGCCGCTTCCGGGGCCCGCGGCTGGTCCGGGTCGGCGAGCCAGGCCAGGCAGTACACGGTCGCCCACACCTGCCCCACCGTGATCACCGACCAGAAGAGGCCTTGGTAGAACTGAGCGCCCAACCGCAGGATCCCGGCGCCGACCGTGGTTCCCCGGTCCTGGAGCAGCCGGCGCTGCGCCGCCGACCGCACCTCGGGCGGGGCCTGCTGCAGCGATCTCAGCTCCGGCTCCAGTTGCTCCGTCAGGCCGCTCACCCAGTCCCGGACGGCCTTCTGGTACGCGGCTACCTCGATTGCTGCCACGAGGAGAATCACCGGTGCGACAGCGGCAGTTGTCGCCGCGAACGGCTCCGTCATCTGCATGCGAGCATGCTGCCCGCTCGGCACCGGGTCCGAAGGGCGCGTTGCGGAAGCGTGACCCCGCGACCGAGCGCCGCCGCCGGACGCCCGGCGGCACACCTCCCCCGGAGCCGGTCAACCTCTTTTTCGGACAATTGCGTCGGCCGGTGATTTTGCGCCGTCGAGAATATTCCCCGGCCGGCCCGAGTTCACTGGCGCGTCAATTGCGGGATCAAGCCACTCGAGCCTATGATTCCCCGCGATCGGGCAGTGCCGGGGGGATGCGAGAGCAGCGGGTCTCGATATCTCCCGGGAGGACACTTTGACGGGAATCTGAGTCATCGCTCGGCGCCGGGGGGGCCATGCCGAACCTTGGAAACACCGGATCCGTCCCGGACCACCGTCTCGACCTGCGGGAATCACATCCGTTCCGCACCCGGGTCCGCACGTTCCGGGAGCGTACGGGCATGACACAGCGCGAGTTCGCCGAACTGTCCGGGATCAGTGTGCGGGCCCTGCGCGACATCGAGAGCGGCCGGGTGGAACAACCGCAGACGCGAACACTGCAGAGTCTGGCGAACATTCTCGGACTGGATGTCGACGACATCCGGCGCTCCATAAGAAGCAGCCGGAAACCCGCCGATCGGGGCGAACCGGGCCTGCGTATCGGCATTCTCGGCAGCCTCACCGTCGAGCGGGGCGGCAGAGTGACCGAAGTACGCGCTTTCAAGCTGCGGAGGCTGTTGTCCCTGCTCGCCCTCTGCCACCCCGGGTCGGCCGGCCTCGATGAAATAGGCCGCACCCTCTGGCCCAAGGAACCGCCGCGCTCGTACCAGAAGCTGATCCACACCTATGTGAGTCAGGGGCGCGGCCTGCTGCGCTCCTCCGGCACCGGTCCGAGTCCGGGTACGGGTCCGAGTCCGGGTACGGGTCCGAGTCCGAGTCCGGGTACGGGTACGGGTTCGGGTACGGCGGACCGGGACACCTCGTGTCTGGTCCGCACCCCGCTCGGCTACGCGCTGGCCGTCGGACGCGACGCGGTCGATCTGACCCGGTTCCACGATCTGGCGGAAGCGGCGCGGCAGGCCCGGACCGGCGGAGACCTGGCGGCGGCCTACGAGTTCGCGGCGCTCGCGCACCGCTGCTGGCGCGGCCCGATCCTGGCGGACGAGCCCCAGCTGGCCCTGCACCCGGCGGCCACGGCCGCGGCCCATCAGCGGATCGAGAACCTGCTGCTGTACGCGGATCTCGCGCTGCGGTTCCGGCAGCCGGAGCAGGTGGTCCCGGCGTTGCGCGCGGCGGCCGAGGACGAGCCGTTGAACGAGAGGCTGCAGGCGCTGCTCATGCTGGCGCTGGCCAGCTGCGGCGAGCAGTCCGAGGCGCTGAGGGTGTTCACCGGGATCACCCAGCGGCTCGACGCCGAGCTGGGACTGCAACCGGGTCAGGAGATCCGCCGGGCCCATCTGCAGGTCCTGCAGCAGGAGCTGATCTGGTCCGGGAGCGAGCTGCCGACCCGACCGGCGGTGACCGCCCCCTGGGACGCCGGTGCTCCGGCCCCCGCCCCGCCGCCCGAGGTCAGGCCGTCGCAGCTGCCCGGCCGGCCCCGGCACTTCGTCGGGCGCGCCGCACAGGTCGCGGAGCTGGACCAGTTGCTCCTCGCCCCGGGCGAGCGGGACGGACAGGTCCCGGCCGCACTCGTCACCGGGCCGCCCGGCGTGGGCAAGACGGCGCTCGCGCTGACGTGGGCGCACCGGGTGCGCGACCGTTTCCCGGACGGGCAGCTCTACGTCGACCTGCACGGCCACGCCCGCGACCGTCCCCTGGACACCCGGGAGGCCCTGGCCTCGTTCCTGCGCGCCCTCGGCCTTCCGGGGGACCGGATCCCCGGCACCCTCGACGAGGCGACGTACCTCTACCGCACACAGCTGTCCGGCAGACGCGTCCTGGTGGTCGTCGACAACGCGCGCAACGAGGACCAGATACGGCCCCTGATCCCCGGCGACGCCGGATGCGCCGTGCTCGTCACCAGCCGCAACACCGTGCCCGGTCTGGCGGCCAGGGAGGGGATCCAGCGGGTCGCCGTCGACGCACTGGACGAGGACGAGACCCTGGCGCTGCTGGTCCGGCTGCTGGGGCCGGAACGGGTCGGCCGGGAACTCCTCGCCGCAGCGGCCCTGGGCAGGTACTGCGGCGGTCTGCCCCTGGTGCTCCGGATCCTCGCGACGCGTCTGGTGCAGCACCCCTGCCTCAGCATCGCCCAGTACTACGCCGAATTGCAGGACACGGGCATCTTCCGGCGGACCTCCGACGCGGGAGACCATTTGCTGTCCTCGGTCCAGGCGGCGTTCGAGCTGTCGTACACGGCGCTGCCGGAGCCGACGCGCCGGGTGTTCCGGCTGCTCGGCCGGACCAGGGGCAACGACATCACCCCGTACACCATGGCCGAACTGGCGGGCATGACACCGACCGAGGCGGGCTGGATCCTGCGCAGCCTGGCCGACGCCAGCCTGCTGCGGGAGCATGTGCACGGCCGGTTCGCCGTGCCTGCGCCGCTGCTCCGGTACGCGAGGTCACTGCTCGGGCACGAGGATGCGGAACGCTTCCAGACGGTCTGAGCAGCCCGGCCCGTAACCCCTCATGTGCCCAGCGCCAGACGCACCGCGAACACGGCGAAGACCGCGGCGGTGAGCCCGTTGGCCAGACGCTGGGCGGACGCGGAGTGCAGGTGCCGGGCCAGCCGGTGCACCAGCCTCATCCACACGAGCAGCCAGGCCAGCCCCAGAGCCAGATAGCAGCAGGCCAGGACCGCGATCCCGGGGACCGGGGGCACACCGGCCGGCACGAACTGCGGCAGGAACGCCATCAGGAAGATGCCGACCTTGGGATTGGATCCGGTGCACAGCAGTCCCAGCGCGAACGCGCGTCGCCGGCCGTGCGCGGCGGCATCCGCCCCCGCCTCCGGGCCGGACGAGGCGGGGGCGGGGGCGAGGGCCGCCGGGCGCAGCACCGAACGCAGCGCCTGGTAGGCCCAGACGAGCAGGACGGCGGCACCCGCCCAGCGGAACGCGGTGAACAGGTCCGGGCGTGCGGCGAGCAGCGCGGCCAGGCCCAGGGCGCCCAGGGTCGCCTGAACGCCCCCCGCCGTGATCATTCCGACCGCGGCGGGGGCAGCCGTCCGCGGGGAGCCGGTCAGCACCAGGCGGGTGATCAGGGCCAGGTCGGGCCCCGGCGCCATGATCACAACCAGCGAACTGGTCAGGAACGCGACCGCGTTGATCACGGCTCTTCGACGACCAGCCGCTGTTCCAGGGCGCGGACGGACCGGTAGTCCCGCATCAGCTGGTCCTCGTCCGGGTGGGCGAGGATCGCGAACCCGAGGTTGAGACTGTCGACGAGATCCCTGGTGACGGGGACGCGGTCGCCGTCGGACAGGTTCTGCACCGAGAAGTGGTGGCTCGGCAGGGTCCGGATCTCCTCCAGGACACCGGTGTTGCGCACGGTCCCGGAGCGGCGGGCGATGTGGAAGACGCACATCTGATGGGTCAGCAGCTCATAGCTCTGCGGCAGTTCGCCGCCGGTCAGCCAGCGCACCGTCCGGTCGATCTGGCTGTCGCCGGTGGCGTTGCGGTTGAACCGCGGCTGGCCGCCGCCGTGCGGACGGGCGCCCAGCTCGATGAGCACCGGTCCGTCAACGGTCCCCATCACCTCGACGTGGGCGGAGCCGTAGCGCACGCCCACCGCGTCCAGGACGCCGAAGACGTACTCCGCCAGGTCCGGGACCGCCGGGTCGTCCGGGGGCAGCCAGCGCATGGTGTCGTAGACGGCCATGTGCGGGCCGTTGTCGACCTTTCCGTAGGCGCACACGTCGACCAGGGAGTGCTTGCCGTCATGGCTGAAGGTGTCCACCACGTACTCGGTGCCGGTGACGAACTTCTGCACGACGAGCCGGTCGTCGATCTGGCCGAACTGGTTGACCCGGCCGAGCTGCCGGTCGAACACCGCCCGCCAGTCCGCCCCGCCCGGCACCTTGATCACGCCGTCCGTGCTGGCGCTCTTGGGCGGCTTGATGACGAGGTCGGCGCCGGCCAGTCCGGCCCGCTCCAGCCAGGCTGCCGCCTCCCCGGCGTCGGAGGTGCAGATCTGCGGGATGACCGGCAGCCCGGCCGCGTGCACGGCCGCGGCCATCCGGCCCTTGTCCCGGCGGGCCTCGGCCAGTTCGGGTACGTTGCCCAGCGCGGGCAGCACCCGGGAGGCGAGCTGTTCGGCCAGTTCCACCCCGGACTCGCAGCCGGCGACGACACAGCGCGGCTGAAGCGCCCGCACCCGCCGTACGACGTCGTCCGGGTCGCCGTCGTGGACGATGACCTCGGGGAAGTCCTGCGGCCGGTACGAGGAGGCGTACGCCTCGGGCGGGCTCGGGCTGCTCACCACCGCCGCGACCGGGACCCCCTGGCGGCGCAGGGCCTCGGGGAAGAGGGCGCCCGAGGAGTAGGGGTCCACCACGACGCAGGGACCGCGCCGCCGCTCCGTGTCCGCGTCAGCGCCCGCCATCGGTGGCTTCCCCCCGGGCCAGTGCGGAGACGGCGGCGCAGTAGCGGGCGAAGAAGTCCGCGGCCGGCGCACTGACCCGGCGGGCGCGCACCGGGGCGTGCACCATCCCCTCCTCCCGCTGGTAGGTCACCGGCGTGCCGTGCTCCTTGAGCAGGGCGGTGTACTTCTCCGCGTCCACGCACAGGGAGTCCATCGCGCAGCCGACGACGTAGGCCGGCGGAAGACCGTGGAAGGCCGCCCCGCCCCGCAGCGGCGAGACATAGGGGTCCGCGGCCTGTTCCGGCTTCGGGCAGTAGCAGGCGGTGTAGAACTCCATCTCGCCGCCGGAGAGCAGGGGCGCGTCCTCGCCGCCGTGCCGCCAGCGGGTGAAGTCCAGTACGGGGCTGATCACGGCCTGGCCGCGGGGCCGGGGGCCGCCCCGGTCGCGCGCCATCATCGACAGGACCACCGCCATGTTGGCGCCGGAGCTCTCCCCGCAGATCACCGCCCCTGCCGGGTCGATGCCGCCCAGCCCGAGCCCGGGCAGTCCGGCGAGGGTGCCGCACAGACCCGCGTAGCAGTCCTCCAGCGGACCGGGGAACGGGTTCTCCGGTGCCATGCCGAAGTCGAGCGCCACCGTGACCAGGCCGGTGCGGTGGGCCAGTTCGGCGACGAGGCTGTGATGGCTGTGCAGCGAGCCGATGACGAAGCCGCCGCCGCGGATGTAGAACAGCAGGGCGTGGCCGGCGTGGCCGGCCGGCTCGTAGATGCGGATGCGGGCCGTGCGGCCCTCGTGCGCCACGGTCGCGTCCCGGTGGGTGACACCCTCCGGGACGGGGATGGGGAGCACCTCGGTCAGCGAGTCGTACAGGACCCGCTGCCGTTCGACGGGGTAGGTGTAGAAGTCGGGCGGCAGCGCGCCGTTGACCGTCTCCACGAACTTCTCTATGCCATCTGCGTACGCCATGCGCAGCTCGCTCACTTCTCGGATCCAGAGTGCCGGAATGGACGGCACGGACGGGGAGGGACGGGCCGGGTCAGGGGGTGTCGGCGGCGACGGGTGCGGTCCGGTCGTCCTTGCCGTCGGTGGGCTTCCCGGTCGTCTTCCCGGTCGCCTCCCCGGCCGACTTCCGGGGCGTCTCGTCGGCCGGCCCGCCGTCCGGGTCCGCGCCGGTGTCCGCCCGTGCGCGGGGCTCTCGCATCCCGGCGAGGGTGGCGGCCACGGCGCCCACGGTCAGCAGCCCGCACAGCCACCACACGGATGCCGGTGACGCCTGCCAGGCGGCGACGCCGATCACGGGGCCGACGGCGTAGCCGATCTGCATGGGGAAGGCGGCGGCAGCGATGTAGCGGCCCCGCAGATGACCGGGGGCGACCCGGCCGGGCCAGGCCGAGGCGGTCGGGGTGCCGATCATCTCACCGACCGTCCACACCACGGTGGCCACGACGTACAGCGCCATGGCGGGCCCCGCCACGTACAGGTTCATCCCGACGCCGACCAGGCCGACGCCGAGCGCCACGGCGACCCTGGCGGGCAGGTGCTGCACGTACTTCGTGCACAGCAGTTCCAGGGCGATCACCATGACGGCGTTGAGCGACAGCAGGCCGGAGTAGAAGGCCACGCTGTGCCCGTCGGCCTTGAGCTGCAGCGGCAGGGCGGAGGTGTGCTGGATGTAGACGACGGCGTTGAGGAACAGCGCCAGCAGGAACAGCACGTACCGGCCGTCGCGCAGCACGGCGGCGTACGAGCGGCTCGGCCCGTCGGTGTCGTGTCCGGCCGGCTTCGCCGTGCCCCCGGAGCGCGCCAGGATCAGGGCGAAGGCGGCGAAGGTCAGCTGCACCACCGCCTCGACGTAGAAGATCAGGTCGTACGAGTAGATGATCAGCAGGGCGCCGAGCAGCGGGCCGACCGTGGTGCCGAGGTTGAACGCCATGCGGTAGACGGCGAACACCATCACATGGTGGTCCTCGTCGGTGCGCTCCACCAGCAGCGCCGAGGAGGCCGGCCGGTACATCTGCGCCAGCAGCCCGATGAGCGCGGCCACCGCGATCACCAGGGACAGGCTGCCCAGGTGGGGCAGGCTCAGCGTGCCCAGCCCGGCGAGCGCCATGGAGGCGACGATCGTCCACGCGTAGCCGATGCGGTCGGACACCGAGCCGCCCACCAGCACACCGGCCACGGAGCCCGCGCCGTAGGCGCCGAGCGCCAGGCCCGCCTCCGTAGCGGAGAAGCCCTTGGCGGTGAGGTAGAGGACCAAGTAGATCTGGAGGAAGTTGCCGAGCCGGTTGACCAGCATCCCGACGAGCACCAGCCAGATCGGCCCGGGGATCCCGCGCAGCGCCTGGGTGATCGACGGCCGGCCCGTCCGCTCGGAGTCGGAGGAGTTCCTGCGGGTCGGGGTCACCGGGGGGACTCCCCCACCGGGCGGCCCGTGAGCTCGACGATCTCCGGCGCCTTGAGCAGTGCGGCCCGGGCCTGCTCCATGGAGTCCGCGAGGGAGATGACCCTGGCGTACCGGGAGATGTACCCGCGCGGCGGCAGCCGCAGCACGGCCCCGGGGCCGGTCATCGGATCCGCGCTGTGGATCTCCGGCGGGAACCGGTCCTCGTGCACCGTCACCGCCTCGACCTCGAGGTCCTGTTCGGGGTACAGGAAGGTGATCGCCGCGGCCCGGTGCCGGCTCGGCGTCGTCGAGGGGCGCCGGCCCGCCGCGGCGTCGGCCGCCGCCATCGCCACGTCGACCCCGGTGGCCAGCTCGCCGAGGTAGGGGATCATGTCGCCGCCGAGACGGGCGTTGACCTCCATCAGCCGCGGGCCGTCCGCGGTGAGGCGGAACTCGGTGTGGCTGACGCCGGTGTGGAAGCCCAGCGCGGCGTGGCTGGCCCGCAGCGCCTCGATCAGCTGCGGATCGGACAGCAGCGGGTCGGCCCCGTCCACCTCGTGGCCGGTCTCCTCGAAGAAGGGCGCGAGGCCCACCTGCTTGCGGGCCACCGCCAGAGGAACGCCCTCGCCCTCGAAGAAGACGGCGTCGACACTGATCTCGGGCCCGCCGACGTACTCCTCGACCAGCACCGGCACCTCGAAGACGGGCACGCCCGGATACGAGGCTGCGGACGCCGCCCGGTAGGCGCCGGCCACCTCGTCGGGTCCGTCCGCCCGGCACACGCCCATGCCGCCGGCCAGGCCGCGGGGCTTGAGGACGACCGGGAAGCCCAGTTTCCCGGCCGCCTCCCGTGCCTCGGCGGGCGACCGTACGCCGATGGACGCGGGTTGGGCGACCCCGGCCCGCTCCAGGGCGCTGCGCGTGGCGTGCTTGTCGCGGCAGGCGATCACGGCCTCCGGGGCGTTCCCCGGCAGCCCGAGCGCCTGCGCCACCTGGGCGGCCGGGGTGACCAGGCCCTCGTCGTAGCAGAACACGCCGGCCACCTCGTGCTCGGCGGCGACCTGCCGGGCGGCCTCGACGAGGAGTTCGGGACGGGTGTTGTCGACCTGGGTGCTGCCGACGACGTAGGGCTCCTCCCAGGTCACCGCGGCCGGCTGGAGCAGCCACAGCGCATACCGTCGACTCACCGTCCGAAGGATGAACTCCCGGCTGCGCCGTGCACTGCTGCCGATCAGCAGCAGCAGCGGTTGCCCACCGTCCATGCCCATGTTCCGCTCTCCTCGCATGTGGTCACTGGTGGTCCGGTGTGCGCGCCGGCGGGCCACGCCGGTCACAGCGCACACACCGGCCCTCTGTAGAACACCGGCCCGCCCGGGACCGTTGCAGTCGCCGGGCCGTTGCAGTCGCCCGGGGTCAGTCGGCCGCCGCGCGCCGGCGGGTCAGCGCCGGCGCCAGCGGCCGGTGCTCCAGGGCAACGCCGCCGCATGCCCCCGCGGGCGGCGGCGCCGGCCTGCCGCGGACCGGCGGGTGGTCCGGAAGGACCGCGGTGACCCGGTCCCCCACCCGCACGGCCGGGACCTCCGCGCGCATCCGGGCCACGGAGGTCCTGCGCTCGTGCCACGGACACACGAGCCGGACGCCGTCCCCGGTGACGCCGGCCAGGTGCAGGGGACCGCCACGGTGCGGGCACCGGGCCCGCATCACGAACCCCCGGCCGCCGACCGTCGCGTAGACGTACGGGGTTCCGGCGACGACCACGCAGTTGTCCCGTCCCGCGACGGCGAAGGTCACGACAGGCACGCGCGGTAGTCCCCCACGGAGTGGATCTCGTAGACACACTCGTCCGACTCGATGTTCGCGCCGTGCAGCCGGTTCCGCTTGATCACCACGCCCTCACCCGCCTGCAGGGTCAGCGACGAGCCGAGACCGCTCTCGAAACGCATGGTGCCCGAGACGATGTGGCACAGCTCGTCGCCGTCGTGGCAGTGGGTGTTGGACAGTTCGCCACGGGGTTCCACGAGGTGTGCCACCGGCGCGTCGACCCGGCCCTGCCGCAGCCCGTCGAAGACCGGGTCGTGCAGCTTCTTCAGCTCCGGCTGCGCGTCCATCCAGGCGATCTGCTCGGAGAAGTCGAAGTCGGCGACGTCCAGGAGCACCCGGTACTCCTCGATGCCCCGCACGATCTCCGGGATGACGCCCTCGCCGTGCGCGTCCACCAGCGGCTTGATGATCTTCTCGCGGGCCATCCGGCCGTGGTGCTGGTCGATGTGCACGTGCTCGGTGAAGTACGTGGTGTCCACCCCGTCGCCGAAGACCTCGCGCAGCAGCCCGTCGGCCCGGCGGCAGAAGTCGACCAGGGAGCTCTCCGTGTAGTAGAGCGCCCCGACGTAGCGGAAGAACAGCTCGTGGTTCTTGCCCAGGTAGTGGAAGTAGTTGTTCAGCAGCAGGCTGCTGTTCAGGTAGTACTGCCAGTACCGGTGGAGGTCGGACTCCAGCCCGACCGACTCCAGGGTCCGCTCGAACAGGGTGCTGTGCTTGGTGTCGTGGACGCCGTAGCCGTACTCGTCGATGACCACCTTGAACCACTCGGACTGGGCCGGGCCGTAGTAGCCGAGCACGTTGCGCATCATCGGCGAGGCCTCGGAGAGGAAGTCCGGCGCGAACTGCACCAGCCACATCCGGGCGGCGCGCCCGGGGTCGGAGGAGCCCAGGATCGTCCGCTCCGTCGGCGACTGCTCCTCGCCGCCGCCCATGTCGAGGGAGTCCAGGTAGGCGTCCAGGCTCTGTGCGGTCCAGTTGCCGGAGGTCTCCACCTCCTCGTCGAGGAAGCCGAACGCGTAGCGTTCCAGCGCGGGGCGGATCCGCTCGCCCAGCGCCCGGTTGCCGGGGCTGTAGAAGGCCCGGAAGTCGTCCTCCCTCCCCTTCAGGCCGGACTTCGGGAAGAACACGAGATCGGCCTCGTAGACGGAGGTCAGCAGGCGCTGCACGGCCAGGCTCGGGTAGTCGAGGATGTTCTCGCGGCCCGGGACGCGGTCGTAGTCGAGGTGGGGCAGCACCTGCGGTCTGAGCTGCCGGCGGTACGGGTTGTCGTGGTTCTGCCAGTCCATGTTGTCGTGGTAGATCGGAGCGGTGGCGTACTGCACGATCGCGTCGCGCAGTTCCGCGCCGCCGAGTTCGAACGGGACGTGCGGTGGTACGTGACTCATCGCTTGCTCCCTGGTCCTGATCGAAAAGGGGTCCCGGGCCTGGAAGATCCGGAAGGTCCGGAGCGGTCCGGAGCCCGGTGCATCCGAGTACCGGTCAGAGGCTCACGCGGAAGGTGAAGTCGCTCCAGCACAGCCGGAGGGCCACCTGGTCACCCGCCTTCACGGGCACCGGCTTCTCCAGCGGGATCCAGCCCTGCATCCAGTGCGAGCCGGGGTTGTCCGGCGGGTTGGACAGGGTGATGCCGTCGCCCATGTCCAGCTCGAACCAGACCACCAGGGCCTGTGCCTCCCCGTCGGAGGCGGCGGACAGGGAGAGGGCGCGTTCGCCGGGCTCCAGCGGGTCGTGCGCCAGGTCGAACTCCAGCAGGGGTGCCGCCTCGGAGAGGAACCGGTGCGGCCAGGTGCTGAGCCGCACGGGGAAGTGGCCGCGGGTGGCGAGGGTGTTCATGAGGGAGACGTCGAAGCCGCCGGCCGTGGTGACCTGGTTCAGCTGGGCCACCGCCTCGCTGCTGGCCAGCCTGCCGTACAGCCGGGCCGCCGACGGAAGCATGATCCCGTCCGGGGCCAGCAGGTGCTCGCGAGCATGGCGCACGGAGGGCAGCAGGCCCTCGCCGATCAGTGCGCAGTCGACGATCTCCGAGACCAGGACGTCCACCGGTCCGCCGAGATCCCGCACCGGGTCCAGCTCGGTGGACGGCCTGCCGATCACGGTGATGACGTCGGACAGCCCGTGCGTGTCCACCACGCTCCGGGCCACCTCGGCCAGCAGCGGGTTCATCTCGCAGGTGAACACCCGGCTCGCACCGGCCCGGGCGGCGGCCATCGCGAGCAGTCCGCTGCCGGAGCCGATGTCCAGCACCGTCGCGCCCTCGGGGACGCCCCGCTCCAGAGCGGTGACGAGGGCGGCATTGCGCCCGTTGTCGTTGAGCATGGCGAAGTGCCAGCGTGGAACGTTCCGGCGGGCGATCCGGGCGACGGCGTCCGCGTCCGGGGACAGACTCTCCGGCGGGGTGCTCAGCAGCACGGACGCCTCTTCGGCGAGAGTGCTCAACTCCTGTGCGAGCGACTGCAGCAGAGCCGCGCCCAGACGGTACGGCGAGCCGTTCGCCGGCTGGGACGCCGGATCCGGCCGGGCCGCCTGCTCCGCAGGCGTGGCCCGTGCCTCGGGTACGTGCCGCATGCCACTGCTCCTTACGCTGTCTCGCCGGGCTGACAGTGGGGCGAGGCAGACCCGGGTCGGCCCGCCGTCGCAGCGACCGTACGTAACCGTGTCGTTGCGGTTCTCCAGCCGAGCTCCAGCCGGGGCGGCAGATCCGGGCCGCGTGGAAGGTCGCTGACCGGCAGCGTTGCCGAGGCTTCCGGCGCGCTGGAGCGAGGCGGCAGATCCCGGCCGGTGCAACGGCCGTACACGGTTTCGCCGCTGCTCCTCCGCAGAATGTCCACAGACCTCTCAGCGGGCGTCGTGGAAGATCACGCCGAGTGCATGGCGCCGCCCGCTGTGCACGGCGCTCACCCCGTGGCGCAGCAGCACCCGGCTCCAGCCCCGGGCGGAGCGCACCGGGCGGTGGTGGACCGCGAAGACCAGCCCCTGTCCCTGGACCGGCCGCCGGACGATCGGCCGGGACTGGGCGCGCGGCCGCTGTTCCACGAACACGCTCTCGCCGCCGGTGAAGTCCTGGTCCGGCCGGTCCAGCAGGACCGCCACCTGGAGCGGGAAGGTGAGATCGCCGTACACGTCCTGGTGCAGGCAGTTGTAGCCGCCCTGCTCGTAGCGGAGCAGCAGGGGTGTCGGCCGGTGCTGCCCGGCGGCGGAGCAGGCGGCGACGAGCTCCTCGTGCCGTTCCGGGAACCGGGGCTCGCCCAGCCGTTCGGCCCAGGTGTTGGCGATGCGCGCCAGGGGCGGGTACAGCTGCCGGCGCAGGGCCAGGACCGGCGCGGGCAGCGGGTGGGCGAAGTAGCGGTACGAGCCCTCGCCGAACCGGTGCCGCGCCATCGTCACCGTGCTGCGGAAGAGTTCCGGCTCGTCGAACATCTCCCGCAGCTCCGCGCACTGCTCGGCCGACAGCAGCGGCGGGGTGAGCGCGACGCCCTCCGCGTCCAGCTCGGCGGCCAGGGCGGGCCAGTCGAGGGGCCGCAGTGCGGGAAGCCCGGCACCGTCGGCGGTCTGCGGCTCCGTCGGCGCCGGCTCTCCCAGCCCGGGCAACTGAGGGGTGTCGTAGGTGTTCATGCGCTTCGGTTCTCCGTGGTGCGGAAGGAGGGGCGGCGGGAGGGGTGGAGGAAGGGGTGGGCGCCGGTGACGGGGGATTCCCGGCGCCCACCGGTCAGGGGGCCGTCGGGCCGTGCTGCGCCTCGAGGCCGAGCAGGAACCGTTTGGCGGCCAGGCCGCCCGCATATCCGTTGAGACTGCCCTGGGAGCCGACGATCCGGTGGCACGGCAGCACCACGCAGACCGGGTTGGCGCCGAGGGCCGTGCCGACCGCACGGGCGGCCCGCGGCCGGTCCAGCGCCTCGGCCAGCTGCGCATAGGTCGCGGTGCGCCCGTACGGCACGAACGCGTCCAGCGCCATGACGGTGCGGCGGCTGAACGGGGTGGCCAGCCGCAGGTCCACCGGCAGGGCGAAGTCACGGCGTGCGCCGGTCAGATAGGCGTCGAGCTGGGTTCGCGTCTCCGCCAGCACCTTCCGCGCGGCCGCGTCCGCACGCCCCTCCTCGACGGAGTGCAGCCCGGCCCGGGCCAGGCGGGCGGCGGCGTCCTCGGTGGTGCCGTAGCAGCACAGGACGAGTGCGTCGGCCGTGGCCGCGAGCACGACCGGCCCCAGCGGGGTGGGATAGACCGTGACCGCCGCCGCGGTCTCGCCCGGGGTGTTACTGGTACGCAAGACGCAACTCCGTGTTCGTCGTGACAGCCGGGGTGACTGTCGGGTCTCCGCCGGCCGTCATGCGCTGACGGGCCGGCAGCTCTTGCAGGCGCGGTAGCCGGCCTGCCCGGCTTCGCGCGCGGTGCGGAACGGCACCTGGTGCGGCGCGGTGATACGGCGGGCGTGGGCACAGGTGGGATGGCAGTAGATCCGGGTCGTGTCGCTGCCGAGGAACAGCACGCCGCGCCGGCGCAGCTCCGCCGCCCGCTGCAGGTCGATGCCCTCGGCGGCGCGCAGCGCGTCCCCCGCCTCGGGGAGGTGCCCGGCGTCGCAGGGGGTGCCGTTGTCGTAGGTCACGCGGTGGCAGGGGATCAGCACCGCGGCCGGGTTCCGGGCCAGCCCGCCGACCACGGCCTCCGGGGCCGCCGCGGCCTCCCTGGCGATCCAGCCGACCGGGCGCAGCTGTCCGGCGGGGATGGCGCGTACCGCCTCCAGCACGGCCCGGTCCGCCGGCCCGAGCGGGGACAGGTCGACGGGCAGCCGCCGGGCGCGGCCGGTCCGCAGCGCCGTGGTGACCCCGGGGAACGGCCTGGCCGACCGTACGGCCGAGCGGTGGGTCCGGGAACGGTGCAGTTCTTCGAACCCCGCCGCGGTCAGCCCGCCCGTGTCCAGCGCGGCGCCGGTCACCGCGTCCGGGCTCGCCGCCACGTAGAGGCCGCCGGCGGCGGTGTCGAGGCGGACGTAGGTGTCGTAGGTCTCGCGCGGGATGCCGACGCGCCGCAGCACGCGCACGGCGAAGTCGGCCGGCGGTTCCGCGGCGAGCCCGGCCAGTCCCGGCCTGCCCGGCTCGCGGGGCGGTGCCTCGCGGTCGCTCCTCATGTCGTCACCTCCTCCAGCACGGCCGTCTCCGGTTCCAGCAGCCGGCGCAGACCCTTCAGGCCCCGGGACACCTGCGCCTTGGCGGTGCCGACCGCGCACCGCTGCACCTCGGCCACTTCCGGGTAGCTCAGCCCCAGCACGTGCCGGAGCACCACGGGCGTGCGGTGGTGCTCCGGCAGCTCCAGCAGGGCACTGACCAGCCGCCGCCGGTCCTCGGCCAGCGCGGCCAGTTCCTCCGGGCCCGGGCTGCGGTCGGTCCAGGCGTCGGCATGGTCGTCCACGGGGACCCCCGCCAGGGCGGGCCGGCGCGAACAGGTGCGCAGGTGGTTGCGCCATACGTTGGCGGCGATGGTGAGAAGCCAGGCGCGCGGTCTGAGCTGCCGCCTGCGCTCGGAACCGTACTCCTGCAGGGCCGTGTACGCGCGCAGGAAGACGTCCTGTCCCAGGTCGTCCGCCTCGGTGGGCGAGCCGGACACCCGGAGCAGGAACGTGTACACGGCCCTGCCGTGAACCCTGACCAGCTCGGTGAAGCCGTCGTCGAGGTCCGCCGCCAGGAGCCCGGTCAACTGCCGCTCGGCCTTCTCGTCCATCACCGAATGAAACACCGCCGCGGCAGAATCCGTTGCACCACGGCGGCGCCTCCTCCGGGCGATCCGGGTCCTCGCCCGTTCTCACCGCCCCACACCGGTGGCCGGCCGGGGCGGGAGACCGCCCCTGCGGCATCCCCGTGCCGCGTCGGACGCCGATGCGTCAGAGCCGCACCGGCCGCGCCCGGACGCGTCCGCTCGCCGGGGGCAGCGACGTCCGGCTCACTCGACGTGCTTGGTGAAGGGCGCGCTGAGGTCCTGGACGTCCACCGAAGCGTGGACCACCGTGTCCGGTACGGAGGCCGTGTGGGCGCGTACCAGGTCGAGTACCGCGCGACTCAGGGCGGTCTTGGTCTCCGTGGCGCGTCCCGGGAGGACGGCGAAGCCGATGTGGATCAGGGCGTGTCCGGGACCGCCGTCCGCGATGACGGACTCCTCGGCCCGGCGGAAGCGCGTCCTGCAGCTCTCGACGGTGCTGCCCTCGACCGTCCTGGCCGCCAGTGTGTGCAGGTCGAGGGCGAAGCGGCGGCGGTCGCGGAAGCCGTCCAGGGGCTCGTCGCAGTCGACGGTGATGTGCGGCATGTGATTCTCCTCGTGCGACGGAGTGCGTCAGGGGTGTGGCCCACCGGGTGGCGTCCCGGGGAGCGGTGTCTCCGTGGCCGACCGGACCGCCCATCCCCGTTCGCGAAGAGCGGCGGTCAGCGGGCGCGCCGCGTCCCGGGCGACCAGGAGCTCGACCGACCCGTGCGGCAGCGCCGCCGCGTCCGGGAACGCCAGGTCCTCCAGGTCGACCCGTGCCGAGCTCACGTCGTCGAGCAGCCGCTCCAGGTGGCGGTCGTGGTGCCCGCCGACGGAGACCGAGAGCGAGGTGGCGGAACCCGGCCCTCCGCTGCCGTGCGAGGCGGCTATGCGGGCGCGGCCCTCGCTGCCGCGGCGCAGGACGTCGGTCAGGTCCGCCAGGGCGGCGTCCTGCTGTTCCGGTGTCCCCTCGGCGATCCGGGCCAGCGCGTCGGCCGTCCGGTGCAGGTCCGCCGTGAGCCGCGCGAGCAGGGCGCCGAGGGCCGGGGCGTTGGCGGCGAGGATGTCCGTCCACAGCGTGGCGTCGCCCGCGGCGATCCGGGTGACGTCCCGCAGACCGCCGCCGGCCAGCCGGACCAGGTGGTCCTCGCCCTCCAGCAGCCGGGCGGCGGTGAGGCTCGCCATCAGGTGGGGCAGATGGGAGACCAGCGCCACGGCCCGGTCGTGGTCCGGGGGGTCCAGCAGCACGGGGACGGCGCCGCAGAGCGAGACCAGTTCCAGGGCGCGGTTCAGGGTGTCCTCGCTGGTCTCCGGGGACGGAGTGAGCACCCAGTGGCGGTCGCGGAAGAGATCGGCGCGGGCGGGCAGCGGCCCGGAGCGTTCCCGTCCGGCCAGCGGGTGCCCGCCCACCAGGGTGGTGGTGTCGCATCCGAGGGCCAGGCACTGGGCGTAGGGCAGCGCCTTCACGCTCGCCACGTCCGTGTACGCCTTGGCCAGTGCGGCCTTCTGGTGTGCCGCGACGGTCCTCGCGACGTCGGAGGGCGGGACGCAGACGACCGCGATGTCCACCGGCGCGGACGGTGGCTCGGGCGTGCCCGCTCCGCGTGCGGCGGCGATACGGACACTGCTGGGGTTGGGGTCGATCAGGTGGGTGGTCACTCCGCGGCCGGTCAGGGCCAGGGCGATCGATGTGCCGATGAGACCGGTGCCGACGACTGCAGCGGTATGCAAGGGTCGCTCCTCGACCGTGGTGGGTGGGGCGGCGCGGCGGCCCGGCCCGTCCGGGCCCGTCCGGCACGCGGACGGACCTCGGACGGGCCTCGGACCGGCCCGGACAGACCTCGGAAGGGCCTACCGGTCGGCCGCGCTCTGTGCCGTCGGCTGTGCCGTGGCCGCCGCCGGCTCCGCGGGGAACCGGTTGCCGGTCAGGCGCCGCAGCAGCGCGGGACTGGTCAGCATGACGGCGTTGCCGGCCAGGATCAGGACGACGCCCGTCAGATCCCGTACGGTCCAGTGGAAGTCCTCGAACACCGTGGACAGCAGCAGCGCCACGATCGGGAAGAGCACCATCGCGTACGCCGCGCGCTCGCCGCCGATCCGGCCGAGCAGCGTGAGGTAGGCGCCGAAGCCCACCACCGATCCGAAGACCGCCAGGTACACCAGCGAGCCGGTGTACCGCACCGTGGGGTCGAACAGGGCGCCCTCGCCGAGGAACGCCGCGAACGGGGCCATCAGCAGCGCCCCGTAGGCCATGGCGTACCCGGTGCCCTGGATCACCGGGATGCCCGCGGCCTGGGTCCTGCCGGAGACCACGTTCCCCAGGCAGAAGACCAGGGTGCCGAGGGCCGAGAGCACGATGCCCTGGCCCGAGCCGGCGGAGAGGCCGAAGTTCTGGAACTCCGGCCAGAATACGGTGCCGATCCCCAGCAGCCCCACGGCCGCGCCGACGAGCATCCTGGCGGTGATCGCGCGCTTGAAGAACAGGCGGGCGAACGCCATGTTCACCGCCAGCGACATCGCGAAGACGATCGAGACGAGGCCGGTGGTCAGATGCTGTTCGGCGAAGTAGAAGCAGACGAAGTTGGTGGAGAACATCAGCGCGCCCATGAGGACGAACTGCCCGTGGACGCGCGGCGGGTAGCGCAGCGGCAGCCCGCGCAGTCGCGCGAAGACCAGCAGGATCACGGCGGCGAGGGCGAACCGGTACGCGATCGATGCGGTGGGGTGCACCTCCCCCAGCTGGCCCTTGATGGCCAGCCAGCTGGAGCCCCAGATCAGCACCGTCACGACGTAGAGGACCGCGTTCACAGGCAGCTCCGTCCCAGCAGGCCCGCCAGCCGGCGCGCCCCCTCGGCCACCTGCTGGGGCGTCAGACAGCTGAGGGAGAGCCGCAGCTGGTACCGGCCGCCGCCGTCAGGGTCCGGATAGAAGTGGTTCATGGGTGTCCAGATCACTCCGTGATCACGGGCGGACCGTTCGAGCAGTGCGTTGTCCGCCGGGACGGGGAGGGTCAGGGTGAGGAAGAACCCGCCCTCCGGGGCGTTCCAGTGGATTCCGGCCCTCTCCCGCCGCTCGGGAGGCAGCAGTCGGTCCAGGGAGTCGAGCAGGACCGCCAGGTTCTCCCGGTAGAAGTCGGCGGCCGGCTTGTTGGCCTCGCGCAGGCGGAAGTCATGGGCGATCAGCATGCCCCCGATGACCGCCTGGCCGATGGCGGGCGTGTTGACCGTCACCATGCCCTTGATCTTGGACAGTTCGTCCGCCAGCAGCCGGCGGCTGCCGTCCGCCGTCCGGACGCCCTGGTCGGCGACCACATAGCCGACCCGGGCTCCGGGGAAGCAGGTCTTGGCGAAGGAGCCGAGGTAGATCACCCGCCGTCGGCCGTCCAGCGCCTTGAGCGTGGGCAGGCCGGTGCCGGAACGGGTGAAGAACCCGTACGGATTGTCCTCCAGCAGGAGCAGGTCCTCCTGCTCGGCCAGTTCGAGCAGCCGGTGACGCGCGGGGAGGGGCAGACAGCTGCCGGTGGGGTTGGAGAAGTCCGGGACCACGTAGAACGCGCGAGGCCGTTTCCCGGCGGCACGCAGCTCGGCGACCGTCCTGCGCAGCGTCTCCAGGTCGGCACCGCTCGCGCCTTCGGGCACGTGCACGGTCTCGATGTCCAGCAGCCGGGCCGCTCCGGTGATCCCGACATAGCAGGGCGAGGAGACCAGCAGGACGTCCGTGGGATCGCGGAACAGGGCGCGGAGGACGATGAACATCCCCTCCTGACAGCCCACGGTGACCACGAGGGAGTCGGGGTCCGCGTCGATGCCCTCGTCGTTGCGCAGGGCGCGGGCCACCAGCTCGTGGATCTGGCCGTTGGTGCGCCCGTACTGGAAGAGCATCGTCCGGACCTCGTCGGGGGTCCGGCCCAGCTCCTGCGAGAGATACCGCTGGTAGACGTCGAGGTAGTGGCCGATCCGCGCGGTCTCGAAGAATCCTTCGTACGGGCGGCCCGGGCCGAAGGAGATCGCGTCGGGGTGGCGGGAGGTGACCTCGTTGAGGAAGTTCATCACCTCCATGAGGGGGTCGCCGAGCGATCCGTGCAGCCCGTCGGCCGACAGCACCGTGGTGGGGGGACCCTGGCTCACCGGGGGTCCTCCCACAGGACCGGGCAGAAGTCCGGGTCGGTGTAGTCGGGGTTGCCGTCGGCGTCGGCGCGGACGAGCACGTCGTTGTTGTAGACGACGCGCTCCCCGGACGACAGCTCGTAGGGCCGCCACTGGTTGGTCCGGTCCTGCAGGTGGAAGGAGATGGCGCGGCGGGGACGGTCGCTGACGTTGTAGCCGCTGCCGTGGTAGGTGCGGCAGTGGTGGAAGCTGACGTGTCCCTTGGGGATGGTGACGGGCACCTTGCGGACCTCCGCGTTGTTGAACGCGGCGTTCTCCGCGAGCATCTCCTCCAGTTCCGACCGGTCGCGTTCGGCGAAGTGGCGGCTGGTGGAGTCGTCGCCGCCGATCTCCTTCCAGCGGTGGCTGCCGTCGATCATCGTGATCGTCCCCATCTCCTCGTCGCAGTCGTGGAAGGGGATGAAGGCGGTGAGCATCTCGTCGGAGGTGCAGGTCTGCCAGTAGTGGCGGTCGAAGTGCCAGGGCACGATGTTGCGGGCGTCGTCCGCACGCGGCGGCTTGTGGATCAGCGTGCTGTTCCACAGGCGTATCTGGCCGGTCTCCGCTATCCGTGCCGCCACGGCCGCGATGACCGGCTTGGACAGGATGCCGCGGATGGTCTCGTCCTCGTAGAAGACGTAGTCGTTGTGCCGGTGCACATCGCCCTGCCCGGGCTCCCAGTACGCCAGGCGCGGCGGACGCGCGGGCAGGGTGCGGTCCCGGTGGCCGGCGTAGAAGCGGTCGGCCGTGGAGTTCAGCAGGTCGACCTCCTCGTCGGTCAGCAGCTTCTTCGACAGGTACCAGCCGTGTTCCTGGTAGAACCGCACCTCTTCGTCCGAGGGCAGGAGTTCCCGCTCGGCGGCGGTCAGCGTGAAGCGGGCGTCGTTCGTCGTCATGCCATGTCCCTGTCGTCGTCGGTGGGGTACGCGAGGTCTGCGGCGGTGGGGTGGCCTGCGAGGTCCGCGGCGGGACGGCCGTCGAGGCCTGCGACGGCGTGGTGACCGTGGTCCGCGGCGGCGTGGGGCCCGTGGTCCGCGGCGGGATGGTGCGCGAGGTCCGCGGGCGGATGGAGGAGTTCCCGGGTGACGGTGTCGAGACGGGGGCGGCCGGTCAGCGCCATCGCCTCTTCCAGCTCCGCCCGGAGCGTGGCGAGGACCCGTTCGACGCCGGCCTGGCCGTCGACGGCGAGGCCCCACAGGACGGGACGGCCGACGAGCACCGCGCGGGCCCCGAGCGCCAGTGCCTTGAGCACGTCCGTACCGCGGCGGACGCCACCGTCGACGAGGACCTCGCACCGGCCCCGCACGGCCGCGACCACCTCGGGCAGCGCCTCCAGCGCCGGGACGACGCCGTCCAGCTGGCGGCCCCCGTGCGTGGACACGATCAGCCCCTCCACCCCGAGTCCGGCGGCCCGCCCGGCGTCCTCCTCGGTCAGCACGCCCTTCAGTACCAGCGGCAGTCCGGTCAGCGAGCGCACCCAGGCCAGGTCCTCCCAGGTGAACGCGGCGTCGTGGTGCTGCGCGGCGTGCTCGGCGAGGGCGGAGCTGCCGGAGCGGCCCGGGTGCAGGCCGGCCCGGTGTCCGCCGTCGAGGTTGACCGGCCGGATGTGCGCGGGCAGGCCGAAGCCGTTGCGGAGGTCGCGTTCCCGGCGCGCCATCCGGGGGGTGTCGACGGTGATCACCAGGGCGCGGTACCCGGCGGCCTCGGCGCGGCGTACGAGTGACCGGGTGATCTCCCGGTCGCGCATCACATACAGCTGCAGCCACAGGGGTCCGGTCGCGGCCCGTGCGGTCTCCTCCAGCGTCGTGCCGGCGAAGGTGCTGGTGACGGTCAGCGCACCGGCCGCACCGGCGGCGCGGACGGTGGCGGTCTCGCCGTCCGCGTGGACCAGACCGTGGTAGGCCATGGGCGCGATGCCGACGGGGAGTTCCACCCGCGCCCCGAGCAGTGTGGTGCCCGGCCGGCAGTGGGACACGTCGACCAGGGTGCGGGGGCGCAGCCGGTAGCGGCGGTAGGCCGCACGGTCCTCCCGAAGGGTCACCTCGTCGCCGCTGCCGCCGGCGATGTAGTCCCACACGGACCGGTCGAGCCGGGCGCGTGCCGCCGCCTCGTAGTCCGTCGGGGACAGCAGCAATTCCTGCCGGCCGTCGTGGGTGCCGGCCCGTGCGGGCGCCCGTACGGCGCTCACCCGCCGTTCCTCGGCGCGGCGCCGGCCGGTACGGCGGCCTCGGCGCGCTCGCGCTCCACGGCCTCGTAGAGGGCTTTGATGTTGCCGCTGCCGAAGGTCCGTGCGTCGAGCCGCTGGATCAGCTCGAAGAACACCGTCCGGCGGGCGTACGGGGAGCGGGTGAAGACCTGCACCAGCTGGCCCCACTCGTCCCGGTCGGCCAGCAGGCCCAGCTCCTGGAGCACCTCGGTGTCGATGCCCACGTCGATGCCGCGGCCGGCCAGCGCGTCGTAGTAGCCGGCCGGGGTCGACAGCAGGTCGACTCCCGAGGCGCGGAGCCGGCGGGCGGCCCGCACGATGTCGTCGGTTCCGTACGCCACGTGCTGGACGCCGGGCCCGTCGAAGCCGTCGAGGAAGTCGTTCAGCTGACCGCGCTCCGCCGTGGCGTCCGGTTCCACCATGGTGAAGGTGACGCCCCTGGTCTCGTCCTGCACGACCTTCGAGGCCATCGCCTGACCGCCGACGACGATGTACTCGTCGTAGGTGTGACGCAGCCCCAGGGCCCGCCGATAGAAGTCGACCATGGCCTCCAGCGAACCGGCGCGCAGGCACAGGGCCAGGTGGTCGACGGATCGCAGCAGCTCGGGGCCCGGTGCGGCCTCGTCGGTCACGGGCAGGTACCGCTGCGGCAGAAAGGCGCCCGACGGGTCGTCACGCTGGACGAAGGAGTGCACGAGGCCGTTGGTCGCGGCGATGGTGGCCCGTACGACCCGGCCGCCCGCGTCCTCGAAGGTCTGCGGCTCCGCGACGGACTCGGCCCCGGCGGCCAGCGCCCGCTCGTAGTCGCCGGCCGCGTCGGTGGACCGGAGCGCGACGTCGCGCACGCCGTCACCGTGCCTGCGGACGAACCGCGAGGCCGCGTGGTCGGCGTGCAGGGCCGACGTCAGCACCAGGCGGACGCCGCCGTGCGCCAGCACCCGCGAACGGGCGCCGGCGAGCCCGGTGAGCGGGCCCGCCTCGGCCACCACCCGGAATCCGTAGGTACCGCAGTAGTAGTGGGACGCCTGGTTGACATCCCCGACGAAGAACTCGACATGGTCGACGGAATGGACGGTCACGTTGATCCAATCGCTTGTTCACGTACGGAGGTGCGGGGACGGGCATACGGGAGCGCGCCCGGGCACCCGGCGAGCGGGCACGACCCCTCGGGCCGGGCGAGGAACAGCGCACCCGCGGAGTCCCGTCCGGGGGTGAGGAGTTGAGAGGGTTCGGGGGTTCGGGGGTTCGGAGGTTCGGGGGTTTGAGGGTTTGAGGGAGATCGCGAGAGCTTGAGGGAACGAGGTCGCGAGCGGATCGAGGGAATGGGGTGGTGCGTGTTTGAGGGAGAGGGATTGAGAAGGGGGGAGGAGGGGTCGGACGAGAGTGACGAGGAGGAAACCGTCAGCGCGTGCGCGGCGTGCGCGTCCGGCACGCTCCCCCGACGGCCGGCCGGCCACCGCCCAGTCCCGGATACGGCACCCGGCGACCTCGTCTGCCCCGCATCGGTACGGTCGCCCCCACACCGGCCTGCGCCGCCGCGGGGGCGGCCTCGGGGAAACCGGCGCCGGCATGCGCGGCGACACGGAGAACCCGGAACGCGCAGCCGGACACAGGACCGGAGGTACCTCCGACCACGGAGTCCGAGGCGCTTCCCGCGTCCTCGCCACGCATGGAGTGGAGCAGTTTGACGGGCTTCTTCGCGGTCCTCTGCATGGCAGGCGCTCCTTCGTTCCCCCGTGATCACAGCCTTGAGCGGCGGGCCGGATCACTAGCCGACTTACGAACGATGTTCGGCAATGTCGAATAGCCACAGGAAGCAAAGCCCACCGACCCCGCTCCCGTCAAGCACGTTCCAGAGAGTGATCCGACAGCCGCCGAACCGCCGGACTGCCGTGCCCGGGTGGCGAGTTGATGAACCGCCGAGGAAGCCGAGAGGGCTGACCGGGGAGCGCCTCAACCGCAGGCGCGCCGCCCCGTGCCGCGAGGCCCGGGACAGACTGCAGGCAACCCGACGGACACCGACGAGCGCACTCCTGACGTGCAACGTCCACCAGTTATTCGACGCCGTCCGAAATCGTGAAGATCTCATGTTCGGCATTGACGAACGATGTTCCGACCCGACCAGATCCGGGCACAGCTCGTCGAACCCCACAAGATTCCGCCGGCCCCATCCCCGCAGGCGCGGGGAGCACGGGTTCGTGACGGACTTCTCCCCGCCGGGCCCGGGACCATCCCCGCAGACGCGGGGAGCGCTTCACAGTGTCTACGACCTGGAGCATCACGGCGGGACCATCCCCGCAGACGCGGGTGTCGGCGGCCATCGAAAGTTCCCCATACACGGCCACCGGCATCGTCACTCTCCGTCGATGTGTCGCGCGCTCGGATCCCGGGGTGTGGGTCAGGCTGCGGGTGCGTCGTCGGCGAGGCCGACGGCGGCGCCGACGTCGTCGCTGTCGGCCGCGCTGAGGAGAGCGCCCAGCAGGCGGGGGAACCGGGCGTCGAGGTCGTCGCGACGCAGTTCGACGAAGCAGCGGGTGCCCTCCTGTCGGGTGCGGGTGATGCCCGCGTCGCGCAGCACCCGCAGGTGGTGACTGAGGGTGGACTTGGCCACCGGGGCGCGCAGTTCACTCCATCCACGTTCGCGGCCATCGGCCAGGACGCGCACCAGCCCGAGACGGATCGGATCGCTGAGCGCCCCCACCACTGCGATGAGAGTGATCTCGTCCCGTTCCGGGTGCCGCGCCTGCTTCATGGCGACCATGCTACGTTAATGTTCGTCGTTCTACGAACATCGAACAAGGAGGGTCATGGCCGCCCCGCCAACCGCAGACCGCACCGGACAGGTCGTCATCGTCACCGGCGCCGGCTCCGGCATCGGCCGTGCCACCGCGCGCGCCTTCGCCGACGCCGGAGCCCATGTACTGGGCGTCGGACGCCGCAAGACCGCCCTGGAGGAGACCGCCGCCGGACATCCCGGCATCGCCGCTCATCCGGCAGACCTGCGCGCCCCGGAAACGCCTGAACAGGTAGTCGGCGCCGCGGCCGAACGGTGGGGCCGGCTGGACGTGCTCGTCAACAACGCCGGCGCCACGAAGGTGATGCCGCTGGCCGACACCACCGCCACGGGCATCGCCGCACTGTTCGACCTCAACGTCACCGCGCCGAGTCTGCTGTCCCAGGCCGCCCTGCCGCACCTGCGCCGCAGCCGCGGTGCAATCGTGAACGTCTCCAGCACCTACGGCCACCGGCCGCTACCCGGTGGCGCCCACTACGCAGCTTCCAAGGCAGCCCTGGAACAACTCACCCGCAGCTGGGCGCTGGAACTCGCACGCGACGGCATCCGCGTCAACGCCCTGGCCCCGGGACCAACGGAGAGCCAGGCCCTGGCCGCCGCCGGACTGCCCGAGACGGTCATCGAACAGATCAAGCAGGAGGAGACCGGCCGTATCCCCCTCGGCCGCCGCGGCCAGCCGCACGAGGTCGCCACCTGGATCCTGCGCCTGGCCGACCCAGCCACCACCTGGCTCACCGGCCAGGTCCTCACCATCGACGGCGGCCTGGAGCTTACCTAGCCACCCGCCCCGGAGCATCAACGCAGGGTGACCGCTGGCAGCCACGTGACTCCCCATCAAGTGGCCGCCAGCGGGGAATCTCAACTGGCCACTGACACGCGGCGAGCGCAAACGCGTTCATGATCTTGTTGCGGTCCTTGCAGAACCATCCCCGCACGCGCGGGGAGCACGGCGGCCGGGCAGTCGTGACCGAGCTGGCAGCGGGACCATCCCCGCAGGTGCGGGGAGCACAGGTAGTCGTCCTTCGTCCGTTCGTCGACGCCGGGACCATCCCCGCAGGTGCGGGGAGCACCTCCACTCCAGCCCGAATGCGTTGCCCTGGGCGGGACCATCCCCGCAGGTGCGGGGAGCACCTGCGCGACGGCCGGATGTCCTGGACGTCGTTCGGACCATCCCCGCAGGTGCGGGGAGCACTTTTCACAGTCGTCCCAGGCACAGAGAATAGCGGGACCATCCCCGCAGGTGCGGGGAGCACGGTTCGTGAACTGCGGTGTTGTCACGCTGGCTGACGGTTCTGCATGACTTTCACTGAAACCGGCATAGGCCATGAAGCTCGCATCAAGGACGCTATTTTCTTCCGTGCCGGCGACGTCTGGCAGCGTTGCTCCAGCCCTTTCTCGGCGTGGTTGTGCTTGCGGCGTCTTGGGGGTTCGGGCGGCGGATGAGGGTGAGGCCCTCGTGGTCGGCCGGGTGCCAGGCGTGGTCGTGGGTGAGGAAGGTGAATCCCTGTTCGTTGTTGGTGGTGTGGGCGAGGAGGGCACGGCCCTGTCCGGCGTACTGCTGGACCTCGTTCCAGAGCAGGTCTCGGATGCGTGCGGAGGGGCTGCCGATGAAGACACCTGCGGAGATTTCGAGGAGCCAGCGGGTGAGGAAGCCGCGGAGGCCGACAGGGCAGTTGGTCAGGACGATGACGGTCACCAGGTGGACTCCGGGTCCGGGTAAGGCTCGTGTTCGGTCTCGTCGCCGGTGTTCGAATCGTAGTTGTGCCCCGCGGGGACGGTACGGCCGGCGTCGCTCTGCAGGCTGACGAGGTCCCGGTCCTCGTCGGACGTGGCCGGCAGGGTCTGCGGCAGCAAGAGGCGCTTGATGTCGTCCACGCAGCGGTTGAGCGAGGAGGTCTCGTTGACGCGGTCACGCAGTGCCCGGCGGGTTCGGGGGCCGGGGTCTTCGTCGCCGGCGGCGGCGACATCGAAGGCTACGGGGATGCCGAGTTCGGTTTTGTAGAGGTCGGCGACGTCCAGGACGAAGGACAGTTCGTGGCCGGAGTGGACGAAACCGAGGGCGGGACTGCAGCCGAGGGAGGCCACGACGGCGTGTGCGATGCCGTACATGCACTGGGCGGCGGCGGTGACCGCCTGGTTGACGGTGTCGCCGCTGGTGAAGTCGCCCGGGGTGTAGCGGCGGCCGTTCCACTTGACTCCGGTGCGGGCGGCCTGGGCGCGGTAGCAGTCCTTGACCCGTTGGCCTTCGCGGCCGAGGAGTTCCTGACGGGTGAGGCCGGCAGGGTCTTCGCCGGGGAAGCGCAGGCGGTACATGCCGCGGGCGACGGCGAGCCGACTGCGGGTGTTGGCCCACTGCGTGGCCTGGGCTTCGGCGAGGGTGGCGGAGCGGGTCAGGGCACGGCCGCCGGCGTAGTAGCGCACGGCGTGTTCCCCGACCCAGCAGACGGCGGCCCCGGTTTCGCCGAGGACGCTCATGGCCTGATGGGTGATGCGGGTGCCGGGGCCGAGGAGGAGGGTGTTGATGGTGGCAGAGGGGATGTGGGTGGTGCCATCGGCGTCGGTCGCGGTGATGGCGTTGGCGTCGCGGTGGACGGTGCAGCGTTCGAGGTAGATGAAGGACAGCCGTTCACCGGTGCGGGTGAGGTGGCGGGGACTGAGCGCAGTGCGCCGGGAGACGCTGGTCACCGGGGTTCGGCGGGGAGAGGGGCAAGGGTGAGCAGGCCGCATCCGTAGGCCTTGGCTTTGCCGATGCCCCGGGTGAGAGTGCGGCGCATGAGGTCGGGGTCGGTGACTTCCAGACGGCCGTCGAAGGTGACGGTGACGAGGGTGACCGGTGCCGGTCGGCGCGCTGCGGGGGCGTCGGGGTTCCGGGTCTTGTCGAAGGTGCGGTTGCGGTGGTCGTGGACCGTGAGGTGGTAGCGGTCGCCGTGGTGGGGATGCCCGGTGTGGGTGGTGCCGGCGGGCAGCAGCCGCCGGGGGCCCGGCTTCTCGGTGATGCGGAAGCCGCAGGGCTCCTGGCGATCGAGGAGCCAGCCCATTTGGTGAACGGGGGTGAGGTGGGCGGTGCGTTTGATGGGTTCGCCCTCCTTGCGGCGGATGTGGTGAACGGGGTTGGCGGTCAGCCGGAACGCCCACCGGCTGCCCTCGGCGAGGCGGTCGAGGAAGGGGCCGTACGGGCGGCTTTCCCAGCCGGGTGCGCTCGGATCGGCGACGGCCGCGGCGGGCCATCCGGCCTGTTCGACCAGGTGGGTCAGATCGGGGCGGTGAGGGCTGACGAGGTAGAGGAAGACCTCGGCGCTTGCCGTGTGGTCCAGGCGCCAAAGCACCCGCGGCCCTTCTGGCGCAGGAGTGTCGCCTGGCAGCAGCGTCGGGAAGGACGCCAGGACCGCGGCGTGCATCACCTGAGGTGAGGCCAGCAGGCGGCGGGCCCCCGGACGCGCGGTGTTCACACGGAAACGGGTGAGGAACATCAGGCGCTCTCCTCGTCCAGGGCGGCGAAGGGGTCGTGCCGGTCCGGCGTAGCGCCGGCTGCAGGGTGCGGGATGCGCACGTGGTCGGTGATCACGGTGCGCAGGGCGTGACGGCGGTGTGCGGCGCTGAAGCTGACCGGCTGGTCACGCAGGGTGTCGGCGGTCGGATCCGCGGGGTCGGCCTCCCGCAGTACGGTGAGGTCGATCTCGACGTGGCTGCGGTGCTGCCGACGGTGCCAGGGGGCGGCCTGCCACGGAAGGGTGCGCAGCGCGTCCAGGGCCGTGGGGTCGTCGGTGAGCGCCAGATCGACGGGCCGGGCGGGCGGACAGGAGCGGCGGCCGAGGAACGGCGCATGGACGGGGTTCTGTACTGCGGTGTGCAGGTGGGTGAGAAGCTCGGTGTCGCCCTGGAGGGCGGCGACGAACACGGCGTCGGCGAGGTAGAAGCGCTCGGAGACCGGCATGGCTTTGCCGGTGACGGGGTGGTGGGTGGTGTGGAAGTCGCGCACACGGGTGCCGGGCTGGTCGATACGCACGGCGAAGCTCAGACCGGCCAGAGGGGCGAGACGCGCGTCGTCGCCGCGTTCGATGCCGACGGCGGCGGCGAGCAGGCCGACGACGCCGCTCTTGGTCGGCGCGGACTCGGTGGTGCGGCGGGCGAAGCGGGAGGTGGCCCCCCAGGACTGCAGGGGGCCGGCCAGGCGGAGAGCGAGCACGCTCATGCGGGCTTCTCCAGGCGTTCGGTGACGGCCGCGCCGACCGCGGTGACGAGCTCGGTCAGGGTGGCGGTCTCGGTGCCCAGCGCGGCCAGCGCCGTGGTGTTGGGCCCTACGCGCAGGACCCAGGTGCGGGCGGTATCCATCTGCCCGTAGGCGCGTTCGAGGTCGGGGGCGTACAGGGCCAGGCGCTCGCAGGCCTCGCGGACGAAGCCGCCCGTCTCGCCGCGGACGGGCTCTTCGAAGGCGGAGGCGTAGCTGACGGGCCGGGTGGTGCGCAGGGTGACGACGACGGCGTCGGGCAGGGTGTGATGCCCGAACGTGTTGATCTTTCCGGTGGGCAGGGACGCGGCGAAGGCGTGGACGAAGGCTTCCACGGCCCGGCGGACAGGTTCGGTGACGGGCTCGTCCTCGCGCAGGCCCTGGCCGAGCGTGTGAGCGAGCTGGTGCACGCCCAGCGCGGAGTAGCGGTAGAGGGTGGCGGAGTTGAAGTCGACGGTGCCGATCATGCCGGCGCCGGTCTCCTCGTCGCCGGTCTCGTCGTCGACCGCCGTGTAGTAGTCGGACTCGTTCTCCACGCGGTGCACGCTCAGGGCGTGGGCGACCTGCACGGCGGCGTCGACGCCGAAGTCGGCGACGTCGGCGACCATCCGGCCGAACAGGGCGATGTCGACGCTGTGCCGGGTGTCGGCGACCGCCTTGGCCGCGTCCTTGTTCTTCTTCTCCTTCAGGAACGCGGTGATGTCGTCGGCGCCGTCGACGGCGAGCCCGGCCAAACCGTCCAGCTGCCGGGAGCTGAGGAAGACCAGGTACTTGGCCTCCGGGGCAGGCTCCGGTTTCCCTTCCCTGGTCTGGCCGGCTTTCCGCTTGGGCACCTCCGTCTTCAGTCCGGTGGCCTTGACGGTCTCGTCGGCGATCCGCAGCGCCTGCTCACCGTCCAGTGCCGGATCCAGCGTGGTGATCCGCTCCGCGACCACTTCCACGATCTTCTTGGTGCGCACCCCGAGTTCGCTCGGGTCGAGGAGGTGTTCCTCGTTGAAGTAGGTGCGCATGGCCCGCTTCCATGCCTGGCTGGAGACCCGCGCCCGCGGCACTCCCCCGTACACGGCGCTCTTCGGGGCGCCGGTGTCGTCGCGGTTCAGGTTGCTGGGCGGCACGGTCTGCAGGGCGTGCACGTCGAGGAAGATGCGGTTCACGAGGCGTCCTTGTCGAAGTCCGTGCGGTCGTGGGAATGGGAATCGGCGCCGGCAGCGGGCTTCGGACCCGTGCCGGCCGGTGTGGTGGCGGCTTCGTCGTGCCAGGCGTGGAAGGAGCGGCCCCACTCGCTGCGGATGCGCTCCGGGCCGCCGGGCTGCTGCCAGGTGTACAGCTGGCCCGCGAGCAGCCCGTAGTCGAGGGCAAGGTTCTCGCGGCGCAGGAGGGTGACGATGTCACGCAGCCGCCCGGCCAGCCCCGTCAGCTCGGCTGCCGTACCCGCCCGGACCAGGCGCTTGCGCAGCGGCTCGTCGATCTCGCCGGGCTTCATCATGCGCCGTACCGCCGCTCCCAGGCCTCGGTCGGCGCCTGTCCTGCCTGTCCGGTGCATGCCGGTGGGGCGGGACTGCTGGTGCAGCGCCCAGAGGGTGAACGCCACATGCAGGGCATCCTCGGCCCGGACCAGCTCCGGCTCGGTCAACCGCCTGGCTCCGGCTGCGGGTTCGTGCAGCGGGCGGGTGTCGATCAGGTTCCACAGGTCGGGCAGTTGTCCTGCTGCGCGGCCGGCGCCCCGGCGCAGCCGGGCCAGAACAGCGACCGCCCTCGCCTGGTCGGCGAGGTAGCCGCGCTGCCAGTCGGTGATCCGGCCGGCCGCGAGAGCGGCTACCTGCCTGCGTGCGTTCAACGGCTCGGTAGCGGTGGTGGTCATGCGGGTGCCTCCGCGGGGGTCTCGGGCGCCGCATCCGGCGCGGTATCCACGGCGTCGGTGCCGGGCCGGCCGAGCGCCCGGTGCAGCGCGGCGCGGAACCACTTGCCGGCCAGCGCGGTGTTCAGCCACTCCGTGCCCTTCTTCACCGCCACCGTCCGGCCCTGCCAGGCGGCGTCGCCCGCCTCGGCCATCAGCCGGTCGCCGAGCCCACCGGCGATCCGGTGGACCTCGCTCTGCCAGGCCGTACGCCGGACGTACGGGTCGTCGGCCTCGGCGAGCCGGGCCAGCCAGGTGCGGTAGGGGCCCTCCAGCAGCCCGTAGGCAGAATGCCGCGCGGTGGCCCGAGGCCCCTCACCGTCGCTGCCGGCCGCACGCGCCAGGTTGGTGGCGAGGTCAGCGACCGCGTTGACGGCGGCGTCGGCGTCCGCGACGGCCGCGACCGCCTGCTCCGCGAACCTCCGGTCCTGACGGTGCAGCAGAACCACGGCCATCGCCACCTGGTCGTCGACGATGTCGTCGATGACGGACTGCTGCGTCCCGTAGACCGGACCGATCAGACGGGCCCGGACCATGAAGCCCCCCTCCAGCTCCCTCTCCGTCACCAGCCGCGCCACCCACTCCAGGATCCCCGGCCGCAGATACGCGGCCGGCTCCGCACCGTCCACCGGCAGGGCCTGCCCGGCTACCAGGGACGCGATGCCGCGCCATGCGGCACGCTCGGGATCGTGCTCACGCGGCAGATAGACGGGCACGGTGCCCAGCTTCCTCTCCTGGGCGAGGCTGCGCCGCCACGCCGACATCGGCTCCAGGGGGTGCCGGTTACGGGGGCTGAGCGGATCGCCGTAACCGAGGACCACCCCGTGCACACCGTCGGCGTCGCAGCACAGCCGCAGCCGCCGCGTCTGCCAGGTGTACAGATCCCGCACCCCGGTCGGCGCCCGCTCCGTCCCGCCCGGCCCGCACGCCGGGAGACGCCACGCAGGAACGTCGTCGCCGCCGCCGTCGGCGGGATCAGGATCGGAATCGGCAGCGACCAGGTTCAGCAGCAGCGTCTCGCGCAGCGTTGCCCCCTCCACGAAGACCCCGCCCAGACAGCCGGCCCAGCCCACTCCGAGCGGATACACCTTTCCCTGCTTCGCCCGCGCGTCCCCGACCACGCCGGTCTTGATGCCGGAGGTGTCGTAGGCGTGGGCGTGCACCACCCATCGGGCCGCCTCAGCGAACGACAGCCGCTCCACGTCCGGCAGCCGGGCGCTGAAGAACGGCTCACCGTTGGGTACGTCGGCCACGATCCGGTTCAGGGAGAACACCTCGTCCTTCGCCGTACGCAGCCCGGCCGTCTGGAAGAACGGCACCTGATCGTGCAGCAGGTCGAACCGGCCCCGGTGCGCCTCCAGATAACCGCCCACCGGTACGAAGCACGCCGGGTTGCCCCACAGCTCGGACCACGCGTCGGTGTCTTCCGGCCCGTCCAGGGCGTCATGGGCGATGGCGAGCAGCAGACGGACCAGAGCGAACTCCTGGGTCGGCACGTCCCCGACGATCCGTCGCAGATCACCGGCCTGCGCGAACACGTCACCCAGCGACAGCTCATCCACCCGGCCGTCACACCGCAGGACCGGTATCCACGGACGGACGGTCAGATCGAACGCCAACGCGTCCCCGTGCACATCATGTTCAGCCACGAGTCACCTCAAGACCGTCGTGAGGGCTGTAACGGAGGCCGAAGCCCGCCAGTAGGGTCTGGCAGTCGGCGTCGAGCGCCAGAATCAGCTGACCGGCGAGCCAGGGGCTGTCCTTTGCCTGCCACGTCGGCACGTACAGCTCCTCGAGTTCGGCGATCGCACGGTCCATGACTTCCGGGCTGCTGAACTGGATGGGCAGGCGCAGCCCGCAGGAGGCGGCCGTGCGGGCCGCCGCCGCGGCCGGGACCTGGTCGGTGGGCAGAGGCAGGTCGGCCCGCGGGCGGCCCCGGCGGTCCGGGGCCAGCCACGGCACCGTCGCCAGCGTCCCGTCCTGCCGCCGCCGGACCACGACGACCTCCAGGCTCTCGCGGCTGTCACGGACCTGCGCCCGGCCCTGCCGGGTGTCGTCCGCGTCACCGACGCCGGCCGCGACCCAGCCGAACAGCGGCCGTCCCGGCCGACCCGCCGCACCCAGCCGGAACACCGCGGCACGCTCCGCCTGGTCCGCCCGGTGAGCCTCGTGCCGGAGCCTGGCCTCCTCCCATACCGTCTCCCACCCGGCCGGCACCTTGGCCGTGTCCGCGTAGGCGACCTGCACCAGCCGGCTGATGTCGGCCGGCATCCGCACCGGGCGCTCCGGGCCGTCATCGAGGTGAGGCATCAGGACGGCCGCGGACCGCAGCAGCGCGTACGCCCCGTACACCGCGACCGAGCCGCGCGCCGGCCGGGGAACCGAAGCGGTCCAGTCCGCCCCGGTGACCAGGCAGCGGGCCGTGCGGAGCCGGGCCGGCCGCTCGGCCTGTCCCGTCCCGCCGCGCAGGTGCCGGTGCAGACGGCCCATCCGCTGCAGCATCAGGTCCACAGGGGCCAGGTCGGTGACGAGCAGGTCGAAGTCGACATCGAGGGACTGCTCGGCGACCTGGCTGGCCACGACGATGTGCGTCCCTTCCGGCCGGGCGGTGGCCTCGCCGGGCGGCCCGAACCGGGTGAGGAGGGCCGCGTCGTTCACGGCCCGGTCGACGTCGAGGAAGCAGGAGTGTGCCACGGTGACCCGCTCCGGCCCGAACCGCTCCCGCAGCACCACCGCGGTCTCCAGCACCCGACGCACCGTGTTGCGGACCACCAGCACACAACCACCGCCGGCCAACTCCTCCTCCAGGCGCCCCACCACCGCCTCCGGGGCGTCCTCCAGGCGCTCCACGATCACCGGTGTCCCGCGTCCGGAGGCGCCCGGGCGGCGCAGCAGAGGCGTCCCGCCCGGTGCGACGGCCGTCAGCAGCGGATAGTCCCCCCTGTCGGCGATGGCATCGAACCCGCCCTCCCCGTCCGGACCCGCAGTCCGGCCGGAATACGCCGCGACCAGTTCCCGGCGGCGCCCGGCGGGCAGCGTCGCCGACAGCACCACCACCGGAACCCGGTACGCACCCAGCCACGACAGCACCCGGTCCAGGTACATGCCCATATAGGTGTCATAGGCGTGCGCCTCGTCGATCACGACGACCTTGCCCGCCAACGCCAGGTGCCGCAGCGCCAGATGGCGGCTCTTCAGCCCCGCGAACAGCAGCTGGTCGACAGTGCCCGCCACGAACGACGACAGCATCGACTTCTTCCGCCCTCGCAGCCAGGCATGTGCCACCAGCTCCGCAGACGCCCGCCCCGCACCACCGGCAGCGGACGGCGCCCGCCCGGCATCCCCGTCGAGGTCGAGCGCCTGGATCCGCCTGCCACGCATCAGATCGGTGAAGTCCTCGTTCAACGCGGCCTTGGAATGCGCCAGCAGCACCGAGTACCGCCCCTCACCGGACACCGGAAGCCGGTCCAGCCACTTCAGCAGGCGAGGAAACATCGCGTTTCCGGTCGCCATCGTCGGCAGCGCGAAGAACACCCCGCCCGCTCCGGCCCGCGACGCGAAGATCTCCGCCACGGCCAGCGCGGCCTCCGTCTTCCCCTCCCCCATCGGCGCCTCGATCACCATCAGCCCCGGCTCATCGACCTGCCGGGCCAGTTCCACGGCCGCTTCCTGCACCGGCCGCACGGACGCCCCGGGCGGAAGCTCGAAACGGGACGCGAACAACTCCTCCACCGGCCCGGCCGGAACCGTCGGCTGCCACGGCCCCGGCAGATCCAGTCCCTTCCAGGCCGCCGCCAGACGCTCTTCGCCGCTACGAGGAACGTCCTCAGGAAAGTACGGAAACAGCTCCGGGCTACTGGCCATCCAGTCCGACACGATCACCACGGCCGTCAGCAGCACCTGCACCGGCTGCGGCAGCTTCACCGCCCGCCACGCTCCCAGCCGTCCCCGCACCCCTAAAACATCCGCACACGCGTCCAGAAGCTCGGCCTGCACCCGCCGCCACAGCGGCTCGCTCCGCCCCGGCGTCCACAGCAGATGAGACCGTCCCTCCACAGCAGCGATCTGCCCGTGCTCCGGCGGAACACCGTGATGCCCGCCCACCACCACCGAGAACTGCCCCGCCTGCTTCACCCCGAAGCCGAACCGCTCCTCCAGCCACGCCCCCAGCAGCACCTGCCCCGCCAGCCCATGCGGAACCAGACGCCGCTCCGCCCCCATGGCCTCTCGCGACCGCATCTCCAGACCCCGGTCCCGCATGGCCTGCGCCAGTCCCTCGACCTGGCAGGCGAACGCCGGCGTCGCCTTCCCTACGTCATGAATCCCCGCCAGCCACACGACGAGCCGCCGCCCGTCCGCTTCGCCCTCGGGCAGCACGTCACCGACCAACCGCCGTACCGAACGAGGCAGCCACTCATCCCACAGGCGCCCCGCTACCGCAGCACTGTCCTCCATGTGCCGCCACAACGGCAGCCAGCCGTCCGTGCCCCGCTCGTGCTTCGCCCACACCGACAACACCGGCCCGCCAAGCCGCGCCCTCAGCCCCGCACGGGCTGTCCCCTCCAACGCCATAGCAGATCACTACAGGCGAAACGGGCGCCCGCGCAGGCAAGTTGAAAAAGGAGCGCAAAAACCAATGAAAAGGCGGACGGCACACCGCCAGCGCTCAGCAGATCGCCTACGATGACACCTTTGCCTCCATGTCAGACACTCACCTCACCCACGAGACACACCCGAGGAGGCTCTGCAGACCAGCTCGATCATGAGCTCCAGCCCGGTGCCGCACGCCCATCCCGACGTCGAGCAACTCACCGCTACACACTCACGGTTTGGTAGAAATCTTCCGAAGTGTCGGTTTCTGTGAAAGTCAGAGAAAACACCACCTCGCGGCGGTAAATTCCCAGGTCACACAGCCTGCTCCCCGCACGCGCGGGGATGGTCCCCGCCGATCGTCCCCTTTGCCATGAGGGACGTTCTGCTCCCCGCACGCGCGGGGATGGTCCCCGACCGGCCCCGAGGGGGTCAGGTATTCGTCGCTGCTCCCCGCACGCGCGGGGATGGTCCCGACTACGACCCCAATCAGCCGATTCCGGTAAACTGCTCCCCGCACGCGCGGGGATGGTCCCCTCACCGCTGTTGGTTGCCGCGTAGGTTCCATCTGCTCCCCGCACGCGCGGGGATGGTCCCAGCGACGAAGCACGCGAAAAACTGCTCGTCAACTGCTCCCCGCACGCGCGGGGATGGTCCCGAGGCGCTCGACGACGCCGTGCGGGCGCTGCGCTGCTCCCCGCACGCGCGGGGATGGTCCCCTGACCGCCCGGCCGCCCCCATGCCTCCAGGAACTGCTCCCCGCACGCGCGGGGATGGTCCCCACAGAACGATCTTTCGGTTCATCACGTCGTCCTGCTCCCCGCACGCGCGGGGATGGTCCCCGGGCGGCGCGCTGGGCCCTCAGGTACGCGTGCTGCTCCCCGCACGCGCGGGGATGGTCCCGAGCGCGGCATGAGCCGGCGGATCTGCCGGACCTACTCCCCGCACGCGCGGGGATGGTCCCGTGGGGCACCTGCCCACCGGCCTTATGCGGAACTACTCCCCGCACGCGCGGGGATGGTCCCAACGACAAGCTGGCGACGGTCCTGTACCTGCTCTACTCCCCGCACGCGCGGGGATGGTCCCTGCTCGAGGTCCAGGAAGGTCAGCGCGTCCTTCTGCTCCCCGCACGCGCGGGGATGGTCCCCACTCCTCAAGGGCGCGTTGCTCGCCCATGCGCTGCTCCCCGCGCGTGCAGGGATGGTTCCTCGTCCATGTGGCCTCGCGTGTCTTCCGGATGGCATAGTCCGGCAGGGATTCCCCGAACTGCATGGCCCCGCCCGGCAGCGCCCACATGCCGTTGTCACTCCGCCGCTGGAGCAGGACGCGCCCGGCGTCGTCGTCGACGACCGTCGATGCGGTAGGTGGTCTCCCCGGTCTGGACGCGCTTCTCCAGGGCGCTCTCGTACCCGCTCGTCTCCCCCCGTTCCCGTAGGCGCGTCAGCGCTGCGTCAGTCCCTTCCCCTGACTGCCCCCGCTGGGTCCCGGCGGGGTTCTGTGGCGGGCGGCGTCCGACGCCCGCCACAGAACCGGATCAGTGCCTCATGGGTCTACGACCGTCCACGACCCCTCGATGGGCCGTCAACGCCCCACTGTCTTCGCGTTCTTGAGGAACGGGATGCTGGGCACGAAGAAGTACTCGCCGCCACGCATGGTCACCGACTCCTCGATGCCCTCCGTGAACGTGGCGCCCGCCACCCCGTACTTCTTCGGCCAGTGGTGCTTGGTACCGGTGTGGCCCTGGCCGACGACCGGATCCTGCCCCGTCTTGAGTTCGCCCTGCTTCCCACCGACGAGAAAGGTGTCGTTGTTGCACCAGCTCTGCTGCATGAACTCGAACTGATCGGCGATGTTGCTCTGGGCGCACAGGAACAGCAGCCCCACCTTCTTCTCACCCGAGGAGGTCTTCTGCTCATAGCTGATGGCGCGGCGCGTGATCCGGCGGAGCCGCTCCTCCTTCAGATCCGTGCCGAACCGCCACTTGGTGTCGCCGCGGGGGTTGGTCTTGCGGGTGTGCGCCTGGAACGGGCACATCGCGCCCTTCTTGTCGTGCAGGTAGTCGAAGTCATTGGGGATCGGGGCGTCGACCCCGTTCGCGGTCGCGGGTTCGCCGACCGGCATGCCGTTCCGGAAGCGGCCGACCATGTACGCGCCCGCGAGCTCGAGATCGCCCTCGTGCGGCTGCTTGCGGCCGTCCGCCTTGGCGAGTTCTCGTGCCAGCTTGAGGCGCTGCTGGTTGAAGCGGGTGAGGTTCTGCTCCAGTTTGCGGTAGACGACGTAGGAGCCGTAGCCGGTCGTCCCGTTGCTCGAGAGGGGTTCCCCCTTCGGAGTCACCGGGTCCTCGGCCAGGACGAGTTTGAGCGGAGCTGCGGGATCCCACCTGCTCGTCCCGTCCCGTTTCTGGGCCTTCTTGATGTCCTTGGTGAGGAAGAGCGGTTCGCTGACACCGTCGGCGAAGCCGAAATGCTCTCGCACCGGGCCGTTGGGCCGCAGTCGGAGCACCTTTCCGGTTTCCTCGTGGACGACCTTGCCCACCGGGTCGAGGCCTTTCTCCACGGAGTCGCGGATCGTACCCGCCATACCCGTCACCACATCGGGACTGTCGTCCGCAACGATGACCAGGGCGTGCAGGTCCTCCCGGAACTCCTTCTCCCAGTCCGACTCGGGGCGATCCCCGAGCTTCTGGCAGATCTCCTTGTTCCGAGCACCGGCCTTGAAGGACTTGTCGGCCGACGGGGTGGCGTATCCGAGGGTCTCGTAGCCCTTGAAGGACAGCATCAGGCCGACGAAGGGGGCGCTCTGGTTGGCGGCCAGTTCGATGCTCAGATACGCCTCCGGATCCGCCTGTTCCCGCGCGGCTGCGAAGATCTGGGAGCGCTTGGCCGCCTGGTCCCACTGGGCCATGGCCGAGGTCACCCGTCTGCTCATGGCCTCCAACCAGGCCCTGCCCTCCTCGGCCCTGTCTCTGTGGAACCGGATGAAGAGATGGCGGCTGTGGTCCCGTCCATGACTCTTCAGAATGTTTCCCTGTAGGTCCTCCATGAACTTCTTCTCCTCGGGACGGAACGTCCCGGACCGCTCCTCGGGTCCGATCCCGGTCTCCTTGTCGAAGTCGATCCGCATGAGTTGAGTGGTCACGCAGCCTCCTGGGTCAGTCGAGTCGTGTTCGCCGTGCGGCATTCCGCCCGCCACGGCTTCGTCCACCATCCCTTGACCTCCGATAGGCCGAACGATGCATCGCATGTTCGATTCATTCGAATGCGCACTCGACTCACCCGTAGAGCCCCGCAGATCGGCAGCGGACCACCGAAAAACCCTCGATACCATTTTTCCGACCCGTCGAATTTCCCTGCGAAGTCGCGCGGAAACGTTTCCTTTCGGCGCTCGTCACATCTATGCGCACCGCTCTGACATGCAAGTTCTCGCATCCGAAAGTCGATCACATTCCTGCTAGCGTGCAGTCGAAATCACCGAACGAATCGACTCGGATTGCGAGGTTTGTGATGGCACAATCATCCCGGCCGGCCGAAGAAAGTACTTCCCGCGAAATTCCGTACGCCGGCCCGGTGGGACGGCGAGCGCTACTGGCCGGAGCGCTGTCGGCGACGACCTCCGGACTGCTCCTCGGAACCGCACCCCGGGCAAGCGCCGCCGGGCCCCTCGAACCCCTCGACATCGCCGGGCCGGACATCCTGAACGGACGGCGCTGGATCCATCTGAAGCTCGACGAGAACGGCCGCGGCGCGCCCGTACGCGTGCCTCTGCGCATCCCCGCGCCCGCCGGGCCTGCCGACCAGGCCGACCGGGCCGACCGGGCCGGCGCGACCGAGATCCGCGTCACCAGCACCACCGGGCACACCCGGATCGGCACGGCACCCGACGAGGCCGCGAACAGCACCGTCACCCTGCGCGCTGCCGGCACCGGCACCAGCGACCTCTGGGTGACCCCGCGCCGGCTGGGCTCCCCCGGAGTCCCGGCCGACCGGCTGGAGATCCGGACGCTCCGGGCCACCACGATGGTGGACGTCTGGATCGAACCTGCCGGCGGGCGCTGGTTCGGAGCGGACCGCGACCTCCAGCCGCTGGACCTGGAGATCGTGGCGGTCCACGCCGCACTGGTCCGCAAGGGCGACGGGGCCGAGGTCGTCATGTGGTCCCCGTCGCGTGACATGGACGGGGACGGCAATCCGATCCCCAACCCCGACCGGCCGGGCAAGTGGCTGTGGCAGTCGTTCCACATGGGTGCTCTCGAAGCCCGCGCCCTCGACCTCGACACACTGAAGACCCGCAAACGGCTCATGACCGGCGGCGTCGAACCGAAGAACATCTTCTGCGGAGGCCAGGCCCACCTGCCGGACGGCAGACTGCTCGTCGCGGGGGGACACCTCGACCCGAGCCGCCCGGGTCTCGACGACTCCAAGGGCCTCCACCTGTACGACGCCGACGCGGCGAACGGCTGGAGCAAGGTGCCGGTCTCCATGGACCTCCACCGCTGGTACCCGACCGTCGCCACCATGCCCGACGGCCGGATGCTGATCGCCGGCGGCAGCACCACCGTCCCCGAGCGCAAGCCCTCCAAGGACAGCGGTCCCGACGGCTACTGGAACCGGATCAACAACAACTACCAGGTCTACAACCCCGCGGACGGCACACTGACTCCGCTGAGCGAGGCGGAACCGCTGATCAACCACGCACTGCTCTCGTCGCAGGACAGGCTGGCCACCTACCCCAACCTCTTCGTCCTCCCCGGCAAGACGGCCACGTCGCTGCCGCTGGTCGCCATGGTCGAGAGCAACCGCGCCTGGCTCTACCAGTACGACGAGACCATGGACGCCCCGCTGGTGATGGCGCCCGCCGTCTACACCATGCGCGGGAAGGGATCCCGCAGCTACCCCACGTACGGCTCGAACGTGCTGCTCCCGCTCCGGCCGGGCGCGCCCCGGCACCGCATCCTGGCCGTCGGAGGCCAGCACGAGGACCAGGTGAACCACCGCGACCTCACCTTCGAGCAGAAGGCCACGGCCACCGCGGAGATCCTGGACGTCGACGTGCACCAGCCCCTGAACCGCCAGAAGGGCTGGCGGCGGGTCGGCGGCATGACCCACCCACGGGTGCTGTGCGACTCGACCCTCATGGCCGACGGCACGGTCCTGGTGAGCGGCGGGTCGGAACAGGGCTGGGGTGACATGAACAAGGTGCCGGTCCTCGCCTCCGAGATCTTCGACCCGGCCACCGAGACCTTCAGGCCCGCCGCCTCCGCGCTCACCGACCGGCGCTACCACTCGACGGCGCTGCTCCAGCCCGACGGGACCGTGCTCAAGGCGGGCAGCACGGGCGGGTTCTCCCTGGACCCCGACACCGAGGAGTCCCTGTTCGACGAGCACACCACCGCCGAGCGCTACTACCCCCCGTACCTGTGGCGCGGTCCCCGCCCCGCCATCACCGCAGTGGCCGGCGCCGACACGCCCTGGACCACTCTCGACTACGACACGGAGGTCGGGCTCCAGGCCCGTGGCGCCGGCCTCGACGCCCAGTCCCGGGTGGCACTCATCCGGTTCGGTGCGACCACCCACGGCAACAACATGGACCAGCGCTACGTCTGGCTGCGTACCACCGCCCAGGAATCCACCGCCTACGAGCGCTGGACCATCCAGATCCGGACGCCCGAGTCCTCGGCGGTGGCACCCCCCGGCAGCTACATGCTCGTCGTGGTCGACACCAGCGGCATCCCGTCCCCGGCCCGCTTCGTCACCTTGTCGCGCGGCGGCACGGAGTAACGTCCTCCCGGCACATCGACCCATCCCCTCCGAGCTGCGTCTCCCGCAGTTCGGAGGGGATTCGAGGCGTGGCGCAAAGAGGGTTGAGCCCGAGACTGAGACGCGGTCGCCGACGAACCAGGACCCGCTGCCGGCGCTCCACGACTCCCCGGTCGGACACCGGATACCCCTGCGGACCGCAACGCTGCTCGGCGGCTGCTCCGCCACAGCCGGACAGACGCCGGACGCGGAGTCCCCGGGCAAGCCGTCGAGCCGGTAGCCGGCACCGGCAGGGGGCGGCACCGGGCGGCACCGGCCGCGAAGGCACACTCAGCCGCTCTCACACAGCTGGCCGGACTCGCGGCTGCACTGAGCCGATGCGGTGGGGTCGGGTCCGGTCGGGTCCGTCGGGGTCCGCGCGGGTCCCGCGGCCTCGTCCCCGGAACCGGTTGCGGTTCCGGGGGGGGTTCCGGCAGAGGCTGCCGGGGGCCGGTCGGGGCTGTGCCGGCCGCCGCGGTCGGTGCGGTCCTGGTGCAGGACCGTTGGTGCGGGTGGTGAGCGGTCAGTCCGGGATCAGCACGGTGCCGGCGACGCGGGGTTTACCCTCGCCGGAGGCCTTCCAGGTGCACATGAACACCCGGTAGCGATGGCCCGGCGTCAGCCCGGTGACATGGGTGGTGCGTGCCGACGCCGGGTAGCCGATGACACGGGAGTGCACCAACGGGGTGTCCTCGTCCCAGATCCACAGCGCGTACCGGGTGATGGAGCCGGTGTGCGGTCCTGCGGGCGGCGCCGTCCAGCGCACGTCGACCGAGCCCTCACCGGCGGCGACGAGGATGTCCGCGGGGGGCGGGGCGGTGGTGGGCCGGGCCACTCCGCTGACCGGATCCGACCACGACGACTCCACGTCGCCGGCGACCGAGCGCACTCCGACCTCGTAGGTGTGGCCGCTCCACGGCTGGTTGGTGAACTGCCGGCTGAGGTCCCACCGGTTGGACTCGGCGCCGGGGAGGGAGTCCTGCCAGTCGGCCGCGCTGTCGTCGGTGACATCGCGCCACTGCACGTCGTAGCCGTGGGCGCCGAAGACCTTGGGCCGGGTCACGGTCACGCCCTGCCGGGTGCCGTCGAACTCCAGGCCGGTCGGGGTGGTCACCGATCGATCGGAATCGCTGCCGGGCAACGGGGGCACGAGCGCCTCCGAGCCCATCCCGAACTCCTCGTGCAGGACGGCGCTGAATCTCTGGGCGATGCGGACCTCGCCCACCTTGTTGGGGTGCAGTCCGTCGTAGGCGGTCGCGCATATGGTCGCGGTCGGGTCGCAGCTCATCGCGGCGTCGAGGTCCACCAGTTCGACCGGAGAGGTGTCGGTGTCCCAGGTGGGGATCGCCTGGCGGTCCGGGATCCCGTCCCCATGGCTGCGGCTGCCGACCAGATCGCGGTCGGCGAGCGACGGCCACATCGGCTCCGATGCCGACGTGTCCCCGGGGAGACGGCCGTACAGCGAGTCAAAGGTCACCTTCCCCAGATCCTCCTGGATCTCGTCGCGGGCGCCTGATTCGTTGCTGCTGCCGACGCCTTGGACCAGGTCGTCGCCGAGAGGCAGCAGCGTGATCTCCGAGGGCGGCTCGCCCGCCGCGCGCATCCGGCCCAGCCCGACCACCCGGTGGTCCGAGGGAGGCTGGTAGAGGCCGACCAGGTAGGCGCTCTCCCGGCTGGCGGGAATGTCGCTGGTGACGAAGTAGTCGTACCGGTTGCCGCTGTCGCTGTCGGAAGCCGCCCGGACCCCGGGGGGCTGTTTCGGGTGACGGTGTGGCGCATGTCCCGTCGAAGCTGTTGCCACCGTCTGCGCCGGCACGGCGGTGACGGCACCCGTGAGGAGGGGGAGCCGACCGAAGTGCCCCTCGGCCGCGCCGGGGCGAGGGGCACGGCGCGCGGGGGCCTCGGGCCACCCTCGACGGCGCATCCGGCAGGCCGGCACCCCCGCGCCGATCGCCTCTGGGGGACGGCCCGGCCCGGTCCGGATGGCGCTGGACGGGTGAACCGTCCTCGGCGGCGAAAGCGGCACGGGCTGGGAAGTGCACGAGTGGCGGCATCCCGGGGTCACGCGCCCCACCTCGGCGTGCGGGGCGAGGCTGCGGCCGGCCTGATCACGACTGGTTCGGGTTCACCAGGGGATGACGCCGTCGTCCTCGAAGAACGAACCGGTCGGGCCGCCGTCGGGCAGCGTGGCGAGGCGGATCGGTGTGGCTGCGCCCTGCTCGGGAGTGCGCGCTCCCTGGAAGCCGGTGAAGTCGGTCGCGACCAGGCCCGGGCAGGCAGCGTTGATCAGGATCTTCGTTCCGGCGAACTGCCGGGCGTACTGCACGGTGACCGCGTTGAGGAACGACTTCGACGGCGAGTAGGCCGCCATGACCGGGCCGATCTCGATGTCCGGGTCCGCCTGCCGGGTCAGGGAGGCGACGGCACTGGAGACGTTGACGATGCGTGGCGACGCCGAGTGCCGCAGCAGCGGCAGCATCGCGTTGGTCACCCGGATGACTCCGATGACGTTGGTCTCCACGACCGTGCGCACCAGGTCGAGGTCGAGCGTGGTCGGGTCCTGCACCCACCCCGGACCCGTTTCTCCTGAGATGCCGGCGTTGTTGACCAGGACGTCGAGGCGCCCGGCCTGCCGGTCGATCAGTTCCGCGGCGTCAGTGGCGCTCCGGTCGCCGGTCACGTCCAGGGGCACCCCGAAGGCGTCCGCCCCGGCGGCGCGCAGCTTCTCAACAGCGGACTCGCGCCGGGTCTCGTCGCGGGCTCCCACGCCCACGCGGTACCCGAGGGCGCCCAGCCCCGTCGCGATCTCGTACCCGATTCCCTTGTTCGCGCCGGTCACCAGCGCGATCTTCGTTTCGCTCATGCCGTCGATGTTCACTCTCGGACGAGCGGCGCATCCAACACCGGTACGGTGTCCTGTCATACCCGGTAGGTATCACGGAGGTGTGGTGGGGCCATGGAAGCTTTGGAGACCCGCGAGTTGAGGTACTTCATGGCCGTCGCAGAGGAGCTGCACTTCGGCCGCGCCGCCGAGCGCCTCGGCATGGCCCAGCCACCGCTGTCCCGGGCGATCCAGCAGCTCGAGCGGCGCCTCGGCGTCCGTCTGCTGGAACGCAACCGCCGTGGCGTCTCGCTGACCGGCGCCGGGGAGGTCCTGCTGCACGAGGGCCGCGCAGCCCTCGACGCGGCCACCGCTGCCGCTCGCCGCACCCGCCGCGCCGGCGGCGCCGACAGCCCGGGCGGCTCCCGCAACCGCCTGGTGCTGGCGGTGAAGGCCGCCGCGTCGCACGAGCTGCTGCAGAAGCTTCTTGAGGCCTACGCGGCCGAGCCCGACGCCGCCGAGATCGAGGTGCTGCCGAGCGGTATGTGTGAGCAGGGAGAGATGCTGCGCGACGGCCGCGCCGACGTGGCCCTCATGCACGCGCCGTTCAACACCCTTGCCGGATTCGACAGCGAGGAACTGCTGACCGAGGGGCAGATCGCCATCCTGCCCGCCAGGCACCCGCTCGCCGCGCGGAAGACCCTGACCCTCGCCGAGGTCGGCGACGTCCCCGACCTGCCGCTCGCCCGCTGGTCCCGTCACGGCGCCTACCCGCCCGGCCCGGGCCCCGAGATCCACGACCAGACGCAGCTGGCGCAGCTGATCGCCCTCGGACGCACCGTGGCCGTCTTCCCCGACTCCGCCCGCGCCTGGCTATGGGCCGAGCACACCGCGGTCCCCCTGACCGACGCACCCCCGGTCGTCACCTACATCGCCTGGCCCGCGCACAGCCGCTCCCTCGCCCTCGCCGGGCTGATCCGCACGGCGACACGGCTATGACCCTCTCCTGCCTTCCGTCCCGGCCGTCGCGCGGCCAGGGCGGCCTCGATCGCGTCACGGAGGTCGGGCTCACGGGTGTGTGCGACCTCGGCAAGACCGTCGGGTCCGGTGATCTCCAGCAGCTGGAGCATGCCCTCGGCGACCATGGCCAGGGACTCGGCGTCCGTCAGATCGTCGGGGTAGAGCAGGTCGCGCCGGACCAGGACGCCGATGGCGTACGGGGCCAGCCGGGAATCGTCCCGCAGGGACCGGACGAGACGCTCGCCCTCCGGCTCGGGCAGCGCGACCAGCAGGGTGTCGAGCATGACCTGCGCACGACTTCGGAAGGGCATGTTCCGTACGGCGTCGAGGAGTTGCGCAAGAGCGGAGCCCGCATCGCCGTGGGCCTCCGTCCAGCCGGTCAGCTCGCTGCGGGCGGAGTCGGTGTCGTAGTGGTCGGCCAGAACGCCGAGCAGGCCGGCTGCGGGGGCGTGGCGGAGTTCGCCGACGAGGGGCGCGTCGCGGCCCTCGTCGAGCAGCCTGGCGCGCACGGCCCACATCCGTTCTCTCGGGGTGGCCCGGAGCGCCAGCCTATTGATCCGAAACGCTTTGGGTTCAGGCTCGTTGTCGGTGTGTGAGTGATCTGGTGGGGGATGCGCGGACGTGGTCGCCGGACGCGCAGGAGGCTATGCGGCTACTGGCGGTGTCCGCGCTGGTGGAGGGCCGGGACAGGTCGGAGGTCGCGGGCTTGTTCAGGGTGTCTGTCAGGGCCGTGGACAACTGGTGGGCGAGGTGGCAGGCGGGTGGCCGGGACGCGCTGCTGTCCCGGCCGCGAGGCCGCCGCACAGGCGAGCACCAGGTGCTGTCCGAGGCCGAGCAGGCTGCCGTGCGGCAGGCGGTCCTCGACCACATCCCCTCCGACCTGGGGCTTTCGGGTCAGCTGTGGACGCGGGGCCAGATAGGCGAGCTGATCTTCAAGCTGTACGGGGTCCGCTTCACCGAGCCCGGGGTAGGCAAGTACCTCAAGCGGTGGGGGCTGACGTTCCAGCGTCCGGACAAGCGGGCCGTCGAGCAGGACCCGGAGGCGGTCCGGTATCTGGCGGGAGGAGACCTGGCCGGCGATCCGGGCCAGGGCGAAGGCAGAGAACGGCGAGATTCTCTTCGCTGACCAGGTCGGGATCCGCTCGGACCAGGTCACCGGCCGCGCCTGGGGCGCCAAAGGCGTAACGCCGGTGGTCCGTCGCACCGGCAACCGCTTCTCCGTGAACGTGATGTCCGCGATCAGCACCCGCGGCCGGATGCACTTCATGGTTTTCACCGAGACTTTCGACGCGAAGGTCATGTGCCGCTTCCTTGCCCGGCTCGCCGGGCACTTCGACCGGAAGGTCCACCTGGTCGTCGACCGGCACTCGGCCCACCGCTCGAAGGCCGTCCGGGACTGGCTCGCCGACCACAAGGACCGGGTCGAGCTGCACTTCCTGCCCTCGTCCTCACCCGAGCTGAACCCGGACGAGCTCGTCAACGCCGACCTCAAACGCAGCCTGCCCCACGCCCACCAGGCCAGGAACCAGGCCGAACTGGCCGCCGAGACACGCCGGTTCTTCCACCGCCGACAACGCCAGCCCCACATCGTGCGCGGATACTTCGGCGCCCGGCATGTCCACTACATCCTCGACGAGTGAACCCCATGAGTTTCTGATCAATAGGAACTTGCAACCGAAGTCACTTATGTTCGCCTGCGTGCGTTGCGAGCGAGTTGAATGTCCTCATCGAGCAAGCTGCCTCTAAACGGGTTGCGGACATCGTCAAGAACCACAACGAGCAGAGATGTGCCGCTCACTGGCAGTTCCTCCCGAGCCAGCCATGACGGAATTTTAAGGTTGTCGATAAACCCCTCCACTCCATCCCGAGTGGTCACCTTGACCCCCCATGCCGTAGTCGCAGACACGACCACTTCCAGCTCTTCGTCAACCCGTACCATGCCGTCACCCATTCCCAGGCTCCCACACCCTACGTAGCGTAAGCTCGTTGAATCGATCAAGTCGCCCTACTGGGATCACGAACTCGATTCTCGCGGAACCTCCAGGCCCCTTACGGTCATACCGGAATGCGGTGTCCGAGAATTCCTTGAGGAAGTCCTCATGCATATCGTAGCGAATTGACCCATTCGCATAGGAGCCGCGATTCTGGTACTCCTTCGCCACGCTCTTCTCTCCGAGATAGACCGAAGCATCGCCATCTTGATGCGATGCCGGGTTGGGGCCACGCTCCAACTCATGCGCCATGTCATCAACCTTCGGCGTCCTATAAATAGAGACGCCATTGCAATTGTGAACCAGGACCGGAGTCGTCCCCGCCAGCACATAGTACGTGTGCTCGCAGCCTCTCCTCTAGCTGCTTTTACGCAGGTGGGGAGGGGTTTTCCGGTCCGCTGGAGTCCGTGGTTGTGCGCCCGAATCCGTGGTTGTTGCCGCTGAGGTTGAAAGGGTGGGGTGACAGTCGGCGTTGGCGGTGCTACATCCTCGTCATGAGGTACGCGGATGGCGGCGGGCTGACCGCCGCGGGGCGGGCGAAGCGTGAAGTGGTGCGCTTTGAGGCCGCGGAGATGTTCGGGCAGGAGCTGCGGCCGCCGGAGGTGGCCCGCAGGTTTCGGGTGTCGCGGAAGTCGGCGTACGCCTGGCACGCG